>CAIRES010000017.1 GCA_903877645.1 uncultured Bacteroidota bacterium | reverse complement strand
TCAAATTGACAATCGAATATTATGAATAATTGCTGAGAAAACCACCAACTATTTTTGACCACATTACCAAAAAAAGCTATCTCTGTGATAGCTTTTTTTAGTTTGCAGCAATTCATGTGTTTATCGTTGTATCGTAAAGCGCACCACTGCGCTGCCATCATTGGTGATCAGGTGCAGCAGGTACATACCTTCCGGTAGTTCATTCCCTATTATTATCTGCTTTTTCAACTCTCCGTTCTGCACATCAGCTACATCTGTATATACTGTCTGCCCCAGCATATTGGCCACCTCTATACGGGCTTGTGTTGCAGCGCCGGGTAATGTACCCTGTAGTGTAAATGCTCCGCTATTGGGGTTGGGCATCAGGTGCAGGGCTATGCCGGGCATGTTGGTACTGGTTACACCTGCGTCACTGATGATGATGTATATCCAGCCAAAGGCATAGTAAGTACATGGGTGGTTGTATACGATGCAGGTAATGGAGTCGTTATCGGCAAAGGCGTTGCTGATGTAGCTGCCATTTGTCGCTCCCGGTATATCCAGCCCGTTCTTTTGCCACTGGTAGGTGAATATCCCGGTGCTGCCGGGTGTAGACACAGTAAGTGTATCGGTAGCGCCGGGCGGGATAACAGAGCCCGGAGTTGCTGTGATCAGTACATACGGTATCACTATATCATTGATGGTAACAGGGTGCTGCGCAGAGAATACGCCGCAGGCATTGGTAATCGTATATACCATTGTATCAAATCCCGGGTGTATCGCATCTATTAATCCGCCGCTGTTGATCGTGGCCAAAGTATCTGTTGCGGTCCACACCCCGCCGGCCGGCGATGCAGTGAGTGTAATAGAATGATCCTTGCACGTAATTGTTTCGCCCACTATGCTGGTACTGGTAGGATACACTGTGATGATCCTGCTTACCGAATTGGTACAACCTGCCATTACTTTAGAATAGAACACCGTATCTATGCCGGGGGCTATGCCACCAACAACGCCGGTGCTGCTGCTGATGATCACATTCCCGTTCTGCGCAGCCCATACACCACCCGACGCCGTATCTGTGAGTGTATCCAACCGCCCGGTACAGGCATAAGCCCGCCCACCGATAGGACTTAATGGCGGCGTAGGATTCACTGTTACATAGATCATGATCGTATTAGACAGTACCCCATCACTTATCCTGATCTTAAACGAATCCGTACCATTGTAACCAACGGTTGGCCTGTAGCTGAATCCAAGCGGAGTAACAATACTGTCGGTTGAGGCCGCGGCATATGAGCCTGTTGCAGTACCATGATGTGGTGCCACAATGCGGCTCCATGTTTCTGTTTGGTTGAGGTTAGAGTCGCGGATAGCGAGCAGGCTGTCTATATTCAGTGCAGGTGCGCTTTCGCACATCACTATATGTGCAGATGCGCCTGCTGTAAACGCCGGGGCCCTGTTGGTCAGGTCTATTTTACGCACCACATAGTTGCCATGATCTACCACGTATACGTTGCCCTGCCCGTCGCAACTTACACCAGTAGGCAACGACAGCTTTGCGAGTATCGCCATCCCCCTGTCGCCACTGTATCCGCTCACCCCTGTACCTGCCAGCGTACTGATGATACCCGCGCGGGTAATATGGCGCACCACATTATTGCTTTCATCGCCTATGTATAGGTTACCGGCGCTATCAGCCACTACACCCATCGGGTAATTCAGTTGTGCAGCAATTGCGGCGCCACCATCTCCTGTGTATCCGGGTGTACCATTGCCGCAATATGTGCTGATGATGCCGGCACTGTTTATCCTGCGGATCACATGGTTACCGTTATCAGCAACATATATGTTACCTGCCGTATCAGTGCATATCCCATAGGGCGTTGCAAATGTAGCGGCTGTCGCTGCTCCTCCATCTCCTGTATAACCTGATATACCCGCCGTACCTGCTATCGTGCTGATAATGCCCGAACTATTCACCTTACGAACGACATAATTGAGATCGGTGATCAGGATATTGCCATTACGGTCTACCGCCACTGCCTGTGGATAAGAGAGCCGCGCCCCTAACGCAGAACCGCCATCTCCAGTGTAGCCCGAAACACCGGTACCTGCAAAGGTGCTGATGATACCTGATGGGGTTACCCTACGGATCACATGATTGTTCTGGTCGGCTATGTATAAGTTACCGGCCACATCCAGCGCCAACCCTCGTGGCGAATTGATCTTTGCCGATACAGCAGCGCCCGCATCACCTGAGTAGCCACCTGTGCCGGTACCGGCAAGCGTACTGATGACTCCGGTAGTGCTCACCTTGCGGATGCGGTTATCAGAAAAGTCAGAGATGTATTTATTACCCGTTGGCGATACCGCTATGCCCCACGGCTGCACAAAGCCAGCCGCAGTGGCAGGCCCGCTGTCGCCGCCATATACCGCCGTGCCATTACCGGCTATAGTATTGATCACCTGCCCGAAGCCGGGGGCAGCTATTACCAGCAACAGTAGAATAAGGTAAGGTAGTCTTCTCATAAATATTGATTATTTGCACTTAAAGAGCAAAAATACATATAATAAGTGGCTTACAAACCCCACACCTCCAATATTTGCGCCGTATGCGTCTTACTGGTCACTTTCTCTATGATGTGGTCTATCTTGCCTTTTTCATTGATCAGGAAGGTCGTACGTAGCGTACCCATAAAGGTGCGGCCCATAAACTTCTTCTCCGCCCATATGCCGTAAGCGTTCACTATTTTCTCATCCACATCCGTGAGCAGGGTAAAAGGCAGGGAATATTTCTTCTCGAATTTTTTATGGCTCTTCACATCATCTGTACTCACACCCAGCACTACTATATCCTGCTGCTTTAATGCGGCATAGTTATCTCTTATGTTGCAAGCCTCTATGGTGCAGGTCTCGGTATTATCGTGCGGGTAAAAGTAAAGCGCCACTTTCTTGCCTATATAATCTTTGAGCGATACCGCTTTGCCGTCCTGGTCGGTGGTAGTGAATGCAGGGGCTTTATCTCCTGGTTGTAGTGTCATTGTTTCCTTGGTTTTATCTCGTAAATCTCAACTCAAAACTATTTTTGTTTCCGTTCTCATCTTCTGCCTCAAATACCAGCTTGTGCTTACCTGCCGGGCAGTGTGCGTCAAATTTGTAAAAGTACAGATCGCTGTGCTGCTCAAAGCAGATCCACTTACCATCAAGGTAGCCGCCGTATTTGCGCACTGAGGTCATATCATCTTTTACCTCAAAGGTGATCTGCTTTGCCTTAGCCATGTTGCTGTTGTTGCGCTGCAGCGAGGCTATTACCGGGGGTATGGTATCTATAGCCAGCCAGTAGGTGCCGAATTTGCGCACGGCAGCCTCATACCAGCCATCATCTGTCTGCAGGGTAGCATTGCCGCTCTCATCCTTGCCATCACTGTATATGGCTGCCACCTTGGTATACAGGTCGGGACTAATGATCCTGTTGGGCTTCATCTTCAGCGAGAAATAGTGGTGCAGCGGCACAAATGGAAAGTGCAGGTGAAATTTATCCGAACACTTGTCCGGTGCATTCTCTGCCCTGAATTTAAAACAGATGTCATCATACAGCTCCCGCTCATCCAGCGAGAAGGTAACATGCTCGCTCTTATACACGTTGGGCTTGCTGTAGGTAAATTCAGTACAGTCGCTTTCCGGTTCTTTGGGTGGTATGATGGATGGGTTCACATAAAAGATAATGGTACTGGCATTCTCCTTATCATCAGTGAGTAGTATGCTTATTTTATGCACCTTTTTATCGGTCAGGTCCAGCCGGCCGCGGTAGGGGTTGAGGTAAGTGAAAATATTGAGTTTGTTGCCGGGCAACTGAAAAAGCAATTGCACGGTCTTATTACGCAGCTGCTTTGTAGCATAGTCTTCGTAGGCATTCACATAGCGGCTCTCATCATAGCCAATGTTATCCAGCGTTATTTGCGACTGGTACTGGTCGTCCATAAACACCTTGGCGGTATGAAAGGCCAGTGTATTCTCGCTGCCATCCATAAAGTCATTTACTACTATGCCCACGCCTGTAGCCGCAGAGGTAACCGTGATCGTATCGCTCTTTACAGGTGATGTGGAATCGTCTGTTTTTACGGCAGTATATACTTCACCATATTTCTCCAGCCCCACGAACAGGGGCTTGCTGACATACACATTGCCTTTGTACAGCACCACCTCGGTAGGCACAGGGGCTATATTGTCTGTAAGTGGCAACCCGAACAACTCTGCGTTCAGCGGATGCTCGGTTTTTGTATCCCTGATCTCAAAATGCAGGTGTGGGGCCGTAGAGCCGCCCGTATTGCCCGACCACGCTATCAGTTGCCCCTTCTTCACCGGGAACTGGGTAGGTGAAAGCGGCAGGTCCACATCCCAGCGCTTTTTCGCATACTGCTCTTTCTCCACATACTTCTGCATAGCCGGTGCGAAATCATTAAGGTGTGCATACAGCGTTGTATAGCCATTAGGATGCGTGATGTACAGCGCATGACCGAAGCCGCCGGGCTCCATTTTGATGCGCGATATATAGCCATCGGCAGCGGCATGTACCGGCTGGCCTTCCTTACCCAGGGTCTTTATATCCATGCCGCTGTGAAAATGCCCCGGCCTGCACTCCCCGAAGTTGCCCGCCAGGAAAATGGGTATATCCAGCGGGTTGCGAAAGTAGTTCTGCGGGTAGGCAGTTGCCGCTTGCTGCGCCATGCTGCCGGTAGCTATGAAAAGAAACGCAAGTAAAACCCCAATCCTCCCGCAAAAAAAACGGTACTGTGTGCCGGGAAATGTTGCCGTTGATACCCCGGCCCTAAAGGGAGATGTTCTCTGCCTATCCATTATGTGTTTCTTTTAGTAAAAAACTTCTTGTATAATGCAAAAGTAACCCGATATATTGTTCATTGCTTATGGTAAATTTCTGCGGTTATCCAGTTATTCCTGAAAGTCTGTATCCCTGTGCGTTCATAACCCGCCCTATTGAAGCATGTTGCCATATCCGGCAGCGTGCTGGCTGCTATACCGCAACACACCCTGAAGAATAGGTACATGATGCGCAGCACAGCCTTGTGCATGGCTGCAGGCGAGTTGCAGAAGTCGGCGTAAAGCCACAGCCCACCCGGTTTCAGATGGGTATGCAACTGACCAAATATACCCGCTGCGCCTGCCTGCCCGAAGTTGTCGAAGAAGAACGCGGTAAACACCACATCATACTGCTTGTCTAACGTTACATGCTGTATATCAGCGGCTATAAAGGCTACCTCATTGGTACCTGCATTGCGCTTGCGGGATAGGGCGATCATCTGCCCGGATGAATCAATGTAGGTGATACTGAGGCCTGCAGGATGCTGTGCTGCGATCAGCTCCAGTATCTTGCCGGTGCCGCCACCCACTATCAGCACCCGCGCACCGGCGGGTATGGCGGCAACAAGGTATTGCTGGGCATTGATGAGTGTATTGCCAAACACCATACCGGCCATACGGTCATATACAAAGGCGATGGTATCGTAATTGTGCTTCACCGGTCAAAGATAGCAAAGGCCCTGCTATGCACGGCCTTTGTATATATAACAAGCTACTTTGATCTACTTATTGAATATCGCACACTGTACCTGGAACTGCAGGTAGTCGCGGTCGAGGTATTTATCAGTGGGTGTAAGTACATTGTTGATGCCTTTGCGGTATGACAATGCGGCCTTCACAGTGCGGGTAATGTTGTATTCTGTTTTGCCTACAAAGCCAATATCGAATGTAGGGGCCACTTTCACGTTCTCGCTTACGTTAGAGTTGATGGTTGGGCGGTTGTCGGCCAGCATTTGCTGGAAGTCGGGGCCAACACCTACAGACATCCGTTTGATGATCTTGCACCCGATAGACGGAGTGACCTGCGCATAATACAGGCTATAGGACTGCGGTGTGGTCTGGAAATTTTCCCACTGCTGCGCAGGCAGCGGCTGTTTGTTGCCGGTAGTGTTTGTGGTGCGGGCTGCAGCCACAGATGATCCTGCGGAGGTGGTCCTTGCGGCGGTGGCAGGCACATTTACCAGCATAGAGTAGCCATACTGCGCGGTGGTTTGGGTGCTGGTAGCAAAGGCCACTTCACTTTCTATATACACCTTGTCATTGATCATTTTGCGGATGGTGGCTCCTGCGGCATAACCACTATTCGTATTGCCATGGCTCACACCGCCTGATATGATGATAGACAGCTTGGGGTCCGGCTTTATTTCTTCTTCCGGGCTGAAGGTATGCATACCTGCCTTATCGGCAGAGGCGGTTCTGGTTTCTGTTTCTTTCTTCACGGGTTGCTCCGCCCTGGTAGTATTGAAATTCCGGAACTTGCTATGTGTTTTTGCCTTACCAACAGGGGTGTAGCCTATGGCTGCTTCCATATTTATGGCAAAGGTTTCTTCAGGCTGTGTTTTTGATCTTGTGTTTTTAGCAGCAGTATTCTTTCCGGCTTCATCGGCTCCGGTGGTATTGATATCGGTAGTGTTTTGGTAGCTGTTACCTGCCAGTGCGGGCATAGTATGGGCTGCTATGGTATGGTGTATGGCATGTTTTGCGGGTACAGCAGATGCCATACGCGCATCATTATTGCCGTGCATGATCGGCGATATGCCCACTGCCAGCGCCACAGATGCGGCTACGCCTGCCAGCGGCATCAGCCACCACATGATCAAACTGCGTTTCTTCGAACGTCCGTCCATCTGCTCAACGAGACTATCCCAGTTACGGGGATTGTACCCGAAGTCGTTCTGATCAAACTTCTGCCTGACCAGATCGTCAAATTCTTTTGGCTTCATACGTCACTTTTTGTTGTTCACTTTTTTTTATTTTCTTCTGGAGCATATTTCTCGCCTGGTGCACATGCCAGTGAGAAGTACCCTCACTTATTGTCAACTGTTCTCCTATTTCTTTATGGTTGTAGCCATCAAATACGTAAAGGTTGAAAACGGTACGGGTCATCGCGGGCAGCGACTGTATCATGCCCACCAGCTCTTTGAACTCTATCCGCTCCATCCCCTCATTATCTATGGGCAGGTTTGTTTCTTCTATTGGTATGGCGTTCACATGCATGGCCATCTCTTCCTTCAGTGCCGAGCCCCTCAGGTAGTCGAGGCATGTGTTCACCATTATGCGCTGCATCCATCCTGCGAAGGAACCCGCATTTTTATAATGATCTATCTGCGTGAATATTTTGAGGAAACCATCATTGATCAGCTGTTCGGCATCCTGCATACTCTTAGCATAACGGGCGCATACCTTCAGGTACATACTATAGTATGTCCTGTACAGGTGCTCCTGTATTGTCCGGTCTTTTTTCCGGCACCCAGCTATTATTTCTTCTTCAGAATATGCGGGCATAAAATGCTAAAATCAGCTAACCACCTCCAGGCAACAGGCCGGGATGCTTTGAACAGTAAATTACTACAAATTTTCCATATTTCAATTTTATTGGTGCATCGTCACACCTGTTATCGGCCTCCTAGAGAAAGTGGCTTTGTATAGTCTAAAAAAGAAGGCGCCTTCTGTATTGAAACTAACCACTCACATATATAGACGTAAAACCCCGTGGGAATCTTGGGTTTGGAGCAAAAATATTTTGTTAAAGCCAAATAACTGCCGATCAGCCTATTTTTGCAGTGGTGCGCAATTGCCTACTTTATTGCTCACATTTTTATTGACAATCAATTAGTTAAGCGTATTTTGTGGATAAATATTGCTCACTTTTTGCCAGATTCTTGCGCACTATTGCACGAAAGTTGCGCGCACATGTAGTCTGTTTTTTAATGTGCATCGTCCTGAAACAGGTTTACACTTGGTTACTTATTCCCGTTTTTTGTTTACAGAATTTACAGAATGGAACGCTGTATTTATGCTTTGATGGCATAAAGGTAAATTAGAAAGGAATACGCTCCAACACCTTTTAGTTATGGGTGGTTTTATAAAATAGATATAATGAATGATTGCTCCATGACCCGATGGGGTATATCGTTACTTGCAGTATGCGAGATGCCTGGTGCGAGCGCCACCACCCCCTGCCTACCGGCAGGCAGGCTGCCTGAAAATAACTGCTTCGCTATTATTTTCAGTCTCCCCATCCTTGGCAGGAAGGGAGTTTATAATGAAACGTTATCAATATTATTAAAAAAACATCCCCCTAGCCCCCTTCGCCAACGCACATAACCCACGCCTAAAGGGGGAATTCTCATAGCGAGCATGAAACTTAATTTCAGCAATGTGGAATTTTTGATAGCCGGATATTATTACTCACTGTCTGTCCTGCGCGAACCGGCGAGGCCTTGCCCCTCCCTCCTTCGCTATAGCTATGGCGGGCGAAGAAAGGAGCGGCAAGACTCGGGGACACAAAGTTGATTTGATGATCTCCTATTCTACATTTTTACGAATTTCTGTACTATACTGCCACTTGCACCACGAAGGGTAATGTAGTAGAGGCCGCTGGTGAGTGTTTTTACGTTTACGGTGGTTTGGGTGTTTGTTAGTTCGTTTTGCAGGAGCACCTGGCCTACGGTGTTGGTGATCGTATAATTAGTGTATATGCCTTGCGGAGTTTTGATAGTGAGGGTTTCGTTGGTGGGGTTGGGGAAGATGGAGACTGCTTTGCCTTCTGTGACTTCATTAACCAAATTGACGCATGGCGTGGGGAGCACAGATACAGTAATAGTAGTGAAGCAACCTGTGGACAATTGATAGGTGATCGTTGCTACGCCTGCTGCATTACCTGTAAACAGTCCATTAGTTGCACCCATCGATATTATACGAATTGAATCAGCATGCCATATGCCGCCAACGGAAGCATCTGACAATTCTATCGTATTACCTACACATACGTTACCCGGCCCACTTATCGGCTGTGGCACAGGATTGAAAGCAACATGAAAAGTATCTATTTCATAGGTACATGCTATGGTGTCTTTATATGCGGCCCAGTATGTGCCACCTGTATGTATTAAGTTGCTTGCGCCGGTAGTATGATCATACCAAGTGTATGCACTACCATTGGGTTCAGTTAAAAATACCGAAAATGCATCTGATGTATAACAAACCGAAGTATCATAAATATGGGCAATAGTGTCCTGTGACAGTATATTTATTGAGGCAATGCCTGTCATACTGCTTACGCAGCCGGTAAAAGTGTTTGTTGCTATTACAGTATAAATACCTGCGCTTGTCTGTAGCCCAAGATCAAGTAAAGCACCAGTTCCTGCGAGCGGGCTACCGTGGACTAATGCGTCTTTATACAATTGATATTGTACACCTGATTCAGACCCACCCAACTCAATATTGACACCAGAACCACCATAACAATAGCTGCCACCTGCGCTAAGAGTATATATGACAGGCAATGGATTAACATCAATAGTCATTGTGGAAAAACAACCTACACCCATGCTATAGCTAATGATTGCCACACCAGCACTTATACCACTCACTATGCCTGTGACAGAATCGGTAGTGGCGATGCTCATTCTATCGCATGTCCATAAACCACCTGCAACACCATCACTAAGCGTAGATGTTGCCCCGACGCACATATGATCTGTGCCGGTAATTGAAGTGGGTGATGGATTTACAGTTACCGTTGTCCTGGTACTGCAGCCAGTGGGCAAAGTGTATGTAATAGTGTCAACACCTAAAGCTATCGCGGCGGCAAATCCGCCAGTTGATGTTATCGTAAGTATGGCAGGTGTGCTGCTGCTCCAACTACCTCCATGAGTTGCGTCAATAATAGTAGCCGGGATACCTATACATACAGCCATGCCTCTCATTGCAGCCGGCAAAGGATTTACGGTAATATTCCGGGTAACAGTGCAGCCTGCGCCAAACGAATAACTAATAATGGATGTACCAATAGCTATACCGTTTGCGATACCACTAAGTGAACCTATAGTTGCCACAGTTGTGTTACTGCTTGCCCATACTCCACCACCAAGGGCATCGGACAAAGTAATGAGTGAACCAAGGCATACTACAGAGTCTCCGCCGACGGATGCCGGCGGTAAGCTGCTTACTGTTATTGTAGTTGTAACATAAGTGCCGCCCAAGGTATAGGTAACCGTATCTATACCGGCAGCAATGCCGGAAACCGTTCCTGTAATAGAATCGATAACAGCTATGAGCTGATTGCTGCTGCTCCACCTACCCCCGGTAACGTCATCGCTGAGCGTTGTTGTAGCCCCTGTACATATCCTTCTGCCACCTGCTATTGTATCCAGGTGGCATACCGGGGGAGCTTCATAATGGCATCCCAAAGCGGGACTATACTTAGCTATAAACATATTATACGCGGAGCTATGGAAGGAATTATAGAGTGAGTCACCAGCGAGAATGAATGTATCTACCTCAGAAACACCTGTTACATATATGTTGCTTGTCCTATCGACACCAATATTATAAAGATATCCTCCAACATATCCTCCTCCGCCGCCATACCCTGTTGGTAATGTACTTGTACTTATGTAAGTGCCGCTGTTGCTCCAACCTGTAAGGAATGTTGCCGAATTAGACATACGTCCCCGGTACATTGGCACCGGGATCTCATAGCCATCGATAGTATCGGTGATACCAGTGGCATAGCCATCATCATTAGCAAACATGCCGTAAAGCCATACATTTTGACAAGCATCGATAGCAACCGACCTACCATATGCCCCGCTCATATTTTTTACCCACACAACATTTCCAAGGCCATCATATTTTGCCACGAAGCCGCCCCCATCTACCGGGGATATAAGCGGCGAAGTATATGAGCCAAAGACCGAAAAAGCAGATGAGGTGGAATGCGCCGCATAATATGCCCCCGTAATAAATGCGTTTTCTGCGTTGTCAATTGCCAGGTTCCCACCGTACATAAAACAATAGGCACTGCCTTTATTTGTTTTTGCCCAAACCGGATTACCTGAACCATCCAGTTTTGCAATAAATATACTGGGATTTTTGGTACCTCCTGTCGCTAGCGGCGTTGATGTATCAGTAAGAATAGTAGTCCCGAATTGAAGTGTATCAGAATTGAACATACCCGAAATAAAGACGTTGCCCAGTGCAGATACTTTTATTCCTGTTGGCCAATCCCATTTGCGAGAGGGAAAATCTTTCGCCCATTCTATACTTCCGGAAGAATCAAGTTTTGCCACCAGGAAATTCGTATGGCCTTCGTTGCTAAAGGAATAGCTGCCAATTGCAGGATTATTGATAAACGAACACGCTATGAATATATTACCGCATTGATCGGTGGTAATATCACTCCCTAAATTTCCCCATTCATCGTCAACATTCCCTACATTTTTCGTCCATAATATACTACCACTTGTATTGATCTTGGCAATGAAAAAGCAAGCTGAGCCCATATGAACAGAACCACTTCCGGGCCAATCAGGATTAATCAATGTATGGCTGCCTAATGTACAAACAGAATCACGATAAACTCCTATCAGGTATATATTGCCGAATAAGTCTGTTGTAAGCCCTGCGGGAAATGAGCCGAGAGGACTATTAAGGTATATTAGCCATCCCACATTACCAAGGCTGTCATATTTGACGAGTTCCAAATTTCCTATGCCGGCACCTGGTGGAGTTAAATAAGGGCCAAAGTGCGTATTGCCAAAATTTATGCCTGCATTATACACATTCTCATTCACATCAGTAGCGACATATAATCCGTGACTTTCGCCATTATACCCGCCCTTCATCCATTGCCAGCTTTGTGCATGAGTATTCATGCATATCAGAGAACAGTAACACCAAGCAAGCAACTTAAATATCTTTTTCATTTTTTGTCTTTTACTCATGTAAAAGTACGTCCGTTATATTGCTGCAAATTAGCATAAATACCTCTTTTGAAATTAGGTATAAATACCTAATCTGCTCGTTGTACCTTTTGTATATTTCGGTATTATAAGCATATATGCGTTCAGCCCTTTTCCTGCCCATCTTATTTCTTCTATTTGCCGGCACGGTAAATGCTACGGAATTAAAGTCTGACACGGCATCTATAAATCACCTTTTGAATATTGCCTATAAGGAATTAAACCCGGACACTGCAATTGTATTATTTGACAAAGTGATACAACTAAGCATCAAGGCAAATTATGGACAAGGGGCATTTATGGGGATGATGACGAAAGGGATAAAATATTTTGAAAAGGAGGATTATGTTCAGTACCGCAATACAACAATAAAAGCCTTGCCCTGGGCAGCCAAGTGTGTTAAAAAAGATGCAGTAGCGTGGTGTTATGCAAACATAGGGGAGTCTTATTTTGATGAGGGCGAATATATCAAAGCTTCCGAATATTATTATACAGCACTGAGAGAGCAAAAAAAGGCGATGGGCGAAACACCTACAAATTCTGCTGCCAATATCTATAATTGTCTTGGGCTTGTCAATATGCGGCTAAACCAGCCTGGAAGAGCTATAGGCTATTTTAACGAAGCTGAAGGAGTCTCGTTGAAGGGTAAATTATATTATCAGTTGGCTAATACCTATACTTATAAGGGAGAATATTTCAACAGCCTACATCAGCCGGATAGCGCGCAGAAATATTTTATGGAAGTAGGGGATATAGGCAGAAAAATAGCGAAGCCCGACCTTGAGGCAATTGCCGACAACGACCTGGGAAAAACCTATATCGAAGCTGGTGATTATAATAAAGCTGTTTCCAGCCTCCTCCAAGCGATATCAATTGCCCGCGACAAATTTCCTTATATAGCGGTCGACGCATCTTATTCCCTTGGCGATGCGTGGTACCACCTGCATAAATATAAAGATGCCGAAACTATTTTAGTAACAGCACTACAGGAAGTGATAGCCCACAATTTCAAAGATAAATACATCAAATACTACGTCAAGCTCATTGAAGTATATAAGGCTACCGGTCAATATCAAAAGGCACTTGATTACACGGACATAGTGAACGCTTTGAAAGATTCATTGATAAGCGTGGAAAAAGCGAAAGCCATTAACCAGCTCGATATAAAATTTCAGACTGCCGAAAAAGATAAACAGATAGCACAGAGCCAGTTGCAGATAGCAACGCAGAACAGCAACATCACCCGCAAGAATATATGGATAGCGGCTGTGAGCGGCGGCATAGCGCTGCTGGCATTGCTGCTGCTGGTGATATACCGCAATGCCCGCCATAAGCAACGGCTACAGGCGGAGCAGATAAAAACACTGCAAAAGGAAAACACGATAGGCAACCTAAAAAGTATGGTGCAGGGCGAGGAGAGTGAGCGGGCACGAATAGCACGGGAATTGCACGATGGCATAGGGGGTACGCTCTCGGCAGCCATGATGCGACTAATGGCTGTACGCCACGACAAAGAAGATGTGACTAATGTACCCGCCTATAACGAGGCACTGGCCCTGCTGGATGATATGGGCACAGAGCTGCGCAAGACGGCACACAACCTGATGCCGGAAACGCTGCTGAAACAAACACTGCCGGAGGCGGTGAGCGCGTACTGCCACTCGATGCAGAAAGATGGAACACTCCATATAGACTTCCAGGCACTGGGCGACTTCGGGCTGCTTGGCGCTGATGTGAAACTGAATGTGTACCGTATAGTGCAGGAGTTACTCCGCAACATAGTGCAACACGCACAGGCTACAACGGCATTAGTGCAACTGATGATGCACGGGCGAGTACTTACAGTGACGGTAGAAGACAATGGCAGAGGCTTTGATAAGGACGCCATGAGAACGGGCATGGGGATGCAAAACCTGCAAACAAGGGTAAGCAGCATGAACGGACACTATACGCTGGAAACAGCACCGGGAAAGGGGACGACCGTATTTATAGAAATAGACCTAACCACACAGCCATGACGCCTAAGAAAAATAATGCCGCGCTGATACGTGTAGCCATAGCTGATGACCACCCGCTGGTGATCAACGGCTTGCACCACATACTGGCCAACAGCGCGGACATGGAGGTGATAGCGAGCTATACCAATGGCAGGGAGCTACTGAAAGGGTTGACGGCCCAACAGCCCGATGTGCTGCTGCTGGACATACAAATGCCGGGGCAAACGGGTGATGAACTGGCAGAGATCATCAGTGCGCAATACCCAACGGTGCGCATGCTGGCGCTTACTAACCAGGACAATGTTTACTACATTAAGAACATGCTGCGCAAGGGTGTGCATGGCTATATTCTTAAAACCACACGCGAGGATATATTGCTGGAAGCCATCAGGGTGCTGTACCAGGGCGGGCAATACCTGGAGGCATCGCTGAAGGAAAAGGTGCTACAGGATACGCTGCAAGCCAAAAAGCAGACGGCTGCCACACCTGTACTCTCCCGCAGGGAAAAAGAGGTGCTGCAACTTATAGCCCAAAACCTGACGAGCCAGCAGATAGCAGACCAGCTATTCCTGAGCAAAAGAACGGTGGACAACCACCGACTGAGCCTGCTGATGAAGCTGGGTGCCAAGAATGCCGCAGCTATGGTGAAGACGGCGATACAGTTGGGGCTGATCGGGTAGAGAGAGGTCTGAATCAGAATTTACAGAATTTGCGGAATGAGCAGAATGTAGCATGTATTTGAACAGCTATTGTGATTTATTGTGTCCTTTCAGGGCTAATAATGAGCCGCTATCCATATTATTCAATAAACATCCCCCCCGGCCCTTCGCCACCGCACAAGCCCACCCGCAAGGGGAATTCCCATTGCGGGTATGTAGTACCAATTTAGCAATTTGGCATTTTTGATAGCGGTATATTATAAAGCAATTCCCCCAAAATGAACAAAGCCGCCAAAAAGGGCGGCTTTGCAAAATGTATATGAGGTATCTGATTATTGGTTGTGGTAAATTTTGAAGGTGGCTTTGTTGCCATTGCTGTCTTGCAGCACTACCATGTAGTTGCCCTCGGGCAGGCGGGAGAGGTCGGTCTCGTGGTGGCTCTGACCATTGATGTCTTCGTGCAATACTGCCTGGCCTATGATGTTGTACATGTCCATCTTCATATTGGCCACGGCAGTACCCCATTCCAGATTCAGTGTGCCTGATGCGGGGTTAGGATATATCTTCACGGCGCCGGCTGATGCGATGTTCTTCACATCGAGCAGGGAGATATACAGCACATTGGAGTGTATAGAAGGGCAGCCCGCGCTGTCTTTGATCACATAGTAGTAGCCTTCGCTGCTCGGGTGAAAGGTCTGGTTGATAGCGCCTACGATGAGATTAGAATCGAGGTACCACTGGTAGTTGCCCCCGTTGTTCACCACCAGTTGGTTGCCTATGAGCGACAACAATGGTGTAGGTGGTGTGCTATCGCGGATCATGAGTATAGGCGTAGTGAATATGGAATCATGTGCATAACAGCCATCATCAGTTGCCTTCACTTTGAACGATACGATGTCATTGTTGCTAAAGAAGGTATCGAGCACACTGTCGGTAGAAACAGGTATGCCATTGATGTACCATTCGTATGAAGGAGCTGTACCGAAATTGGCATAGTAGGGAGTAAATGTAACCGGGGAATCAAGGCAACTTGGGTTGGCGCCATGTGTCATGATCACATAAGCAGATGAGGCGGCATTGGGTATTACCGTCATGGTGATGACATTAGAAACAGTAGTGTGGTTGATGACACATGGATCAGGCGCATTGAGCACGCAATACACCACATCATGATCGTGCAGGGTGTTGGTGATATACACAGGGCCCAGGACACCGGTTATGAGCGTGCTATCCACATACCAACTGAGCGATGCGCCTATACCGGCATTGATATAAGCAGCTGCAAAAGTGTCGAACTCAGTTGCACAAATCGGGTTGAGGGAGTCAATGACCGAAATAGATGGGTTGAGCGAATCGTGGAAGATAACAATGTAGTTGGAGATAACCGTATCGTTGTATCCGCCGAGGCAAGGAGAGTTGGACACCACCTGGCAAGAAACGGTATCGCCGGTAACGAAATGACGGGTAATGGTGTTGCTGTCTTCGCCGGAAAGCGGAGCGCGATCTATCATCCATTGATAAAGGGGAGCATTGCCGCCATTGACCGGGAATGCGGTAAAGGTAAGCGGCGCAGAGCCACAACCAGGGTTGCTACCTACAGTGAGGGCCATATATACCCTGGGCATAATGGTATCGCTGCGATGCACGATGATGGTATTGGACCGGAAACTATCGAGGCCGGCAGAATTGGTGTAATACATCCAACACCATACACTATCGCCATCTACAAGGGCAGTGGTGTAAAAAGTATCCTGGCTTACACCTGTATAAGTACCATCGGTGAACCACCGGTAAGTGGAAGTGGAAAAAGTATCATTGCTTTGCACAGCAGTGAAGGTGAGCTGCTGACTAGGGCAGGTAGTATCTGTACCAAAAGGAAGAAAAATAGTAACAGAGTCTAAAGTTTGGGCATTGCCTATACCATGGAGACCAAAGCAAAGCAGGAACAAAAGTGTAAGTTTACGTATCATAAGCAAAAGTTTTACTATTCCACCCGCAGGCAGATCAGCATTAGTTTGTGTAAAAATAATCTTTTCGTACTATAATGTGAAACATTTTTTTGTTGGGTAAAACAGGCTTTAAGGCCTGCATTACTGTTGAATAATAATAAGTAGCAAAAAGCGCTCCAAATATATTTAATTAACTGAAAAGTAATGAAATCGTGTAAGCTACATCCCCCCACCCCCATCGCCACCCGCTACCCAAGCCTCAAGGGGGAATTCCCATAATAGAAAATGGGCTGTTTCGTAGCGAAACAGCCCATTAAAGAATGATAGCGAATATTAATATCCAAAAATATCTGTAAGTGATACTTTATTCACCACGCCCAGTTTTTGTACGTCGTCCGGGTTCAGCTTTTTCTCTGAGGCGACAATGCAATAGGTGTATGGCTTATTGGCCATATTATCAGCATGGAACTTTTTGAGGTCGGAATAGGTGAGCTTATCAGCATTTTCATAGATGCTCTTGCGGATGTCTTCGTTCAGCCCCTTGCGCTCGGCAGCGAGGTAGTTGTAGATAATACCGTCTTCGGTGATGCGCTCGGTCTCGATATCTTTCTTCAGTCCGGAGCGGGCAGCCTGCATGTTGTTTTCTACAGAGGGCAGGTCGTTCAGCAATTCATTCATGGCCTTGGTGGCATCATTGAACTTATCGGCCTGGCAGCCTACGTAGGCAGAGATGTAATAAGGGTCTTCCTTTTTATCCGGCGCAGCTACATAGGAGTTGGTAGAATAAGCCAATGCCTTGCTCTCGCGGATGGTCTGGAAAACGATAGCGCCCATGTTGCCGCCAAAGTAGTTGTTGAACATATCGATAGCGGGTTGTTTGGCGGGGTCGTAACCGGGTATGTTCCTTACCCATCGGATCTCGCTTTGCACCATGTCGTAGTCGGCAAAGAGTACGTTGTTCTGAGTTTGTGTAGTGAAGGTATACACCTTGGCAGCAGGGGCGGGTTTGAACATCGCCGGCATTTTGTGGGCAGTAGCCATCTGGGCAGATAAGGCCGTAAGAGACATGGGGCCGTAATAGATGATGCGGTGGCTGTAGTCAGACAGGCCGTGCAGCAGGCCTACCAGGTCGGCGCTGGTAATGCTCATCAGCTCGTCGTTGCTCAGTACGTTATTAAAAGGATTGTCTTTGCCATAGCGGGCATAGCTTACGAGGCCACTCATGATAGCACCTTTGTTGTTTTTGGCATCTGCCCTGCTTTTTGTGATGCGGCCCTTAAGTGCAGCGAGTGCCTCATCATCGGCTTTACAGTTGGTGAGCAGGTTCTCTAAAAGGCCGATAGCCGCAGTAAAGTTTTCCTGCAGGCCTTCGAGGCTGATGATGGTGTATTCATTGTCGGCCCTCATATTGAAGCTGCAGGCGAGCTTGTAAAACTCTTTGGAGAAATCTTCGGCGCTTTTACTGTCCGTACCGAGGAATTGCAGGTACTGTGCGGCAATAGAGAGCTTTTTATCGTTCCAGGTGCCGATCTTAAAACGGTAAGACAGGCGGAAGAGGCCATTCTCGTCGTTGTGCACATAAAGTATCTGCGCAGGGCCTGCATTGCCTTTTACGAGATCTTTATCGTAGTCTACCCAAACCGGCTTAACCGGATCAACAGGCATGTTGATGATGTTTTTAACGAAAGGAGACTGGGAGTTAGTGTTTGTTTCTACCGGGGTGATGGGTGGCTTTACCACCTTTACCACATTCTTGTCTTCGCCTTTGCGCTTGTATACTACTACGTAGTTCTCGGCAAAGTATTTGTTGGCAAAGTCCATGATGTCCTTCTTGGTGAGCTTGGAGAGGCGGTCGGTATAAGCCACATCATCGAGCCAGTCTTCTTCGCCGGTGAAGGCACCCATAAGGGCAGATGCGCGTGAACCGTATTTTTCGTTCTGCTGCATCATAGCCTTCTTCTGGTTGTTGACAATTGATACCAGCAGGTCGTCGTCAAAGTTTCCTTTTTTAAGGTTCTCTATCTCACCGAGCATGAGCTTCTTTACCTCTTCCAGGTTCTGGCCGGTGGTAGGTGTGCCCTGCAATTCCATGTAGCCGTAGTCGATGAGGACCTCGGTGCCGGCAGATGCGCGGAGCAGTTTTTGCTTCTTCACGAGATTGAGGTCGATAAGGCCGGCGCGGCCATTGGTGAGTACCTGGCCTACGAGATCACAAAGCAAGGCATCTTTAGAATGTACACCCGGCAGGCGGTAGCCGATAGAAACAAACTCGGCATCGGGGCCATATACTTCTTTAGTAACAGGAGCGGTGATCGGCACCTCAGGCCTGAAGGTGTATTTAGGCACCGCCTTCTGCTGTAGAACGGAGAAGTATTGGTCTACTTTTTTGATCATTACATCCGGGTCAAAATCTCCGGACACGATAACGCCCATGTTGTTGGGTACGTAGTAGGTGTTGAAATACTTACGGATCTCGAGCAGGGATGGGTTTTTGAGGTGCTCAATGGTGCCGATGGTTGTTTGCCTGCCATAGTTGTGGTTGAGGAACAGATTAGCGAGCATCAGTTCATTTACCTTGCGGGGATCGCTATCCAGGCCGCGGTTCTTTTCTTCGTATACAGCTTCGAGCTCGGTATGGAAGATACGGAAAACAGGATCTCTGAACCGCTCAGACTGCACTTTGAGGAATTTATCTACCGCATTAGACGGGATGTCCTCGGTGTATACGGTTTGCTCAAAAGAAGTAAAGGCATTGGTGCCTTTAGCACCTATAGAAGACATCATTTTGTCGTACTCATTCGCGATAGCAAATTTTGCCGCTACCCCGGATGTGGAATCTATGCGATGATATATTTCCTTACGTTTAGCTTCATCTTTAGTGTGATTGTACTCTTCATAGAGGGCGTCGATCTTATCGAGCCAGGGTTTTTCTTTAGCCCAGTCGAGCGAACCATAGTTTTGTGTTCCTTTGAACATCATGTGCTCGAGGTAGTGCGCAAGGCCAGTGTGATCAGCAGGGTCAGTTTTGCTACCCGCCTTAGTGGCAATGTAAAAGTGCATGCGCGGCTCCTTGCTGGTAGGGCTGAGGATGACAGTAAGACCATTTGGCAACTTGTAGAAGCGCGTCTTCATCGGGTCGTTGGTTACAAATTTGTAAGAGTAACCGGCAGACTTGCCTTCACTCCACTCATATTTGCTGTCTGTGGTCTTTGCAAAGGCAGCAACCGAACTTAACAACAGGAACAAAAAGCCTGAAATGATCTTACTTCTCTTCATAAATTTTGATTTAAGTACTGGTGAAAGTAAAAAAATATTTAGCTAAAGACAATATAATCTTCCTTTTTACTGTTACTTTGATAAAAATCTAATTATATGAAAGCATATGTGATCATCTTCCTTTCATTTTTTCTTTCTGAGAGCCTTTTCGCCCAGGATGTGGATTTCGCCAGCATACAGTACGGTATCGGCTTCAGTAATGCGAGAAACCGGGAGCCATATACGACTGCAATTATTAAAACCAACCCTGTTGTTGGCCGCCATGTGCAGGGCAATATTGGTTACCGAATCGCCAATGTGCAAATATCTATAGGGTTAAGCTACCTTACTACCGGATATGAACGGGATCTTTCTTCCTCCGATGCTGCATCCCTTGGATTGAGACAAGGCCCTCTGTACGAATACTTCACGCATCTTACGTTACCTTTTTCCATTGGTTATCGTTTCCGGTTTGGTGAAAAACTTGCTGTTGTACCCGCCGTAGGTGTCGAGCTATCTTATAACTTAGCCCGGCAGCAGCATACCAACGACAGCACATCCAATCAAAAAGGAGAGGAATTCGGTAAGAACTACAGTTCGTCTAATTTCTTTGCTAGCGCACAAATAGGTATAGAGTATCGCTTTTCTAGAAAGTTATCCCTGGTTGCAGGCCCTGAAGCAATTTATACCATAACCGATATTGTACATAAACGTGGCAACGCCACCTACTATCCTGATGAAAACAACTATGCTTATTTATTTAATGCCGGCATAAAATGGGACTTTGCCACTCGCAAAACACAGAAAGGCAATAAAAAATCACTAATGAGTACGGAGCAAACCGAACAAAAAAAAACAAAGCAATAGTCCTTTGGGCCTTTTCCGAGAGCGCACTAATTATATTAGTGTGTAATGTAAAGATATGTTCCGACTGATCCTTATAGGTCTGGAAGGCAGGCTGATCGCGCTTGGCTTTGTCTAAGCAAACAAACAATCGATGCTGCGGGACGATTGTTCATTTTAAAAATATTGCTACTTTTAATCCGCCGAACAACTCCTTATGCGCCCATTTCTTTTATTGATCCTTCTTTGCGCGACTATGCAAGGCAATGCTCAAACTATTTTCCTGCAACCTGAAGTAGGGTTAGGTATCACTAGTGTTCACGTCAAGAACTCTGTGGGCATAACTCCACAATCAACGAATGTGATGGCTTATCAATATCAAATCACGGTTGGCAAATCTTCAGGCCGCGTTGTCTGGGGAGCAGGAATCTCCTTTTTGCGTACCGGGTATGAAAATTCACTTAGCTCCTATTATAGCGGACTACCAACTGCTTACTCCAAATACTACTGGTATTATTACCACCTTACGTTTCCATTTTATGCCGGCTACCGTTTTGACATCGGAAAGAAAATGAAGATAACACCGACCATAGGCCCTGAAATATCTTATAACCTATATGCAACAGCCCAAGAGATTGGGACATCAACCGTGCAACACATCGACAATTTCAAGGAGGGTTATGATCAGTTCAGCATATTCGGATCGGTTCGGCTAAACGCTGAATTCAGCGTGAGTAAGAAGATCAGCATCGTAATATCCCCCGAGGCACTATATATGCTCACTAACTTTTACAAAACACCCGGCAATATTACAGGTACAGCAACGCAGCGCAATTCTGCCTACCTGGTGAACGCAGGTATAAAATGGAATTTGATAAAAAGGGCCAAACATCCTGCAACCGGCGATAAAACAGGTAAATAGACTATTACAAGTACATCGCCATCAATATCTCAGTTGCCAGTATAGCCACCTGGCACAACCTGCTATGCAGGAAGGTAAGCTGCTGTTTCATTAGCGGTATGTTTGTTGAATGCGTGCTTGCGGATGATGTGTGCAATGATATCCTCGGTCATGTCCGGATAGTTGACGGCTATGGGCTTGCCTTCGCTGAGCCACTGGCTGATCGTAGCCACATATTTCTCATCAAGTGTTTTGATAACGGTAGCGCCCATGGCTGCGGCGCCTGCTGCATTGCACTGCTGCTCGTACTGTGTGAGCATAGGTATCACCAGCACCTTTTTGCCAAGGTACATGGCTTCAGCAGGGCCTTCGAAGCCGGCGCCACACAGCACGCCTGTGCTTGATGCCATACTTTCTATGAACGATCGATTATCTATTTTTCGCACAGACACATTGCCGGTAGTAAAGGGTTGTTTGTTGTGCTTGGAAAACACCTCCCACTTTGCATCCGGAAATCTGGAGAGGTTCTTCACGATAGTTTCATCGTCGTAGGCAGGCAGGTACACCGTGTAGTGGCCATTATCGACGGGCGTCAGCTCCCTGATCTCTTTACGGATCAGCGGCGTAAAAATATCGTCGCCGAATGTTTTAAAATGAAAGCCATAAGCAGCAGATACCGGTGCATAGTGGCGGAGCACCAACTGCCCCATAGGGTCTGCGATCTTAGGTTTTGGCGCATTTTTATGCAACACCGCACATTGGTGGCTGAGCGAAATGCATGGCAATTTTTTTCGTTTGCAAGCCCAGGCCGATACCGGTTCAAAATCATTGATCACGAGGTCGTATTGCTCTACCGGCAACTCTTTGATGTCTTTGAGCAGGCGAGGCAGGTTCAACTTACGGGCGGTATCCCATATATCCACACCGCCATGCTTGCCGAAGATAAAGCTCATGCCATACATGCGGTACTTCACCGGGAAGGGCACTTCCACATCGGCCTGTATGCCACTGATGAGCACGTCCACATCGCCATATTTGGTAAGTGCGGGATATACATCACGCGCACGGCTCAGGTGACCGTTGCCGGTGCCCTGGATCGCAAAAAGGATCTTCATTGTATCTAAGAGGTAATAAGTGACTCTATCATTTACGCAGCTTCCACTCCTTCCAGTCCCTTTGATGGCTTCACATTGAGCTCCAGCATCAGGCTGGCCATCATTGCTTTGGCCGATTCTTTGTGCTGCTTTTTATTATTGATATCTATGGCCTGCGCCACAGGGTCTTCCATGTAATTGTAGATGCGCCAGTGGCCATCATTGTATTCGAGCGAGGTGAGGTTCTCGATCCAATCGCCTGAGTTCATGTAGGTAACGTTGCCCTTAGGCGTATTCACTTCTTTGATCTCGGGATGATGAATGTGGCCACAGATCACATAATCATAGTTGTTACCGGCAGCTATATCGCAAACGGTATCCTCAAAATTATTGATGAACTTCACAGCGCCTTTCACACTGTTCTTTACTTTTTTGGAGAGTGATATCTTGCCCTTGCCCATTTTGAGTGAGATATAATTCACCAGCCTGTTGATGAGTATCAGTGCGTCATAACCGATCGCCCCGAGCTTTGCCAGCCAACGGCTGTGCTGCATCACCACATCGAATACATCACCATGAAATATCCACAAACGCTTCTCATCAATCTTGAGTGAAAGCTTGTTGACGATACGGAGCGAACCCAAATGAAAGCCTTTGAAGCGGCGCAACATCTCGTCGTGGTTGCCGGGGATATAGTACACCGGCACCTCCTTGGCAATAAGGCCTATGAGGTGTTTGACCACCATCATGTGCGTGGCCGGCCAGTATCGTTTACTGAATTGCCAAACGTCTATGATATCGCCGTTGAGGACTACCGCTTTGGGTTTGATACTTTTAAGGTACCGGAGGAGTTCTGTAGCGTGGCATCCGTAAGTGCCGAGGTGTATATCAGAAAGCACTACGATGTCCACTTCTCTCTTAGCCATTATTCTCTTCTGCGAAGCTTTTGGTTATACAAAATGACGACTTTACTATAAAGAGAATATTATGGTGGCATTAATTTAATATGAATTAACGCAGGCAAAAACGTTGTATAGATAACGGCCGCAAAAGAGATTTGAAAAGAATATTTGGTTTTATGTTTTTGTATATTTGTAATACGGATTAAAAAAACATACTCCTATGGAATCACAAAATTTAAAAACGATACGAAAAGAAGTAACGGAGTATATTAAACATGCTGACAGCAGGATGGTACGAGTAATTCATGCTATGATAGAAGCTGACCAGGCAGACGATTGGTGGGACGATATAAGTGATGCTCAAAAAGCATCTATTGAACGTGGATTAAAGGACATGGATGAAGGCAATACAATACCACACGAAGAAATGGTTAAACTTTACAGTAAATGGCTTACAAAATAATTTGGTCTGCCGAAGCCAGACAGACCTACTTCTCTATTATTGATTACTTACACACAGAATGGTCTGATAAAGAAATAGTCAATTTTGTAAACCGTGTTAATTATAAACTTGACCTGTTAGTCACCCAACCAAATTTGGGTGCGACACACAAAAGAAAGTATAATATCCACAAAACCGTTATTCACAAGCACACATCTTTGGTGTACCATGTTAAACCAATAAAAAAGGAAATAGTTCTTTTAACATTTTGGGACGGCAGACAAAACCCTTTAAAACTCAAGCACTAATCTTCTCTTTTCATGCCTATAATTGAACGCTTCGTCACAATTCTTTGGCATATCCTGTATTTATCCTTTAATTTTATGTGGATAAACCGATCGTACTATGGCACCTAAATCATATAAAGCATCGCTACTGATAGCAGAGGACGAAGAGAGCCTGCGCGAAGCATTGAAGCTGAACCTGGAACTGGAAGGCTACGAAGTAACGACAGTAGACAATGGCCCCGCCGTGATCAAGATGGTTAAGAATGAATATTTCGACCTTATTGTGCTCGACATCATGCTGCCTGAAATGGATGGCATCACTGTGTGCGAGACCATCAGGATGCAGCATAATGACGTACCAATCCTGTTCCTATCGGCACGCAACAGCGGCGCAGACAGGGTGGAAGGATTGAAGAAAGGCGGGGACGACTACCTGACCAAACCATTTAACCTGGAGGAACTATTGCTGCGTGTAGACAAGTTGATCACTAAGAACAAGAAAATAAAGGAGCCGCAGGCGGTGGGCGATGTCTATGAGTTTGATGGCTGCAAAATAGACTTTGCCGCGCATGAGTGCCTTGATAAAAACAAAAAGATACAGGAGCTGAGCAAGAAAGAGGCCGCACTGCTGAAACTACTTGTGGAGCATGAGGGCGAAGTAGTATCGCGCGAGCAGATATTGCAAATCGTATGGGGGTATAATGTATACCCTACTACCCGCACCATAGACAACTTCATCCTCAACTTCCGCAAATTTTTTGAAAAGGACAGCCGAAATCCGCGCCACTTTCATTCGATACGAGGGATAGGGTATAAGTTTACGAAATAAGGCGTTAGTAGATAGTCAGGAGATATTTCTATTTGATCAGTGCCCTTATTTTTACGGTTCACACAAGGTTCACAAAGGTTTCACGAAGGACACAAGGGCTTGTGTTGTGATTTTTTAACGCTAAGGCCGTAAGAGTTTAGCAAGGAACGTAAGGTGAGGAGCATGAGGCAACCGCGACCCTCTCGCTGAAGAAGCGAACCTCGCAGTGATATTGATGATGGCGTAAATACTACTGAGGAAAAACAATTCTTTCCTTAACCAATGTATTAACTTGTATCGCCAATTTATAAAAAGCCTGCGCTTCTGCAACATCCGGCAGTATTCCGGAATCCGGGTAGCGACCTTGCACAGCAAAATCGCCAAGATTCAGAGAATCAATTGTATCAAAAACGGGGTCGAAAACCGCACACTCGTTCAATAGAAAATCTATATCGTGTGTTTTTTTAACATCATTTCGCTGATAACAAAGAAAAGCCTTCAAGCGGTATCCAATATCATAGGTTCTATTTCCAGCAAGCGTTGGGCGCTGAGTATATCATGCTCAGCTTTAAGCAACCATGCATTAATATATTCTTCCAACGCCCCGGTCATAATATTCTTCCCTCCCTCATCGCTGAACGAACTATATGCCCAGGTAATTCTTGCTTTTCCTTTATTTCAGCTTCGCTGTATAATAGGAGGTCAACCGGCGCGTGTATTGCTTTAATGATCGCCTTACGGAGGTTGCTGCTTGTGCTAAGCTTTTCTTTGGGTGTAAACAAATCAGGGGTAATGATGAGCAGATCGTAATCGCTATTTTCATTAGCTTGACCATTTGCTTGTGAACCAAATAGACAAACACGCGAATCCGGCAACACTGCATTTACCATATTCTTTATTGTATTTGCTACTTTACTGTTCATACCTGCAAATATACAAAATCCATTATGAATTGTTGTAAACAGTCTGAAGTCCCTCCATTGAAGTATGACTTAGCAATGTGATTTTGACTTAAAGGCAAGTCTTCCGGAGTACTCCGTGCCCTGCACAGGCTCTTTGGCAAGGGATACCAACACTGGCGAAATTAGTCGTTAGTAGGTATTGAAAAGAGGCATTGGTTGTGTTACCTGCCTGTGCGAGGACGTTGATGAAGAACACCGACGTCGGCGAAAATGTCAGAGTAATATTTGTGTACTTTTATTTTCAATAAATTGTACCTAATTTTATTATCACAATGAATAAATCTCTCTGCATATTTGTCTCCATCTTTTTAGATGCAATAATATCATTTGGACAAAATACATCTACCCACCCCAATGCACAACTTCTCGAAAAATCCGTAGTTGTAGTAGAGTGCTATGATAATTTTAATAACTTAAAGAGTTGGGGTAGCGGCGTAATAATCAATTCAACAGGAATTTGCGTTACGTGCTATCACGTCTTAAAAGATGCTTACTATGTGAAGATTTTGACGGAACAGGGAACTGAATATGACATGAACAAAATTATTGGAGAAAATGAGAATCTCGACTTAGTGAAATTTACAATAAAAAACAGCAATAAGTTCCTCTTTACTTCAATAAAAATAAGCAAAGTAATCCCGCAAAAAGGAGACGATGTTTGGGCCATGGGAACTCCTGATGACATTGAAAATATAAACCAATTTACACATGGCGGAATTACAAACATCTTTATCGTAAACAATACAAAAATCCTTCAAACCGATGCTAAAATAGCACATGGCAGTAGTGGCGGTGGGTTGTTTAATGCAAAAGGAGAATTAATTGCTATTACTACAGCAAAATTTAAAGGTGAGGATGCAACATTAGCCGGTAGAAATATAGCAATTGGGATCGAGGCTCTTATGAAATTAAAAGGTGTATATAAAGATAGGATAAACACCTATTTGGTAGAAGAACCCAAGAAATATGAACTACCTCCAATAACCACTCAAATTCAAGAGGTACCTCGTACAACAAACAATACAGCAACGGCGATTATTCCTCAAAATGAATATCATAATGAGAACAAGCAAAATCCTTCCACATACGATAATAATTATTGTACGTCAATACGAATGCCTAATGCGTTTGTGGCTGGCAAAGGAAGTTTATTTTTCCCACAACAAATATCATTTGAAAATATTGAAATTTTCAATATGAAAATATATAGTCGTTATGGTCAATTAGTCTATGAAATAAATTCAGACAAAAATCAAGGATGGGACGGCACATGTAATAGCATTGATCAGCCTGGAGGAATATATGTTTATGAGATTAACGTAACATTCAAAGACGGTCGGAAAGAAAGTTGCAAAGGCAACTTAACTATGTTGAGGTAACTTGTTTTAACTTTCAGTTTTACGCTCAATTGGATAACCTGAAATTGGGTAGTGTTTCAGTTTGAAAATATATCGTCAATTTCATAATTATTATCCCTATGTCTGTCCCACACATAAAAATTGGTAACTGGAATTAGGTTGTATGGGATAAACAATGTTATTCGTTGGTCTTCTGGAATTTCTCCATCATTATTGCCATTAGATTGTATTGTAAACCCAACATCATTAATTTTTCTGACATAGTAAAGTATACCACCGTCTTCTGGGTTGAATGTGGAATATATCGCGTGCCCTACAGCTGGCCTGTGATCAGGGTTTATTTTTATCCACCGATGCTCTATATTTTCTTCTTGATTTTCCATATTATAAATGTAATAAAAAAGGCTGTAATTGCAAGCCTATACTTAGCATCTACTCTCCTTCTGGCTACATCCTCGCGGTCCTTTCGGCTAAAGCCATCGGTATTTTATAATAAACCCCGGCCTAAAGGCCAGGGCTACTGATTTATAACTTTGCAGTTCCGTTTGTTCTAAATGATCTCCGCCAGCACCTTGGTATGTGCCATCTCGCGTACGGCATCTGCAATAGCCTGGGCATCGTAGCCACATTCGCGGTGTAGCTCTTCGGGTTTGCCGTGCTCTACTATGCGGTCGGGTATGCCGAGGATCTTTACTTCGGGAGTGTAGTTATGGGCTGCCATGAATTCGAGGATGGCGCTGCCAAAGCCCCCTACTATGGTGCCGTCTTCTACCGTTATGATCTTGGTGAATTTCTGTGCTACCTCGTGCAGCATAGCTTCATCGAGCGGCTTTACAAAGCGCATATCGTAGTGCGCGGGGTACAGATCGTCTGATGCCAGCATCTTACATGCTGACACCGCAAAGTTGCCGGGATGGCCTATGGTGAGTATAGCTACTTCCTGCCCGTCACATATTTTGCGGCCGGTGCCTGTTTGTATTTTCTCGAATGGTGTGCGCCACAGCGGCATCACACCCTGTCCGCGCGGGTAGCGGATGACGTAAGGAGATTCATTATCGGGCAACTGCGCGGTGTACATAAGGTTGCGCAACTCAGATTCGTTCATTGGCGCACTCACGATCATGTTCGGGATGCAGCGCATGAAAGGAATGTCATAAGCACCATGATGCGTAGGCCCATCATCGCCCACCAGGCCAGCCCTGTCGAGACAGAAAATGACCGGGAGCTTCTGTATAGCCACATCGTGTACCACCATGTCATAACCGCGCTGCATGAAACTGCTGTATATATTGCAGAATACCCGCAAGCCCTGTGTAGCCATGCCTGCACTCAGTGTCACCGCATGTTGCTCGGCAATGCCTACGTCTATGGCACGGTCGGGCATCAGGTCCATCATGAACTTCATGGAACTGCCCGATGGCATAGCGGGGGTGATCCCCATAATGAGCGGGTTCATCTCAGCCAGCTCTACTATCGTATGACCGAACACATCCTGGTATTTAGGTGGCTCGGGTATGGTGATTATCTTTTTGTTGATCTTACCGGTGATCTTGTCGAAAGTACCGGGGGCGTGCCACAGCGTCTGGTCTTTTTCGGCCAGGTCGTAGCCTTTGCCCTTTACAGTCTTTATATGCAGCAGTTTGGGGCCTGGTATATCGCGCAGGCCCTTAAGTGTTTCTGTAAGCTTGGTAATATTGTGGCCATCGATAGGGCCAAAGTAACGCAGGCCCAACGCTTCAAACAGGTTACTGCTCTTAGATACCACGCCTTTTATGCCTGCTTCCACCTTAGAGGCCAGCTTTTGAAAATCCTTTGTCGGCAGTTTGCCCAGCACCTTCCATACATCATCGCGAAAGCGGTTGTACGAGTGTGAGGTGGTAATATCGGTCAGGTATTCTTTGAGTGCGCCTACATTGGGATCAATAGACATATTGTTGTCATTGAGTACGATAAGCACATTAGCGCCGCTTACCCCCGCATGATTGAGCGCCTCGAAGGGCAACCCCGCCGTCATAGCGCCATCGCCTATCACGGCGATGTGCTGGCGCTCATGCTCTCCCTTATATTTAGATGCCACGGCCATGCCCAGCGCTGCAGATATAGAAGTAGAGGAATGCCCTACACCAAAAGTATCATAGATGCTCTCGCTGCGCTTAGGGAAACCACTGATGCCACCATACTTGCGGTTGGTATGAAAAACCTGCCGCCTGCCGGTAAGAATTTTGTGGCCGTATGCCTGGTGGCCTACGTCCCACACCAACTGATCGTAAGGGGTATTGAATACATAATGGAGCGCAACAGAAAGTTCCACCACACCCAGGCTGGCACCAAAATGCCCACCATGCACACTCACGCAGTCTATAATAAACTGGCGCAGTTCATCACAAACCTGTTGCAACTGATCTTTCCCGAGCTTTTTAAGGTCGTCCGGTGTATTTATCTGACTTAATAGCGGCCCTGCCGGTATCTCTCCCATGCACAATCAATAATAGTGTACAAAAATAAATAAAAATATAATGCGCTCCTAATATACGAATTAAAATACGAATGTGATTTAACATAGGCTGTTGAACTCATCTGCCGATAAACCCTATCCCTCCCGCAAAGGCGGGACCATGTTCCGGGAAGTGTGATTACATACCCACGTTTCATATTTTCTTATGATCGTGCAAAAATGGAGCCAATCCTACGCGTTTGGGCTACATTTGCGGTTAATTAGGGTTAAAATGAAATATTTTCGCACTTTCCCATGGGGTATGCAGTTGCTTATGTTCCTGCTCATGATCATTACGATGCTGGGAGTGGGGCAATTTTCTATATTATATTACCTCGCGCATTTTACCACATATACGTTACCGCAACTGGCTGCCCTTGACGACAAAAGCCCGCTCACATTGGTGCATACATCGCTGGTTGTCAATGGAGTGCTCAGCCTCTTCATGTTCTTATCTTCGGCATTGCTCTTTGCTTATTTTACCACACCGAGGCCGGCAGCCTACCTGGGGCTAAGGGCACCGGGCAAAAAAACACAACCAATGCTGGCTGTACTGGTGATGCTGGGGGCTATGCCGCTACTGCAACTGATAGAGACCGGGATGAGCCTTATCAACTTCGGCCCTTCTGTAAAGGCGGAGCAAGCTATTTCAGAAAACACCATGAATGCCTTTCTGAACATGCCGACCTTCGGTAATTTCTTATTGACTTTTACAATGGTGGCGATCGTACCTGCCTTTGGAGAGGAACTTTTCTTCAGAGGCGTAATGATGCGTTTTGCGAAAAAGAGAAGCCGGACGATGGTATTGCCTGTTTTGTTTACCTCGGTTGTTTTTGCCTACGCACATGCTAATCCCTACGGACTGCTATCGATCTTCCTGGCAGGAGTACTGCTGGCGGTGATCTATTATCTCACCGGATCGCTTTGGTGCAGCATAGCTGCCCACTTATCTTTTAATGGCTTCCAGATCGTAATGTCTTACCTGGCTAGCATTAGCGGCGTGGTGAAGCGCTTTTCGGATAACCGTTCTACACCTGTGTACATGGTGATCGCAGGGGCTGTATTGTTCTCTATATCTTTTTACCTGCTACTGAAAAACAAGACCCCGCTCCCTGATGACTGGGCTGAGGATTTTACAGCAGCGGAACTTTTGGAAAAAGCAGATTAACTTTACCTCATGGCATTAAACGTACCTGTATTCTTCACACGGCTGGGCAGTTCTATCGTATTTGCAGCGATCATGCTGGGCGGGTTGCTGTGGAATGAATGGGCTTTCCTGGGGCTGGTATGCCTCATCAATTTCCTGTGCCTGCGCGATTATTTCCGGCTGATGCAAAGGATCAATCCCGATACTTATTGTCCTAAAGGACTGCGTGCTGCCGTGCAGGTATCTTCTCTCCTTATTATTGTACCCAATCTTTTCTTTCACCACCTGTTTGACAGCTCTTATCCGCAATGGCCTATGCTGCTTTGGGCGGTGCTGCCACTGATACCCGCTACCCTATTGCTGGTAAGCGTGCTTTCTAAAAAAAGCTTTCTGCCGGCAATGCTGCAGGCGGCAGGGGGACTGCTGTACATAACGCTGCCCATGTTATTGTTGCTGAGCATGCGTATGCAGGATATGCTGCTGCCCATCATGCTGATACTGATGATCTGGAGCAATGATACGATGGCCTACCTGGTAGGGTCTTTTATTGGCAAAACTCCTTTCTCTCCGATCTCGCCAAAAAAAACATGGGAGGGTACGGTAGGTGGCGCGCTTCTTACCGTAGGAGCTGCCTGTGCAGTGGGTTATTATACGCAAACCTTCAGTATGGCTACATGGATAGCGCTGGCTTTATGTGCTACCATAGCCGGCACCTTTGGCGACCTGCTGGAATCCAAACTAAAACGTATGGCTGATGTAAAGGACAGCGGCACGCTGATGCCGGGGCATGGCGGTGCATTGGACAGGTTTGACTCGCTGCTGATCGCAGCGCCGTTTGCGTTTGTGTATCTGAATTATTTTATGAGGTGAGGAATAAGCGGAGTAAACGGTTAAAACCGTTCTAATCATACTTTTTTGTCTACCCGCAGTTAAAACCGCGGGCTATGTGAATGTGAGATATAGCTATACCTGTATTGCTGTGTGGAGACATCATTTTTAAAACCTATCTTTACCGTCCCAAATTTTTAAAATATGAAGATCCATCGCGAAGGGTATAAATACATTCTGATTGCAACAGTATTGTGGATAGGACTGGGCTGGCTGGCCGGGCATTTTATCCCTTATAGCTGGTTGTCGGGCATCATTACGTTCATACTGTTCCTGCTGTGGTTTTGGGTGGTGGCGTTCTTCCGCATGCCCAACAGGGATATGGTGCATGGCGAGGATAAGATCATCTGTCCGGCCGATGGCAAGGTGGTGGTAATCGAGGAGACCTTTGAGCCGGAGTACTTTAAAGACAAGCGCCTGCAGGTATCCATATTCATGTCGCCCATCAATGTGCATGTGAACAGGAACCCGGTGAGCGGCCTGATCAGGTATATGAAGTACCATCCGGGCAAGTACCTCGTGGCCTGGCACCCTAAATCATCGACCGAGAACGAGCGTACTACACTGGTAATAGGCAATGACCGGGGGGATATACTCCTCCGCCAGATAGCAGGGGCCCTTGCCCGCCGCATCTGCTTTTATGTAAAAGAGGGCGATGTAGTGAGCCAGAATGAAGAATTTGGCTTTATCCGTTTCGGATCACGCGTGGATATTTACCTGCCGATCGGCACTGCCGTAGACGTGAAGATTGGGGACGTGGTAAAGGGTGGCGTAACTTTACTGGCGCATTATTAATAGCTATAATTAACAGTTTAGCAGGCTTTTACGACTTTCTATTAGAAAAAATTCCTTATTTTTACCATCTTAAAACATAAAAACAATGAAAAAACTCACATTACTATTCGTTGCAGCTGCACTTTTATCAGGTGGCGCGTACGCACAAGAAAAAGCTTGCTGCAAAAAAGGTGGCAAATGCACTAAAGAGTGCTCTAAAGACAAAAAAGCTACCGCTAAGGATAGCAAATCAACTACTACCAACAAAACAGAACCAGCTAAGAAGTCTTCTTAGTCCCAACTGTTTTCATCGTATAAAGAACCGCTTCCTGCAAAAGGAGCGGTTTTTTATTTACAAGAATGCCCCGGAACTTGTATCACACAAAATTGTTCCGGGGCAGCGCTGTTTGGAGACAGCCTCATTTGCTATATAGGGCGGGAAAGATCATGCGCCTTTTCCATCTGCACGTTTCTTCTCTTCTTCTGCGCCACCACTGTGCCTGCTCACAGGGGTAATAGTACGGTTGCCAAACCGATAAATGACCGATACGCTCTCCTGCCGTGTATCGTGCTTCGATGTAAATGTTTCCCGGTAACCGGTGAAGTAGGATGAACCGCCGGCATTACCTTGCCAAAAAATATCGTTAGCGCTGAATTTTAAGGTCAGCCGCTTGTCGAACATATTCTTTTGCACACCGAAGTTCACCATTGAAGTAGGCGTAAGATTGAGAAAACCATATACTTGTGCTGCCTGGTAGAACACTGTAACCTCGGCCGACCAGTTTTTGGGTAAAGTGAACTTGTTACTGGTATTGATATCGAAAGTAGGTTTGCCTTCGCTCAGATCGGTGTTGGACAAATTGCCTTCATACCGGGCATAGTAGGCATCGAAGTTGGTGATGTTGGTCCACCATTTGAACAGCGGGATAGTATAGGCGCCACTAAGACCTATGTACGACATGCGGGCCAGGTTGTCCTTGGTCTGTATTGTGACGCGATCCTGTGTAGTGCTGGGCTTGATGACCTCTGTAATGACATTGTCTGTTTGGCTATAGCTGAGTGTGGTGATGAGGCGTTGTTTGTAGGTGTGTGATAACTCAGCAGCATAAGTAAGCGCAGGGTTGAGGTAAGGATTACCTGTTTTGTAAGTGCTCGGATCTACAAAGAACACATAGGGGTTAAGATCATCATAACCGGGCCTTTCTATACGGCGGCTTACGGTGAGGCCAACATCGTTGTTTGGATTCAGATGATCCTGTACGGCAAGGCTGGGGAAAAGCTGCACATAATTCCGGTCAAATGTTTGCCCTGTTATTTTTTCATCGCCGTTTACGACGGTTTGTTCCGCACGGAGGCCGAATTGTGCGCTATACTTTTTCCAGTCTTTGGCGGCATTGATGTAGGCAGCATTGATGTTCTCGTTATAAATGAAATGGTCACTTTTGGTGCTGTCGTACTTGTTGCCTCCATTGCTGCGATCATAAAATTTAGGCGAATTATCCGCTGTTACAAAGCTGGTCTTGATCCCTGCCTCGAAGCGGGCATTGTCTTTTAGTGGGTTCACATAGTCTGCTTTGAAGGATCGAATCTGTGTAGTGCCGCCAATATCGGCATGCAATATATACGGCGGCCTTGACTGGCCTCCGTCGGGCAAGGTGTACAACGTGGTGAAATCCTGCGTATTGGCATTGCCATAAATGGCATAGTCGCCATCCACGGTCAGTTGCCTGCCCGCGCTGTCGAAGTCATGTTGCAAGTGGATGTTTGGCGCTATATTATTCCAGGTACCTGCAGATGTATTGTTGGTGGCAAAGAGAGAATCGAGTGCGTTATCGGCACCATACACCTTGGCCGCATAATAGCCCTTGGTGCCGAGGAAAAAATTCTCGCCTGTGGCGGATATGCCTATGGATGTTTTGGAAGAAAGATTGTAGTCCACCCCGGCAGCAACAGTATTGCTGTTGAACCTCAGTACCGAATAATTATCCTGCTGGTAGGCACCACTATATACTCCACCCGGAAAGTACTGCCGGTTCCAGTCTACATGGCTGAAGCCGGTACGATAGCTGGCATTGTAGTTGAGGTATACATTCAGCTTCTTTTCCCTGTAATTAAGGTTGAATCCTGCATTCTCTTTGCCATATACACCTTGTCCATATCCCGCATTCACACTACCATTGAGGCCCATGTGGTTATCCTTCTTTGTTTTTATATTGATGATGCCAGCAGTACCTGCTGCATCATATTTAGCAGATGGATTAGAGATCAGCTCTATCTTATCCACCGAAGTGGATGGCATGCTTTTGAGCATATTGGCCAGATCGGCAGAAGACACCGGCACAATACGGCCATCGATCATTACAGTAACACCCTGCTTGCCCTTCATGCTGATATTGTCGTTCTGGTCAACCGTGACACCGGGAGAGCGTTGCAATACCTCCATTACTGAGGAGCCAGTGCTTACTATACTGTTCTCCACGTTGACCACCAGCTTATCAGGGTGCACCTCAATGAAGGGCTTCTGGGCAGCGACTGTAACCTCATTGAGTTTGGTATCAGTTGGGAGGAGAGTGACCGGAGAGACTGTGATATTGTTGCCTGCCATGTTGAGCTTTTCAGAATAAAATGTCTCATAACTCATCATGATCACTTTCAATAGATAGCTATTGTCGGGCAAAAGGGTGAGACTGAACTCCCCCTTTTCATCGGTGAGTTCTGTCTTTACTACAGATGAATCGCTTGCTTTAAGGAGCAACACACTGGCAAAAGACAGTGGATTCCCACTGCCATCTGCCACCCTGCCGGATATAGTACCGGCAAGGGCTGTGGCTGTACAGGTAATCGCAAAAACAAAGACGAAAAACGAGATAAATACACGGGTAGACATGCAGTGGTAGTTGATGTACCAAATGTATCGGGTTTTGCTCCCTGCCTATTACCCCCAGGCGGGTGATTTGTGCTATCTGCACATAAAATCACCCTAAACGGGTAGTTTATAAACACTTTAAAGTTTAATTTCACACAGCAATTATGGCGGGCAAGAGGAACATAACTCAAATGATAAAAAGGGCATGCACAGCGCTGTGCCTCTTACTGGCACAACAGGCCGCTGCACAACGCTATCCATTTCATAACCTGAGTGTGGACGACGGGCTGATACAATCTCAGGCCACCTGTATGGCACAGGATATAACCGGGAACTTATGGGTAGGCACGCTCGGCGGCCTATCGAGATATGACGGCCGCAACTTCACTAACTACACGATAAGAAACGGCTTGCCGGGTAATACCGTATGGGCAGTGGCGACTGATGCGAAAGACAATATATGGATAGGCGGGCAAAATGCCATCTCCCAATTTGATGGCAAAACCTTTAAACACTACAATAAACCGGCCGGCACTGAACCCGCTGTCAACAACATCCATATCCAGCAGATACAAATACTTGGCGATACCACCTGGTGGAGGGCACAGGGTGATATCTACCTGATCACAAATGGGAAACTGGTTATTCATCGCAGCCCCGGCCCCCAGGGGTTTGTATCAGCTATGCTTGCAGAGCATGGAGGACTTTGGATCGCGAAGGACGGAGTGATCTATCACCAACACAACAGTACAACAGATACCATCAGACTTCCCGCTGAACCAAATAGCCGGACACTGACCATACTGTCTATATTCAGGGATAAGCAGAATATACTATGGGCCGGCACCAATGGCGGCCTGTACAAACAGAGGGGTGGGCAATTCTTCCCCTACATTTTATATAAAGAACCCAATGCCATACAACCGGTGATCTATTCCCTGGCACAGGACGGAGAAGATGCACTGTGGATGGGCATCAACAATGGAGTAGTGAAGCTGGCTGGAAATGTCGTACAAAACTACAACAAGCATAATGGCCTCAGCGATAATACCATCTTTAGTGTGCTCGGTGACAAAGAGGGTAATATGTGGGTGGCGTCAGACGGGCAAGGCATCTTCAGGTTCTCGGGCACACAGTTTGCCGGGCTGGATGAAACGATGGGACTGCCGAGTGCACAGATCATGGCTATAGCCACCAACAGGCGCGACTCGCTGTTCCTGGGCACTTATGATGCCGGACTGTACGTTTTTAAAGATGGGAAAGTGGGCCCGTTGTCGTTCCCCTCCAATCCTGTGCCGGCTATAACCACTATGTGCTATACCCACAATTCAAAGTTATGGATAGGCACACGGGGCAGGGGATTATGGTCTTATGACCATAATGTCTTTCGCCAGTATGAAGCTCCTGATCGGAACTTCCCCTCTAACTTCATCAACTGCCTTTATGAGGACCCCGACAGGCGCATGTGGATCGCCTTTAGCAAGGGTGTGATGATGTACGAGCATGACAGTTTTAAAACAGTAGATCTAACCATTACGGGAGCACAATCATTTCTTTCCATTGGGGCTGATAGCGTACTCATTGCCATAGAAAGTGGCTTACTACTGTATAATGCAGGCACCGTCGTTCCGTTTAAAACCAACACTGCTATCGACAGCTTTGCCATTCAGTGCTTCACGATGCAGGGACGCAATATATGGTTTGGCAGCAGCGATAACGGCATCATCCGCTACAACATGAATAATCACAGCGCGCTCGTGATCAATAAAAACAATGGTCTGCGCTCTGACTTTATCTACAACATCATTACCGACAATGATGGAAACGTATGGGCCGGGACAGGGTTCGGGATCCACAGCATCAAGATGAATGATCGTGACGAACCTGTAGTTTCCTTTTACGGAAAAGCACAGGGCATCACCGGGATGGAGAGCAATATGAACGCAGTATTAAAACTACCTGACGGCAGCATCTGGTTCGGTACTACCAATGGTGCGCTACACTACCAGCCACATTCGGCAATAGTATCATCTGCCCCATCCAGCATTATCCTGCAATCAGTAAAACTGGTGGGTGAGGCTACAATAGATCACAGCTACTACGACAGCTCAGATAACTGGTATGGCATCCCCTATCACCTGCAACTCCCCTACCAAAAGAACAATATCTCCTTCACCTTCCAAGCTATAACGCTGAGTAGTGCGCAACAAGTGGAGTATCGCTATCGTATGGATGGACTGGAGACACCATGGTCGGACTGGTCACCAACGAACTCAGTTTCCTATTCGGCACTGCCGCCGGGCAATTATACCTTTCACGTGCTATGCCAGGGAGTTAACGGGCAGGAAGCCCCGGAACTGACCTATGAGTTTGAGATCATCACTCCATTTCAAAAGACGAGATGGTTCAAGCTGGCCATACTTGCCGCCTGCATACTATCGGGCATACTGATGCAATATATTGTGAACAGCCGCAAGCAGCGCAGGCTAAGACTATTGGCCAAGCTACGCTCGGAAGAGCAGGCAAAAATAAGGCTGCGCACAGCAGAGGATTTTCATGATGAGATAGGCAATAAGCTCACCCGCATCAATGTGCTGACCAACGTACTGAAAAACAAAATAGAACTGAATCCCGAAACTACAACACTGCTGAACCAGATAGAAGACAATACAGCACAGCTATATGGCGGCACACGCGATATACTATGGTCACTCAAGCCATCCAATGACAATCTATACGAGATCCTGAACCGCATCAGGGATTTTGGCATGGAACTGTACCAGGACACGGATGTGAATTTCTCGCTGACAGGTATAGAAGAGAAATGGCAAAGCTACCGCCTCCCTATGGATATGAGCCGCAACCTGCTGATGATCTTTAAAGAAGCGCTGAACAATTGCCTGAAGTACTCCGGCGCACAAAACGTAACAGTAGTGGTGAGCATGAAAACAAAGGGTGTGCTGCAAATGGTGCTGAAGGATGATGGCAAGGGATTTGAACAGCAGACGGTAAAGAAAGGCAACGGCATCAATAATATGCATATCCGCGCTGAGCGCCTGAAAGGCAAACTACACCTTGATTCAAGACCAGGTAAGGGCACGATCATCAATCTGACCTTTAAAATACCGTCAAACAGGTGATCTTCTATTCGTAAAGATTTAAGACCTTTATGTAAATTCTGATACCATGAAACGAGACCTGGATATAAGAGTAGTGATCGTAGAAGACGATGAAACCATACGCGAAGGGTATGCCTTCCTGATCGGTAATACCGCAGGGTATAAAATAGCGGGCACTTATGCCTCCTGCGAAGATGCCCTGAAAAAAATAGAACATGACGACCCGGATGTGATACTGCTGGATGTGGAACTGCCCGGCATATCGGGGATAGACGCATTGCCCAAATTCAAAAAGCTGCTACCGGATACGCATATTCTCATACTCACCGTTTATGAACAGGAATTGCTGATATTCCGTGCCCTGGGCAGTGGCGCCGCCGGCTACCTCACCAAAAACACACCCCCTGAAAAAATCGTGGCCGCCATACACGAAGTAATGGAAGGCGGCGGCCCTATGAGCGCCCATATAGCCCGCATGGTGATCTCGTCCTTTAAGCGCAACGACTCTACACCTCTCACCCGCCGGGAAACAGAGATACTGGAGCAGATAGCCACCGGTAAAAGCCGCAAACGCATAGCCGATGAGCTGTTCATAGACCTGGAAACAGTAAAATCGCACATCAAGAACATCTACCACAAACTGGATGTACACTCCAAGGCAGATGCAATAAAGGCAGCGAAGGATAATAAGTTTATTTAAGGCATCTTTTAAAAACCGAAAGGATAGGGGCGCAATTGCGCCCTTATCCTTTCGGTTTTTCTTTATTGATGGGTTTCTCCTTCTTTCGTCCTGCTTTTTTTAACGCAGTATCGATAAGAAATTCGATCTGGCCGTTCACACTACGAAACTCGTCTACCGACCATTTTTCAAGGGCCTTGTACACGTCCTCATCTATCCTCAATACAAATGTCTTTTTATCTGCCACCCCGCTTATAGATTATGAGTACAACGAACCGGTGTTCAATACAGGCTGGGCGCCTCTTTCGCCACAAAGAACTACCATCAGGTTGCTGACCATAGCTGCTTTGCGCTCCTCATCCAGCTCTACTATCTTCTTCTTACTCAACTGCTCCAGTGCCAGCTCCACCATACCCACTGCACCTTCCACTATCTTATAGCGGGCAGCTACAATGGCCGATGCCTGCTGCCTTTGCAGCATAGCGCCTGCTATCTCCTGCGCGTAGGCCAGGTGGCTGATACGCGCCTCTTTAATGATGATGCCCGCGGTAAGCAGGCGTTCGTCCAACTCCTGTTGCAGCAGCTCGTTAATTTTGGTCCCTCCTTCGCGCAGGGTGAGTTGCGCAGTTTCATCTTCTATGTTATCGTAGGCAAATCCCATGGTGAGTGTGCGCAGCGCGGCCTCGCTCTGCATCTTTACAAAGGCGTTGTAATCGGACACTTCATAAAGCGCTTTATAAGTATCCTGTATCTGCCACACGATCACAGCGGCAATCTCTACCGGGTTGCCCATTTTATCGTTTACCTTCAGTATAGGTATGGCCAGGTTCTGCACCCGCTGTGTAAGCTTATTGGTGATGTAGAGCGGGTTCACAAAAAACAGGCCGTTGTCTTTGATGGTTCCTACATATTTACCAAAGAGGTTAAGTATGCCTGCATTATTGGGCTGTATGATCACCAACCCTTTCCAAATAAATACGCAGACGAGCGCACTGGCGATAGCCGGGGCTACATACATCGGGCTTGCCGTATTGCCGGTAATCACAAAGCAGCATACGCTGATCACAAAAAATATTAACGATAAAAACAAGGCCGCATAGCCATTAGTAGGTTTGATGATCTTTTCCATTAGTTGAATTATTTGATATCAATTTGATATCAAAAGTATATTATTTGCCGGATATACAAAAAAATATTTTTCGTTTTGACCATACGGCATCACAAAAGTGACCTCACCGGAGTTATTCAGGGCCACCACATAGAGGCACATAGGCCGCATAGGCGGGAGAAATTGCACCTATGTGTACTTCAAACTTATATAGTGGAGACCACATAGACTATGTGGTCTATGTACCTATGTGGTGGAAAATCTCGCGCAATCGCCTAGCTGGTTTGGTGACGATATAACTTGGCGTAGCGGCCATCCAGGGTCATCAGCTCGTCATGTGTACCCTGCTCCACTATGGCGCCATGGTCTATGATGATGATCTGGTCGAATGTCCAACTCGTGAAAATGCGGTGGGTGATAACGAAAGTGGTTTTATCTATAAGGTAGTTTTGCAAGTTGGCGAGTATCGTCTTCTCGGTTTGGGTGTCTACCGCCGACAGGCATTCGTCCAGTACCAGTATGCTGCTGTTCTTCAGTATGGCTCTTGCGAGTACCATACGCTGCTTTTGCCCGCCGGAGAGCATGACACCACGCTCACCTATCATCGTTTGATAACCTTCGGCGAATGAGTTGATATCTTTATCCAGGTCGGCCATGCGGGCAGCTTCATGCACCTCGGCCTCCGTGGCATCGTCCTTACCAAACTTTATGTTGTTGAATATCGTATCTGAGAACAGGTATGCCTCCTGCGGCGCATAGGCTATCTGCCTGCGTAGCTGGTGCATATCGTACTTGTCTATGTTCCGTTCATCTATCAATACCTGTCCGGATGTGGTGTCGTACATCCGCAGCAGCATTTGCACAATGGTGGACTTACCCGAACCGGTTTTACCAATAATGGCCACTTTTTGGCCGGCAGGTACTGCAAGCGAGAAATGATGAAGCGCAGTAATGCCGGTATGCGGATAAGTGAAAGTCACATCATCAAAACGTACCGCTCCTACTATGTCTTCCTTTACGGCATTGGCAGGTGTAGCAATATCAGGGGCAGTGTGCAGGAACTCGTCTATACGTTTTTGGGAAGCACCAGCACGCTGCGTCATACTGGCCACCATACCTATACTGGATATGGGGAACATGAGGATATTGATGTAAATCACAAACTGCGCGATATTGCCCACAGTTATCTGCCCATGTATAGTGAAGTAGCCACCAATAAGCATGGTACACAACATGCTCACACCTATGAACAGGTTCATGGCAGGGAAGTACACTGCCTCAGTAAGAGAAAGATTGATGGAGCTTTTGCGATATGCCTCTGAATTGATCTCAAAGAAACGCAGCATGTTTTTTTCCTGCACAAACGACTTGATCACCCTGATGCCGGAATAAGATTCTTGTGCAGTAGTAGTGAGTAGCGATAGCTGTGCCTGTATCCTGGTACTTTTCTTAAAAATGAGCTTATTTACATAAAAGATAGAAAAAGCCAACAGCGGCAGCGGCGCCAGAACACATACGGTGAGCAGCACATTGACCCGAAGCATATCCCATATACAGAAGATGGTCAGGAACACCACCGAGGTAAAATACATAACAGACGGCCCGGTATACATGCGCACTCTCGATACATCTTCTGATATGCGGTTCATCAGGTCGCCGGTGAAATTGGCTTTGTAGAAGCGCGTGGTGAGCTGCTGGTAATGGTTGTATATCTCGTTCTTCTGGTCGTACTCTATGTGGCGCGACATAACGATGATCGTTTGCCGCATCATGAACATAAAAAAGCCGCGGAGCAATGCGAGGGCAAGCAGCGTAACACCCCCTCTTATCACCAAGGTAATGATCTGGGCATGAGGCTTATTGCCGGCCACCATATCCTTTACCTCGTTCAGGATGTCTTTGATCACATTGCCGGGCATTACGGCAAACTTGCTGGAGATAGCCACAAACAGCAGACCCAGGAAAAGCCGCCATTTGTACTTGACAAAGTATTTGTTTATGGAACCGAGGTTCTTCATAGGGCGCAAAGGTCGGGGATTAAATGGAAAACAGCTTACTCAAATAGCTGGAAGTAATTACTGATGGAAATTTGCAAGAGTTATAACTAAGTTATAACTTTGCGGTATGAATACTACCATCCGAAACATTGGTAATTCCAAAGGAGTTATACTTCCCAAAAGCATCCTAACACAATGCGATATAGAGGAGGAAGTATCCATAGAAGTGAAAGATCATCACATTATCATTACAGCTGTGGCCCCCACACAAAACTACAAGAGAAAAGGATGGGAAAAAGCCTTTAAGGAAATGGCGGAAAATGGCGATGATGCGCTAATGATGCCTGATGTATTTAACGATGAACATACTGATGATTGGACATGGAAATAAAACAATATTCTGTTTGCTGGATTAACCTTGATCCTGTTATCGGTAGCGAAGTAAATAAAACAAGGCCGTGTGTTATTATTTCTCCTGATGAAATGAATAAATATTTAAGAACGGTGATTATAGCTCCGTTAACTCATACCTTGAAACATTACCCTTCAAGGGTGCCGTGTATTATTGATGGCGACAGTGGGATGATCATGTTAGATCAGGTCAAAACGGTTGATAAAATACGGTTAGGCAAATACATTGCTAAGCTGAAAAAAAACGAGATCGAAAAACTAAAGGAAGTCATCAACGAAATCTTTTGTTAGTAGTACCTTTGCATTCTTTTTAATTTCTCAATACTTAATACAAATGAAAGTAGCCGTTGTAGGCGCCACAGGGCTTGTGGGCAGTGCCATGCTGAAGATACTGGAAGAACGCAACTTCCCCGTTACCGAACTGATACCTGTGGCTTCTGAGAAGTCGGTGGGCAATAAGGTAATGTATAAGGGTAAGGAATACAGCGTGGTATCGGCTGATACGGCTATTGCTATGAAGCCTGCTTTGGCATTGTTCTCGGCGGGTGGTTCTATATCGTTGGAGCTGGCACCTAAGTTTGCCGCTGTGGGATGCCGCGTGGTGGATAACTCATCGGCATGGCGCATGAAGGAAGGCATAAAGCTGGTAGTACCGGAGGTGAACGGCCATGCCCTCACCAAAGACGACTACATCATTGCCAACCCCAACTGCTCGACGATACAAATGGTGATGGTGCTGAACCCCATACACCTCAAATACGGCATTAAGCGCGTGGTGGTGAGCACTTACCAGTCTGTGACCGGGACCGGCCAAAAGGCGGTAAAAGAAATGCTGGACCAGCGCGCAGGTGGCAACGGCTTCGGGGTGTATCCGCACCGCATAGACCTGAATGTGATACCCCACATAGATGTATTCCAGGACAACGGCTATACCAAGGAAGAGATAAAGATGACGCAGGAAACCTGCAAGATAATGGGCGATGACAGCATAGGTGTTACCGCTACCACTGTGCGTGTGCCTGTAATGGGCGGCCACAGCGAGAGCGTGAACATAGAGCTGAAGCACGACTTCCAGGAATCTGATATTAAAGAGCTGCTCTCTAACCAGAGCGGCGTGGTAGTGATAGACAACCCCGCCATGAATGGCTACCCCATGCCGCTGGACGCCGAAGGCAAGGACGAAGTATTTGTAGGCCGCATACGCCGCGACTACTCGCAGCCCAACACCCTCAACTGCTGGATAGTAGCCGACAACCTACGCAAAGGCGCAGCCACTAATGCTGTACAGATAGCACGGTATTTGCATGACCAGGGTTGGATATAGGTAATGTGCGAGTAATGCGATATTGTGGTGGAATGTGAAAGCACACGCTACTGCTTCACAAACTTACGTACTTCTGTGCCGTTTATTTTTACAAAGTAGATGCCGGCAGGGTAGTTGGCAACGTTTACCTCAGCTTTTTCAGTATTGTACTCATGGGTAAATACTGTTTGGCCTAGAAGGTTTGTAATAGTAATCTTGGTTATTTTTTCTGAACAGGCAATCGTCAATTCAGATGACGTTGGATTGGGATATACTTCAATTAATTCTTTAGTTGGAGGAACAATGCTACTTATCCCAAGAGTACATGTGGAACTAAGAACTCTAACTCTGTTATCTCCATAATCTGAGATAAAAATATGATTACTAGCGTCAAGCGCGATACCTATAGGGCTATTTAATTCAGCGGTGGTAGCAACAATGCAATCTCCATTATAACCAGCGATCCCAGTTCCTGCAATTGTATTTATTATCCCGCTCGCATCTATTCTCCTGATTCTATTACCACCCCAATCGGCGATATAAATAGTATTGCCAGCATCAACAAATAGCCCTACAGGGCCCGTTAAAGACGCAGCTGTCGCTTGATTTCCATCTCCACTTGAAGCAGATGCCCCATTTCCTGCGACAAGACTAATTACACCAACAGAATTCACTTTCCGAATACGATTGTTACCGTAATCATCAATATACACCACTCCATTTACATCAACCACAACCCGTGCCGGAGTATTCAACTTTGCAGATGAAGCAGCACTTCCGTCTCCACTATATCCCATAGTTCCCGTACCTGCAAAAGTGCTTATAATACCAGATGAGTTTATTTTGCGAATCTTATTATTATAATAGTCTGCGATATAGGAATTTCCAGCTGCATCAAAAGCTATTCCTGCCGGGTAATTTAATTGCGCATCTGTTGCTGGACCTCCATCTCCTCCATTTCCGGAAATCCCATTTCCTGCAAATGTGCTAATAATACCAAATGTATCTACTTTCCGAATCCGATTATTAGCGGCATCAGCAATATAGATGTTACCTGTCCTGTCGAATGCAACAGTAGTCGGAGAGTTTAATTGTGTTGCTGTAGCTGCAACATCATCCCCACTATATCCTGAAGTCCCATTTCCTGCAAATGTGCTTATTATTCCAAAAGAATTTACTTTCAAGACATGGCTTCCCGCTCCCCAACACGCAATGTACACATTCCCATTATTAGCAATTGCTATTCCTCGTGGATTAGCTATTTCTGCAGCAGTTGCAGAGCCGCCTTCCCCTGTATAACCTGACGTGCCATTTCCAGCAAACGTTGTAATCATCTGCGCCTTGGAAAATGCAGGTAACAATAAAAGAACGAGTAATATATTTTTCATAAATAGACATTATTTAATAAAGATAGTGTTTATTTATATTCCTTGACATAAAAAGCACCTCGCAATGCAGGTGCTCATTATCATAACAGAAGTCGCACAGTCCTACTTCCCCTTATCCTTCATCATCTTCTTGGCCACGGCTTCCAGTGTGCCGTAGAATTCGGGGCCGTATTTGCGGGTTATGGAGTCTTTGAGGAAAACATAGACTGGTACTTTCAGTTGCTTGCCCAGCTTGCAGGCGGGCTTGCATAGTGTGGGGCGCGGCTCATAGTTCACGGCTTCGTAGCCGTCGTGTGCTGTTATGCGTATGGGGTACAGGTGGCACGATATAGGCTTGCGGAAATCTACCTTGCCGGCCTTCCAGGCTTTTTCTATGCCACACTTTACGGTGCCCAGCTCGTCGGTATAGCCATATACGCATATACCGCCGTTCACGGTGGGGGTTACATAGCCATACTGGCTATCCATGGTATGGGTGCCCTGCTTTTCTATTTCGGCTATGTATTGGGGTTCCAGGTCGTCTTTTATCCTGGGGTATATGCGGGCTATTATTTCGGTCTCCTCTTTGGTCAGGGGCGCGCCACAATCTCCATCTACGCAGCAGCCGCCCTTGCACTTGCTCAGGTCGCACACAAATTGCTCTTCCACGATCTCGTCGCTCAGCAGTACGTTGTCTATTGCTATCATTGCTCAATAAAAATTAGAACCAATAATGAAACATGATCCATGTTATTAAAACATCCCCCTCGCCCCCTTCGCCCGCGCACTAATCCAACGCTCAAGGGGGAATTCACGCACGCTCAAGCGCCCCTATTTGAATAATGATCCCCTTTAGGGTCGGGGTTTTTACATATTGATGTAGTTCATCAGCAAATTGTATTTGCCCGAGAGGTCATCGTCGTTGTGCTCTTCACCGAACGATTCCTTCACCACATAATTATGCCTTTCAAAAGTGGCTACCAATGCGCTCACACTGGTGCGGTTCACCTTCAGGGTTATCTGCATCATGCCTTGCTCATTAGTATGCACCTGCACACTCATTATGGCCACGTCTTCATTTTCACAAATACGTGCTATTTCTACCAGTGTATAATCCCGTGGGGCTACCTCCAGCACTATAATGCCGCCCTGCAGGTCTATGCCACTGTTCTCAGTAATGTATTTGAGCAGGATATCCCGTGTTACGGCGCCCAGGTATTTGTATTCATGGTCTATCACGGGCAGCACAGACAGGTTCATCTGGTTCATGATGCGCATGGCCTCAAAAGGGTGAGCGCCACTGAGTATACCCGGCTTGTAGTTGGCAAATTCACCCGTTGATAAATGTGCTTCCGTATCCTGCCACTCCAGTACATCCTTCTCCTGCACCAGGGTGATGTAATTATCATCCTCCAGCAGGGGCAATTGTGATAACTTATTATCCTCCATCAGCTCCAGCGCACTGCTGCCGCTGTCGTCATTCAGTAATGTGGGTACGGAGGGTGATATTAATTGGTTTATGTTCATTTTGTAACAACTCTGATATATGTATGTACAGCAAAACGCTTGCCAGACTGTTTATAGTATGTACCTGAAATAAAAATGGCAATTGTATTACAATAAGTTATGCGCTGCACCTGCTGAGGAAACCGGATAATATCTGGTTGAACTCGGCGGGTACCTCCATCATCGGGGCATGGCCGCATTTGTCTATCCAGTGCAGCTCTGAGTTGGGCAAGAGCTTATGAAACTCCTCGGCAACCATAGGCGGGGTGATGGTATCATTCTTTCCCCATATCAGGCAGGTAGGTATTTTGATGCTTTGCAGTTCATCGCCCAGGTGGTGCTTGATGGCCGAACGTGCCAGCGCTATGATCTTGAGCGCCTTCATCCTGTTGTTGATGATGCTGAACACCTCATCCACAAGTTCCTTTGCCGCTACCTTGGGATCATAAAAAGTAAGCTCTGTTTTCTTCTGCACATAGTTATAATCGCCGCGCTTGGGGTACGTCTCACCCATACCGTTCTCAAAAAGGCCTGAACTGCCGGTAAGCGTAATACTCTTCACCAGTTCCTGGTGTTTCAGTGTATATACCAGCCCTACATGGCCTCCTAACGAATTGCCTAAAAGGTGGAAATCCCTTAATTTTTGGTGCTCTACAAATTTGGTTACAAACCTCGACAGGCCGGAAACAGATGTTTCGAGCAACGTGAGATCATATAATGGCAATAACGGAATGATGACCTTGTGGGTATTTTTAAAATAATCGACAAGGTCTTTGAAATTGCTCAATGCGCCGAACAGGCCGTGCAGCAACACCAACGGCTCGCCATTTCCTTCCTCTACATATTTAAATTTTCCCGACTGTTTTATTTCGTATTCCATCAACTATTTTGGTAGTAATTCTGCTAAAATACTATTGTTTGGGTAAAAAATGCAAACTTATACGGTATTGGCACAACGAAATTTACCTTTTTGTTACATATCCACACTTATTTACAACGCATTATTACTTCATATTTAGGCTAACTTTGCAAAACGCCCGCCCATAGCGGTAGCACTTTCATTTTCATGCAGCATTATTGTTCCTCTCTCACAGCATATAAACGCCTGCCCACAAGGGAGGTGAAGATCGGCGACCTGTTGCTGGGTAATGGCAACCCCATCAGGATACAGACCATGACCACTACCGATACTATGGATACTGCTGCCACCGTGGCGCAAACCATCCGTTGTATCGAGGCAGGTGCCGAGTTGGTGCGCATAACGGCGCCAAGCAAGAATGAAGCTGAAAACCTGCTGAACATCAAAAATGAACTGAGGGCAAGAGGATATACTACACCATTGGTTGCAGATATACACTTTACCCCCAATGCCGCCGAGATAGCCGCCCGCATAGTGGAGAAGGTGCGCGTGAACCCCGGCAACTATATAGACAAAAAGAAATTTGCGACAATAGACTATACCGATAACGAATACGCATCAGAGGTAATGCGCATCCGCGACCGCTTCCTGCCGTTGGTGAAAATATGCAAGGAGTATGGCACGGCTATGCGCATAGGCACCAACCACGGCTCGCTGAGCGACCGCATCATGAGCCGCTATGGCGATACGCCTATAGGCATGGTGGAGAGCGCCATGGAATTCCTGCGCATAGCCCGCGATGAAAGCTACCACCAGGTGATACTCAGCATGAAATCGAGCAACCCATTGGTGATGGTACAGGCCTACCGCTTGCTGGTGCAAAAGATGGATGAAGAATTTGGCGAGTGCTATCCGCTGCACCTCGGTGTTACAGAGGCAGGTGACGGCGAGGATGGCCGCATCAAAAGCGCCATCGGCATCGGCACTTTGCTGGAGGACGGCATTGGCGATACCATAAGAGTATCGCTGACCGAAGACCCCGAATTCGAGATACCGGTATGCCGTGATATTGTGAAGCGATACACCAACCGCGCGGGCCATGCACCCATTGCCGGCTATCCCGGCACGAGAAATAGTGCGCCCGAGCTGCCCTACAACCCTTTCGGGTACAAACGCAGGGATACAGTATCGGTGCAGCATATAGGCACTCACCATGTGCCGGTTGTTGTTGCAGACCTGAGTAAAGAACCAACCATAGGCGCAGCCTCGCTGATACCCATAGGCTACACCTACCATGAGGATACCGATAAGTGGAGCATAGGCGATGCCGCTGCCGACTATATATACACAGGCAACCGAACCATAGATTTTGCACTGCCCGGCACACTTCAAGTGATCTGCGATTACAGCACATGGCTGCACACCGAAGACAAAAGCAAGTACTACCCCCTGCTCACGCAGGATGAATACCTGGAGGCCAACCTGGCTTTAGAGCAAATACACTTCCTGGATGTGGATGCCAACGACCTGCGCGATGGCGTGGGTGATAAGATCAGCCACTACCCCAATGTGGTACTGGTAGCATCTACAACTAATACCCATGCACTGGCATCAGTAAGGCGACTGATCACGGAATTAATGCGGCAGGACATTAGCTGCCCGGTGATACTGAAAGCCGAAAGCAGGGAGAACACAGTAGATGAGCAACTGATACATCTCGCCACAGATACAGGCGGCCTGCTGCTCGATGGATTTGGCGATGGTATATGGCTCACCAATGAACCTGCCAGCCTCGACAACAGCCGCATGAGCGGCCGCACCTATCTTGAGGTAAAAAGTAACAATCAATTCCTTAACAATACAGCCTTCTCCATACTACAAGCCACCCGCACGCGCATCAGCAAAACGGAATATATTAGTTGCCCGAGCTGCGGCCGCACATTATTCGATCTGCAGGAAACTACGGCCAAGATACGCGCAGCTACCAACCACCTGAAGGGCGTGAAGATCGCCATCATGGGCTGCATAGTCAATGGTCCCGGCGAAATGGCCGATGCCGATTTTGGTTATGTAGGCAGCGGCCCCGGCAAGATAACACTTTATAGAGGTAAGGAAGTAATGAAAAAAAATGTGCCGAGCGATGTTGCAGTCGATGAGTTGATTTCTTTGCTTAAGGAAAGTGAGGCTTGGGTTGAGTTGTGATGCGCAGAATTTATATATTCTGTTATGTGAAATTACACATCGATTTTGGTCATAACATATACAGTTAGGTGTCATGGTGAGCCTCGTCGAACCATGGCACCGTTGAGTGTTATTGGCAATTGAACTTAGGTGACGAGGATTACTTATTACCTGTTCATAACGGAATCATGGTTCGACGAGGCTCACCATGACACCTATCCGAGGTGTTTATCATTGATAGAATTTAATAGTCTTTTATCATCCATTCAAAACGGCACGCCTGACGTACCTTTTATCAACTGCGTCCGCAGAAACGGCAATGCGTTCACCGCTTTAAGAAAGAACGAGGTTGTTCTTTCTTTACCAAACTTGCTTTGTATCAATCGGCCAAAGGTGATGCGTGCAGAAAACATCTTCTCCCATTTTGCTGTATAGCCTTGCTCCATTTGCTCCCTGCTTATCCTGCCTTGAAGAAGATCATCGACCAGCCCTGCAGCTATCTTTGCCGAATGAAAGGCCATACTCATCCCATTCCCACATAGTGGTGTTATCATACCGGCAGCGTCGCCAAGAAGCAGCACACCATCATGTACCAATTCCTTTTTATCAAAGCTTATTTGCGAGATAGTGACCGGAAATCCTTCATCGAAAACAGCATTGGTGAATATCTGCTCCAGCACTTTGTTTTTCATCAGCACTTCCCGTTCAAGGCGTTTTATATCGTTCCCGCAATTTTTGAGATTAGCTGCGGTAGTGAGATAACACAGGCAATACTTGCCATCTTCTATCTGCGATATACCACAATACCCGTTTGCAAAATTATGTAACCCTATTACATCCGCAGGCCACGGGTAGGTGATGTGGTACTTGATGCCTATGTAGTTATTCAACGCTTTATTCTTGCCTGTTATAAATGGCCGTTGCCACTTCACATCTATATTACTGCGCTTGCCCCAGGTGCCGCAAACTAGCTTTGCTGTGTAGCTATGTGTACCAACTGTTACGGCATATCCGCCATTTGCCTGCTGCACATTATCCACCTTTGTCTTAGTGAGCAGCGTAGCGCCTGCCTGTTGTGCCAGTCGCGCCAGCGCATCATCCAGCACATACCTGCTGATGCCAAATCCACCCTGCGGTAAAGTTGCACTCACTTCATTGCCCCTTGTGTCTGTTACCTGTAGCTTATTAATAACAGGCAAAGCCATAGCGCCAATCGGCAAACCGAGTCCCTCCAAAAATGGTTTACTCTCCATGCTTATGTATTCCCCACACACTTTGTGCCTTGGATACACATCTTTCTCCAGTACCAATACTTTATACCCTTTGCGCGACAGCACTATGGCTGCCGAAAGGCCGGCAAGCCCACCACCAATAATGGCCACATCATATACAGTGCCGTTATCCATGCTTTACCACTATAAGATACCGGAACGCCCATTGCCACTTTATCGTGTAATTTTTGATACCGGCTGTAGCCAGTACCTGCTCCCATTCCTTTCGCACCAATGCCCGCTGCACCGAAAGCGGCGCATCATTCTTTACCAGGTACGATCTGGAAAATAACTTTGTGAGCAGTTTAATAGAATAATATGCAAGCGGGTGCCGTTGCAGGTCGTTAATGAAAAACCCTTTGCGGCTGTTTTGCTTCATCCATATAAGCTGATCTACCAATTGTTCCTCCGTAAAATGGTGACAGAAAAGAGAAGAGAAAATAACGTCCGGCTTTTCATCCACCCACTTTGCATTCCTGTAGTCACTGCATATCCAATTGATATCATCCGAACTCCGCTCTTTGGCATAAGCAATACATTCCGGCTTTATATCCACGCCAGACAATTCAAACCGGGTATTTTTTTCCTGCAGCATTTTGCTAATAGCAGCAAGATTATCGCCACCACCACAGCCTATTTCTGCGATAGTAATACGGTCTTTAGCTAGAAATTGATCAACACCTTTGCAGGTAATTCGGTGACCCCCAAGAAGTTTATTTATTGTATTCAGTTCCTGCATGTTGGTGCGGATGTCCTCGAAAGGGATATCATCCCCATCCAGCAGCTCCTTTTGATATGACCGGGTCGCAAAACTCATTCCACGGTCATTGTCACACTTTCCATGGTCAGGCCCGGGCCAAAAGCCGCCGCAAATACTTTCTCCCCCTTATCCTCAATAAGGTAAGGCCACATTTCCTTAAGCACAAACAATACCGTACACGACGACATATTCCCGTAGTGCTTCAGCACCTTACGCGAGGCAGCCATATCTTCTTCATCTATTCCTAATCCCTTACCCAGCGCATCGAGTATGCGCTTGCCGCCGGGATGAATGCACCAGTACCTGATATCGTTATGCGCGCAACCTGCTTTGTGTAGCGCCCTGTCTTTCATCTTACCTATATCGGCCCTGAAGATATCCGGCACATCGCCCGCCAATGTCATCACAAAACCCGTAGACGACAAATTCCACGTCATACTATTCTGCGCATCTTTCAGCACTTCGGAGTAAAAACTGTCGAGTCTCAGCCCCGGTTGTATCGCCAGGTCGCTGGTTACCAACACCGCTGCCGAACCGTCACCAAACAGCAATGGAGCTACAATAGTGTCTTCAGTGAATGTTTTTTGAAAATGAAGGGAGCACAGCTCCGTGCATACCACCAGCACATGCGCTTTAGGGTTGGCATTTGCAATGTCATTAGCCATTTTAAGGCCATGCACGGCCGCATAGCAGCCTATGAAATTGATAGCAGTACGGGTAGTGTCAGTAGCCAGCCCCATAGCCTCCATCAACTGAAGCTCCAAGCCAGGAGCACTCATACCTGTACAACTTACAGTGATCAGGTGTGTGATCTGGTCTTTGTTGATGACGCCTTCTATACATTTCTCAGCCGCGCGGAGTGTGAGTGGCAGCGCATATTTATTGAACCATTGCATCCTGTGCTCCAAATTGGGGAAAGGCTCCAGATCCTTCGACTTCGGAAAGAACTGCCATTCATCAACAGGCAGCGTAAAATCGTGTATCACCGAATAACGGGTATCTATCCCGCTGTGATCATACAGGTATTTCAATATCCTCCGCTGTTTTTCATCTGCCCCGTAAGCACCCTCCATGAAAGCCAGCAATCCGGCCTGGCCATGCTTATATTCGGGTACCTCTGTTGCTATTGCTATTATTTTACCCATGCTGATACTCTAATATACGGCTATAATGAGAAAATTGTTTCGGCTACCTGCCGAAACGGGATTTTACCCCATCTAAAATGTAAAATATCGAGCCAACTTATTGAGCAGTAGCTATTTTTTGCTTGCGCTATCCTTTGCAAGCTCCTTTTTTGCCGCCGCAATGATGGAAAGTGCCAGTTGATCTGCCGGGTCTTTTTCAACCGCCTTTTGAGAAAAATATATCGCGGTATCAAAAACACGCATCTGTAAATAACTCATAGCGAGATTATTCATTATCGTCACATTATCAGGACTGATCACCAGTGCACGTTTACAGAGCGCTGCACTTTTAGCATATTGCTGTTGTGAAAAGTATATGCCACCAAGGTCGCCAATAGCTACCGGGTTTTGAGGCGCAAGTACTACCGCCTGTTTCAAATGGGTTTCAGCAGAATCATATCGCTGCAATTTTGCAAACAAGTTGCCAAGGTAATTGTGTGCGCTACTGTTACCCGGATAAATAGATATTGAACGCTCCAGATGCCCGATACCTTCCTGCATAATATGTTCTTTTTCCTTCGGATCTGTTTCTTCGGCTACACCATCTGTTGTTTCCTCATATCCGAGTGATTGCAGCAACCGGGCATTATGAGGAAACTTTGCTGCATCAGCTTTAAAAAGCGTGTAATTATCTTTCCATTCCGAATTGCGCTGTATCGCAAGACCCCCAAATACAATCAGCACAGGCGCAAGCACCCACCACATCTTTTTTGAAAGCATGTTGCTTTCGCCCCTCGCAAGCCAATGATGCAGCAGCAATGAAATAAACAAACAAAAACCTACCGAGGGAAAGAACAAAAACCGCTCAGCCATTGTAGACCCAATGAGCATAAACAGGTTAGAGAACAATGCGATAGTGAGCAGGAAAAATAATATGGCCAGTGCATACAGGTCTTTTCGCTTTTTTATGAGCCGCACTATTCCCACTATTGCGAAGCCTACATATAGTAACACGGACAATAGCACCCACACATTCCCAAAACCAACAAAATCAAACGTCTTGTATCCGTAATCGCATACCAGCGGGTAAGGCACAAACAGCAGCCGCACATAATAGCCCAGCATCATTATTGCCGTAGCTATTCGAGAGGGTATTGACGGCGCACCAACAAGCATATTGTCTATAAATCCCGGATCACCTGTACTCTCCGCATGGTTCATCTTCAGCACCCACTGCCGCAGACAGATGAATATCAGCGATATGACTATTGTGACCAGCGACAAGTAAAGACTTCTTTTTTTATTTTCATTCCTGTAAAAGAAAAAAACCAACGGCACTATAAGCACAAAAGTGATAGACGTCTCCTTCGACAACAAAGACAGGAACAAACAGATAGTGCCAGCCAATAGGGGCCATACCTTACCGGATAATGCATATTTCAAAAAAAGAAACAAAGCCGAGAATGCAAAAAAGAAACACAGCAGCTCATCCCTGCTTTTAATATTGGCCACCACCTCTGTATGTATAGGATGTACTGCAAACAGCAAAGAAGCAATAAATACCACGCTTCTTTTTTTGCCATCAAAAAGGGCATCAAGAAATAAAAACAACAATGCCACGCAGGCAGCAAACAAAAGAATATTGATCAGGTGGTTGCCTGCGGGCCAATCGCCCCATATTTGTCTTTCTATCGCAAAGCATACCAGCGGCAAAGGCCGGTACAGGTCATTTGTGGCAGTAGCGTCATTATTTATCCTGAATCCTTTAAGGTATGGGGAGGTAAGGATAGTGGGCATGCCCTTCATCCCTTCTGCCACATAAGCATTCTCTTTGATCACCCCCAGGTCATCCAGTGCATAACCGTTGTTGAGGGTATTTACATAAACAAGAAAAGAAATAATGAGCAGTAACAGCAAAGGCTTGCGAAACATCAGAAATGAACCGGCATTGGGTGTTGGCGCACCATCAATGCCCTGGATTTTTTTTTTGTTGTTCATACTATTTTCCAAAAAATAGCTCAGGGATATACTATACCGGGGAATGGCATTTTATTTTTTATCAGGCCCGTCTTTGTACCGCAGCCTGTTCTCTTTGTATACTACTTCCTTTACCACGTTATCCAGCTTTTCAGTAGCTATGCTCATCTTATCTATCACTTCCTTATTAATGGGATCTGTGGGATCTTCATGATTGAAGAGTTGCAATAAGCCCAGTATGCTAGCCACCGGCCCACGCACATCATGCGCCTGCGTATGGGCTATATCACTCAGCACATTGCTTTGTGCTTCTATATGGGCAAGGTGGCGCTCCTTTTCTTTTGATAGCAGCTCATTATATTTCTTCTGGGTATTGTAGTTTCGGTAGATAAAAAAGGCAAGCAGCATTATTAGCACAGTAGCAACAAAACTCGAGTAAGTATACACATGTTGCCTGCCTATCTTGTTATCATAAATAATGGCTTGGTTGGTACTGTCTTGTACCTGCTTCGTTTTAAAATTCTTCTCCATCGTCCTCCGCGTAAATTCATTCTCATTGGCAATGACTCCAAGACTGTCCTTTACTGCGTAATAATCATTCAAAGTTTTAAAAGCATCTGCCCATTGTCCGCTTTGCTGGTAGGCTGTTGTTAACAAAGAAAGTGCGTCTTTCTCATTTTCCGGTATCCTCGTTTGCCTGGCGATCTCCAGCGCCTTTTTCAAATAAAATACGGCCAGGTCATACTTCCCCTGTTTCAAATATACATTCCCAAGCGTAGCGTTCGACTTCGACAGCATATCTACATACCCCTGTGCTTCTGCCAGCCTCAACGAGCTGTCTGCATAAGCCAGGGCATTGGGTATCGCCCATTTACTGAGGTAGCTGTTGGCCAACTCATTGAGTACACGTACTTCATACTTAAAATTCGTTAGCCCAACGCTGCTATCCAGGGCGCTGTGATAAAAAGTGATCGCTTTGTCGTAGTCATTTTTTTGGGTAAACACTTTTCCCATACCTATAAGGCTGCTCACCACAAACTCCTTGTTTTTAATGGCGTTAGCCATTTCGTTTGCCTTGGTATACATCTCCAGCCCCTGGTTCAATTGATTCTTCGAAAGATTCAACTCCCCTTTATTGATGTATAGTGCTATTTTCATTGTGGCATCATCAATGGTGTTATATTTTTTCTCTTTTTCCAGCGTCTCAATTTCATTCATCGCAGCATCGTAACTCTCTAAAGCCTGGTTGTAAGCACCTATCTGGTTACACACCACTCCTTTGTCTGCCAGAATAGCGATCTTCACGTCGGGGCTTGGCTTTATTTCCAGCGCTTTGTCAAAATCTGCCAATGTCGATGGATAATCTGATAATTGCTGATGGTACTTACCAATAGTTTCCCAGGCTATCGCCTCATCATTCTTATTGCTGTTTGCATCAGCTAACTGCACATTATTTTCAAAGAACTGGAACGCTTTCGGGTAATTACGCGAACATTCAAAGTATACCTTGCCTATTGTAGTATTGGCGCGGTAAGTACCATGATACCATTTTATCCGCTCAGAAAGTCGCTTTGCCTCATTGGCGACCGTAAGTTTATACACAGAATCTTCGCAATACGCCCTTGATACCATATCCAATAGCGTACTCACCTTATCCGAATCAGATGACAGGTTCTGGACCGAAGCAATTACAGAATCGGCATTATTTACAGATTGGCCAAATGAATAGTTAGAAAACAGGACAAACAATACCAGCGACGATAAAGCCAACCCATTTTTGAAGGAAGCGTGTATTCTCATGGCTCTAACAAAGTACTAAATGCAAAAAGATCAGAATTTTTACGAAATGCTAAGCTACAAAAAAAATATTCATATTCTTTATCAAATAGTGCAATAAACAAAATATATTTATATCTAAATTTTAATTAAGCATATTATCTTTTAACGAAATACTGAAAATATACTACTTTTGTATTGGCTAAATTGAATTACTATGACAACACAGATACATTCCCTAATAAAAGCTTCGTTCTTCGGACTCATTTTACTTTGTGCAGCAGGCACGGCTCGCGCAGATAATTATTCTTCGGGTTTAACTTTCGGAAGGCCGCAAATACGAGGTGGCGTATGCGTTGGTGCAGGTGTTTGCGTGGAAGGTGTTACAGACATTGCGAATTCATCTGACCCTGAAGCAATTGCGGTTACGTTTTCATTGCTACCTAGTGATAATACAACATTGGTGATGACGTTTAGCATGACAGACTTACAGAACAACCAGCCAGACCAGGTTGCGCTGTTCACCAACTCAAACGGCACTTATACTTTTGACCAGGCTTATCAATTGAACTCTACTGGCTTTCAGCAATTAAACCTATTGCCTAATGCGGCCATACTGCCAACTACTCCTTCTGCTGTAGTGATCAACGGAGATATCGTTACTGTTTATTTCAAATACTATTACACTCAGAATTAATTCTGCCTGGTGGGTTAATAAAACTAAAATGGTGATGCAATAGCATCACCATTTTAGTTCAGGGTCATTATCATCTTTACTCTCTCGAAACGCCTGCCTGCTCTGTATCTTCTGCAACTGGCGATCATACACCAACCTCGCTATTTTCGCTACTACATCCTGGTCCAGCATTACTTCATTCAGTTTTTTCTCAGAAACATCCAGCCGGTACATCAGTTGAAAAAAAACTTCCGGGCCGCGCTCCAATACACCAATAATTTTTTGCGCCAGCAAATGAAGTATCGCCTCTTCTGATAATTGATCCGGCAATTGCAAGCCCCAGTCATGCTGCAATGCAACTGATGTTTCGCGGAGTATATTATCTTCCATTACAGATCAATGAGTCCTCATTAAAACATCTTTATCTTATCCATTACCATATCCTTCACACTCGCCAGTGCTATACGCTCCTGTGTCATGCTGTCTCTGTGGCGTATGGTCACTGTCTGATCCTCTTTGGTCTGATGATCTATAGTGATGCAGAAAGGAGTACCGATAGCATCCTGCCTGCGATAGCGCTTGCCTATGCTGTCCTTCTCTTCATAAAAGCATTTGAAGTATGGCCTGCATTGGTCTATCAGCTCCTTCGCTATCTCCGGCAGTCCATCCTTCTTGGTAAGTGGCAATACTGCCAGTTTCACCGGAGCCAGCATTGGCGGCAGGCTCAGTACTACACGGCTGTCTTCCTTGCCCTCTGCACTCAGATCTTCTTCTTTATACGCTGCACTCAATATCATCAGCACTGTACGGTCGAGGCCTATAGATGTCTCCACCACATACGGTACATAATGCTGGTTGATATCAGTATCAAAATACGTAAGCTTCTTACCGCTGAATTGCTGGTGCTGTTTCAGGTCATAATCGGTGCGGCTGTGTATACCTTCTACTTCTTTAAAGCCCATGCCTGCGAAATCATATTCTATATCACAGGCCGCATCAGCATAGTGCGCCAGCTTCACATGGTCATGAAAGCGATAACTGTCTTGCGGTATACCCAGGCTCAGGTGCCACTTCATACGGGCTGCTTTCCAGTGTTCATACCACTCCTGCTGTGTGCCCGGCTTCACGAAGAACTGCATCTCCATCTGCTCAAACTCACGCATACGGAATATGAATCCTCTTGCTACGATCTCATTACGGAATGCCTTACCTGTCTGCGCTATACCAAAGGGTATCTTCATACGGCCGCTCTTCTGCACATTCAGGAAGTTCACAAAAATACCTTGTGCAGTCTCCGGGCGCAGGTAGATCACGTTAGCTTCATCAGCCACAGAGCCTATCTCCGTAGAGAACATCAGGTTGAACTGGCGCACTTCTGTCCAGTTGCAGGTACCGCTTACACCACAGCTTATTTTATAGTCGTCTATCAGTTGTTTTAATCCCACGAAGTCATTCGCAGCAAGCAACTGGTCCATTTGTGCCAATATCGCTTCGCCCTTTTCTTTATCCAGGGTCTCCGCATAGCCCTCTATCAAATGATCCACACGGTAGCGCTTCTGGCTATCCTTGTTGTCTATCATCGGATCGCTGAAGTTATCTACATGCCCGCTGGCCTTCCACACTGTCGGGTGCATGAAGATGGCTGCATCAAGGCCCACTATATTGTCCTGCATCTGCGTCATGCTTTTCCACCAGTAGTCACGGATGTTGCGCTTCAGTTCCACACCCAGTTGGCCATAGTCATACACAGCGCTCAGGCCGTCATATATCTCACTCGATTGGAATACAAATCCGTATTCTTTACAATGTCCAATAATGTTTTGCAGCTTACTTTCATTTGCCATAGTGCCGCAAAAATAGATAAAACCTATCTAAATCGCTTTATCGGTTTTGTATTACAGTATGCTGTGTTAAAAACGCTCCTCTGCCCCCAACCCGAAAAGAGCATAATCGTATACAGCAGGGTCGGCCGGGTTCAGCTCTTTAAGCCGCTCGGTAAGTACCAGTGCATTCGTCCAGTTCGATTTGATATTGTCTATCAGCCCCAGCCGCTCCGCTACCCTGGCCACATGCACATCCAGCGGGCATACGAGCTGGCCGGGCTTTATTTTCTTCCATATCCCGAAATCCACGCCGCTCTTGTCCTTACGCACCATCCACCTCAGGTACATATTAATGCGTTTACAGGCTGAATTGCGCACGGGGGTGGCAATATGCTTCCTTGTTCTCGCAGGATGCTCTATCGAAAAGAAATAGTCATGAAAATGAATGAGGGCTTGTTCTACATTGTCTTCTTTGTATTGTTTACCGGGCACGAACGCATCTTCTAATGATGAGTATTCGCGGTAATGATGCTGTAGGAATGAAATGAAATAGAGGAGGTCGGTGGCATTGAATGTACGGTGTACAAAATGGATGAACGGCTTCAGGTCACTTTCTCTATGGTTCAGTATAAAATCATGTGGGGCATCCCCCATCAGGTGGATCAGCTTCCTGCAATTGTTTATAATAGTTGCACGGTTGCCCCATGCCAATACCGCAGCAAACAATCCGGCTATCTCTATGTCTTGCTTTAGTGTAAATGAGTGTGGAATGACTACCGGGTCCCCTACTATAAAGGCCGGTTTGTTATACGTTAACAATTTTGAGTCAAGAAATTTTTTCAGATCTTCCAAAATGTGCTATTTAAAAAACCTCTCCGAGGTTCACAAAAAGGCCACTGGAACCATTGATCCCAAAACCATAATCGAGCGCCACACTGCATCTCGAAAACTTATTGAGCCGCAACCTGAGCCCTGCACCCCACCCGGGGGCTATTGTTTCAAACTGGTTGGATGTGGTCTCTGTAAATGATTGTGCATTGGCAAACACTACGCCGCCCAGCAGCCCGTTATTCGTGATCCCGAAACGGTATTCACCTTCTATGTAGGCCATATTATTGCCCCTGAACCTGCCCTGTATATAGCCCCTGCCCGTATTACTGTATGGGTCGCCACCTGTATTAGGCAGCATCAGGTAGGGCGCCTTGCCATCTATGGTCAGCCATTCGTAGCTCCAGAAGGCCAGCACATTATGCGAGCTTGCCGGGAAGGGTATATATTTTCTCAGGTCTACCACCAGGGAGCGCCATGATGCGGTATTACCAAAGATCGTCAGGTTAGGTCGGTAGATCACGTTGACAAAATTTCCTTTTTGCGGGTTAAGGGAGTTTTTTCGGGTATCGTACAAAAAATTAAACGTGAAGCCCGATGCAAATTCCGTATTGGAAAAGCCGTAATTCTCAAAGTCAGTGACTTTATTACCCGGTGGGTTTACTTCTTTAATATTCCAGTAGTAATCCATATTGTAGCCTATACCGGCATACATATCTTCAGCCAGTTGCCGTAGCAACGCCTGGTGCAGGTGTATTGTTGAGTAGTCAATGATATATCCATCTGTGCTTTTGGTATACCCACCCAACCCGTATGTGTACGATGGAAAATATAAGTAACGCCAGTCTACCACTATATTGTACTTATTACCCACAGTCCATATGTTCGTTTGCACAGGCAGTATGATCTGGTTCCTTGCTGTATATGTGAAACTGGTAAGAATGGTTGATTGATTGGCCTCTTTATTCACATAAAAAGCGCCATTTGCGCTTAATATCGCTGCAAAATCTGTTTGTAAGGTATACCCGGCGGCTGGCACCGCCGCAATACGCAACTTCTTCGACTTCACTTCTCCCGTATCCACCCGGTTAGCGACTCCGTTATGAAACAGCTTATGAAATACATCCACCACATCCATCTGCGCGCGGTAATCGGTGGTATCAGGGCTTATTTTTTTTACAACAGTATCTACAGAAGCCTCCGGCTGCGGGATAGGAATACCATCCAACTGGCCATAAACAGTAATTGATGAAAATAGCCACAGTAAAATGGCGGCTAAATAAATGAATATTCTCAATTAGCGGACTTTTTATGATTTAACCTGCCATCCCGATACAGCCATACAATTTCCATACCCCGGTATTGGACTGCTCGTAACTGACAAAGATTAAATTATTATTCTTAATGCAATCCTAATTCATTCAAAGTAGCCGAAATAAAATACCCCTGCATGGTTTGCAGGGGTATATAAATAAGAAAAGCTCACTATACCCTATCGTCCACCATTATTGATAAAATTATTCAGGTCTGTTTTGCTGGCATCAAAATTAAATACATTACCCACCTTAAAATAATTACCCGGATCGGTTGTCTTAGAGTATGCAAATTTTGCAAACGTAAGTTTTGTCTCTTCAAACCCGAAAAGCTTACAGATAGCGATTACCTGGTCTGTACTCATACAGTTACCCGATAAAATGCTTTTTGCAGTAGACAATTTAGTGTCTTCAAAACTCGCATTGGCCACCGTGCCCTTTGCCGAATTAAAACTACCATATTCCATAGGGTACTGGCATGTAGGTGCCGAAACAGGCGTAATGCCTGCACTACCATCAGAGCCTGATTGGCTGTAAGTGGTAGTGGTCGTCTGTGTGGTTTGGGTAGTGGTATTCATGTTGGGGTCTACATTAATGCTCACGCCGCCGCCGCTTGCGCCAAAAGACACACTGCCATTTACCTGGTTGCCCGTGGTGGTGGTAGTGGTGGTTTGCGATACTGTGGTCGTAGGCGCAGGTTGGCCATAGTGCATAGAATACATATCAGGAGGCGCGCTGTAGTTCACCTGAACAGGTGTTGCACTGAAGTAGCGCAATTTCAATTCGCCATCCTTAGTGTGTTTTATCTTGTAAGTCATATCCGCAAATTGCCCGGTACCTGCGTCCTTTACCGGTACATTTTTGGTTATCTCAGCTTTAGACACGTCTTCAAAAATTATTTTAACGTTATAAAATTCATTGGTCAATCCGTCTACCCGCACATTGGTTTGTGCCGCCGGATTTTGCTTTACACCATTGAGCACCAAAAAGAATTTGTCACCGTCCTCCGAAAAAATGGTCAGGCACCCTTGCGCCTTCGCGAAAACCGGCGCCAGGGCAATAAATAGAAATAATACAACTTTAAGCTTCATCATATTTTTTGTTTAGTGGCGTGAAAATAATACATAATCTTTTCTTCTTTCAATTTATGTGCCGAAAAAAAGCAATAAAATGTTAACTATATTCAAAATATGCAGCAATAATTTATTAATTGAAACCGTTCTATACATTATGAATATTTAATAAAACCGTTTATCTTTGATATGACCAGCAACCCTATTATACTTTATTCAAAAAAACATTATGGGGTATGATGCTTCATTTCAACTTTGATCCTTTTCCGGTTCTTACTTCGCCCAGGCTCATGCTTCGGGAGGTATACGACAGCGACATACCTGAAGTATTCTTCCTTCGGTCTGACGAAGAGGTAATGAAATATACAGGCAAATCTCCGGCAAAAAATTATGATGAGATACTAACCTATATCCAAAACCAGCGAACTGCCCGGGCGCGCAAAAAAAGCATCCTTTGGGCCATCACCCTGAAAGGCGACTCTGCTGTTATCGGCCTCATCGGCTACCGCCAGTTCACCAAAGAGCACTTCAGGGGCGAGGTAGGATACGGGCTGTACCCATCTATGCAGGGCAAAGGCATCATGCAGGAGGCATTAACTGCTGTACTCGATTACGGATTTCATACCATTGGCCTGCACTCTGTTGAGGCCAATGTAGACAAAGAAAATATTGCATCGATCAGGTTGCTGGAAAGAAATAACTTTACACGCGAAGCGCACTTTAAAGAAAACTACTTTTTTAACGGGCGCTTTATAGACTCTGTAATTTATTCGCTCCTCGCACCCACAAAGACCGAACATGCTGAAAGTCAACTTCACCCCCTTTCCCATTCTCACCACCGACAGGTTGGTACTGCGACAGTTCACAAATGACGACGCAACCGAATTATTTTCCTTGCGTACTGATGACAGAGTGATGAAATATATCGGCAGGCCCAGGCCAAACGGCATGGAAGACATTTTCACCCTGCTCGAAAAAATGAAGAAAATGGTAACCGATAATGACGGCGTAACCTGGGCCATGACCTTAAAAGGTGATCCGAAACTGATGGGCCACATAAGTTTTCATCGGCTCATCAAAGAGCACGACAGGGCAGAGATAGGCTACATGATGCACCCTGATTTCTTTGGGCAAGGCATCATGAGCGAAGCGCTGAAAGCTTTACTCAATTACGGTTTTAATACTATGGGGCTTCATTCTATCGAAGCGATCGCAAGCCCTTTGAACAATGCATCGATAAAGATCCTGGAACGAAATGGCTTCATCCGCGAAGCCTATTTCAAAGAAATTTTCTGCTGGGAAGGCCAATACCTCGACTCGGTGGTCTATTCATTGATAGCGCCGAAAAAATAAGCGGCTACAAACCCATCCTCCCCTTAAAATCCTAAATTCACATGCTGGCTTTTAATTGCTCCCACTCACCCCTTGTTATCCTGTAAATATCATACGTATTCCCTTTGAATTCAACACCTCGCTCGCTCAGCCGCATACCATTGCGTAGCGCTACCGCCTGCGAGGCCACATTCAGCGGATCAATAATAGAAATGATCGAGTCCATATCACCATTTTCAAAACCATAGTCCCGAAGCAGTTGCGCAGCCTCAGTAGCATACCCCATGCCCCAAAACCTCCGCAGCAAATGATACCCCACCTCTATCTCCCTTACCCCGTTCGGCTCCTGCACCAGCAAGGCACACATACCCACCATTTCACCCGTCTCCTTGTTCAGCAATACCTGTGGGCCCAGCCTGCCCTCGGCATACCGCTTCATCCCCACCTCTATCATAAAGCGCGCCAGCTCAGCCGGTGTCTTGCCCGGTATACTCGTAAACCTCGTAGCCACAGGATCGCTGCAATATTCCATCCACGGCTCCTCATCTTCCTTCGTGAGGAAGCGAGTGGTGAGGCGGGCTGATTCTAAACCATCAACATATTTCATAAAAGTAAAAATACACTAATCCCCTACAAAAAAAACCACCGCTCGCGCGGTGGTTCACTTTAAGGTTTTCACTTTTGGCTTCTAAATATGTACTCACATCTACTGAACAATGATTAGCTACATATCTATATTGTCTATCAGGGCCAATATTTCATTGTCGCTGATACTGCTTTTTTCGGACTTATCGTAGATCGATAACAGAAGTACTGTTGTTTCCTGAATTAAGATGTATGTTATCACTCTTGCCCCGGCTCGTTTCCCTTTTCCTTTGGAAGCAATTGCCATTCTTACTTTATAGCAATTCTTAAATACAGCATCTCCTTCTCTTGGTTTTTCTGACAACTCCTTGGCAAGTATTGCAATATCATTTTTGATAGATGGGTATTTCTTTGCCAGCTTTTTTACATCTCTATCAAACTGAGGAATGGAGGCAATTTTATAACTCATCTAACAGCTCATTGATAGGTTTAGCCTTAAGTTTCCCCGACTTTACAAGTTTCACTTCCTTAAATGCCTGCTTTATCCCGTCTAATATCTCTTCTTTTTCCTTTTTTTCTACATCAATATCATTAACGTAGTCTAGGCTTTTTATGAGTTTCATAAAAACAGGGTATTTCTTATCAGGGATATTTAATGTTACTTGTCTCATAGATCTGATTTTATCACGACTTCTATAATCAAAATTATGTGTTTTTTAAATACAAAAATGGTTTCTGCCAGAGCTTAACAATTCCTTCCCACAAAAAAACCACCGCTCTCGCGGTGGTTCACTTATAACTCTTTTACCTTTTTAACTAATTAACTGCAACCGGTAGTCGTTCCGCAATTCGGGCACATGTAGCATGTACCGTTACGAAGCGTGATGTTGCCGCAGTTGCGGCAGGCAGGCGCGTCGGCACTGGTACCCATCAGCTTCTTGATGTCTGCAGTTGCTTGTGCGCTCACGCCCACAGCCATTGGTGCGGTCACCGGCTTTGATTTCTGTACCTGCGATTGCGGCGCTGTTACCCTTACCCGCGATAGTTCCTGCTGTATAGCTTGCTGCACTTCTTCCATGTGCGGGCGCTTATTCGGGTCCGGTACGTGTATCAGGTCCTCGCGGTCCAGGTATTCATACGCCAGCAGGCGGAAGATATAATCCAGTACCGATGTGGCATTCTTGATGTTCGGGTGATCCACAATACCTGATGGCTCAAAGCGGGTAAACGCAAACTTGTCTACATACTCTTCCAGCGGCACACCATATTGCAGACCTACAGAGATGGCTACAGCAAAGCTGTTCAGCAGGCTGCGCATCGTAGCGCCTTCCTTGGCCATGTCTATGAATATTTCGCCCAATGTACCATCGGTATATTCACCTGTGCGCAGGAACAGTGCCTGTCCGCCTACTTTACCCTTTATGGTATAGCCACGGCGTTTTGCAGGCAGTTGCTTGCGTTCTACAATGCGGCTTAGTTCGCGTTTCAGTTGTGTATCAGGGCTGTCCTGTACGCGGCGGTTCACTTCTTCAAACAGTTCCTGAACGGTGAGCTTGCTCATGTCCACGATCTGGCTGATCTCTGCTGCTGCTTCCGCTTCTATGGCTTCTGTTTTTACTTTCTTATCACTCTTGTTGCTCAGCGGCTGGCTCAGCTTAGATCCGTCGCGGTACAGTGCGCAAGCCTTCAGGCCCAACTGCCAGCTCAGGTGGTAGCAATCCTTTATTTCTTCTATGTTCGCTTCATTCGGCAGGTTGATCGTCTTAGAGATCGCGCCGCTGATGAAAGGCTGCACAGCGCCCATCATACGGATGTGGCCATGTGCATGTATGAAACGTTCGCCCTTCTTGCCGCACTTGTTGGCGCAGTCGAATACAGAAAGGTGTTCTGCCTTCAGGTATGGTGCGCCTTCTACCGTCATAGTACCGCACACATAATCGTTGGCCGCGTCCATTTCAGCATCAGAGAAGCCTAATGATTCCAGCAGGTTGAAGTCAGGTGCAAAATACTGCTCCGGTGTAAAGCCGAGGCGCTGCAGGCATTCTTCACCCAGGTTATAATGATTGAATACAAATCCTATTTCGAAAGCGCTTTCTACTGAATTGTCCAGCTTCTTCAGCTCTTCTGCTATAAATCCTTTTTCGCTCAGGCTCTGGTGATTGATGAAAGGCGCTCCCGCGAAAGTACCATGTCCCTTGGCATACTTCACGATCGTATCCATCTGCTCCGGCGTATAGCCCAGCTTCTTCAGTGCCGCAGGTATAGACTGATTGATGATCTTAAAATAACCACCACCCGAAAGCTTCTTGAATTTCACCAGTGCAAAGTCAGGCTCCAGCCCTGTAGTATCGCAATCCATCACCAGGCCTATAGTGCCGGTAGGCGCTATCACGGTAGCCTGTGCGTTGCGGTAGCCATATTGTTCACCCAGTTGCACTGCTTCGTCCCACGCCTTGGTAGCTGCTTTCAGCAGGTAGTCAGGGCAATACTTGGCATTGATGCCGAGTGGCTTTATTTCCAGTCCTTCGTATGCTTCAGCAGCATCATAAGCAGCCGCACGGTGGTTGCGCATTACACGCATCATGTGCTCCTTATTTTCTGCGTAGCGTGGAAATGCACCCAGGCTCTTCGCCATTTCAGCAGATGTCTTATATGATACACCGTTCATAATGGCTGTGATGGCGCCTGCTATACCACGGGCTTCTTCACTGTCATACGCCAGGCCGCTCACCATCAGCATCGAGCCGAGATTGGCGTAGCCTAGTCCTAATGTGCGGTAGTCATAGCTCAGTTGTGCTACTTCAGGCGATGGGAACTGTGCCATCAGCACAGATACTTCCAGCACCACGGTCCACAGCCTTACCATATATTCAAAACCTTCAACATCAAACTTGCAGGTGTCTTCATTATAGAAGCGGCGCAGGTTCAGCGAGGCAAGGTTACATGCTGTATTGTCGAGGAACATATATTCCGAGCATGGGTTAGAAGCCCTGATCGGCCCGCCCTCTGGGCAGGTATGCCATTCGTTGATCGTTGTATCATATTGTGTACCGGGGTCGGCACAGCGCCATGCGGCATACGATATTTTGTCCCACAGTTCCTTTGCAGGTATGGTTTTCATCGTCTTTCCGGTACTGCGGGCGGTCATTTCCCAGTCTCCGTTATTCTCCAGTACATTGAAGAATTTATTAGGGATACGTACCGAGTTATTAGAGTTCTGTCCGGATACTGTTCTGTATGCCTCTCCTTCGTAATCCGAAGAATATCCTGCTGCTATCAGTGCGGCTACTTTCTTTTCTTCTTCTACCTTCCAGTCTATAAAGTTCACTACTTCCGGGTGGTCCAGGTCCAGGCACACCATCTTGGCGGCGCGGCGGGTAGTACCACCACTCTTTATAGCGCCCGCTGCGCGGTCGCCTATTTTCAGGAAGCTCATCAGCCCGCTCGATGTGCCACCACCACTCAGCTTTTCGCCTTCTGCCCTTATATTAGAATAGTTAGTGCCTACACCCGATCCGTATTTGAAGATACGCGCCTCACGTACCCACAGGTCCATGATGCCACCATCATTTACCAGGTCGTCATCCACGCTCAGTATAAAACAGGCGTGTGGCTGGGGGCGTTCGTATGCATTCTGCGAGCGCTCCAGTGTGCCGGTCGTAGGGTCCACATAATAGTGTCCCTGTGCCTTGCCGTTAATACCATAGCTGTTATATAAGCCGGTATTAAACCACTGTGGCGAGTTAGGCGCGCAGCTTTGCTGTAATATGCTATAGGCCAGCTCGTCATAAAATACTTGCGCATCCTTTTCCGAAGAGAAGTAGCCATATTTATAACCCCAGGTGCGCCAGCAGTCTGCCAGGCGGTGCGCCACTTCTTTTACAGAAGTCTCGCGGCCCAACGTACCATCTACTTGCGGCACACCTGCTTTACGAAAATATTTTTGCGCCAGTATATCTGTAGCGATCTGCGACCAGTGGCTCGGTACTTCCACATTGGTCATTTCAAATACCTTTTCCCCATTTGGGTTACGGATAGTCGAAGTACGATAGTCGTACTCAAACATGTCATACGGACTAACTCCATCGCGGGTGTAGTGGCGGTCGAAGGATAAGCCCTTATTAGTTGTGGCACTCATGAGTAAATATTATTTAGCAGTTAATTATTATCGGTTTCAGAATTTCTTATAGGGGACAGCTAAATTATCAAAAACATACGGCCTTGAGACAGAAAGAAATTAACATGGCTGTGGATAACCGATGAAGTATAAGCGGGTAGATAAGAATATTTATTTTTTTAATAAAATGTGCAAAACTTTTAATAACTATACCCTGCAATTTACTACATTTTGCACTACCTGCCAAAAATAAGATGTATTCAATATCTCTCAAAAACCAATACTGGCAAGCAATACAGTCTTTTAACACTTTCATATACATTTTCAATATCCCCTGCGGCCGCGCTTATGCCTGCTACAACTTATATAATAACTAAAATACCCACATGAAGGGTTTTAAGACTTCATTAAGAAAGATTTTAAGGGCATCGGCACTTAGATATATGTTATTACACATAACTTCGCACTTGCTTATGCAAAACGACCGATACAAGGCATCCGGGCTCAGCCGTTCATTATGGATGGGGCTTGCTATGTTCTTTGTCGTTTTTTCCTGCCCGGTAAAGAAATACATACGGATGCAGCTCTACAAGCAGTTTCCTCCTGTCGAATCCGCATCTCACCCCCAGCTCGGCATCCCCCAGGGCAAAGAGTGCAGCACCGCAGACAGGCACAACCTGGCCCTTGTGATACCCAAACCACCGGCCAACACGCGCTCAGGGGGCAATGATCTTGCGCCGATTTTATTGCCTGTCTTTATTGTTAATGTTTTTTTGCTCATCACCCGTAAAAAGGAAAAGGAGCATGTATTTTATGTACAAGACACCGGGGATCCCGGCACTGTACCGCTTTACCTTCGATTGAGACATATTCAGGTCTGATCCCTTCATTTCTATGGTAGGGCTGCCTTTATATGCAGTGGCGCAGCAGCCCCGTTTTTTATTTTCATTGAAGTACAGCTTTTTACACACACGCAATTGTGTGCAGTAAGGCAGCAAGTTTCAAAACCTAATTTTTTAAAGTAATGTGGATAGTTAGATTAGCGTTAAGGCGGCCTTATACGGTAGGGGTTATGGCCTTTCTCATACTCATGATGGGGGTCATGTCCATCAAATACATGATGGTAGATATCTTTCCCGTCATAGACATCCCCGTAGTGTCTGTTATCTGGAGCTACCCCGGCTTGTCTGCCGCCGAAATGGAAAAGAAAGTAGTGTTGCTCAGCGAGCGCGGTATCTCTACTTCTGTGAATGGGATAGAACGTATCGAGTCACAGTCGCAGCCGGGTATAGGTATCCTCCGCATCTATTTCGAGAAAGGCACTGATATTGGAGCGGCCATCGCGCAGATGTCGGCCGTATCGGGTACCTCCATCCACGGTATGCCACCGGGCATTCAGTTGCCCGTTATCCTGCAGTTCAATGCCACCAATGTGCCGGTAGCACAGATCACCATGAGCAGCAAGACCATGAGTGAAGACAGAATATTTGACTACGCCCTTTACTTCATCCGCATTAAACTCTTCACAATTCCCGGCCTGTCTACGCCGGCACCGTTTGGCGGCAAAACAAGAGAGATAGTGGTAGATGCCGACCCCAAGGCCATGCAGGCAAAAGGTCTTTCACCGGTGGACCTGCTGAATGCATTACAAAACTCCAACCTAATCATCCCGGCAGGTACGGCCAGGATCGGTTCTCGAGAGTACAATGTGCAGCTCAACTCCAGCCCCGAGCAAATATCCGATTTCAACAGCATACCGATCCGATCAATAGGTGGCCAGATAGTCACGCTCGGCCAGGTGGCCCACATTTCCGATGGCTTTGCCGACCAGGTTAATGTGGTGCGTGTAGACCGTAAGAGAGCTGCCTACCTGTCTATACTTAAAAAATCGAATGCCTCTACATTAATGGTCGTAGAAGCTGCCCGGAACATGATACCGGTGATCAAAGAAACAGCGCCTAAAGACCTTGACCTGAGGATAGACTTCGACCAGTCCGTATTCGTCGAGAATTCAATAGAAAGCGTATTGCACGAGGCCATTATCGCGGCCATACTCGTATCGCTCATGATCATGTTCTTCCTCGGCAGTTGGCGCAGCATGGTTATTGTTTGCACTTCCATCCCGCTGTCTATATTAGTGGCCATCATCGTACTGAAGCTCACCGGCAACACCATCAATATCATGACACTCGGTGGCCTTTCGCTCGCCATCGGCATGCTCGTTGATGATGCCACAGTGGAGGTGGAGAACATACATCGAAACCGGGCGCTCGGCAAGCCACTTACCATTGCCATCCTCGATGGGGCGCAGCAGATCGCCGTGCCGGCATTGATGGCTACGCTTGCTATATGCATCGTGTTCTTTCCGGTCGTCTTACTTACCGGGCCATCTAAGTTCCTGTTCCAGGCCATGGCTTTGTCTGTGGTCGTTTCCATGATGGCCTCGTATGTCTTGTCCCGTACACTCGTACCTGTGCTTGCGCGCATGCTCATGGCCAGCGAGCATCATGGCACCGAGCCTCCGGTTAACGGCAATAAATTCAAAATGCTTTCTTTCAAATTCAACATGGAGCGCGATAGGCGCTTCGATAAATTCAAAGAAAGATACGGCCGCATACTGCATACTTTTTTAAAGAACAGGCGGGCTTTGCTGCTTATTACACTATGCGTAATGATTGTCTCTGTTTTTCTGGTAAAGGTCATCGGCACCGACTTCTTCCCTACCACAGATACAGGCATGATGAAGATCCACTTCAGGGCGCCCATAGGTACCCGCATTGAGGAAACAGAACGACTTGTCGACTCTGCCGAGCATCGCATCCAGGATATCATCGGTAAAAAGGACCTCACCACAGTCAACGATATGATCGGTGTACCATTGTTCTACAACCTGGCATTTGTACCTACCGACAATACCAGCAGTATGGATGCCGATATACTCATATCGCTCAATAAAGGGCACAAGCCAACCGGCGAATATATAAAGCAGATACGCAAAGACCTCAATGAGCATTTCCCCGGCTGTACCGTATATTTTCAATCGGCAGATATTGTAAGCCAGGTACTCAATTTCGGGGTATCTGCACCTATTGACATACAGATACAGAACAACGACTACGATAGCTCCTACAAGTATGCCATCATGATCAAGAATCAGATCCGCACTATACCCGGTGTTGTGGATGCAAATATTAAGCAGATATTGGATTACCCTACCATGATGTTCAATGTAGACAGGGAGCGTGCCCAGGAACTCGGCCTCAGCCAGAAGGATGTGGCCAACTCACTGCTTGTCGCTTTGTCCTCCAACTCTACTGTTTCGCCATCTTTCTACATCAATCCTACCAATAACGTCAACTACCAGGTGGCTGTAAAAATCCCTTACCGCCAGTTGAATACCATCAGCAACATAATGAATGTGCCCGTCACTTCCGGCAATGGTGCTCCTGCCAGCGCAAAGCTTACTGATCAGCCTGACGCACAAACGCAAACCCTGGGCAATATAGCTACAGTAAAGTACGAGAACCAGTACGACATCATCAATCACTACACTGTACAGCGTGCGATGGATATTACCGCCAATGTAGAAGGCCGGGATATGGGTTCTGTTGCCGATCAGATAGAAATGATAACAGAAAAGATGAAACCATCTCTTCCTAAAGGCATGCATATATTTATTCACGGCCAGCCTGAGGTAATGGACAGCACATTCAAAACATTGGGCCTGGGGCTTATTATCTCTATCATACTTGTTTACTTGTTGATGGTGGTATTGTTCCAGACATGGCTCGATCCGTTCATCATCCTCTTCGCAGTTCCCGGCGCGTTCGTCGGCATCCTCTGGATGCTCGCGCTTACTGGTACTACCATCAATACGGTATCACTCATGGGTTCCATTGTGGCTGTGGGCATTGCTGTATCCAACTCCATTCTGTTGGTCAGTTTCGCCAATGAGGTCCGTGTAGAAAAGGGGCTCAATGCAACTGAGGCAGCACTCGAAGCAGGCAAAACAAGGCTCCGACCGGTGCTCATGACAGCATTGGCTATGGTACTTGGCATGATACCCATGTCGCTGGGCACAGGTGCCGGCGGCGAGCAGAATGCACCACTTGGCCGTGCCGTAATGGGCGGGCTTATAGTGGCCACTGTAGTTACATTGTTCATCGTTCCGGTGATCTATTCCTTACTCCGTAAAAGCCCGCCTGAACGCGATAAACTCGATAAACAATTTGCATTGGAAACGATGCGTTACGACGAAGTTTCAGGCGCACATACACTGCTCGAACCCGGTGAATCAGTAGATACTAACGAACTCTAAAATAACAAGATCAAAAAAACATACAGATATGAATAGTAATAGCGATAACCGTAAAATGCGCCTTTGGATCGGGGGGATCATTGTCATCCTGGTGGCAGCATCCGGGCTGATATATATGTACACTAAGCAAAAAGCAGCCCTCTCCAAAGAAACAGAGAAAAGAATAAATGACATAAAAGCAGGCCCTGTGGTCAAAGTCATCAAAGCAGGCATGTCTGCGGCCGATAAAGGCCTCACACTCATAGGCGAAGCCCGTCCGTTCCAGAGTGTGACACTTTATGCCAAAACCAGTGGCTATATGAACAAGATACTCGTAGACAAAGGCGATGTAGTAAAAGAGGGCCAGCTATTGGCAACTATTATCTCCCCCGAAATAGACCAGTCTTATAAAGCAGCGGTCGCCGATCTCGAGAATAAAAAGAAGATCGCTAAACGCGACGAGGCACTTGTGCAAAAAGAATACATCTCCAAAGAAGATGCCGAGGCTTCTGAAACAGCCGTAAAAGTATCGGAAGCACAGGTGCAATCGTTGAAAGAGCAGATGCAGTACAAGAACATCACAGCTCCATTCCCGGGCACCATCACTGCCCGCTTCGCTGATCCCGGGGCATTGGTTCAAAATGCTACCAGTTCTCAAACCAGCGCCCTGCCTATCGTCGTCCTCTCACAGCTCGACAAGATCCGTGTATACGTCTATGTATCACAGGCCGACGCTGCTTTTCTGCACGAAGGGTATCCCGTGACCATCACCATGACAGAAAACCCGGCTATGAAGATAAAAGCCAGCCTCACCCGTGTGGCCGGCGAACTGGATCCAAGAACCCGTATGATGCTCGCAGAAGTAGACCTGCCTAATAAGGACAACGCCATCATACCAGGCAGCTACCTACAGGTCAATTTCCAGGCTGCCCCGAAAAAATTCCTTACCATCCCATCTGAAGCTTTGGTGATCAGGGGTGGCAAATTTTTCGTCCCTATGATCAACAGCAATAACGAGATCCATTACCAGCCCGTAGTTGTGAACAATAACGATGGCGTGCATGTATCTATTATCAGCGGCATTAACCAGGGTGATCTGATAGGCATGAGTGTCAGCCCTGAACTTCCGGAAGGACAAAAAGTAAACGTACAATTATGATCCGTAATAAGAAATTCATAGCGCCTGCCGTCATAGCCCTTGTATTGGGTGCCGGCGCAGTGCGTGCTCAAAATGCCACGCACTTACTCACATTACCCGATTGTGTCAATATAGCTGTTCAGCGGTCAACAGCCGTCCTCAAAGGCAACAACAATGTCGCCAATGCAGGAGTCCAGGTACTTGCCGCTTTCGGTCAATACCTGCCCAACCTCGTAGCTGCCGGAGGCTATAACTACGACCGTGGCAATAACTTCTATTCCTCCTCAGGGCCTACTATTGTGAATGAGAACAGAAGCCAGTTCAACTACCAGGTCACCAGCAGTATCAATATCTTCACGGGGTACTACAATTACTCCGCATGGAAAGCCGCTAAGCTGAACCAGGATATATCGTCTCTTACACTCGAATATGCCAAACAGCAGATAGAACTGGACATCACGCAATCATACCTGCAGGTGATCCTCGACAAAAAGATCATTGCACTCGACAGTAATAACCTGACCACATCACAGAAACGTGAAGATCAGCTCACTATGCTCACTGAGGTAGGCCGCAAAGCAAAGACCGATCTCTACCAGCAGCAGGCCCAAACCAGCAGCAACAAACTGCTGCTGATCAATGCTATCAGCAAAATGCAGAACGACAAGATCATACTGTTCCAGAAGCTTCGTATTGACTCCACCGACAATTATGACATAGCCGATATGCCTATTGACGACAATCCCGATGCAGGCCGCTATGGCAACAGGGAGGTACTGGTGCAGGAAGCCATACAAAACCGTCCTGATCTCCGCTCCGCAACGTTGAATACCCAGCTCGCCGATTGGAACATCAAAAAATACCGCAGCGGCTACCTGCCACAGGTCAGCCTGTCGGCCGGCCTTTACAACAACGGCGCATACTTCAATACGCTGAATGTGAACGGCGAAAACATGGAACCCGGCACGCAGCAGAACATCCCCACGCAGCTCTATAAGTACACTTATGGCCTCGTAGGCATCAATGCGGTTTGGAACATCTTTGATAAATACTACACCAAAACAAATGTAGCATCTGCAAAGATCACCGCCGACAATGCGCGCATAGACCTCCAGGATACACGTACCACCATATCTGCAAATGTGCGCCAGGCACACAACGATTACATCAACGCCGTGCAGCAGATGGAAACCGTAGGTGTGGGCCTAAATGCTGCGCAAAAAGCTTTTGAAGCCGTGAGTGGCCTCTATAAAGAGGGCGCAACCGATTTCATCACCGAATCAAATGCCCAGTTGGTGCTGCTGACGGCCGCTCAGAACAAGATACAAGCCTCGGTAAATATGATGCTCCAGAAAAAAGCCCTTGACTTTTATGTCGGGGCAATAAAAAACTGATCGTCACATTATGATTTTTTCAATTGCCTATTTAACGAGTTAACTTTTCTAACTTTTTACGCTATTTTTACCTCAAAATCTGAAACAATGAATTTCCCCGAGAATTTACGTTACACAAATGACCACGAATGGGTCCTGGTAGAAGGCAATACAGCCACTGTAGGTATCACTGATTTCGCACAGCACGAGCTGGGCGATATTGTGTACGTTGATATTCCTTCCGTGGGCAAAACGTTGGAAGCTAACACGATCTTCGGTAGTGTGGAAGCGGTAAAAACTGTATCTGACCTGTACCTGCCTGTAGGTGGCACCATCACAGAAGTAAACAGCGGCCTCAATGATAATCCGCAGAACGTGAATACAGACCCTTATGGCAATGGCTGGATCGTAAAAATGACCCTCACTGACCCTTCACAGGCTGATGGCCTGCTTGATGCAGCTGCTTACCAGAAATTAGTACACTAATACAGATGCTGCGGATATTCACGCCCGGCTCTCCTTATACAAAGCAAGCAAGGTTCATAGCTATCCTGTGGACCTTGCTTATTTTTATTAGTTGCTTCACGCCCGGCCAGGACCTCCCTAAAGTAGATGTGCCGCTCATAGATAAGTGGGTACACCTAGTCCTTTTCGGTGGCTTCACACTGTTCTGGCTTTGCGCCTATCCCTTTTGCACCATCCCACGCCTGCTCATCATGTTCCTCATCGCCGTAGCCCTTGGCTGCTTCATTGAGATCATGCAAGGCCTCCTCCCATCCCTCGGCCGCAGCATGGAGCTCATGGATGCCGTTGCAGATGCCATCGGCGGATTGTTGGGTATCGGTTTGTTTTGCCTGCTGGCTGCCTTTGCCGAAAGGAAAAAGTAACTACTTCATTGACGGATTGAATTTCCCCAAAGGCCTTGGCAAAAAGAAGCCCTTAATGCAGTCTGCATTGCGCACACAAACCTGTATATGCAGGCGCGAGGTAATGTAAGAGTCAGGATACGCCTGTCGTCCCTCCGGGAATGCGCATCTTACAGTATCATAGGCAGGCTCATTCTTTCTTTCATTCGATTGGTGCAAATATTCGATCACTGCACAGTCTAATGCACGATTGTTGCCTTTGTTTACCGGCATCTCCTTTCCTGCAACATCGTATATATTATGCAACTCCCGGAATGATGAACTCAAAATATTTAATGAACCCGACTCTACAAGATTCAGACAATTCCCAAGATCGATAATAGCACCAAGAACAAAAGGCGTATTGATCGGTTTCTTATTGAACTGCTTTCTTTCAGCACTTTCGGTTGCGTACTCTAACGCGCGTAATGGATTTTGTTCCCAAAAATAAACTCCCTCTCCGAGCCAGTCCCACAAATTCTGGCTGGGTAATAACTCATCATGCCCGTTCAAAACTTTCAACGCTACTTCCCTATCACAACTATGAAAGCCAATGACACTAAAAGGCTGATAATCGTGCATATATTATCTTTTCTTTTTAGATCGTTTGGCCTCTTCGTCTTTCAGGATACCTGCATCTCTAAGAAATTTGATGGCAGTTTCCTTATTTCTTGAAGCCTCTTTACCTACACTTTTAAGCACTTCAATTTGCCTTGCTATTTGTTCATCCGTCATAATAAACTCCTTTTTGTAAAATTATATAAACAGAGTTGATATTCAAAATACCCTCTTATCTCACTATCCGCAGCTTCGCAAAGTTCAGCATGATCTTTTTTACACCGTGCCCTGTGCCAAAGTCTATGCCGGCTATGCGGTTCTGCGCGCCACCCTCTACGGTCAGTATTTTGCCTAATCCGAATTTCTGGTGCTCCACCTGCATGCCCGGTTCCATGGACATGGCATCATCGGGTGCAAAATCGGCAGAAGGTGTATGCACCGGCGGTGCAGGTTTGGCCAGCTTATCTGCCAGCTTCTTCAGCGACGGCATCTTGTCGAAAGTCTGGTTCATCATACTTCCGAAGCCGCCCGAAGTGGTTGGCGCTTTATTGCTCGTCCCTGTAAATGTCTTATCCAGGTGGGCTGCGGGTATCTCCTCTATAAAGCGGCTCGGTTCGTTCTGTACCAGCGTACCAAAGCGGTAGCGGCTGTTGGCATAGGTCACCCACAGCCTTGTCTTCGCCCGGGTGATCACTACATAAAACAGGCGGCGTTCTTCCTCCAGGTCGGCCCGGTCAAACAAGCTCATGGAACTTGGGAATAGATTCTCCTCCAGCCCCACCGCGAATACACAGGTAAACTCCAGGCCCTTTGCCGCATGTATGGTCATCAGTTTCACCACATCGGCATTCTCGTCATTGTTCTGATCAGCATCTGTGAGCAGGGTTATCTGCTGCAGGTAGCTGCCCAGGTTCTTGTCGCGCAGTTCACCCTCTTCATCAGGTGTCTCCGTGAATTCCTTTATGGAGTTCAGCAACTCCTGCACGTTCTCATAGCGGGCGAGGCCCTCTACAGTTTTGTCATTATATAGTTCCTGCACCAGCCCTGTATGCTTGCCTACTGCGTAAGCCACATCATAAGCCGTATTCTTCTCCAGCATCGCCTGGAAGCTGCGGATCATCATCACAAAGTTATCCAGCTGCGAAGACCGTATGCCATCTATTTCGGGGTTGGCTATTACCTCCCAGAAGGTAGTATTCAGCTCATTCGCCCTTACTATGATGCGTTCTATAGTAGTCTTGCCTATACCCCTCGTCGGGTAGTTAATGATGCGCTTGATGTTCTCTTCATCCCTTGGGTTCACCACTACACGCATATAGGCCAGGTAGTCCTTCACCTCCTTGCGCTGGTAGAAGGAAGTACCCCCCACCAGTTTGTACGGTATGTTCATCCTGCGCAGGCTTTCCTCGAAGGATCGGCTCTGTGCGTTAGTACGGTACAGTATCGCAAAGTCGCGGTTGGCATAGTGGTTGCGCATTTGCTGCTCCTTGATGGCATCTGCCACAAAGCGCCCCTCATCATTATCCGTCATGGTGCGCACCAGCATGATCTTCTCGCCTTCGTCATTACTCGTCCACAGCGACTTGGGTATCTGGTTCTTATTGTTGCCTATTACGTTGTTGGCTACATTAAGTATGGTTTGTGTACTGCGGTAGTTTTGTTCCAGCTTCACGATCTTCACGTCCTCATAGTCATCCTGGAACTGCAGGATGTTCTGCACCGTAGCCCCACGGAAGGAGTAGATACTCTGCGCGTCATCGCCCACCACACATATATTCTCATGCCGCGCGCCCAGCATTTTGATAATGGCATACTGCGCCAGGTTGGTATCCTGGTACTCATCGATCAGTATGTACTGAAAGCGGTTCTGGAATTTCGCCAGTGCCTCAGGATGCAGCGTCAGCAGCACATACATTTTAAACAGCAGGTCGTCAAAGTCCATAGCGCCGTTCCTGAAGCAACGCTTGGCGTACGACTCATAGATATCGCCCATCAGCGGGCGGTTGCTGCGGGCATCCTCCTGTTGTATAGTAGAGTCCATTTTATAGGAAGCCGGGTCTATGAGGCTGTTCTTTGCCGCGCTGATCCTGTTGTAGACATAAGCGGCCTTGTAGTGCTTATCGTCCAGGTTCATCTCTTTCACTATATCCTTGATCACCCCCTTGGCATCATCAGTATCATATATCGTGAAGTTGTTAGGGTATCCCAGCCTGTTGGCCTCGCCCCTCAGTATCCTTGCGAATACCGAGTGAAAAGTACCTATGTATAAATTCCTTGCTTCTGTATTGCCCAGCGCTTTCTCCACCCTTTCCTTCATCTCTGCGGCTGCCTTATTAGTAAAGGTGAGCGCCAGTATATTGAATGCATCCACACCATTATACATGAGGTGCGCTATACGCGTGGTCAGTACCTTGGTTTTGCCGCTGCCCGCACCCGCTACGATCATCAATGGCCCATCAATATGTTCCACGGCTTCCCGTTGCTCTTCATTCAATCCCACTAAATAATTCTGCATGCAGCAAATTTATCGCTTCTCCCTCTTACTTCTGCGAAACACAATTACCATTTGTGGAAAAATACACGGCACTCCTCATTTACCCGCCTCAAAACTCGTCAGATTACATTTTTCCGTACTTTTGCATCAGACAAAATTGACGAAAATGAAAAAGTGATATTTATAGCTGTCTTATTATCAATGCTCGTAAGTCGCAGCTTCGCTCAGTATTACAGCACTCCCGGCAAGACCATTCCCGGCGTTGACGGCTCGGTGATCTATGATACCATCAATGTTTCCGGGCTCAGCCCGTCTACCATCGATGGCACATGGGGGTTGGACAGTGTTACCCTCAACATCTCTTACGATTACGATGCCAACCTGGTCATCAGCCTCATCTCTCCCGATGGTACCGTTGTGCACCTCGCAGATAAGGATGGTTATAGTGCTGATTTTACCAATGCCACCTTCAGCATGGATGTCACCAACTTCGTAAAAGACTCCCATTCGCCCTTCACCGGCAACCAGCAGCCCGAAGGCTGGCTGGGTATGGTGAACAATGGCAGCAGCGGCAATGGCCATTGGGTGCTGCGCATCCTCAACCAGCCAGGTGGCGGCCTCGATTCCGGCATCCTCATCAACTGGGGTGTGCATTTCTCACATACTCCGGCCCCGCCTAAGTTCTTCGATTCTTCCACGCTGCCTATCGTGGTCATTAATACCAACGATACCATTATCGACATCATAGCCACTCCTGTACAGGGCAAGATGGGCATCATAGATAATGGCACACATATGAACCACACTACCGATCCGTTCAATAACTACAACGGCCACGTATCGCTGCATTCTCATGGCAGCTCCACATTGTCATTCCCTACGCTGTCTTTCTCGCTCACGACCGAGGCTGTGTCCGGGGCTGATACCGATGCAGCCCTGATAGGCATGCCTGCTGATCATAGCTGGGTGCTTTATGCGCCCTGGGATGATAAGACCTTCATGCGCAACATCATCACTTACCGCCTCTCTAATGACATGGGCGAATATGCGCCCCGCACACGTCCCTGCCAGCTCATACTCAATGGCGACTACCGCGGCGTGTACGTGATGATCGAAAAGATAAGCCATGGCAGCAACCGCGTGAACGTACATAAAATGACCACTGCCGATACTACCGGCACAGCGCTCACCGGCGGCTACATCATAGAGACTGACCGCGGAACCCCGGGCCCCGGTGGCTGGGCCTCCAGCTTCTCCACCTGCGACAGCGGCGGCGACAATCCCGAGTACCTCTACGTCTATCCCAAATCAACCGACATAGAGCCACCACAGGATCATTACATCGTCAACTATGTAGACTCCTTTGAGAGCAAGATGAAGTACCACAACCTGTACGACACCGTAAACGGCTACAGGCAATACATAGACATCCCAAGCTTCATAGACCAGCAACTGCTGCAGGAGCTGGGCCGTAATGTGGATGCCTACCGTGCCAGCACTTACTTTCACAAAGACCGTGGCGGCAAGCTGAAGGGTGGCCCGATATGGGACTTCAATGAAGCTTATGGCAACGTGAACTACGACACCGCATGGGACTATAACGAATGGCAGTGGAACGAACCCTGCCCTTATCCCGGCTACAACCCCTTCTGGTGGAAGAAGCTCACTACTGATACCACTTACTTCAACGATATGCGTTGCCGCTACTCCAACCTGCGCCTCACCACCTTCGACACCTCGCATATAATGGGCCTCATAGATTCACTTGCAGGTGTATTCACTATACCCGCGGTGCAGCATTACAAACGCTGGCCTGTGCTGGGTGTGTATCTATGGCCGGAGTATTACTATGGCAGCACCTATAATGATGATGTTACCTTTATGAAGACATGGATACGCCACCGCATACATTTTATGGACAGTGTGCTCTTCAATCCGTCCTGCATAGATACCGCAACCACACCGCCATCGTTAGGTGTTGTCGGCACCAACCCGGAGAACAAGATCACTATATATCCCAACCCAACTGATAATGATGTGTACATCACCGCATCATTGCCGGTGAACAGGATCACTATTGTGAACATGCTGGGCCAGCAGGTATATGAGACCACAGTACGCGATACCCGCTACGATATCTCCCTTCGCCAGTACCACCTCAGCAGCGGCATCTATACCATATCCGTTTATTCGGATAAGGGAATGATCACGAGGAGGAAGATAGTGCTCACTGAATAATTTCTTCACTTTGAAATTTCATACAACGCCATCCGAAAGGGTGGCGTTTTTTTTTGCTCTCCTTTATTGCTCACAGTTTCATTGATAGTCAATTGGTTGAGGCGTTTTTGTGGATAATTGTTGCTCACTTTTTGTGTTTGAAATTCGAAGAAACAAATACCAAATTCCAAACTCCGCGTCAAGGCTTTTATTTACACCGTTAGGGGTTATAGCTTTGTAGTATACCCATTCTCTCTGTGCTATGTGCAGTAGGTACATGACTATTCGCGTTGTGTTCCGGCGCGAGATGGCCTCTCCCCGGCCTCTCCGAAGGAGAGGAGATGTTGCGTAACCCTCGCGAGAGGGTCTTTATGCGGCGAGCTTGGTTGTAGAATCTATTCCTTCATCTGTCTGTGGACTATGAGGGGTGCTTCGTTTAAGGGTTTGTTGGAGTTGGCGCAGCTCTTCGAGAATAGATTCGCGGATGCGGGTGGTATTGGGACGCTCGTTTTCAGCAGTTTCATGGGATGAAGAGTTTTCTGTGGTTGCGTTGTTGTTGTTTTCTGTTGCTGCCGTTTGTTGTTCTTCGGTGTCTTAGAGGTTTTCGAGGTCAAAGGGTGGATTATCTGCTTCTGTCCATTCCATGATGTCCTGCATGTCGAGCTGTTCTTCGGTTACATCGGGTTCGTCTTTGGGTATGAGACCTATGCTGTTCATATTGTCGGGACGGAACTGATGGATGTTTGTAGCTGCGCGGCCTGAGATATAATCATCGACGAATGGTGTGATGTCTTGTGCCATCTGCGGGGATTTCTGATTCACTGTTTCCATGAACAGGCCAAACATTTCCATGCTTTCGTTGAGGGTATTGCGGGCTTTCAATTTGTTGACCGTGAGGACAAGCTTATGTAGTGTATCGGCCTCTTGTGTGTGATGGGGCGGGCAACACAGTCTTCGCCCAGCAGTTGCTGCGTGAAGCGACTAATGATGTGATATACGTTCTCAGCAAGCAGGAAGGGCATGTGAGCAGCACTGCGTTTGATGCGATCCCAGTTCTTTTCGCGTATCCAATAATGGAGGGTGCGGCGTGGAATGCCGAGCATTTCAGCGATCTCGGTCTTGGAGAGATCGGACTGAAAGTACAGTCTTTTGGCCTGGACCTGTTGCAGATCATTCATAGAAAATCGATTTTGGGGCGTCAAAGTTAGAGCAGGTAATAACCCGAAACAAATTTTGTGGATATTTCGTTTTTTTCAGAGTTGGAATGCAGGCCTGGTAAATATATAACCGTTTTAGTGTTATCCACAAATTTGTGGGTAACTCTGAGAAGGGGACGATCTAATGGGCGGTTGCGCGCTGTGTTGTGCTGGTGTGTGAACTATGATTTATAATGATTGGAATGATGGACTATGATTGTAAGGCTGTGTTGTGTGAACGGCGCGAGAAGGGCATGGGCAAGCCAAGCCCCTACGGCGAGAATACCTCTCCCCGGCCTCTCCGAAGGAGAGGAGATGTAAATCTACGCGACCTGCCGATTGCAAATCGGCAGGTATATTTAGTACCGGATGCCTTGTGGAACATCGCGGAACAAAGGGGACGAACATTTTAAATAGCAGGATATCTAGTCAATTTGAAAGTGGATGCTTTTCTAATGTTGGAACTGAATTAAAGAACCATGGCAATTTCTGCTGGTTCTTTCAATTTCCTATTTTGTCTATGCACTATGTATAATTCGGCATTTTTAGCGTGTAATGCGTAAAACGCCCACTTATTTGAATTATGCCGCCCATCTATTATTTTATGTTATTTTTATACCTTTACCTCAATATCATTATACAAAGAATTAATATATACGAAATGAGTAGTTCAAAAAACTATATAACACGGTTATATACAGCGGCAGCTTTGGGGTTATTAGCCATTACCAAACAGGCCAACGCCCAGCAATATGACAGCCTTGCCGTAAAATATAAGAACGAGAATGCGGTGGTGGCCAACTATACCCACAAGATCGTGATCAAAATGGAGCATGATAAACTGGTGGCTACCAGCTATGTAGATAAAAAAAAGCTGCTCATCAGCGATGTGGCCCCCGGCATCTATAATGTAGACTATCTGTACCACAGCGATTTTAATGAGCTCACCGACCTGCAGGCTACGGCATCGCTGCCCACAACCAAGGGTGGCTACCGCAAGGTGCCCTGCTACAACTTCTCGGATGTGGCGCCAAGCGATTATGTGTTTTATGACGACAGCCGCTTTGCAGTAGTGTCTTATACCGGCCTGGTGAAAAATGCCGTGACCGAAACAAAATACACCCTGGAGCACACCGACCTTAACCTGCTGCCTTCCTTCAGCCTGGAGCAAAATGTGCCGTTGGATAAAGCCTGCTTCGAGGTGGAAGCGCCAAAGTATGTGAACCTGTCGTTTGTGCTGAAGGGCATTGATACCGGTATCTTTAAGCGCACGGTTGAAGAAAAGGGCAATACCATTACGTACCGCTTTACCGCGTCCAATGTACCTGCCTACAAAGAGTTCGGAAATGTGCCATCGGTATGGTACTACTTTCCGCAGGTGATCACTTACATCACTTCCTACAAGCTGCCCAATGCCAAAAAGCAGGTAGATATGATCGCTAATACCGATGACCTGTACAAATACATGTACAAGCATGTGCGCAACCTGAACATGAAGGATGATACCACACTGGATAAGATAGTAGCCACCATCACCAAGGGCGATGTGACCCCTGAGCAGAAGGCAGCGCACATATACCAGTGGGTGCAGCACAATATGCAGTACATAGCTTTTGAGAAAGGCATGGAGGGCTTTGTGCCCCGCGAGGCATCGCTGGTGCTGAGCCGCAAATACGGCGACTGTAAAGACATGGCCAACATACTGGTGGCGATGTGCCATATAGCCGGCCTGGATGCCTACCACACCTGGATAGGCACCCGCGAAAAACCATATACCTACGAAGAAACGCCCCTGCCGCTGGTAGCCAATCACATGATCTGCGCGCTGAAGGTGAATGACAAATGGATATTTATGGACGGCACACACCCGCTCATTCCGTTTGCGCACAACCCGGAAGGCATACAGGGCAAGGAAGCTATGATAGCCATTGATGAAAAGAACTACAAGATCATTACTGTACCGGAAGCGCCTGCTACAGAGAATATAACTTACGACAGCACAGCGCTCACCTTTGCCGACAGGAAGATAACCGGCACCGTGAAGCAAAACTACAAAGGCTACGAAGCCTGGAATGTGGGCATGATGATGATGTACCGCAAAGAAGAAGAGCGCGAGAAAGCCATAAAGGCGCTGACATCAAGGGGCTCTAACAAGTATATACAAACGAAGTATGACGTAACTGCCAATGAAACAGGCAATAAGGACGCAGCCATATCATCAGACTTTACGCTGGAGGATTATGTGCAGCAGGTGGGCAAACAGTGCTTTGTGAACATGAACCTGAAACACACTTTTGAAGATAAGCACATCAATACCGAAGACCGCAAGGTGGCCTCCTTCAACGACTACAAACAGAACATAAAGGAAGTAGTGGTAATGGACATCCCTAAGGGCTACAAAGTAAGCCATGTGCCGGCAGCCGCAACCGGCAAAGTAGATGGCCTGTGGGGCTACAGCATAGCCTACAAGGTGGACAACAAGAACCATAAGATCACCCTGGTGAAAGAATACCATGTGGACACACTTGCGGTATCGCCACAGCAATTTGCCGGCAACAATAAAATGGTCGCCGACCTCAAAACTCAATACAAAGAATCCGTACTGCTCACCGCAACCAACTAAGAATATGAAAAGAATTTCCGCATTATTATGCCTTTGTGCCGTTGCAGGCAGTGCCTTTGCACAAACGAAGCTGTCGCACGCCAAAAAGATAAAAGAAGAATGGGCCGATTTCCCGGTGGTGCATCCTGTGCCGCCGCAGTACGCCAATGAGCCGGCCATCATCCTGAACCAGGATGTGGACCTGAACTACCAGTTTGAGGGTAAGGGCATCAATGTATACTATACACTGCACCGTACCGTAAAGGTGCTGGACGAAAAAGGCATTGAGTGGTTCAATAAGATATCGATACCGGTAGATCATGGTACCCGTGTGCCGCTGATCAAAGCGCGTACCATACTGCCCAATGGCAAGGTGCGCGATATACCCAAGGAAATGATAAAGGTGACGCGCAATGAATATGGCGGAAACGAGATCGTCTTTGCGATGGAAGCCGTGGAGAAGAACGCCGAAATAGAACTGCTGGTGAAGGAAATACGCCCGCTGTCGTTCTTCGGCAGTGTCGATTTCCAGTTCCCGGTGCCGGTGGCTGAAGCTTCTTTCGATATGTCTTACCCTAATGAGCTGGTGTTTGCCGAGAAGGGCTACAATGGCTTCCCTGACGGCCGCGATACGCTGATCAACAACCGCAGGCATATATCTGTAGCCACTACCGATATACCGGCGCTGCACAGCGAACCGAGCAGCTTCTATGATGTACACTGCATGCGTGCAGCATACCGCATAGACCACTTCATTGACAAGAACGACTTCGATAAAAAGAGCGTGTATACCTGGAACGACCTTGCCCGCAGGCTGCATGATGAGTACTACATGATCACCGACAAAGAAAGAGCAGCGGTGAACAAGTACCTCACCGACCTGGGCGTGCATGCCAACGGCAGCGAAACAGAGAACATACAGAAGATAGAAAGCGGCATCAAGAACAACATAGTGCTGTATGGCGATATGGACGAAGACAATGAAGATAATATAGACAGCATCATTGCCAACAAAGCAGCTACATCATCGGGGTACATCAAGCTCTTTGCGGCCTGCTTCACACAGGCGGGTGTGGCTCATGAGTTGGGCCTGACGGGCAACCGCCATGAAAGCCGCTTCGACAACAGCTTCCAGAACTGGAGCGACCTGTCGCACAACCTGTTCTATTTCCCCAATACGCACAAATTCATGGCGCCTACGGCAGTGTACTACCGCTACCCGGTAGTGCCTGATGTGTACCTCACCAATAAGGGTGTGTTCTCGGCCATACCGGCAAAGGGTACCGTTACCGGCCCGCTGTATGAAGTAAGAACGATCACACCGCTCACTGCGCAGCAAACACAGGGCAACATAGCTGCGGCCGTGACGCTGGATGCCGACATGGCTGCCAAGGTGGATATTTCTTATGCCTATTCCGGCTACATGGCCACAGGCCTGCGCAAAGAGCTGCTGACCAACGTGAAGAGCAAAGAGAAAGACATTGTAAAGGATGTAGTGAGCATAGCAGATACCAAGGACAACATAGTGAGCTATACCATCAGCAATGCAACAATGGATAACTTCTATGATAACAAACCCATAGAAATAACCGCCACTGTAAACACCAGCAACCTGGTGGAAAAGGCAGGCCCTAAGTACCTGCTGAAAGTGGGTGAGCTGATAGGCACACAAACACAGCTCTATGCCGACAAAGACCGCAAGCTGCCTGTGGACCTCGATTACCCGCATACCCAAAACCGCACCATCACCATCAACATACCCAAGGGGTACAAAGTGCTGAACCCTGAGGCAGTGAAAATGCATGCAGACTATGTGGACAACAACATGGCCACTACCATCAGCTTCAACTCTGATTATGCCTTCAAGGCCGACAAGGTGACCGGCGACAAACTGATAGTGACCGTCAACGAGTCTTACTCGCAGATACACTTCCCGGCTGTTGATTATGAGCGCTACCGCAAAGTAGTGAACACCGCAGCCGACTTCAACAAAGTAACCCTGCTGCTGGAAAAGAAAGGTGGCGCAACAGTTAAAGAGACAAAAACAAAGAGCAAGGCAGTAGCAAGTAAGTAATACTGCAACTCCTAAATATACAGAACCCGCACTAATGAGGTGCGGGTTCTCTTATCTTAGTAAGGTTGCTATTAGTTGCCGAGGTTCATCAACTTCAGTGTAATGCCGGGGTATATCTGCTTGAAGTTATCATTACAGATAAATTCAGGAACTACAGTGATCTTGCCAAACTGCATGTTGATGAATGCCTTGAAAGTTTGCTTTTGAAAGACATTGCCCCGCTCTGCATACAGATAGCCTGCACCCAATGAGAACCTGTTTTTGCCCTTGCTATTGTAGTATCCAAATTCGAGGTTAGCAAACCAGTTATCATTGACGATGGTGTTGTTTTTAACATCCTTATCGAAGAAGAAGTAGGGGGTAGTGGACAGGCGCAGAAATGAGGGGCCGGCTGTGGGCAAACCACGCCATTGCTTATCTATCTCAATCCCGATGTCTCCCATAGGGGAAAGTGTGTTCTTTACCAGTCCAACGCCCACACCGCCGTTGATCACAAGCTGATCGGTGCCCTTAGCCAGGTCTTTTTCGTTGGATTTGAAATTCACCTTCCTGTATTTCCAGAAGGAGTAGCGGGTATCCTTAGCTTCGCCGGGTGCATAGCCTATGGTATAGAATGGAGCCTTGGTAGTCTTTGCTACTGCAGCCAGGGTGTCGATAGTGTGGTTGATGACAGCACTATCGGCAATGATCTTAGAGATGTCGTAATAGTTGTCGAGGCAGAAGGTGATGATGAGGGTCTTTTGTGGTGCATAACTCACCAGCATCTTTTTGGAGCTGTCACCCATAGAAGATATTGTTCTTCCGGGTTCTAAAATCTGCCCCTTGTATTTTTTACGTTTGGCTGCGCTCATCCGCACAGCTGTATTGATCTCCGGATCTTTTACGTGCAGTAATATTCTTATGCTATCATCCTCTATCTTGAGCTTTGATACCTCATTGTCTTTGACCACAAAGTTATTACCGATGGGCTTGTGTTTTGTGAAGCGCACCTGCCGGTAGTTGTGGTCGGCATCTACCACATAGTCTATCTTGATGCTGCCGGTGTAGTTGTCGAGGGAGTCTTTGTAGAAAGCCACATCTTTCCTGAGCTGGGTGAGTATAGAATTGAGGTTATTCAGAAATTGATAGTCGGAGCCTTTGTCCAGCTCGAGGATCATTTTACCTTCTTTGAGATACACAAAGTCGCGGATCCTCACTTCATTAGTGATGTCGCTGAACGTCTTTTCGGTCTTGCTCATTTTATCCAGTTTCTCCTGGAAAGTTTGGGCAAAAATCTTCCCTTGCAGGCTTATGATGATAAGCGCTGTACATAGCAGTAGTTTGTTCATTTAGTTGAGCTTTAGTTTTAGATGATTGTGTGTGGTTTCGCTTGCTTCATAGGGCCCTTGCTGCCGCATATTGCTCATGAAAGAGAAGTTGACAGCAAATGCTTCGTGGTGGCCGGCTACGCTTTGCAGCCATAGGTTGTTAGTATTATTTTCGTCTGTGAGGTCATTGATGTGTACTACGTTTGTGTTCACAACAACGGGGTTGTATACCTGCGGGGATGCTGCTTGCGGCTCTGCGTTACCCAGTTCGTTTATGTGTACCACTTTCATTGGTTTAGGCGCATATCCGGGCATATCCTCCACCCTGTTGTATTCTGCTACAAACCGCTCTATTACCGGCTCCTGTGGCGGTAAAATCTTTTCGGGTGTATTGGTTATGACAGGGGTTTCTTTTTTCTTCTTTTGAGGTACGGACACTATGTAGTTGTTGTCTTTATGTATTACAGCCATGTGTTGAGGTGTGGCCTCAGTTGGGATGGCGGTAGTTGGTGCTACAGTGGCATATACAGGTGCAGGTTGTTGCGGTTGTTTCTTTACCTCTGTTTGTGCTACTTCCTTTGTGGGGTAAAAATAGAAGCCTATAGTACCCATCATGAGCAGCAATACTGCCGCGGCGGCCAACCATATGCGCAAGGGGATGATGCGCACAGGTTTCTTTTCGAGGCGGGCTTGTAGCTTGTCCCACGCCTCCTCCTTGCCAAACACTATGCCCCCTGAAAGGGTATTCAGCCCATCCAGCTTCTCGCTTATTGTCTTATCTCCACCTGTGCTTTTCATAACAACATATTTTCTTTGATCACTTTTTGCAACATTGTCTTTGCTTTGTTCAGTTGCGACTTTGATGTACCTTCTGCTATACCCAGTATTTCTGCTATCTCCTTATGGCTGTACCCTTCTACTGCATACATGTTGAATACGGTACGGTAGCCCGGTGGCAGATCCATGATCAGCTTAAAGAGGTTTTGGGCGTTCATTCGCTCCAGCAGGCCGTCTTCAATACTCACTTCTATGGCGTGGCCTTCGTCAACTATTTTCAGTCCACCTTTTTTGCGCAGGTGCATGAGGCATTCATTGACCATTATCTTCTTCAGCCAGCCGCCTATGTTCCCCTGTCCGCTATTGAACTTGTCTATGCTACGGAAGAAGCTATAAAAGCCGTTGAGCATCAGTTCTTCGGCATCGGGCAGGCTTTTTACGTAACGTACACACACCATCAGCATCCCATCGGAGTAGGTATCGAATATCCATTTCTGGGATATCCGGTCTTCTCTTTTGCAACCGTCTATGGCTTTTTGCTCGGTCAATGCAGGTAGTATTTGTGTTTACATGATTATATATGCGGTTCCGGTTGCAAAGGTTGCCCGGGAGGAAAAATTAATAGACCCACATATCATGTTCTGTGGTGCTGTCAACGCCTTTTATACTTTGGCCCCTGGTGTCATCGTCAGTATCTTTTCTCCTTTTTTTGCGCTTGGTGTGCTTTGGTTCATGTGCCGGCCCCATCCCACCCCGCACATAAGTGATCTTTGAACTGAACTGGCGCGACTCGAAATATTCATCCCAGCTCAGGTTCGCCTTTTGAGCGTCGTTGAACACTTCAAACGAATCCATATACTTGCGGATGTCGGGATAGTGGAGCCAGAAGAGTGTCTTTTTCAGGCCGTTTACATATCCGGCAGGGCCAAGGGCATCAATGCGTACTATCATCTGCCCCTTGTGTCGGTCGAAGATCCAGTCTTCTTTGATCTCGAAGAATTCTACCTGCTGGGGGTAGTCGCAGGACGATATGATAGATGTATCGTAGATAGTCGAGTCGGTGGGATGTTTTGAGTGGTAGTTGAGGAAGTAACGTGTATTTCTGGATAAGCTTGTCGCATCGCATGATGTCAGAGCATCCAACGCAGCCGGGTTGAGGGGTGTTGTGAAAGCCGTATCACCATCAGCGTATGCCTTTATTGCACCCGACCTGATACCGCTGAGCAGGATGCTTGCGAGTGCATCGGCCCGGCCACTGCGCATTGGGGCATTATTTCGTTCGTATACCTGTATCTCCCGCCACACCCGCTTCTTCCAGAGCATGTCGGCATCCCTTATGGGCGCCCAGGGGATGGGGTTTACAGATTTTGTCTTATTTCCCTTATTTTGGGCAATAACCCTATTTTGTACACAGGGTTGTAGCAACAACACCAATACAATAACCCGTAAGCTCTTCATTATCCGATAAATTATTGTGTAATATAACAAATTCCACGCTTTTGCGTTTAATTGGCTGAATACCGCCAAACGCTATCGTTTGATATTCGTAATTTTGCACCATGTCAAAAAAAACGATCCTTATTATAATGGATGGTTGGGGGCACGGACAGGTTCCGGCTGCCGATGCCATTGCACATGCCAATGTTCCGTTTGTAAAATCCCTTTATAATAAATACCCCAATACCGAGTTGCTGGCTTGCGGCGAAGCCGTAGGACTACCCGCCGGACAAATGGGCAACTCAGAGGTAGGGCACCTCAATATAGGCGCAGGCCGCATCGTATACCAGGAGTTGGAGCGCATTAATGTAGCCATCAAAGATGGTGAACTGGAGCGTAGCCATGTACTCAAAGCGGCATTTGATGCTGCTAAAGCAGGAGGAAAGACACTGCACTTCATGGGCCTTGTGAGCGATGGCGGGGTACACTCGCACATCAACCACCTGCTGGAGCTGTGCACACTGGCGCAAAAAAACCATGTGCCCAATGTGGCTGTACATGCTTTTACCGATGGCCGCGACTGCGACCCTAAAAGCGGGCTTGGCTTTATAAATACCCTACAACAGGAGCTCCAACATACCGGCGGCAAGTTGGCCAGCGTTACCGGCCGCTTTTATGCAATGGACAGGGATAAACGCTGGGAGCGTGTGAAGGTAGCCTATGATGCACTGGTGCATGGCACGGGTGTACATACTACCGATGCGCCGGCTGCTATTGAGGCTTCCTATCATGAGAACGTGACCGATGAATTCATTAAACCGATCATAGTTTGCGACAATAATAATCAACCTGTTGCTACAATAAAGGATGGCGATGTAGTGATCTGCTTCAACTTCCGTACCGACCGCTGCCGCGAGATCACTATAGCACTGACGCAGGAAGCATTTCATGAGCAGAATATGGCTCCTTTGCACCTTCATTATATGACGATGGCCGAATATGATAAGAGCTACAAAAATGTAGGTGTATTGTTTGCTAATAAAGACCTGACCAAGACCATGGGCGAGGTGCTGGAAGCCAATAATAAAACACAGATACGCATAGCCGAGACCGAGAAGTACCCGCACGTTACTTTCTTCTTCTCGGGGGGCAGGGAAGAACCATTCAAAGGTGAGACCCGCATCATGCGCGCATCACCACGCGATGTAGCCACTTACGACCTGAAACCTGAAATGAGCGCAGAAGCACTGACAGAGGCTATACTACCTGAAATAAACGCAAAAAGTGCCGATTTCATTTGCCTGAATTTTGCGAATGCCGATATGGTGGGACATACAGGAGTATGGGATGCCGTGATCAAGGCAGTGGAGACCGTTGACAACTGTGTGAGCCGTATAGTGCCTGCAGCACTTGCCAATGATTATGCAGTATTCCTGACAGCGGATCATGGCAATGCTGATTTTATGATCAATGCGGATGGCACGCCCAATACACAGCATACACTGAACCCTGTACCTTTGTTTTTGATAGCCAATGATTTTAACGGTACATTGAAGCCCGGCAAGCTGGGCGACCTGGCACCGACCATACTTACTTATATGGGCATTACGATACCTGAAGAAATGACCGGCAATGTGTTGATCTGATACTCTTAATTTTTACAATGACTCCATGAAATTGCAAGTAATTTACGATAGTGGCGGTAATAAAATCGGTGTATTTATTCCATACCGTAATTGGAATAAGTTAAAAGAGCAGTACACAGCACTAGGACATCTGGAATCAAGCAATAAATGTAACTTGAACAATATTGCCAAGGGACTAAGAGAAGTTAGTTTATTTGAAAGAGGAAAACTCAAGACAACATCTGCAAAAGATTTTTTGGATCAGTTATAATTTTGCTCTCCATTTCTTAACAAAACTTTCCTTACTTTACACATACTCTTATGATCAGCATCCGAAATATAGTAAAGCAGTATGCCGACCACCGCGCGCTGGACAATGTGAGTATAGAAATAGATCTGGGGAAGGTGTTTGGATTGCTGGGGCCAAATGGCGCCGGTAAGACATCGCTTATACGCATCATCAACCAGATCACCGCGCCGGATTCGGGCGAGATCCTGTTCAATGGCGAAAAGCTGGGAGAGGAGCACATCAGCCGCATAGGCTACCTGCCAGAGGAGCGAGGCCTGTACAAAAAAATGGAGATCGGCGAGCAGATACTCTACTTTGCCCAACTAAAAGGCCTCAGCCGTAAAGATGCCACTACCCGCGCAAAGTACTGGTTTCAGAAAATGGAAATAGGTGGCTGGTGGAATAAAAAAGTGGAAGACCTCTCCAAAGGCATGCAACAGAAAGTACAATTCGTATCCACTGTACTTCATGAACCCGAACTGCTGATACTGGATGAACCTTTTTCCGGTTTCGACCCTGTGAATGCCGAACTCATTAAGAACGAAATACTGGAGCTGAATAAAAAGGGCGCGACCATCATTTTCTCTACGCATCGTATGGAGTCTGTAGAGGAACTTTGTGATTCCATAGCCCTGCTTAACCTGTCGCACAAGATACTTGACGGCAAAGTGAAGAATATCCGTAATAACTACCGCACAGGCACCTACGTACTCAAGTATGATGGCGATGCCATGGCCGCTTCGGCCACTCAGCCGTTCTCCATCCTCTCAGATATAGAGATGGATGGCGGGCGGGAGCTGACGCTGCGCATCAATACAGGCAGTAAAGTAAATGATGTTTTGCACTACATGCTGCCTATTGCCACCATCCACGGGCTGGAAGAAATAGTGCCTACCATGAACGAAATATTTATCCAAACCGTAAGCAAAGCCCACTAACCTATGCACAAGATATGGCTCATCATCCAGCGCGAATACCTGTCGAGAGTTAAGAAAAAATCTTTTCTCATCATGACATTCCTTGCGCCGGTGCTTTTCATCGGCATGTTCGGCCTTATAGGTTACCTGGTGGCCAAGCAGAATGACCTGGGCGATAAAAAGACCATTGAGGTGGTGGATGAGAGCGGCATGTTTACCAACAAACTGAGGAACGGCAGCAATATCGAGTACAGCTATTCAAAAGACACCTATGCGGCCGCTAAAGCCGCTTTTGCCAAATCGAACTACAGCTACCTGCTCTATGTGCCTGCATCACTTAGCGGTGTGCAACTCTATAGCGAGAAAAAAGCCAGCGCACTCACCATACAGAATATAGAAACCGAACTAAGCGATATTGCACAGACCAGCCGCCTGCTCACCGCAGGTATAGATACGGCAGTATTGGCCAAGGCCCGCAAGCCAATTACCCTTGAGGCCCGGCAGATCACTGAAGCCGGCGAAAAAGACGCACAAACCTATGTGGCCTACGCTATAGGCTTTATATCGGCCATGCTCATTTATATGTCGCTGCTGATCTACGGATCACAGGTGATGCGCGGTGTGATCGAAGAAAAAGTAAGCCGTGTGGTGGAAGTGATCATTTCCTCTGTAAAGCCTTTCCAACTGATGATGGGCAAGATCATCGGCATAGGTATGGTGGGGCTCACCCAGTTTATTTTATGGATCGTGCTCTCCCTTATATTGTCTACAGTAGCGGGTACCGCACTGATGCACAACAGCACCCCACCTATGGCAGCGCAGGTAGCGCATGTACAGGGGGCGTCGCCGCATGCCGCAGCAGTAGCTGCCAGCCAAACACCTGATGGTGCTATGGCCAAAATAATGCAATCTGTAGAAAGCATCCCTGTGACCTACACCATTTGCTGCTTTCTTTTTTACTTCCTGTTTGGGTATATGCTGTATAGCGCTGTATTTGCACTTGTTGGCTCTGCGGTAGACAATGAAACTGAGACGCAGCAATTCATGCTACCTATTACCCTGCCGCTCATTTTCACCTTTGTGATCTCTATGAATTTCGTGATCAATAACCCCGACAGTTCGTTGTCTGTATGGCTATCTATGATCCCTTTCACCTCTCCTATAGCTATGATGATCCGTATACCGTTTGGTGTACCGGCATGGCAGTTGGCATTGTCGGCCTTGTTCCTTATTCTTGGTTTTTTATTCACTACCTGGGTGGCCTCCCGTATATACAGGGTAGGCATACTGATGTATGGCAAGAAAGCCAGCTACAAGGAGATCGTCAAATGGTTCAGGTATAAAGAATAAGCAGAGCGCATGTTTATAAAGAAAAACACAGCAGGTTATTACAGGCAGTTATGCATCCTCATCTGTTGCTTATTTTCTGCTGTGTATTGCCATGCACAGATAGAGCTGTCATCCGGTATAGACCTTAGCTACCCCGTATTGCTGAACAGCCACAACAGCAAACTTAATTACGGGCAGATCAGCTTCGGGGTGCGGGCAGGGATAGCCTACAAGCCCGCAGAGACCCAGTTCTTCCCTATCCTCAATATTTCTTACGGCCGCACCCGCCTGCCGTTGCAGCAATTCGGACCTAATGTGGCCGCGCTCAATTTCAATTACCTCAATACTATGCTCAATGAAAATTTTATTGTTCATTTCCCTACCAGCGAGGTATTTATTTATGGCGGTATCGGCTTCTCTTATCTAAAGAATGAAGGCATCAAAATTGCGGGCACGGGCGGAGAAACAATGAAGGCGCTAATAGACTCCACCGCCAATATCAATAAAGTATTCCCGGCAATGAACATCGGGTTTGAATATAATTACGGCGAATCAAAAGGGAAAGACCTGTACCTTACTCTTGGCCTCAACTTCCAGTACATCCTGTTGCTCACCGGCAATAACACCTACAATATAACGATAGATAAACCGGGTACGGGCTATACGCATTACACCACTAATCTCTCGGGCAATGTGATCAGTCCGGGGTTTTATATTGCCATCCATTACCTGTTGCATGTGGGCAAGAAGGGCGGAGGGATGTATCTGTGATATTTTTTGAGTGAATGTTTTATCCACGTAAATTATCCTTTGCGAGTATGGATCTGCTAAAGCCGATCCTATCCGTTCTAAAAGGCCAGGGCTACTGTGGTTTTAGTATTGACTTTATCGCGAGTAATTTAAACCGTTGAAACGGTTGCAGAACGCGATTATATTTTCTACCAACGGTTGAAACCGTGGGCTATGTTCTTATCCATATTATTATGCGAACATCCTCCTTGCTCCGCCGGCTCACGCACAAAGCCAACAAGAAAAGGGCTATTCCCCTGGAGAGCACAAAGCACGAATTCGGCAATGTAGATTTCTGATGTAAAAGTATTGCTAACCTATATATTTTACACCGTATCAATAAACCGCTTCTCTACCCTGTTGAAGATCATTAGGCCAAAAGCCAGCACTACCAGCGTGAAGAGAATACTATACCCTATCCAGGGCAGATCAAAGAAGCCATTGCCGAAGAAGCCGTATTTGAACCCTTCGAATAATGAAGTGAGGGGGTTGAGCAAAAAGAATATCCTCTTCCTGCCATGCACCCCGGAGAGGGGTATGATGACCGGAGTGATGTACATGGCGAGCTGCACTGCAAAACCAATAAGAAATAACAGGTCGCGGTACTTAGTGGTGAGCGATGAGATCACTATACCAATGCCGAGGCTCAGCAACACTATGAATAACAGCCATACGGGGGCAAGCAGAATGTACCAATTGGGTATTATTGTTTTTTGAACAACCACATAGTACAGCCACACTACAGCGAAAAGGCCAAATTGTATGAGGAATTTCATGAACCCTGAAATGATCTTGGACACCGGCAATATGATTCGTGGGAAATAGACCTTACCGAATATGCCGGCGTTCTCAATAAAGGTTTTAGACGTGATATTGAGTGTTTCTGAAAAGTAATTCCATAAAGTAGTACCTATGAGATAGAACAATATGGGCGGGATAGCACCTGTCGGTATTTTGGCAATGGTGCTGAATACCAGCAGGAACATGAGAGAGGTAAGCAGGGGTTGCACCAAAAACCAGATCGGGCCAAGAATGGTTTGTTTATATACCGTTATGATGTCTTTCTTTACAAACATCCGCAGCAGGTCGCGGTAACGCCATAGCTCTTTCACATTGAGATCAAGGTTCCCTTTTTCAGAGGTGATCTCTATATCCCAGTTGCCCGTATCACTGCTTACCGCTTTATCGCTCATACATTATGATTTGGCGGGAGGCTAATCTTCGTTATTTTTTCTGCGCCTGAAAAAGCGGCCAATTCCTTTTTTCTTTTCGCTTTCGGCATAATAACCACCCTTACCATAGCCACCGTAGCCGTAGCCATACCCGTAACCATATCCGTAACCATAGCCATAACCCTCTTCATAGCCATAACCATAAGCGAAGCCTCTGTTGGCCAGTACATCATTCACTATGATGCTGATACGGGTGATCTTGCCGCTGTAAAATAGTTCGTTAGGTATGTTCAGTTGTTGCTTGTAAGTATGCCCCTGCCTGATGATGTACAACGCAGTATCAGCATACCTGTTGATGAGCTGGGCATCTGTTACCAATCCTACAGGCGAAGTATCTACAACTATATAGTCGAATTGCTCCCTGAGTTTATGGAAGAGTTCTTCGGCACGAGGCAGTAAGATCAGCTCGGCAGGGTTTGGAGGTATAGGCCCGGATGGGAGAATAAATAAATTAGGCTCAATGCCGGAAGGCATGATGATATCACTTAACTCGCACTTGCCTATAGCATAATTGGAGAAGCCTACTATATTGTCCATACCCAGTGTCTTGGATATTCGGGGTTTTCTCAGATCCAGTTCCATCAGTATCACCTTCTTACCCGACATGGCCAGCGTGATGGATAAATTGATCGCAATAAATGATTTGCCTTCACCGCTCATACTGGATGTGATCATGAGTACCTTATCGTTCTTATCAGTAAGCAGGTATTGCAGATTGGTGCGCAGTGCCCTGAATTGCTCAGAGATAATAGTACGGCTGTTCTTCTTCACAGCTACGTTTTCCCCATCCAGGTTATTGCCTATTTCGCCGATGATAGGTATCGTAGTGAGCTTGGTAATATCACCCTTGCTGATGATCTTGATGTTGAGGCCACGGCGAAGAATGATGATACCAAATGGTATTACGCACCCTATGAGCAGCGACAACATCAATACTTTGGGATGATTGGGCAACACCTGTCCAACAGTTATGGCGCTGTCTACTATACTGGCATCGGCCACCGTAGATGCCTTTTGTATTTCTGTCTCTTCCCTTTTCTTTAGTAAGAAAATGTATAACTCCTGCTTAATAGATTGTACACGGGCATAGTCCAGGTACTTCTTCTCCATAGAAGGCACCTTATTAATATCTCCGGCTATGGTGTGCATTTCATCCCTTATTTTCTGCACTTTTATCTCCATCGCCTTTTTAGAGGAGGTGAGCGATGCTATGATGTTGTCTTTAATCTGCTTGCGCTGGTTGATGAGGTTTTTGGTTACCGGGTTATTAGCTGTATTGGAAATAAGGCTGCCTTGTATCTCTGTTTCCAGTGTATTAAGCTGGTTTAGCTGGCCGGCAACTGCAGCATTATCGAGCAGGTTGGATGGCAATACGAGCGGCTTATCATCGCGCTCATTAACGAGGTGATCGCTGATAGAGGTAATCACATAGAGGTCTACTTCTGCCTCTGCAAGTTTATTGATGGTCTCAGAGTTGGCATTCACCAGTTGCTCTGCCTGGGCGTTCATATCAGCCAGGTTATTTTTCTGTTTGAACGTTTCAATATCCGTTTCTACACCATTGAGCTCTTTGAACAGGGCATCGGCGCGCTCGTTGATGAAGTTAATGGTGCTGATGGAAATCCTGTTGCGGTTCTCCACATTGGCATCCATATATACCTGCATCAGGGTGTTGATGATATCTACCGAGCGCTCGGGGATATTATCCTGCATGGATATGGTGATATAGCTGGCCGACTTGGTGGGCGGGCTGATATCTATGCTGTACATATAGTTATTAGCGGCATCAAGCACCGGGGTCACATCTACAGCGCAAACAAAATGCTCCGGCGAAAAAGCAGGTGTTTTTTTCAGAACCACTTTAGCATAAGCAGGTATTTTGATCGTATCATTCCACCTGCCGGTAATCACATTACCGTTCACACCTATGATCTTATACGTATTGGAGTCAACTACTTCTACTTTACAATCATAATAATCATCTGTAGAATCTGCGATCACAAAATCAAAAGGCCTGTTGGTGTATAACTGTGTCACTTTAAACCTGCCTGTAACGGAGTAATTAACATTAAGCGACAGCCTCTTCACCACCTTAGCCATTGTGCTGCGGCTCTTCATGATCTCTATCTCGTTATCGATGTTTATTTTGGTATCCATCTTCAACATGGAGGCTATATCGTCGCCGGATGTGGAGGAACCTTTCTTAGAGTCGATGATCAGCAACTCGCCATAGGATTTGAATATAGGTGTTGCATACCTCAGGTACAGGTTGCCCGCTATGAGGGAAATAATAATGCTACCCAGCAGCCATGGCCATATAGCCAGCACTGTGGAAACAAGCCATTTTAAATTGAAATTGCTTTCTTCCGGCTTATGCTTGGCATCATCCTGTATCAGCGGATTGGTAACTTCCATCTATGTGATCGTTATTATTTTACGGTCCTGAAAACTAATGCTATTGAAAAAATAGAAATAATGGACGACAGGATACCCAGGTTGCGCACAAAGGTATTATCGCTGTTCTGTATCTTATTTTTACTCGGTACTACATATATGAGGTCCCTTTGCTTCAGGTAAAAGTAAGGCGACTGAAATATCTGGGTGGAGCGCATATCCAGGCGCACGCATTTTTTCTCATCTCCCTCACTCCTGATCAGGAGTATATTATCCCTTTTTGCCGTCAGGTTCAGGTCGCCGGACAAAGCTATGGCATCAATGATACTTGCTTTTTCGCTAGGGAGTATGATCTTCCCGGGTTTGCCCACATCACCAAGTATAGTGATCTCAAAATTGGCGATCCTTACATTCACTACCGGGTTATTATAAATGTCTTTTGCTTTTTGCTTGATGACCTCCCTGGCCTCAGCGGTCGTGAGCCCGCCTACCTTTACAAAACCTATTAACGGTATCTCCACATATCCGTTCTTATCTACGAGGTAGCCGTTCAACTCATTAAAAGTACCTACAGAGTTGGTGGTGATAGGGGTATTTGTATTGTTCTGAATAACTGTTTGCAAGGTAATGGCCAGGTTGTCATTACTTTCTATGGTAGGGTCAATGAATTTTGCGGGATGCTCTATGTTTACCACCCCTGTAGAGTCTTTAATATCCTGAAAATATACTACTTTTTTTACTGATATACAGGATGTCATTAATGAAAAAACAACAAATATCAATAAAAGACCTAAGCCGACCGGGCCTCGTCTGACAATATTATACATTCTTGAAAATTTCATCAAAAATAGCTTAAAATATGCAATTAAATAAAAAAAGTACCTCTTATCATGCGCTGTTTAAGGTCATATTATTATAGCCTGGCATCTACCATAGACAGGTTAAGACAGCCTTTTACGTCATAAATTATCCCGCCTGTTTTCACTTTCTTGCGCCAGTCAGTAGCTAAAAAATCCTTATGCGCCACAGCAAGTACCATAGAGTCAAAAATGCGATCTTCCGGTAGCCTGGTGATGATCGTGATGCCATATTGCCGCTTTACATCATCCTCATCGGCCCATGGGTCATATATAGTGAGATCGATCTCGTAAGAGGCCAGCTCACGAATAATATCCACTATACGTGTATTCCGTACATCGGGGCAATTCTCTTTGAAAGTAATACCCAGCAATAACATGTTTGCCCCTTTCACCGGAATGTCTTTCCTGATCATGAGCTTTACAATTTCATTGGCCACGTATGCCCCCATACCATCATTCAGCCTGCGGCCTGCCAGTATGATCTCGGGATGATAGCCCACTTCCTGTGCTTTTTGCGCGAGGTAATAAGGATCTACACCTATGCAATGGCCGCCTACCAACCCCGGCTTAAAGGGCAGGAAGTTCCACTTGGTGGCCGATGCTTCAAGCACCTGGTGGGTATCTATATTGAGGCGGTTGAATATCTTGGCCAGTTCATTGACAAAAGCAATGTTTATATCGCGCTGGGCGTTTTCTATTACTTTGGCTGCCTCAGCCACCTTTATGCTGGCGGCTTTGTGGGTACCTGCTGTAATGATGGTGCGGTAGAGCTCATCTACCCGGTCGGCAGTGGCGGGTGTAGAGCCGGAGGTTATCTTTCTGATGTTGGCTATAGTATGAACCTTATCTCCCGGATTGATACGTTCAGGAGAGTAACCACAGAAGAAATCGGTATTAAACTTAAGCCCGGATGTTTTTTCTAATACTGGTACACACTCCTCTTCCGTAACACCGGGATACACTGTGGATTCGTAAACAACAATATCTCCTTTTTTGAGCACCTTGCCCACTGTTTCACTGGCCTTGTACAACGGACCAAGATCGGGACGGTTGTTTTTATCTACGGGTGTGGGTACGGTGATGATGTAGATATTGCATTTTGCTATATCTTCTGTATTTGTGCTAAAATAAATCCCTTTCTCAGATGGCTTATCTACCTGCACCTGGTCCAGCAACTCTTTCTCTATCTCAAGTGTATGATCTATGCCTTGGCGCAAGTCGCTGATCCTTGCTTTATTGATATCAAACCCTACTACAGGCAAGTACTTACCAAACTCCACAGCCAGTGGCAAGCCTACATAGCCCAGCCCTATTACACTTACACAAAAAGAAGATTGCCCCATGAAATATTTAAAACAGTTTGATGTGCCTATTCTGTACGCACCGGATAATAATGATCAAAAATAGGTCGCAATTTGCTATTTTAATAACAAATTAAAAACATAATCCTGAATTCAGGAACATAATCTGGAATTTAAGAAGGGATAGCCGATAATCGCGTTGTATTCTTTGGAGGCAGCGAGGGCCTTCAATGCGGCGGCATGTTTCTCGTGGTGCATATCGCTGCCGCAATAATCGTAGATGCCCTTGGACATCAGCTCGTCGGCAACCACTTTTATATTCTTACCGTAGTAACCTGCCACGGACAGTAGGTTCATCTGCATGAGGCAGCCGTTATCTTTCAGCTCGCGGAATTTGCGGAGGTTGCCATGAAAAAACAGGTAACGCTCGGGGTGGGCAATGATGGGTTTGTAACCGGCACTTTGCATCCTGAAGATAACCTCAGATAGCATGGGTGGCTCATAGAGCATAGAGAACTCTACCAGTACCTCATTATCGCGTATGGTCAAGAGTTCTTTTTTATCTACCAACGTCATGAAGGATTCATCGATGTAGTATTCCGCAGCAGCTTTTATGGGAATGTCTATATTATTTTCTTTGAGGGCCTGTTGCACTTTTTGCAGTCCGGCGGTTATGGTCTCTACAGTATTGGGGTAGTAGTCGATCATTACATGCGGGGTGGTGATGATGCTCTTGTACCCCATCCCGATCATAGCGCGTATCATGCCCAGGCTGTCTTCAATTGTTTTGGCGCCATCGTCTATACCGGGAATAAAGTGCGAGTGCATATCTGCCCCCAGGAAAGCCCAGTTGGCACCCACGGGCGCAGGCATATGCCCATAAATATCCTGTTCCTTCTTTTTCCTGTTAAATAGTCCTGAGAACATAGAGGCAAGTTAGTGAAAATACCCCAAACCCTAGACCGCAAAGCTCTCCCCGCATCCGCAGCTACGGCTGGCGTTGGGGTTGCTGAAGTGAAAACCTTTGCCATTGAGGCCATCGGAGAAATCAAGAGTCGTATCGCACAGATACAGAAAACTCTTCAGGTCGGTCACTACCCTTACGCCCTGGTCTTCAAACACCTGGTCGCGGGGCTGGGCCTCATTATCAAAATCGAGCTTGTAAGACAGGCCCGAACAACCACCCCCGATCACACTCACGCGAAGAAAGTAATCATCGCCAAGCTGGGATTCTCTCCGCAGTTGGTCAACTTTTTCCTTCGCTTTATCACTTACGTAAATCATTGTATTTTATTTTTCGGCAGCAGATCAGCGCTCTCTTTACAAGCGCTGATCCGTTACCACTTATCTTCACCGGAAGAACACAATTGAGTTATTGTGTCATCCAGCCATTATTATTTAGTGTGCTTTCTTTTCTTCTACCAGTTCAGGCAGGCCGTTCTTTACACGGTAGTCGTTGATAGCCGCCTTAATCGCGTCTTCAGCCAGTACCGAGCAGTGAATTTTCACCGGGGGCAGGTTCAGCTCTTCCACTATATCCATATTATCTATGGCCATAGCCTGATCCACAGTTTTGCCTTTCAGCCATTCTGTAGCCAGTGAAGAAGACGCTATTGCAGAGCCGCAACCAAAGGTCTTGAACTTTGCATCACGGATCACGCCGCTTACTTCGTCTACTTCTATCTGCAGACGCATTACATCGCCGCACTCAGGAGCGCCTACGAGGCCGGTGCCGACATTGTTTTTTGATTTATCGAGCGTACCCACGTTCTTGGGGTTGGCGTAATGGTCTATAACTTTATCTGAGTATGCCATGGTATTTTGATTTGCTGATGTGCTCATTAGCTGATTAGCTGATTGCCCATACTTTTTATAACTATTTTGAACTTTCCTTTTTTCTTATTCCAATCAGCTAATCATCACATCAGCTAATCAGCTCATTACTTAATGGTGCGCCCACTCAATCTTATCAAGGTCTATACCTTCTTTGAACATTTCCCAAAGCGGACTCATTTCGCGCAGCTTCAATACGGTTTCTTTTACAGCAGCTATGGTATAGTCTACCTGCTCTTCTGTAGTGAAACGGCCAAGGCCGAAACGCAGTGAGCTATGCGCGAGGTCATCGCCCAGGCCCAACGCCTTCAATACATAAGATGGCTCAAGAGAAGCCGATGTACATGCCGAGCCGCTTGACAATGCGATGTTCTTATTAAAGCCCATCATCAGCCCTTCACCTTCTACATACTTAAAAGAGATATTGGCAGTGTGTGGCAGGCGATGCTCGGGTGTACCATTTACATAAGCTTCTTCCAGTACGAGCAGGCCCTGTTCCAACTTGTCGCGCAGCTTGCTCAGGCGTTTGGATTCTGCTTCCATTTCGTTCATGCACAGTTCACACGCTTTGCCGAAGCCCACTATTGCAGGTACATTCAGTGTGCCGCTGCGCATACCGCGCTCATGGCCGCCGCCGTCCATTTGAGAAGTTACTTTAACCCTTGGATTCTTACGGCGCACATACAATGCACCTACGCCCTTGGGGCCATACATTTTATGTGCGCTGAAGGCCATGAGATCTATGCCATCTGCGTTCACATCTACAGGCACTTTGCCTACAGCCTGTGTGCCATCTGTGAAAAACAGCACACCATGTTTGCGGGCCAGTTGGCTGATCTCGCGGATGGGCTGTATCACACCTGTCTCGTTATTGCCATACATGATGGCGATCAATATTGTCTTAGGCGTTATTGCTTTTTCCAGTTCAGCCAGATCCACAAGGCCGTCAGCCTGTACAGGCAAATAAGTGACATGGCCACCCAGTGTTTCTATATGCTTGCAGGTATCCAGCACGGCTTTGTGCTCGGTAGTGCAGGTAATGATATGGTCGCCCTTAGAGGCATACATTTCATACACACCCTTTATTGCCAGGTTATCAGCCTCAGTTGCACCGGACGTAAAAATGATCTCTTTCGGGTCGGCTCCTATCAGTTTAGCTACCTGCTCACGGGCATAGTCCACGGCCTCTTCTGCTACCCAGCCAAAGGAGTGGTTGCGGCTGGCTGCATTGCCAAATTTCTCCGTAAAATACGGTATCATCGCATCCAATACGCGCGGGTCCATCGGCGTAGTGGCGTTATTATCAAGGTAGATCGGTAAATTCAGTTCCATACTTTAATACTTACTCAGTAGATTTACGGCAAATTTACGACAAAACAAGCTACTTTGAGACCTCCTCCCTATCGTAGGTTTATATGTAGCCATCATCAAAAGTTATAGGCTTATGCTAAAAATAGAACATATTGGAATCGCTATTAAAGAGTTAAGCGCATCTGTACCGTTATTCGAACAATTGCTCAACACCCCATGCTACAAAACGGAAACCGTTGTAAATGAGGGAGTTAACACCGCATTTTTTCAAACAGGCGACGCAAAAATAGAGCTCCTTGAGGCTACGCGCGACGATAGCCCTATTGCTAAATTCATTGTTAAAAAAGGACAAGGCATCCATCACATAGCCTTCGAGGTGGAAAATATAGAAGCAGAAATGAAGCGGCTCTCTGCCCTTGGCTTCGAATTACTTAACGAAACACCCAAAAATGGCGCCGACAACAAGCTCGTTTGCTTCCTGCACCCCAAAACTACCAACGGTGTGCTGATAGAACTTTGCCAGGAGAAAAAGTGACGGACCATTATCCCAACTCAATATTGCCATTATCTATAAAAAGCAGCGGGCCGGTTTTACCGGCCCG
>CAIRES010000016.1 GCA_903877645.1 uncultured Bacteroidota bacterium | reverse complement strand
GAACAAATGGTTCGTAAAACAACTGAGCACTCAACAATTTTCAGGGGTCACTTTACCGCGGAAAAGAGGGGTCACTTTGCCGTGGAATGGTGGGGTCACCTTCGCGCGGAATTAGTGGGTCACTATCCGCGTATTCTCCAGATAGAAGACCCGATAGCACTTGGGAATGCATTAATAACCTTTTTTAATGAGAATACTGTCAAAGATTACTATGATAACTTTAGCGCGAATAGTCCAGGAAAAACAATAGAAGAATTTAAATCAATGTTTTCATTCAGTCCACATTCAATAAAAGCAATAGTAAAAGTAAATAAACACGAAAGTATTGCGGAAATGGATGCTTTTAAAGAGGCTGAATTGGCCATAGATGTCCTCAAATGTTTCTGTTTTACTTATTCACTTGATTCAATAGTTGCAATTTTCGATTTGGATTACCGGGCAAATAAAACCGACACTGCAAGCTACATCAAAATGATTGCCGGAGATATTAGTCAATCAACATTACACATAAAAAGACTGAATGGTATTGTACCGATTCGTATAACGAACAGTTTTATTAAAAATGCCGAAAGATTGGGCCTAAATGAGTTTTCTACTTCCTGTATTGAAATTTATATTACCAGCCCAGCAGGTAAGCAAAAATCAGTGGGGCCACTATTGTTGCATCGCTTTCTACAATGAATTTCGGAGTATCAATATCCAGCTTGCCCCAGGTGATCTTCTCGTTAGGTACAGCGCCGCTATAAGAGCCGTAAGAGGTAGTGCTGTCGCTGATCTGGCAGAAGTAGCTCCAGAAGGGTACATCATGCCATTCGAGGTCCTGGTACATCATAGGTACTACACATATCGGGAAGTCGCCGGCTATGCCACCACCTATCTGGAAGAACCCTACACCCTTGCCCGATGAGTTAGCACGATACCACTCAGTAAGCCACATCATATACTCTATACCGCTCTTCATGGTGCTCGGCTTCAGTTCACCCTTGATGCAGTAAGAAGCAAAGATGTTGCCCATAGTACTGTCTTCCCATCCCGGTACTATGATCGGAATATTGCGTTCTGCGGCAGCTATCATCCAGCTGTGCTTAGGGTCTATTTCGTAGTCGCCCTTCATCACCTCGCTCAGCAATAACTTGTACATATACTCATGTGGCAGGTAGCGCTCACCTTTTTCTTCGGCGTCTTTCCATATCTTATAGATGTGGCGCTGTATGCGGCGGAAAGCTTCTTCCTCCGGTATGCAGGTATCTGTAACGCGGTTGTAGCCCTGCTCCAGCAGTTCATATTCTTCTTTTGGGGTCAGGTCGCGGTAGTTGGGTACACGCTTGTAGTGTGTGTGTGCTACCAGGTTCATGATGTCTTCTTCCAGGTTGGCGCCTGTGCAGCTGATGATATCCACCTTGCCAGCGCGTATCATTTCTGCGAATGATATGCCCAGCTCTGCAGTGCTCATAGCGCCTGCCAGCGACACCAGCATCTTGCCACCCTCTGCCAGGTGTGTCTCATATCCTTTGGCAGCATCTACCAGCGCGGCGGCATTGAAATGGCGGTAGTGGTGCGTTATAAATTGCGATATTGGTCCTTTACTCATTGTATATGTTTTATGTTTTTAGAATGCTATAAACTAAAAAGCAGCAACCTTCGTTGCATGCTTTTAGTATTTCGGATGGTTTGGAATCTGGTATTTGGAATTTGTGCATTCCCAATTAAGCTACCGCCTCTCCCTTTGCTATAAACTTCTTCACCCATTCAGTAGTGATGGATTTCGGACGCTCCAGCGGGAAGCCCAGGGCCCTGTCCCAGCAAAGGCTGGCCAGCACACCGAGTGCGCGAGATACGCCGAACAGCACAGTGTAGAACTCTTCCTCTACCAGGCCATAATGCTTCAGCAGTGCGCCGCTGTGGGCATCTACGTTTGGCCATGGGTTCTTTATTTTGCCGGTACCTTCCAGTATCGGTGGCGCTACTTCATAGATGTTCCATACCGTTTTTATGGTAGGGTCATCAGGGCAGTGTACCTTGGCAAACTCCATCTGCGCAGTAAAGCGCGGATCGGTTTTGCGCAGTACCGCGTGGCCATAGCCCGGTACTACTTTGCCTTCTGTGAGTGTCTTCTTTATATAAGCTGCTATCTGGTCCTTGGTTGGTGCATCAGAGTTCAGCTCTTTGCACATATCTTCTATCCAGCGGATCACTTCCTGGTTGGCCAGGCCGTGCAATGGGCCTGCGAGGCCGGTCATACCTGCCGCGAAGGAAAGGTAAGGATCGCTGAGTGCGCTGCCTACCAGGTGCGTGGCATGTGCCGATACATTGCCGCCTTCATGGTCGGCATGTATGGTCATGTACAGGCGCATCAGTTCTTTAAAGCTCTCATCTTCGTAGCCCAGCATGTGTGCGAAGTTGCCGCTCCAGTCCTGCATGCCATCGGGCTGTATGTGCTCACCGTTCTTGTATTTGCGGCGATAGATATAGGCAGCTATGCGGGGCAGGCGGGCTATGAGCGTCATGGTGTCTTCATAGATGTAGTCCCAATGTTCCTTCTTGCTGATGCCTTCGTTATATGCTTTGGCAAATTTTGATTCGGTGCCCAGCGCCAGCACTGCTGCTGTAAACTGCGTCATGGGGTGTGCCGATATGGGGAATGCTTCGATCACATCAAACACATGGTTGGGTACATGCGAGCGGCGTGCCCATGTGGCTGAAACATGGTCCACATCTTCGTGTGTGGGTACCTCGCCAATGAGCATGAGGTAAAACAGTCCTTCGGGCAATGGCTCATTGCCACCTTCTACCTTTGGTAGTTTCTCCCGCAATTCAGGTATCGAGAACCCGCGAAAACGGATACCCTCATTCGAGTCGAGCAACGATGTTTCGGTCACCAGCCCGGTGATGCCGCGCATACCCTGGTATACCTGGGCCAGCGTCACATCCTCGATCTTTTTGTTGCCGTGCTGCTCTATTATACTTTTGATCTCCTTGCTTTGTGCATCTGCCTTTTCCCTGAAAAGGTCTTTAATGTAACCCATATAAGCCTGATTATTGTAGTGCGGAAAAATTTTAAGGACACAAAGATAACGAAAAGCACTGCTAACATAAAGTGAATAAAAAATTAATTAAACCCGCTGTTAACCCCCGAAACACCTCCTGATATGCCCATAAAAATTATCTGAATAATTTTTCAAAAGACCTTTGCAGGAATGAAAAGGAAGCTTACCTTTGCAATCCCAAACAAAGAAAGGGAGCATAGCTCAGCTGGTTCAGAGCATCTGCCTTACAAGCAGAGGGTCCGCGGTTCGAACCCGTGTGCTCCCACCACCACTACACCGAAACCCGCTCTGAGAGCGGGTTTCGCTTTTTAGACCCGAAAAAGGTGGCAGAAAAGGTGGCAGATTTCAAAAAAATCAAACAATAGAATACAATAGCACACAATGTGGGAAAGTTGTTGATAGTGAATGGCTGCAACAGAGATGGGAAATCATTTCGATACAATAATATTCGCTCAGAGCCTTTCAACGACTGCACTATTCCATTCATAGCCCATGAGAAATTTGGTATCAATGCTGCGTTTTTTACAGGCGCCCAAATAAAGTCAGCTACTACCTGCCTGATGCGTCCTTCATCCTGTTGCGCCCATAGTTCGGAATATCTGGAGCTACTATGTGCAAAATCTGCGTAAAGTTTGTTGCCTGCATACAATGATGCTGGAGCTATGAGTCCACAAGATGCAGTGTTGAGATAGACTAATGACGCCATAAGCACAAGGTATTGTTTTTAGTCAGATTAAACACATAGACTTGATTACTTGACAAATATCAAATGCCGCTCTTATGATTAATTCTACTACAATTAAAATCAAGGCTCATAAAGTGCCGAAGTTCAAAGCGGGTAAAGACTTCTCTGAAAGTATCAATAAGAAGAAGTAATTGAGAGATTACTTATGCTATCTCGATATGTACTTGCATAAATATATGAGGCAGATTTGTGGCAATTGTGTTTCATTTTGTTTCGTCTTGTTTCACATTATTTCACCTTGTCTTATGACCGGCAGCGAACTAAGGGAGCTTAAAGGATATTTATTCATTGGAAATTGTACTTCAGGACAGAATCTAAAGATCAACAAATTGTAATGATCAATGTTGAAACTAAGGACAAATAATGAATTACTACTAAAGGTAGTATGAATGATTTCACAGTTTGGGTCAACGAGTAATTTACTTCATAAAAGGATCTACAAAACGCCGATCGTACAAAAAGGTTTTGTCGCTAAGTGTTAGGAGAAAAGCGATAATATCTGTTTTCTCCTGCGCAGATAATTTCCCGATCTCATACATTTCTTTCGCGGCATTGGGCTGGAAGTTTTCAGGCGAGCCGTAATAATCAAGCACATCTTTTAGTTTTCTGAGCCGGCCATCATGCATGTAGGGGTATGTTCTTTCTACGTTACGCAGGGTGGGTACTTTAAATTTATATTCATCAAATTCCACACCGGTAACTGCGCCTCGTCCTTTGTCTTTTAATGAGGTGTCCGGTCTCAGCCCGTTGTTGCGGTATAAATTGTCTGTGAACAGAGGTTCTTCGTGGCATGAAGCGCATTTTGCACGGAATAATTCCAGCCCTATTTTTTCTGAGTTGGAAAAAGTATCCTCACCTTTCATGTATTTATCATACCGCGAATCGACTGATATCATTAAACCGGTAAACTGTGCCAGTGCCTTTAACAGTTGTTCAGAAGTAATATTGGTATCCTTAAATGCTACCCTGAATTCTTCGGCATATTCTTTATTGTGTTTTAGTTTTTCAATAACACCTGCCAGTGATTCATTCATTTCTACAGGGTTAGTGATGGGGCTTATGGGCTGCACTTCCAGGTTATTTACACCACCATCCCACATGTAGGTGTCTTTCCAGATGAGGTTTTGCAGTGCAGGTACATTTCTTTTTCCTATGAGCCCGTTTATACCATGACTGAGCGGATGATCGAAATGGCCAAATGCCGCAAGGCGCTGGTGGCAACTGGAGCAGCTTATGGTACTGTCTTTGGAAAGAATAGGGTCGTAAAACAGTTTCCTGCCCAGTGTGAATATTTCAGGAGTGAGTTTGTTGTTTTTGAATTTATAGTTTGGCTTGGGAAAACCTTTTGGGACATTTAATTCTACGTCTTTTTTAGTAATGAGAAAATAGTTATTGGTAGTGAAGCCAAGCAGGACTGTACATACGAGCAATAATATAATGATGGTTTTATTTTTCATTACTTAATTGATAACACAGAAAACATATCCATGTAGTTATTGGCTATAGTTGTGGCGTTATGAAAATCAGTGACAGAAGAAAGTTTTGAAAGGTCTATTGTTGTGGGCTTTTTAAGGATTTCGGCAACATCAGTTTTTATGTGCAGTTCTTTAGTATTTGCATGGTCGATAGTAATAGGGTGGTCGAAAACAAGTGATACGCTACGGATACAGTTGTAGGGCTGCTTATATCCGCCGATATGGAATTCGAAAATATTCCCCGGTGATTTTGATGCAGCTGACTTACCTTCGAGTTTCAGAAAGATATAGCCGGTATTCCATGACCAGAACATTGCATTTACAGGATCTAAAGCCACTGACTGTGCCCCGCTGCAATTGTGGAGGCTATCTACGCCAATAATAAAATCAATGCCGATATATTCACCATCCGGTATATTACCGAGGCTTATTTTTTTTGATGAAGGTTCTTCTTCATTTACTAAATAATAGTCTTCATAGGTAACTTCTGCTCCATTGGCTTTTTTCAGGTGGATATTGCCGATGTAGTATTTTAATTTCGTGATGGAAAAAGATTGTCCCAGTTCATCATTATATAGTACTGTATCAAATTGTAATACCTGGTTACCTACATAATTGTGGAATGTAACACTCAATGTTCCTTCGTTGGCTGGGTTGCCTGTAAATGGTATGGCATCCGCTGTTGCAGATGCCATACACAAAAAAGCTATCAGTAATTTTCTTTTCAATTAATCATTGGTATTTTCACAAAGTTACTTCTTGATAATTTTCTCTGTTACAGTTTTTCCACCACCTTCAAATGAAAGAATGTACATGCCTGCCGGAAGATCAGTCATGTCTAATGCATATGCAATGCTTGGCTGCATTAGTTCATTTATAGTTTTTACGAGTTTGCCTTCTGCGTTATACAGGCTGCCTTTTACATTGTTCGTGTTAGTTGCATCCATATAAATATATGCATGATCATCAACAGGGTTTGGAGCTATCACGAATTTTATAGTAGCATTTGATGCCTGGCTGATGCCTGTAGTGCCTGAAATATAAGTGGTATCAGACCCTGAAGGTGTAATATGGGTATTTGTAGAGCCGACAATACCATAATAAGTAGGGCCTAATACGAACGGATAAGCAGGAGCAAGTGATGCATTAAGCGTTACAAAGTAGGCATATGTGCCGGCCGGATAATCAGGTGTAACACAAAAACGGCCATTATGAGCATCGAGGTCACCTGCTCCGGCTGTATATATATAATCATCTATACAATCACCAAGAGGGTAGGTGGCTACAGGTATAGGTCCGGATCCGCTGTGCCTGAGGGTTGTATCTGTAGTTAATACATAACTGCTTTTTATTCTTTTTATAGTGCTGCTTGATGATGCAGGGTTTGAATAGCCGTAAGCGCCATAGATAGGGAAACCATCAAACGCATAACCGATGATAGGAGAGTGATGTGTACTGTCGAGGTCGTTATACAGGCATCTTGGGTTCACATGATTATGGTAATTTCCGGTCTGTTGCGGGTGCCCGAGGCAGGAATCAAAGCCTGGTCCTTCAAATGGCAAGGCATTCCTGTTCCATGAAGTACCGGGGCCCATCGCCCAGGCATGGGTAGTATTATTCCAATGGAAACCGTCTTCCGGATTAAATATGGACACTCCATTGCTCCACAAACCTATGGTGCCAAGGCCTACAGCTGTTGCTACACCTGTATTCTGTACAGGGTATCTTGGAAATTCGCACACATAATTTTGCGGCGAAGGTACATTAGGGTTACTTGGCCATGGGCCAATAGAATATTCAGGGATGCAATTTGTACTTACGTAAACATAGGTGGAAGAATACTGCACTAATTGTACGTTTGAAATATATCCACCATAGCCGGTTACTGTTGTATTTTGCAGCCATGATGTGATATCAGGGCCTACCTGCGCTTTCCCGGATGTTACTAACAGGAATGAAATAGCCGTAAATAAGAATGTTTTCTTCATTTTATCAGATTTAGATTTAGTTGTGGTGTGATGATTAGACGATCAATTGTTTAAAAACCTTCTCTTTATAGATTATTTTCTTTTTTAGATCACTATTATTTTCAAATATGACCCGCCAGACCAACTATACCAGCCACCTAATGTATAGGGGTGAGTTTGACCGTACCCAATAAAAATTACCATTATTACAAGTTTCATTACAATCTCGGACTTCAATTTTTAATTTCAGCGAATCGGCAATTCAATTTCAAACTGAATTCCCAATTCAAATTGAAATTCACCAATCAATTTAAAATTTCGAATTCGATAATTGAAATTGCGAAAGAGAATACAAATCGAAATTAAAGTCAAGGAATGCTGGTGAAATTCGAGGAAATTAGAATTGATAATTTGAAAAAAATAAAAATGAAATTTCCGGCGAAATGTGGAGTTGGTTGAAATCCATAAAAACCCAAGAATAACTAAAAAAACAAGTGCAGTAGAGTTTAGAGACATTCACCGAGATGCGCAAACGAGTTTTGCCAAAGAATCAGTGCTCAATGTTTCTTCGTTTCCGGCTGGAGTGTACATGATGACAATAACTGACGTAGAAGGAGCCAAAACAATAAGGAAGTTCGTCAAAGAATAGGTTGCGGGAAATTTCCTCAGTTCATAAATGTTCCAAATGCAAGTTTTGGACATTTGTTTTTAGGTCTCCGGCAGTCTCCCGTTTCTTCGGGACGAAATAGTAAAAATGTGTATTTTTATCCCTTCAAACACTGAAAAACAATAACTAATGAGCTACTCCTACTTACGTAATGCACTGCTGTTGATCATGCTTGTTTGCTGCTCGGCACCATCCTTTGCCGCTCCCGGCGATACCACTATTGTAACAACAAGCCCTGTATTGAATGCAGATGGCAGCGCCAGCTATGATACTTTAGTGGTATTGCCCACTACCAAAACATACAGGAAGATATACCTGGTCTATTCCTTAACTTCTCATGCATGTGCTGCCGGATCCACTTACTGCCATCAGTGGGATTATATAGGCAACGTTACCCTCAAATCTCCTCACGGCGATACCGTGGAGCTGGACCGCATTATTACCCCGTTTGCCACTTCGGGCTGGTCTCGTTTCCCTAATCCGCCCGCCTGGACAGAGGATTACGTATTCGATGTTACCGAATTTGCGCCCTTGCTCAAGGATAGCATCACCATCAACAGCGCGCTTGGCGTAGGGTCTCCCGGCTATAGTATCTATACCAAATTCATTTTTATAGAAGGTACGCCGGATAGAAATACAATGGCTATTCACAGGTTGTATGCCCACGGCGGCACTTATGGCAGCGCTACTAATCCTATCGATAATAACTTTCCTGTACTCAGCGAAACAGCGCCTGCCGGCACCGTTAGTGCTGCATTCAGGTTCATTCTTTCGGGCCATGGCTCTGATGTCAACGAATGTTGCGAATTTGCAGAGCATTACTACGATCTTTATTTGAATGGATCATCCATATTCAGGCAGTATGTATGGCGCGATTGTGGCCTCGGCGAATTATATCCGCAGGGTGGCACATGGCTGTATAACAGATCGAACTGGTGCCCCGGTGCATCTGTGTTGCCTTACTACGATGCCTTACCCGGTGTTACCGCCGGCTCAAATTATAATGTGAATGTGAAGTTTGAGCCTTATACAGTGGCCAGCCCGTCGGGCAATTACGATGCCAGCGCATCAGTGGTGTATTATGGCGGTATGAACAAAACGCTGGATGCCTCTATAGAGGATATTATAGCGCCATCTTCCAGCCAGCAACACTTCAGGGAAAACCCATCTAATAATTTACCGATCGTGCACATCCATAATTCAGGCAGCACGGCCATTAGCAGTGTTTCTTTTCAGTATGGTGTGGTGGACTCTGTGCTACAGAGCTTTACATGGAGTGGCTCATTAGCAGCTTTGGCCGATACAACTATTTCTTTACCTGCATCAACAAGTCTGGCGTATATGTCTGCCACATCACAATCCGGTAGCTTCCCGTTCATTATTACCATAACCGGAGTAAATGGCACACCCGATCAGGACCAGACCAACGATACCATGAGGTCCCAGTTTATTGTAGCGCCCAACTGGCCGGATACGATTGCCATCAAAATGCTGACAAGCAATCTGGCTGCAGACGGGAACAACCTGAACGCAAATCCTGCCGATGCCAGTTGGTATATAACCAATGTAAATGGCGATACCATTTTGTCGCGCACCAATACCAACTACAGCACACTATATACCGATACCATATCATTTCCTTATAGTGGGTTCTATCAATTTACCATCAGCACACCAGGCTTTTGCTCGGGCCTGCACTGGTGGGCGTTTGATGCGGGCCTTACCGGGTACGCTCCCGGCTACCTGCAGATCAAAAAAATGACAGGTACCAACATCCCCATGCACAATTACACCTATGCTACCAGCACCTCACCGTCTGCTCTTAAAAATGAAGGCACTCATGATGATTTTGGCTGCGGTTACTCCCAATATTTTTATGTTTCCAATGCACCGGCACCGCCTGTTAACAGCGTGAAAAACGGGCCCGTTGCCCCTACTGTTAATATATATCCTAACCCCGCAAATGAGGAGATCAACATTGAGTTTGATCATGTGAATGCAGGAAGCGCTGTATCAATGGTCAATATCCTGGGGCAAACGGTATATACTCAAGGCGTAAGCGCTAACAACATAAAAATAAATAGTCGCTCATTCACTCCCGGTGTTTATACGATCTTGTATAATACAACAAACGGCAGCAGCAGTATAGGCAAAGTAGTGGTAGCTCATTAGGGGAGTGCCTTTAATAGGTACCCGGCCCTTTTTCCCTGTGAAAGATCTGGTGCCGCGACCATTTGTTTTTCTTCAGGCCGCGCCAGTGGTCGCGGCCACGGCCGCCACGGCTTTCGTACCAGCTATGGTGCCTGCATCCACGCACCATAAAGCCCAGGGCAATGCCGCCGTTAGATTGTTTGATGTGATTTTTATCGTCGCCGCCCGGCAGGTCGTTAGATAGGCCAATGGCATAGTTGACGCGGATGTACCAGTGTTTTTTGCCGAGATAACCGGCATTGAGTCCCAGCCCGTAATCGAGCCGCTGTATGTCGGTACCAATGACGAGATCGGTAGTGCCGGTTGATGAGCCATAGGAGCCAAAATAATTGAGATAGTCGGCAGATCCGCTGATGTTCTCCCGTATATATGGCCCTGCACCGCAGAAGAAGCGCTCGCTGCACTTGTCGCCCGATTTGTATTCGATATTGAGCGGAAAGGTGATGCAGGTAAGCGAATAATCCCACGGATCTTTGACATCTATCTTAGCTCCGTTGCTCTGATAGAATACACCCGGCTCAAAGTATATGTGGTGCTTGTCATTGAGTGCGAGGTCGGCCATGATGCCAAATGACGGGCCTGCCTTAAACTTGGTAGGTATCTTAAGATCGTTAGATTTGAGGCTCAGGTTAGCCATGTTCACGCCACCTTCAAAACCAAACTGTGCGTATGCGGAGCATATACTACAGATAACGAACAACAAAAGTAAGGCGCTTTTTTTCATACGATACGGTAATTAGGCCAAAATTAATAAATATCGTGCAATTACAAATAAAAGCGGGCGACAATTAGAAACAAGTTTTATCTGCAACATATTGACTGTCAATAACAATTCGATTACAATAACTGCAAGGGTATCAAGAGCCAAGGCTTTGAGGGGCAATGAGAGCAGAATATACCCGATTGGCACGCTTTTGCTATTGGTAGCGATATGAAAAAGCAAATTTTATTTATCGCTCTGTTGTTAAGCAGTTTATCGTTGCAGGTACATGCCCAGGTAAGGGTAAGTGTGAACTTCAACACGCAGCCGGTTTGGGGTCCTGTGGGCTATGACCGTGCGGACTATTATTATATACCGGATATCGAAGCCTACTACAGCGTTTCAAGGCATCAGTATACTTACAGCGATGGAGGCCGCTGGATAACATCAGGAAATTTGCCCCCACGTTACTGCAACTATGACCTGTATAATGGCTATAAGGTGGTAGTTAATGAGCCATCTCCATGGATGCACGACAGCAGGTACAGGCAGGAATATGGCCAGTACAGGGACCGGCACGACCAGCCGATGATACGTGACAGCCACGATGAAAAATATTATGCAAATCCCGGCCATCCGCAGCACAACAACTGGGTGCAACAACATGGTAATGACCATCATGACCAGGGACATGGCAACGTGAGGCAACAAGGAGGTAATGAACACCGCGACCAGGGACATGGCAATGATGGACATGATAACGGGCATGGCAACGAAGGCCATGGCGGCGGACATGGCAATGAAGGCCATGGTGACGAACACCGTGATCACTAAGAAGATCCCTGATGGTAAATATATTTTTTTGAGCCGTATAGCTGTGCGCTATGCGGCTCAATATTTATAATGCAGCCATAGCCTTTGTTATCAGCCCTTCCAGCGCCCGCACCTTAGGGAGCATATCATCGCCGTCTTCGAAAAAATATCCGCCTGCCCTGTCTCCCCGCAGCGTGTGGCAGTAGATCTCAGACCGGTTGTATCCATTTACCATAGCCGGATAAAGGATAGTAACGCTATAATAAAGTTCATCATCATCCCTTACAGGCTCCAGCCTGCAATCTATGATACCACCGGGCGATTCAAATGCGAGTTCTATTGCTTCTTCCATACAGCTAAGTTAGCAGAACAAAAGTACAGATCGTTGATGCTTTTAGAGAGTAAAATGAGTGCAGGTGTTTATCTTTGTATCATGCTCACCATATACGGCATCAAAAATTGCGACACCATGCAAAAGGCCATGAAATGGCTGGATGCAAAAAAGGTAAAGTACGCATTCCATAACTATAAGGAATCCGGTATAGATGAGGCTACCCTAAAGGTGTGGCTGAAACATTTTGCTACAGATAAGCTCATCAATACCAAGGGCACAACCTATCGGGCGCTTACCAACGAAGAAAAGGCAAGTATCACCGACCAGTCAAAAGCCATAACGCTGATGATGAACAATACTTCGCTTATCAAGCGCCCTGTATGGGATCTTGGCAACAGCAACTTCTTTCTTGGCTGGGATGAGAAGGAACTGGATAAGTTGGTATAAAGCTACATGTACATGCCGGGGGCATGGCTTATTTTCCAATATTCAATTATAGTTTTGAGGATATTTTCCAGTTCATCAGGCTGGGCAGGTTTTTTGAAAAAGCCCTGGATGCCTATGGTGTATGCATCATCAATGAAATCTTTTGAGGTAGTGGTGGATAACAAAATGTAAGGGACACATTTAATATTGATGGCTTTATTTTGCTGCACTCGGGCACGCAACTCTATACCATTGATCTTTGGCATGTTGATATCTGAAAGAATGAGAAATGGGATCTTTGTCATTCCGTTGAGGTAGTTGATGGCTACTTCGCCATTTTCCAGGAAAACGAGCTCATTTGTATAATGCAGCTTATCATAAGCCATCTGGATCAACACCTGGTCGTCCATATCGTCTTCAATGATTAAAATCGGTCCGTTTTTGTTCACTGTGTTCATCCTGATTAGTCGGCGGGGATATAAATATCAAATGTAGCCCCTTTTTTTAACTCGCTGGTTGCGGTAATGATACCATTGTGGTTTTCTACGATCTTTTTTACGATCGCAAGGCCGATACCTGTACCGGCATAGTCATCTTTGCTGTGCAGTTTCTGGAATACTTCAAAGATGCGCTCGCTGTATTCAGGTTTAAAGCCTATGCCGTTGTCTTTGAAGCTGATGTGGCAATACTTTTTATCGGGTGAGATATGTTCATTCTTCACAGTATTGCCTTTTACGATCTCGCCGGTTATTGTCATATGTGGCGGCACATCCGGGTCTGAAAATTTAAGGGTTGCTATTGGCTAATAGCTGCTTAATACTTATTTTTTAAACTACATATTTAATTATTTTCATTAAAAATGTATTCATTTCATTTATAATTGAATGCAAATCAATAAATTATGCATTGTACCCAACCATTAAATTTTATTAGTGGTCTAATAGGCAACCACTAACTAAAAATTGATTTTTTATGAAGAAATTTTACGGTTTTGTTCTTTCCCTGGCAATATTGTTGTGTACACAGCATGCAGGTGCCCAAACATACACGGTGTACAGCCACATCATGTTTGCCAACTGTGATTCGCAAACATTCCGTCTCCAATCGAATACGTATGCGTCCTCGTTACAGTTCGAAACTTTTTTCGGCGATGGCGCTTCTCGTACCGACACTCTCTTTAATTCAGGAGGCCACGGTCTTTGCTATCAAAACCACACTTATGCAGCCAATGGCGTGTATACAGTAAAACATGTATTGCTGAATAGCGGCGTTCCTGTTGACTCAGTTTCTTATTCTGATACGGTAGATATCTGCCACATTCTGAATTTCATGTCTTATGTAGATAATAATGTCAACTGCCTTTACGATGCCGGCGATACCTATATGCCCAATCCATTCTCAGTAGAAGTCGATTCTGCCGGAGTTTCTGTGGATACGATCACGGCTACATCCATTTATTATATAGCTCCGTCTTCTGTACCGACCGGCACTATTTACACTTTCCGATTGCTAACAATGCCTGCGGACTTTACTCTGTCCTGCCCTTCTACCGGCATCATATATGATACAATAGGTACGGCGGGTGCATTTAAGAGAATTGCTTTTGTGTGCGATTCCTCAACTTACGACCTCGCTGTTTATGGCTGGTTCTCACCGGCAGCATCGGGTGCATGTGCGCATGTATATGTGAATAACTACGGCTGCTCACCACAAACAGCAACAGTGACACTTAATTACAGCCCTAAATACCTTTTTGATCATACCTACCCATCGGGCATATCCGCCACAACAGGTACCGACGAGGTTACCTTCAATGTAGGAACGGTGGGGTCCAGTACTCCGGCAGGTTTTATTGCTTATTTCACACCGGTTGGCTCACCAACATTGGGTGATACCACTACTACCACATGGTCTGTAACACCTACTACCGGCGATACCCATCCTGCAAACAATTCGCTTACCCGCATTGACTCTGTTCGCTCCTCTTACGATCCTAATGCAAAGGCAGTGACGCCACAAGGCATTATTGTTGCTGGTACACAACTTCAGTACAACATTGGTTTTGAAAACACAGGCACCGACACTGCATTCAACATCCATATACAGGATACCTTATCTGACGACCTGGACGTAAATACATTCAAACTTATTTCTGCTACCGCTGCTGTAACGACAGAGATCACTACCTGGGCCGGGCATCACATCATCAAGTTTGATTTTGCACACATCGATCTTATGGATGTGCATCATTCAGGCCAATGCACAGGGATGGTAGTATTCATTATTAAAACAAAGGCAGGCTTGCCAAATGGAACGGTCATAGGCAATGAAGCCGGTATTTATTTTGATGCCAATGCAGTAGTAATGACCAATAAAGTAAACAATATCATTGGCAGGCCTGCAGGTGTAGCGACTATGAGTAATGCAGCAGAGGTGAGCATCTATCCTAATCCTGCTACCAACATACTTACTATAAATACAGAGGGTAAGGCATATACTGCGATCACAATAACCAATACTATGGGCCAGGTGATGGTGCAAAAGCAACTGACGTCTTTGTCCACTCAGGTCAATGTTCAGCCTTTCCCTGCGGGTATTTATTATATCACGATCAAAGGCGAAGCGGGCGTGGAAGTGAAGAAGTTTGAGAAATTGTAAGCAATAAGAGTTCTTCTGTAAAATGATGATGTACTATATCCGGGCCTTGCTCAAGGTCCGGATATTTGTTATTAGACTAATGCCGTGGATACAATAGTGCAAGCGGATACCTGGCTTTATTTCACTCTTTTAAAGTATGCGTTCGCATCATTATTTTTTGAGGATATGAAAACTTTGCGATCTTTGTAGCCCCTATAAATCAGCGGAAAATGACGATTAGAAAACTATGTGCGCTATTAACAGCGATACTATTGCCCATTTTTTCAAAAGCGCAAGTGCTACCAGTGGAGGGGGGCAACTTAAATTACAGGCTGATCGGATTTTCGGTGCCTAAAATAGATGGGGCAATCAAATATAGCTTTGAGATCGCAACAGGCAATTGTAACACTGAAAAACCCTTCCGTAAAAATATTGTTCATACAATTGTACAAGACAGCAGTAAGCTGATCACTGTGGTGCCTTATTTTGGGAAAAGCTATACCTGGCGGGTGGTGTATAAAAACAAAAATAAGATTGTTGATAAAACACCGTTCTATCATTTTTCAACCCTTTCTTGTCCTGATGTTGATACCGCTCTGCTGCGTTTGCGGGTAGTAGAGAGTGCTAAAAAGTATCAGGATGCCTATGTTTTCCTGGATGATAATAAGGCGCTCTATGACATGACCGGCCAGCCTGTATGGTTCATGACGAAGGTGAACGGCATACCCATAATACCCAGGGACCTGAAGATGACACGACATGGCTCGATCACCTTTTTGTTTGATCCACCTTACGAGATAGATTACAATTGCAATGTGCTGTTCAAGGCACCTGCTACAGGTATGGTGAGCAAAGATTATTCAGAGCATTTTCATCACCAGTTTACCAGGCTTGACAATGGCCACTATATGGCTTTGGGCGAGGATTCAGTATCGTGGGGCGGGAATGGGGCTATTGCGCAAGCAGATACTTCTGCCAGAAAAATGCAATTTGGAACATTGATAGAATATGATGAGCAGGGTAATGTAGTTTGGTCGTGGAGGTCGGATAAATATTTTACTGCTTCTGATATTAGGTGTTTACTCAGTCCGAATAGCAAAAAATACGCAGATGTGCATGAAAATGCATTTTATTTTGATGATAAGACCAACTACATCTATGTAAGCTTCAGGAACATAGACCGCATTGTAAAGATCAAATACCCGGAAGGTACCGTGAGCGCAGCATACGGTATGCCGGATACGTTGAGCAGGGTAGCTGCGAACCGCAATTTATTCTGCGGACAGCATGCCTGTAAGCACTCTGATCATGGTTATATATACCTCTTTGACAACAACTCCTGTGCTATAAACGGCCTTCCGAAAGTAGAAAAGCTGACAGAACCTGCCGATACAAACGCGGGATTGAAGGTAATATGGGAATATCAGTGTACCATTGATGGGGTAGATCCTAATGCTGTACAGGGATACAATTTCATCTCAGGTGGTAATGTGCTGGAAATGCCGGATGGTTCTTTGTTTGTGTGCATGAGCGGGGGTAGCTATTGCAAGACGTTTATTGTAAACCCCGATAAGAAAATACTGTGGAGCGCCATACCCGAAAGATGGGACCCAACGACAAAGAAGTGGGGTATAGTGAGTGAGTACCGTGCAAATATTGTTTACAAAAAAGACTACCTGGAGCGACTGATATGGAATGGCGAGATGCACGCATTGCAGGCTAAGAGTGCTGATGGTAAATGATCTACAATCCTGTAAGCTTTAAGCCGGTGGCCTTTCGCAACTTTTTAATGGTAGTGATATCTTTGTAGTAGGTGAAGGGGTGCTCCATTACCGATGAGTCGTTGGGCATCACATATATTTCTTCGGTGTCATCGTATTTTAGCACCTTCCAGCAATACTTGGGCACGGCTACAATACCCATATTGGTTTGCACGCCATAGGCTCCGCACCATACGTGCACTGTTGTTGTTTCGGCAATGGTACGCGTGTATTTTTCCAGTTGTGCCCAGCGGTGCTCATTCAGGTCGGGAGCCTGCGGTGTCATATTGGAGTAGTAAAAGCTTTCCTTCATTTCCTGCGCATTGCAGGAGTTGTCATCGGTATCGCAGTTGTGGCCCCGTTGCCATTTTTCGGGATTACCGGCATAATATTTTTTAAGATTAGTGTAGGTAGGTAACACAGGGTCCTGAGCAAATTTTTCTGAATCACGGTCTATCCATTTGGGCGTGCCTTTCGCACATATATCGCTGGCAGTAAGTGTCCATGTCACCAATACAGGGTAATAAAGTTGCTCATCAAAAGTGGTCGTATAATGTTCGTGTTTGATCACCACCCGCTGTGCTGATGCAGCACTGACATAAAACAATAACAGCAACAGAGCGAGCTTTTTCATTTGTAGCGATTTGAATAAAGCTAATAGGTTATTATGGGTTTTACGAATTTGTCGTCTCGACAGGGAATCGAACCTCTCTCCTCCGTGAAATGGATGCGTCTTAACCGATAGCAACACGCAATAGTGAATATCTAACGAGGAGGAGACTTGAAATAATTGTAAAAACAGAAAAGGTTCCCAAATGAGAACCTTTTTTTGTAGCATGTACGGGAATCGAACCCCTCTCCTCCGTGAGTGGGGGGCGTCTTAACTGATTTAAAACAGAAAAGGTTCTCAAATGAGAACCTTTTTTTGTAGCATGTACGGGAATCGAACCCCTCTCCTCTATTGTGTTCAACAAAAACGAAAAAAACCACTCTTTCGAGTGGTTTTTGTAGCATGTACGGGAATCGAACCCGTCATTCCTCCGTGAAAGGGAGGCGTCTTAACCGATTGACCAACACGCCAGAGTCAATGAGTTTTTTATTGGAGTGCAAAGATACGGTGTGTTTTGTTGGTTTCAAAAATTTCGGGCGTTTTTTTTATGCGTTGCTCATAGCAGCCACTATCCCCAGGAATTCAGCGGCTTTCAACGAGGCCCCCCCGATGAGGCCACCATCCACATCGGGGCAGGCAAATAGCTCGGCTGCATTAGAGGGCTTGCAACTGCCTCCGTATAGGATAGGGGTTTCGGCAGCTACGGTCTCGCCATATTTGTTGGCCAGTACCTTTCGGATGTGTGCATGCATATCCTGTGCCTGTGCTGATGTGGCTGTGCGGCCTGTGCCAATGGCCCATATAGGTTCATAAGCTATAGTAATATCTATAAGCTGCGTCACCGGCAGATGGAATAATCCCGCTGTCAACTGGCTTTCCACATATGCATTTTGTTCATTGGCATCCCTTACCGCCAGCGGCTCGCCGCAGCAGAAGATCACCTTTAAGCCATTAGCCAATGCCTGGTTCACTTTTTTTGACAGCACGGCGTCATCTTCATGGCAGTATTCGCGCCTTTCAGAGTGGCCTATGATCACATATTCCACTTCTGCGCTCTTCAGCATAGCGGCCGATATTTCGCCTGTATATGCCCCTGAAGGCTCAGCATGACAGTTTTGTGCACCCAGGTGCACATGGTTCATCCCTACCAGCTGTGCGCTGGTGTGCGTCAGGTGTATATAAGGTGGAGCTATCACCACTATCTTATTCTCGTTCAGCTCTGGCGATCCGTTGAAAATATCGTTCACCAGTTCAGCGCCTTCTGTAAGGTCAAGGTTCATTTTCCAGTTGGCTGCTACTATTTTCTTGCGCATATTTTTATATTAAAAGTTCTTAATTTTTGTTAGTTCCGGCTGTTATTATAGATGTGTCGGTACATTTCAATGTCTGCCGCAGATAGCTGCAGGTTCCGGCGGGCCATCATACGCCCGGCGGTTTCCATGGCGCGGTTGAAGTCGTAAGGCACCACTCCCTCACTGCCACCCCATGAGAAGGAGCGTACAAATTTCTCGGGGAAGCCACCACCAAATATGTTGCACGATACGCCCACTATAGTACCTGTATTGAACATGGTATTGATGGCACACTTACTGTGATCGCCCATCATCAGGCCACAGAAGGTGAGGCCCGTGCGCACCGATCTATTGGCGGCTTCGTCCCATATTTTTATTTCGTCGTAATTGTTTTTGAGATTAGAGGCATTGGTGTCTGCACCCAGGTTGCACCATTCACCGATAACCGCATTTCCCAGGTAGCCGTCGTGCGATTTATTGCTGTTGGCAAAGAACACTGCGTTGTTGATCTCGCCACCCACTTTGCAGCCGGGGCCTATAGTTGTGGCGCCGTATATTTTCGCGCCCATCTTTATCACGCTGTGTGCGCAAGCCGCCAGCGGCCCACGTATCAGTGTGCCTTCCAGTATCTCCGCATCGGCGCCTATGTACACCGGCCCGGTAGTGGCATTGATGATGCAGCCTGCGTATACCTTTGCACTGTCTTCTAAGAAAACCTGCTCACTGCCGGTAACGACAACGCCATCAGGGATGGGAGCACTCTTTCTGCCTTTGGTTAACAAGTGAAAATCATCGCGAATGGCACGGTCATTGAAGGTGAAGATGTCCCACACATTTTTCAGTGCATGTACTTCTCCTTCCAAAAGCTGTGCAGGTAATGCCTGTATATGGTCGTGAAATGCTCTTATATCAAAGCTGCCGCCAGGTATGCGTGCTGCAATGATCACTTCGCCATGTACCAGCTTGTGGCCGGGTTGCAGATCCTGTATAGCAGTAGTTAATGCATGAGTGCCAAACACCGCGCCATTGATGTACATATTATCGCTGCCGGTATGGAGCGGATATACCTGTTGCAGGTATTGCTCCGTGAGGGTTGCTGTTTTTTCTTTGGTGCACAGCTCCCACCGCTCGCGCATAGTGAGTATGCCACATCTTACATCGGCCACAGGGCGGGTGTGGGTGAAGGGCAACAGCCGGTCGCGGCAGGTATCATCAAAGAGGATATAATGCATAGCAGCTTAAAGTAACATTCAAAAACCAATTCAAAGCGTAAGATACCACCACATAGGCACATAGAAAACATAGTTTATGTGGTTTTTTCTCACTTGGTAAATGTAACACATAGGCTTAGATAATTGCAGCTATGTGTTCTGTGTGACTATGTGGTGGAAATAAGTCTTCCGGCTTTAAATTATAAAATCCCGAAAGCCGGGATTTTATAGTAGAAATATGCTGAAAGAAAACTAAGCTTTCTTTTCGTAGCGTTTTTTGAATTTTTCGATACGGCCTGCAGTATCTACAAACATTGATTTACCGGTATAGAACGGGTGCGATGTATTGGATATTTCGACCTTGATCACAGGGTATTCTTTGCCGTCTTCCCATACTATGGTTTCCTTTGAAGGAGCTGAAGAGCGGGTGATGAACATGTTTTCGTTTGACGTGTCTTTGAACACTACAAGACGGTAAGTTTCAGGATGAAGTCCTTTTTTCATTATTTTTATTTTTAATGCATGGGTTTTGCCATGCGTGAATTGAAGGGTGCAAAGATAAGGGATTTTTGCTATTCTACAGCAATTATTCTTTAACCAGCTTTTTAATGTCGCTTTCAGCTTCTTCGGCAGCATGGTACACACCTATGATCTTGCCTGATGGGTCTATCAGGAAAGCCTGTGGTATGAACTGTACACCATAGGCAGCGGCAGGCTGCGAATTCCATTGGCCCAGGTCGCTCATGTGGTTTGGCCATGTAAGGCCATCCTGCTTGATAGCAGCCATCCATGCGTCTTTAGATTTGTCCAGGGATACGCTCACTACTGTGAAACCTTTTTTGGCGCCTTTGAATTTTTTGGTCGAATACTCTTTGTACATATTCACCAAGCCAGGATTGGCGTGGCGGCATGGCCCGCACCAGGATGCCCAGAAGTCGAGCAATACATAACTACCCTTATTGACCTCGGAGAGTTTTAGTGTTTTACCTTCAGGGGTAGGGTAGGCAAGGTCGGGTGCCTTCTGGCCTACTTTGATAAAGGTATTGTTGTATTGAGCGTGTGCGGCAACAAATACGCCCAGCAGGGCTATCGTACTTAATATTTTCTTCATGTTTATAGATATGAATGGTAAATATAGGCAACTTTATGAAAATGCGTGGTAGGTCGGGTGTTTTTTAACGATTTCATCGGGCGTTGATACGCGATGTTAATAGGGCGATGCCCTATTCTATGGGATTATGCCCCATTCGGGGCGTGTGGGTTTTGGTGTGTGTTATTTGTTGTTACGCCACGAATGTGGCAAAATCCAGGAGCGGTGGGCAACGCCCATCGAAATAATGCGGCGGTTTTGTTCATCGGGCGTTAATGCGTGATGTTAATAGGGCGATGCCCTATTCTATGGGATTATGCCCCATTCGGGGCGTGTGGGTTGTGGTGTGCGTTATTTGTTGTTACGCCACGAATGTGGCAAAATCCCGGAGCGGTGGGCATACGCCCATCGAAATAATGCGGGCGGGTAATGCGGTTTTGTCCATCGGGCGTTAATACACGATGTTGATAGGGCGATGCCCTATCCTATGAGATTGTGCCCCATTCGGGGCGTGTGTATCGTATGTATTATTTGTTGTTACGCCACGAATGTGGCAAAATCCCGGAGCGGTGGGCAACGCCCATCGAAATATCCCCGATCGAAATAACATGATCCCCAAATTCAACTTATCTTATCAATAAAAAATCCAATAAAAAATGTACATTGTTTTCTGATCAAGCTACAAATACCATGGCACAATCACTGGTAAGAAACTGTATCCACATTATTTTCAGTACCAAGCATCGGGAGGCGCTTATACACCCGCCATACGAAGAAGAATTGCACAACTATCTCGGGGGTATATGCAATGGCCTCGAATGCAGTACAATAAAAGTAGGCGGCTATACCGACCATGTACATATCCTCTGCCTGTTATCGAGAAAAATAGCCTTGATGAAACTTGTGGAAGAAATTAAAAGAGGTTCATCAAAATGGATGAAAACAAAAGATGGATCGCTGAGCAATTTTTATTGGCAGGATGGCTATGGCGCATTTTCTATAAATCCATCGCAAATAGAAACGGTTGTTGCATATATTGCCAACCAACACGAGCATCATAGTAAAAAGACTTACCAGCAAGAGTATCTGTCGTTTTTGAAGAAATATAATGTTGAATATGATGAACGGTATATTTGGGATTGATCTCGTAGATCCTCCGGCAGTGGTTTAGTGAAAGGCACAAAAAGCAAAAACATCAACAGTTGTGTAATTTTCGCTGCATCTATTAGGCTTTCTTACACCAATCCCTTACAAATATTCTTAGCAATACCCGGCCCTTCGTAGATGAAGCCGGTATATACTTGTACGAGGGAGGCACCGGCATCGAGCTTTTCTTTGGCATCGGCTGCGGTGAAGATGCCGCCGGAGGCGATGATCGGTATCTCGCCATGGCTGTGGGTGTGTATGTAGCTGATCACTTCGGTGGCGCGCTTGCGCAGGGGTGCGCCGCTGAGGCCGCCTGCGCCTATCTCGGTCACTTTGCCTACGGGTGTGGCCAGGCCGCTGCGGCTGATGGTGGTATTGGAGGCTACTATGCCGGCCAGTTCTGTGGTGCGCACAATGTCTATGATATCATCTAGTTGCTCGTTGGTAAGGTCGGGGGCTATTTTCAGTAGTATGGGCTTGTGCTTGTACTGGCGGTTGATGAGTTGTAGGCGGTTGAGCAGGGCAGTGAGCGGTTCTTTGTCCTGCAGGGCGCGGAGGCCGGGGGTATTGGGGCTGCTCACGTTCACCACAAAGTAGTCCACCACATCATACAGCTCGCGGAAGCCTTTTTCGTAGTCGTCGGCAGCGTCTTCGTTGGGTGTGTCTTTGTTCTTGCCTATGTTGCCGCCTATGATGATTTGCTCCTTGCGGGCTTTGAGCCTTTTTGCGGCCTCGGCAGCGCCATCGTTGTTAAAGCCCATGCGGTTGATGAGGGCCTTATCGGCAGGCAGTCGGAAGAGGCGTGGTTGCGGGTTGCCTGGCTGAGGGCGTGGGGTTACAGTGCCTATCTCCACAAAGCCAAAGCCGAGGCAGGCGAGCGGATCGGTGTACTTGGAATCTTTATCGAAGCCGGCAGCCAGGCCCACAGGGTTGGGGAAGGTGATGCCCCATAGCGTACGCTCCAGTTTGGGGCTTTTGTAGGTATACAATGATCTAAGTATGTAGCGCAGGAATCCCAGGTTGTAAACAAATACGAGCTTCTTCATGACCAGGTGGTGTACTTTTTCGGCATCTATTTTGAAGAGTATCTTCCTGATCAATGAATACATAGTAAGCTTATTTTAAAGTGCGGCGGCGTAATGAGCGCAAATATACAAAGCTGCGTCGATGGAATTTAACAAAAATAACAGCACGAGATTTAAGTTAAACTGTAATTTAGCACCATTATGCCCATAAGGATATTATCTGTATTGTTTTTCTTTTGCCTCATGGCATTGCCTGCCATAGCGCAGATGATACATGGCGAGGTGCTGGATATGGATAATAAGCATCCCATTACGGGTGTGGAGATAGAGAATATCTATACTTCCTTAAAGGTATCGACTGACGAGAAGGGCGGTTTCCTGATCGCGGCCACAGGTGGGCAACTGCTGGAGTTTAAAAAGCAGGGCTTTAAGACTACCCATGTGCGCCTGCCAAACGGCTATATGCCTTCCTATTTCAGGATCATTATTGAAAAAGGTATTTCTGATCTCAAAGAAATAGACCTGGCAGGTAACCGCTTCGATCCCAAGGCTGATAGCCTGCGTTATTATGAGGTCTATAAGCATGTGCTGGAAACCCCCAAGCTATCTACCTTTGAGGCATTAGGCAGCCCATTCTCTGCGCTTAGCGGCAAGAACAAAGAAATATGGCGGTTTCAGGATGACTATGCCGATTTTCAGCAACAGAAGTACGTGGATAAGACCTTTAATGAGGAGTTGGTGACCAAATTCACCGGACTGAAGGGAGATAGCCTGCATTATTATATGCGCCGGTACAGGCCTACATACGAACAGGTAAGATCAATGAGTGATTATGCCTTCTTTAATTACATCAAATCAACTGCGGGACAATACAGGAGCAGGCAAACGCCAAGGGGAGGGCAATAAATTAATAATTATTCGTGCTTTTTTCTTGTCAAGCCCGCGCATTGTTACCAGCATTACCCGACCCGGTAAAAACCCCATATTGCGAACTGATCGCATCAAAGAATTGCTCAGCCGTGTTGTAGTGCATGGGATTGTTTGAAATGCCATACATGTTATTGTCAATAACAAAATACGCTACTGCTTTGTTAGGGTTGCGGAACTGGTGCTGGTCGTGGTCTATAGTATAATCGTCAACTAACATCTTAATGTTGCCCAATTCAAACCTATATCCTCCGTCTTCCAGCGCCTTAATATTAAACTGATACATTTTAATTTTTCTTTAATTCCTTTATGTATTGCAAAAACAGTGCAATTCTTGCTGTTTTTTTGACATTTTAATATCCTTTAACTGTTTATTAAGGGTTATACCAATTAGACTAAATAATTCGGCATGATTTTTGCTGTGGTTAAGTATGGCAATCTTACTAACAGTTACGGTCAAAGAGACCGAAGAAGAACTGACAG
>CAIRES010000015.1 GCA_903877645.1 uncultured Bacteroidota bacterium | reverse complement strand
TGATAATGACACAAATGAAGCAGATTAAATAAACTATATTTGTAACAGTGAAACAACTAAATAACGCACTCATTTTTGGGATTAACTATGGTGGGTCAGTTTGGCGAGGAAAAGAGGGGTCACTTTACGCGGAATATCCAATAATTGCAAATATACAAACGAATGCCAGAATTCAGCACTGTTTTAGCACTGTTAAAAATTAAAATGTCGCAAATGCTTATTAATCAATAGTTTATGTAATGCTGTGGAGAGTCCCTCTCTCTCCGCCTTCGCCCGCCGAAGCTATTTTCAGCGAAGGCGGGCAGTTCATCGGTTGTTCATTTGCTGATCGGTGGAATTAAATTTTAGCAGGCGGGCTTCGGCATGAAGCCCGCCTTTTTCATGCACTTTAACCTGCCTCGCCTCAATATTTCCCGGAATCCATTTCTTCGGGTTCAAAATTGTAAACATCACTACTCATCCTTCGCCCAATTTCTTACCGGGTGCTGAATTTGTAGTCCACTTGCGGCATGAATTTATATTTTCTACTATGTTTATAAAAAACCCACCAAATTTTATGTTTTTATTATCAAAAAGGACTATCTTGGTGGCAAATATTATTTAAACACCTTTGTGTTTGAGTGATGTTTTATATTTTCATAAAGAGTTTGATCACTTTAAAATAGTTAAACAACCGCAATTTCTTTTTAAAATTCAGTCTATGAAAAAAATCTATTTTTCCCTTGTCCTGCTTTGCTTAAGCTGCCTGTCCTTAAGCCTGAATGCGCAAACAACAACAACCTTTTCATATACAGGTTCGCCTATTACATATAGTGTGCCTTCTGGGACTACATTAATACAGGTTGATATGAATGGCGGTTCCGGTGGCAAAGCAAATTATACTTATTCGAGAGAAGGCAATGGCGCCAGGGTGCAGTGTACACTCAATGTGACTTCAATACCTGTGCTGTATATGTATGTTGGCGGCGGCGGTGGAAATGGTGGTACGGGGACTTCTGGTACTGCTGGATTTAATGGTGGTGCTATAGGCTCGTACTATCCAAGTAATTATGGTGGTGGCGGAGGTGGAGGTGCCTCTGATATCCGTACGTGCAGCTGTGCACCAACAACTACTAACCGACTGGTAGTAGCTGGTGGTGGTGGTGGTGGCGCATATAACTATAGTTCTACAGATTATGATCGCGGTGGCGATGGTGGAGGCACAACAGGCGAAAATGGTTTTGCAGCAGGAGGTAACTCCGGGACACAAGGTGGTGGCGGTGGCACTCCTTCAGGCGGAGGAGTAGGTAGCACTTGGTCTACGCCTAATGGCTCGCCGGGTACCTTGGGAGCTGGAGGTGCAGGTTCAACTGCATCAACTGACGGCGGCGGCGGTGGTGGTGGCTATTATGGCGGCGGCGGCGGATATTGGTCGGGCGGCGGCGGCGGATCTTCATACACAGATCCTACACTTGCAACAAACGTCACACATACAAGAGGATACAATGCGACTGCTAACGCAAATGGACAGATTGTTATTACTCAGCTTTGTAACTCACCCGGAACTATTACAGGAAGCAATGTAGTTTGTTTTGGTGGTACAACTACACTTAGTAATCCTACCGGCGCATCAGGTGGTACATGGAGCAGCACTGCAACAGGCGTGGCGACAATAAATCCCACTTCTGGTTTAGTTACAGCGGTAAGTGCCGGCGTTACGAACATAACATATACTGTAGGAAATCCTTGCGGCGCTCTTGCTACAATGAGTTTAACGGTAAGCCCGGCAATTGCAATATCCGGAGCCCCCAATGTTTGTACGTCAAACACAAGGACTTTAACGCCATCGCCAACTGGTGGTACTTTTACAACCACCTCATCTATCATTAGCGTTGGTGGTTCATCAGGTGTGGTATCAGGAATTACCGCAGGTGCAACTACTATCACATATACTTTACCATCGGGTTGCCAGGCGTTAATTCCATTCACTGTCAATGGTACTCCGGCATCTATTACAGGTACTACTACATTATGTGCGGGCTCCACATCTACATTAAGTGATGTGACCAGCGGTGGTACATGGAGCAGCACTAATACGACGCAAGCCACAGTGGGCTCTACCGGTATCGTTACCGGTGTATCTGCGGGCTCGCCTATTATTATATATACTGCGCCAACAGGCTGTACCAATTCTATTGGACTTACCATTAATGGCTTATCGCCATTGACCGGTTTATTTGGTGTATGTAATGGTTCTTCAACAACACTTAGTGATGCTTCTGCCGGTGGTTTATGGACCAGCAGTAACCCTGCTGTAGCCACGGTGGGATCTACAAATGGTTTAGTGACCAGTGTATCCCCAGGCTCTACGATCATCACTTATCTATTGTCTTCAGGCTGTTCGGCAACGGCTACCTTCGGCGTATCCACAACCCCTTCTGTGTTCACTGTAAGTGGTGGTGGTACATTGTGTTCTGGCGCAACTGGTGTTACTATAAGCCTTAGCGGTTCCGCCATAGGGGTGTCTTATCAATTATATGATGGTGTTACACCAATGGGATCACCTGTTGTTACTACCGGTAGTTCAGGCGCAGGCTTTAGTTTTCCACCACAAACTACGGCGGGTACTTATACCGTTGTAGCTAACAACGGCTCCAGTTGCGCTACCACAATGTCAGGTTCGGCATTTGTATCTGTGAATGTATTGCCAACGCAGATGAATGTAACAGGCGGCGGTGCTTATTGTAGCGGCGGTACTGGTTCCCACATTGGCCTTAATTCATCGCAGATAGGAGTTACTTATAATTTATTGAATAGCTCATCAACTGTGATCAGTACGGTTGCAGGTACAGGTGGCGCTATCGATTTTGGATTGGTTACTACTGTTGGCACTTATACTGCTAATGGTACTAATACAGTAAGTGGTTGCGTCAATACAATGAATGGCAGCGCTACGGTTACTACCAATCCTTTACCTGTCAATACTTATTCTGTTACCGGGGCCGGTGGTTTCTGTGCAGGTGGTACCGGTGTGCCTATTGGCCTTTCCTCATCAGATGCGGGTATTAATTATCAATTGTTCTACTCAGGCTCTGCAGTTGGCTCTTCGGTTGCAGGTACAGGTGCTTCAATAGGTTTCGGTACATACACTACCGGCGGTGCATACACAGTAGTCGCAACAAATGCCACTACAGGCTGTACCAGCACCATGGTATCTACTGCTACTGTTACTGTTAATGCATTGCCAACCGTATTTACGGTTACGGGCGGTGGTGCATATTGCTCAGGGGCTACTACAGGTGTGGCGGTTGGCATTGGTGGTTCTACTTCCGGCATCAGTTATCAGTTATATAATACAGGTGTTATTTCAGGTTCTGCTGTTACAGGTACCGGTTCTGCCATTTCTTTTGGTGGGGTCTTCGCCGGAGCGTATACAGTTACTGCAACCAATACCATTACAGGCTGTGCTGTTAATATGGCCAGCAGTGTGTTGGTGAGTGTTAATCCATTACCTACTTCATTCACTATTACCGGTGGTGGTAATTATTGCGCAGGTGGTGTTGGTTCGCATGTTGGCCTTTCAGGTTCAGTTATCGGAACGAACTACCAGTTATTTATAGGTACGTCTATAGTTGGCGCTGCATCAGGTTCAAGTGGCGCTCTTGATTTTGGTTTGCAATTGACCGCAGGTACATATACAGTTATTGCAACTAATAGCGTTACCGGCTGTACTAACCCTATGGGTGGCAGCGTATCTATTGCTATCAATCCGCTACCAACTCCATTTACTGTTACAGGTGGTGGCAACTATTGTGCTGGTGGCACGGGTGTAGCTGTTGGTTTATCTGGTTCTACGTCAGGGATTACATACCAGTTATATCTTGGTTCTTCTTTATCAGGTTCTACTGTTGGCGGATCAGGTACAGCTATATCATTCAGTACAAGGAGTGCAGCGGGTTCATATACCGCAACTGCGCTCAACACATCTACAGGTTGCACGATAGCAATGCTGGGTAGTGTAGCGGTAGGCATCAATCCGCTACCTACAATATATAATGTAACCGGTGGCGGTGCATATTGTATTGGCGGCACTGGCGTTCACGTTGGCCTTTCTGCGGCTGATGCTGGTATCAGCTATCAATTATATAATGGTTCTGCAGTCGGTACTGCGGTTTCAGGTTCAGGATCACCAATAGACTTTGGATTGGAGACAGTTACAGGTACATATACCGTAGTTGCTACAAACGGCGGTACTACATGTACTGTTGCAATGGGTGGCAATACAGTCGTATCTACCACTCCTCTTCCGGTTCAGTATACAGTGAGTGCAGCAGGCACCGGTGCCTATTGCGCAGGTGCTACAGCGCCCCATGTATTATTAAGCAGTTCTAATACCGGCATCAATTATCAATTATACAATGGTACGGCTAGAGTTGGCGCACCTTTTACCGGCAGTGGTTTCCCAATGGATCTTGGTGCGCAAGCTGCTCCGGGTACATATACTGTAGTGGCAATAGACGCTACCACGTCTTGTACCAACAATATGCTGGGCAGCGCTATCATCAGCATCAATCCATTACCTAATATTTATAATGTAACAGGTGGTGGCAATTATTGCTCTGCAACTGCCCCGGTACATATTGGCCTTAACCTTTCTACTACGGGCATCAGTTACCAATTGTACAATGGACCGGCACTTGTAGGCGCTCCGGTGGTAGCAACATCAAGTGCGCCACTCGATATGGGAGCTGCAACCGGTGGCGGCGCATATACTGTCATCGCAACTAATCCATTAACAAGTTGCACTGTTAATATGTTTGGCAATGCTGTTGTTTCTGTGAATCCATTACCTGCATCGTTCTCTGTAACTGGCGGCGGTAATTACTGCTTTGGTGGTTCAGGTGTTCATGTAGGATTAACGGGTTCTGTTCTTGGTACTAATTATCAACTCTTCAGGGGTACTACTTCAGCAGTAGGTGCACCTTTACCGGGTATAGGCGCTTCACTTGACTTTGGCCTGCAAACTACAGCCGGCACGTATTCTGTAGTAGCTACTATTCCTGCTACAGGTTGTACTGCTACTATGGGTGGTGTTACATCAATAGCTGTCAGCAGTCTTCCGGTTACGCATAATGTTACAGGTTCAGGTAGCTATTGCCCCGGAGGCACAGGCCGCCATGTATTTATCGATGGTTCTGATATTGGTATCAGCTACCAGTTGTACCAGGGTGTTACAGCTGTTTCAGGCGCTGTTCTTGGTGGCACAGGTACTTCCCTTGACTTCGGCTCGCAATTGGCAGGCTCTTATACAGTGGTAGGCAGAAGCAGCCTTACTACCTGCTCTAATAATATGACAGGTATTGCAACTATTACTATTGCTCCTTTACCTGCTGTATATAATGTAACAGGCGGCGGCAACTACTGCCCAGGCCGCACAGGTGTTCATATCGGCCTTAGCGGCTCTAACACAGGAGTTAATTATCAATTGTACAACGGTACTTCAGGAACCGGTGCTGCTGTTGCAGGTACAGGTTTGGCTCTTGATTTCGGCTTATTAACTACCGTTGGTAATTATACTGTGGTTGCTACAAATCTTTCTACAGCATGTCAGAATAATATGTCAGGAACTGTGACTGTTAGCCTTAATGCATTACCTGATAGTCATAGTATCACCGGTGGCGGTAATTTCTGTTCCGGCGGCACAGGTGTTGATGTTGCACTTGACGGATCAACCGTAGGTACAAATTATCAGCTCCTCAACGGAACAGCTATTGTAGGCGCTCCGATGACGGGTACAGGGTCAGGTCTTGACTTCGGTATTCAAACAGCCGCTGGCACATACACTATCCTTGCAAATAATACAATAACAACATGTACAGGAAGTATGACAGGTATTGCCACAATAGTTGTTAATCCTTTGCCCGATACCTTCTCTGTTATTGGCGGCGGTACCTACTGCATAGGTGGTTCAGGTGTTCACATCGGCCTTCGCAATTCAGTAAGCGGTATCAATTACCAATTATATAGTGGCACAACTGCTACAGGTAGTGCGGTTGCCGGTTCCGGTTCATCTATCGACTTTGGCGCAGAAACAACTGCAGGTAATTATACCGTGGTTGCCACTAATGCGGCTACTTCATGCATGAAGAATATGCCGGGCAGCGCTAATGTAACAATAGGTTCATTGCCTGTCGCTTATACCGTAACGGGTGGTGGTAATATTTGTGCCGGTGGTGCAGGTGTTCATGTTTCCATAACAGGGTCTAATACAGGCGTTACTTACCAGTTATATAAGAGTAGTTCTCCGGTTGGTTCCCCGGTTGCAGGTACAGGCGCTGTTATTGATTTTGGCGCACAAACCGCTTCAGGCGCTTATACCGTTATGGCAACAGATAATACTACCGGATGTGTGAATAACATGACAGGTGGTGTATCGGTTGGTGTTAATCCTTTGCCTGTAGTACATACTGTGGGTAGCTTAGGCAGCACTTATTGTACCGGAGGCCCTGGTGTTGATATTACACTTAATGGTTCTGAAGTGGGCGTTAGCTATAATTTATTACATGGTACTGTAGTTGTAGGTACTCAGTTGGGTACAGGTGCGCCACTTGATTTTGGCTACATGTTGCCTACAGGTGCTTACACTGTAGTTGCTGTTAATTCATCTACCGGTTGTACTAATAATATGGCTGGTACTGTGGCTATCGCCATTACCCCTCTTCCTACTGTTTATACAGTAACAGGTGGTGGTAATTATTGCAGCGGCGGTACCGGTACACATATTGATCTCAGCGGCTCTGCAACAGGTATTTCTTACCAGTTGATGCTTGCAGGTGTTCCGGTAGGTACACCGGTTGCAGGTACAGGTTCTTCAATAGATCTTGGCGCTCAGACAGCTACCGGAGCTTATTCGGTAGTAGCTACTAATACATTTACTACATGCTCTGATAATATGTCAGGTTCTGCTATTGTCGGCATCAATGCGCTGCCTTCATTGTATGCTGTAATGGGTGGTGGTAACTATTGCGCAGGCGGCACTGGGTCTCTTGTTAGCCTTGGTGGCTCTAATACCGGCATCAGCTACCAGTTATTCAGAGGTACTGTGGCTGTAGGTGCTCCTGTAGCAGGTACAGGTTCTGTGATCAGCTTTGGTTTACAGACTGCTGCTGCTACCTATACTATAGTAGGTACTAATACAACTACCGGTTGTACAAATAGCATGATCGGTAGTGTAGTTGTTGGCATCAACCCTGCTCCGTCTATTTACACTTTAACAGGTGGTGGTAACTATTGTGCAGGCGCAGCCGGTGTTCATATTGGTCTTAGCGGCTCGCATACCGGTGTTTCTTACCAGGTATATGATGGTACTACGGCTGTTCCGGGTGCATTAACGTATGGTTCAGGTTCTTCTATTGATCTCGGTGTATATTCTACTGCCGGCTCCTATACTGTTGTTGCTACAGACGGTACAACAACTTGTACATCTAATATGTCTGGTACTGCAGTAGTGGGTATCAATCCGCTGCCTGCTGTATTTGCAGTAACAGGTGGTGGTAGCTATTGCGCTGCCGGCACCGGCGTACACATCGGGCTGAATGGTTCTGTTTCCGGTACTCGCTATCAACTGTTTAATGGGTTTACTCCTGCCGGTACTGTTTCCGGTACAGGTGGTATCCTTGACCTCGGGTTACAAACTGCCGCGGGTACATACACGGTCGTAGCTATCAGCAGTTCTTCGTGCACCAGCAACATGACAGGCAGTGCAACTGTAGTAGTTAATCCTAATGTTACCCCGATCATTAACTTCTCTGATCCTTCAGGAGACACAGTTTGCTCCGGCGACTTCATCACCTTTACATCAGTAATAACAAACGGTGGAACTGCTCCTACATACCAATGGATGGTCAATGGTGTGAATGCCGGCACTAATGCTACTTATGGTTACATACCTGCTAACGGTGATGTTGTCACTGCTCAGTTGACCAGTAACGCAGCATGTGCTTCACCTGCAACAGTTAGCAGTGTGCATTCTATCCATGTTAATCCAAAAGCATTGCCCGCTGTTAGTATTCTTTCTGCTCCGGGTACCGAGGTTTGTACTGGTACTGCGGTTACATTTACAGCATCTCCTTCTTATGGCGGTGTAGCTCCTACTTATAACTGGATCAAGAATACAGCGAATGCAGGTTCCGGTTCATCGTTCACATATACACCGTCTGATGGCGACAATGTATATTGTGTAATGACCAGCGATTATGCTTGTCGTCTTGCGAATAATGCATCAAGCAATCACATAACTATGACAGTTGATGTTTCTATGACTCCAACAGTAGTGATCACTACCATACCGGGCAATACTGTTGCTCCCGGCCAGTTGGTTACAATAGAGGCTACCGTTACCAACGCAGGTTCTTCACCTACGTTCCAGTGGTTGCTCAACGGCATTCAAATCCCTGGCGCTACATCTCCTGTTCTGACACGTACTTTCTCGGATATGGATGTTGTGACTTGTGATGTGACCAGCAGTGGCGGATGTGCTGGTGTTGTTGGCAATGGTTCTGTTACCATCCATGTTACTAACGTAGGTGTTACACAGGTTGCATCAGCATCAGGCAGTATACAATTAGTGCCTAACCCTAATAAGGGCCTGTTCACAGTAAAAGGTACTTTAGCTACTACCTCCGATGAAGAAGTTACATTGGAAGTAACAGATATGATAGGTAAGGTAGTATACAGCAGCAAGGTTGTAGCCCGCAATGGCGAACTGAATGAGAAAATACAGATCAATAACCTTGCTAATGGTATGTATATCCTTAGTGTACACTCTGAAACAGAAAGCAAAGTGTTCCACATGGTTGTAGAGCAGTAATTAACTGAAGTAATAATTAATTAACATGCAGTGGGTGGCAATGGCTACCCACTGTTTTTTTTATTAATGAAGCTAACACTATACATTTGTATAAATTTTGCTAATGAAGAAGACGGGTACGATCATAGCAGTGGCAATGGGTATTCTCATTTTGGCCGCATGCCATAAAAAGGGATTTCCAACTGCAACGAAGGATGCTCATCCTGCTGCCACATATACACCACAGCAGTTGGCTGACGGGCAAAAGGTATATGATCAGCATTGCGATAAATGTCATGAATTTCATGAGCCGGCTGAATTTACGGCCCGCAAATGGGGCAAAATACTTCCCTCGATGATTGAGAAAGCAGAGTTGCCAAAAAAAGATGCAGAAGTGTTGACTGCTTGGGTGAACGCAAACGCCAAGAGCAGTTAGCCATTATACAATATTGTTTTTACTGATGAGCCTATTAGTTACAATTAACAAGATAAGCGGATATTTGCGCTCTTATAGATGATCATGAAAATAGGCATTGTATGTTATCCTACATTTGGCGGCAGCGGGGTGCTGGCCACGGAACTTGGCATGGCCCTTTCCGATAAAGGTTATGAAGTACACTTCATAACGTATGAGCAGCCTGTGCGGCTCACTCAATCCTTTCATCCAAACATTTACTTTCATGAAGTAAAAGTGCCAACTTATCCATTATTTGATTTCCCTCCCTACGAAACGGCTCTTGCCAGTACAATGGTGAATGTGATCCTCAATCAGAACCTGGATATACTGCACCTGCATTATGCTATCCCTCATGCATCTGCGGCATACTTTGCCCGCCAGATCCTTAAAAAATCGGGCAGGGATATACCCTTTATAACTACACTACACGGCACAGATATTACGCTTGTAGGCAGAGACCCCACTTACGCCCCGGTTGTTACTTTTTCGATCAATGAATCAGATGCCATCACGGCAGTGTCAGACAGCCTCCGCGAAGAAACACTACGTTCGTTCAAAATCGAAAAGGAGATATTTGTCATCCCGAACTTTGTAGACATTAAGCGTTTTCACCAGACGGATAAAGATCACTTCAAACAAATGCTGGCGCCTGCCAATGAACGTATATTGGTACATGTATCCAATTTCAGGGCTGTAAAAAGGGTGAAAGATGTGATCAGGATTTTTGAAAAGATCAGAAAGGAAATACCCTCTAAATTACTGATGATAGGCGATGGCCCTGACCGGCAGAGCGCAGAAGATCTGGCCCGTGAAATGGGCATATACAACGATGTCCGCTTCCTGGGCAAGCAGGAGCAGATCAGCGAGATATTGAGTATTGCCGATCTCTTTATATTGCCATCTGAGACCGAAAGTTTCGGCCTTTCTGCGCTTGAAGCCATGGCGTGTAATGTGCCGCTGATCTCCACTAATGCAGGCGGCCTGCCTGAGATCAATATAGAAGGAAAGACCGGATTTCTGAGTGACGTAGGTGATGTGGACTCAATGGCAAAGAACGCTATCTATATTCTGAATGATGATGAGCGATTGACGCAATTTAAAAAAGCAGCAATAGCACAGGCCCGCAAGTTTGAAAAGCAACACATCATACCGCAATATGAACAGCTTTATTGCGAAGTGATCAAGGCATACAGGTCATAGAACAGGCATTAGCTATTTTTATTCCATTAAGTTTGTAATTTTGTTTTAATAGCATTTTCATCTTTAAACTTTCATCCCATGCCGTCGTTTGATATTTCAAGTAAAGTAGATCTGCAGACATTAGATAATGCAGTAAATATTGCAAAGAAAGAAATAGACAACAGGTTTGATTTCAAAGGTACTCATGTGTCTTTTGAGCTCAACAAGAAAGATATGACCATAGCTATAGAGGTAGAAAGCGAGATGAAACTACAACAACTGGAAGATGTGCTCCTCACCAAAGCAATGCGGCAGGGGCTTGAGGCCAAATGTTTTGATATGAGCAAAGAACCATCGGCATCCGGTAAGTATGTGCGGAAGACCATCGTGATCAGGAATGGTATTGATAAAGATAATGCTAAGAAAATAGTAAAGCTGATCAAAGATAGTGGTTCAAAAGTTCAGGCTGCTATTATGGATGATGTCATTCGGGTTACAGCTAAGAAGATAGATGAACTCCAGGCAGTAATACAACTTTGCCGTTCTTCAGACCTGGAGTTGGCGCTTCAGTTTGTGAATATGAAATCCTGATGATCCTTTAGTAAGCGCGCTATTTTTCAATGGCCTGCAATACCTCCGGGCTATCGGGTGGGGTATTGGGGTCAAAGACGGCCACTAACTTACCTTGTTCATCAATGAGGTATTTTTGGAAATTCCACTTCACACGGCTGTCCTCAAAATGATTATATTTTTTTCGGGTCAGCCAGGTGTAGATCGGGGCTATGTTTTTACCTTTTACTGATATTTTTTCGGACATTGGAAAAGTGACGCCATAATTTTTCGTGCAAAAAGCTGCGATCTTTTTATTGTCTCCCGGTTCCTGGTAGAAGAAATTATTGGATGGAAAACCAATAATGACCAATTTGCCCTTGTGGCTGAGGTATAGTTGCTCCAGGGCTTCGTATTGATGGGTGAACTTGCATTTCGATGCGGTATTCACGATAAGTATTTTCCTCCCTTTGAAATCAGATAGATGTATCACTGATCCGTCTAGAGTGGTTACCTTAAAATCGTATATACTTTCGTGCACTTCTCCCTGTATGGGTTTGAAAAGGAAAGCAAAAAGCAGCAGTGTATTCAATAGCATTGTTAAAGGTATGCACCTATTTCCGGATCAACAGTCTCACTTGCCATTTCAGCGACATATATTTTTTTATCTTTAAAATTGTGCATATATTTATGTTCTGAAACTACTTCTGTTTTTATTGTATTTCTTAATTATGATTAATTGCGCTATGTAGTTGATCGCCATTACTGTAACACTTATTTCTTAGGCGTATGATCTGTAACTCTATTCTCTATAAATCCGGCGAAATACCTGCCACTAGCGGGAAAATACCTGCGTCAGCCATTAATAGTATAGGCTCTTTTTTCAGGCCAATTATTTTCCTGTTTTTTATACTTTGTGCAGGTAGTGTTCACGCACAGGTAACTGCAAGTTTCACAGTTGATGATACTGCCGGGTGTGCACCATTAAATGTGCACTTCACTAATACTTCAACAGCTGCTACGAGCTACTCTTGGGATATTGGCACAGGCGCCACATTTACACTTACAGATGTATCTACTACTTATGGTACTGCCGGTACATATACAGTCACGCTTACCGCATATAACGGCACCGCAAGCAGCACATCCTCAGTGGTGATACGTGCTTATGCGCCCCCAACGGTAAATTTTACAGCAAGTGACACGGCAATGTGCCCCGGTGCCGCTACAACATTTGCCAATACAACTATTGCAGGTGCATGGGGTGGGGTCTCCTACAACTGGAGCTTTGGCGATTTTTTATCTGATGTTACGGCTACGCCTACTCATACTTATAGTTTCCCCGGCTTTTACAACGTTACTTTATTTGCAACGAATAGCAAAGGGTGTAGCAACTCGTTAACTCGTTCATCTTATATACATGTATTTACTCCTGCGGCTATAGGGTTTACGGCTACCCGTACTTCTTTTTGTAAAGCTCCGGCTGCTGATCTGTTTACCAATACTACTACAGGCCGCGCCCCGTTATCGTATGCGTGGAGTTTTGGCGATGGGGCAGGCTCTGCAGTCATTTCACCTGCGCATACTTACTCTTTGGCCGGTAGCTACGACGTTAAATTAAGAGTTTCTGACGGTAAGGGCTGTATTGACAGTCTTGTATCACCGGCGTACATAAATGTAGGCAGTATCCATGCCGCATTCATTCCGGTTTCTTCTACCTGCCCCGGAACAGTTGTTACATTCACCAATACAAGCACTGCTTACACTACTGCTACCTGGAGTTTTGGTGATGGCGGTACTTCTACTTCGCTGGGCGACGGTGTACATACCTATACCGCCGGGGGAACTTATAATGTGCGGTTAATTGTTTTCGATGGTAGCTGTTATGATACCGTTACCCATCCGATCACTGTGAATCCATTACCTGCAACTACATTCACTATCACCCCTGTACATCCATGCCCTCCGCCTGTCACGCTCACTTTTGGTACTACGGTAGCTGTCGGTAGTACAGTGTTTTGGGATTTTGGAGATGGTGCAACCGGTACAGGTGCCAGCACTACACACAATTTTACTGATCCGGGATTTGATTCAATTAAAATGGTGGTGACTTCTGTGAATGGATGTATAGATACCATTGTGAAAGTGGATACTTTATACAATTTGTTTGTAAGCCCGACTGCTTCTGCATTCAATGGTTGTGCCCCCCTGACAACCTCTTTCACTACATTCAATTATGCAGTGGTGGGAGGCATCTTTTTTTCATACCCTTACGCTACAAGTTCTGTATCCTGGAATTTTGCTGATGGATCGGCTCTTTCATCATCTTTGACGCCAACGCATGTATATACTGCTGCCGGGGTTTATGACCCTATATGTACTGTTCACACAGTTAATGGATGCGTTGCGTCATCCTTTGCCGGCAGCCCGGAAATATCTGTAGGCTCGCGCCAGCATCCATCATTTATAGACAGCCCGCGGCATATTTGTGCCGACAGGTCTATTTATTTCAGGAATACCTCTACAGATACTTCGCTTATTGACAATTATAGCTGGGATTTTGGTGATGGTGGTATTGCAGAGATACCCAATCCGGTACATTTGTACACACTGCCTGGTGTCCATACAGTAGCGTTGACTGTCGGTTATAATGGTTGCAATAGTCTGCCATATACAATAACCGACAGTGTGGATTCTCCATTGTCTGTAATGAACTATATATATAGCTGCACAGCGCCACGTACTACAGTTTCTTTCTTTGATCATTCCCTGGGCGATGAATCAGGACATTTATGGTCTTTTGGGGATGGTACTACTTCTACTGCCAATAATCCTGTTCATACCTATCCCTCCTCATCCACTTATCCCATAATATTAAGCACTTATAATTCGCGTAGTGGTTGCAGGGATACAGCTTATAGCCATGTATATCTTGCTAACCCCACAATGTTGTTTAACGCTTACGATACTACTCTTTGTCGGGACCAGGTGGATACTATTATTTCTACAGTTGTACGCGCCGACACTGCTGCAGGGTTTGATGTTTATGGCGACCTTATAGGTGCCAGGAGATACCGTTGGTATATAGATGGTGTAGCCGATAGCGCCACTCCACAATTTGTAAAGTCCTTTCACATCAAGGGCCTGCATTCATTGAGTCTTGTTATTACAGACAATCACGGTTGCCAGGATACGCTGACAAAAAACAATTATCTTCTGGTCGCCAAGCCTGTTGATAGCTTTAGCTATGCTCCGGCTTCCGGTTGCGGCCCGCTTTCTGTTCACTTCCTTGATCGTTCTACTGATGTGAGTGGGGTTTCGGTTACCAGCTATGCCTGGACGTTTGGAGATGGCAGCGCAGGCGTTACCGGCACTACATTCCCGGTGTGGCTATATACTGCCCAGGGTACCTATACTGCCCGGGAGATCGTTACTGATAATCTAGGTTGTATGGATACATTCCAGACACCTACACCTATTGCAGTATACAAACCTTCAGCCTTCTTTAATACCAGTAGTATGGTAGTTTGCGGCGGCACCTCTATTCATTTTGCAAATGCCTCTACAGGCGTTGCTACTTCACTTTGGATCTTCGGCGACGGATCAACTTCCACCGTTTATTCTCCTGATCATGTATTTTCTGTAGTAGGTAGTTATACCGTCAAGCTTGTTGTGCATGATTCGCATAGTTGCGCTTCTGATACATTTGCGGTAGGGCCTATTACGGTCAATCCATATCCTACAGCAGCATTTTACATGACCGATTCATTTGCTGTTTGTGCGCCACTTAATGTCCATTTTGTGAATACCAGCACTGGCTCATCTTCTTATACCTGGACATTAGGTGATGGCACATCTTCATCTCTGACTACCCCTACCGATGTTTACCTTACCCCCGGCTACTATACAGTAAAACTGGTGAGTACCAACTCATTCGGATGCACCGATACGGCTACAGGGCATGTTAATCTTTTTGGCTATACAGGTGCATTCAGCTATACTCCGACTTCCGGTTGCTCACCTCTTTCAGTTCATTTTACTGCCTCTATTAGCAGCATTACCAGTCTTGTGTGGGACTATAGCGATGGTGTGACTTCAGGCCTCTCTACGTCTACTACCTCGTCGCATCTTTATGTAGCTCCCGGTAAGTATGTGCCTAAGCTTACCCTTACAGATAGCCTTGGCTGTAGGAATTTCAGTTTGGGTGCTGATACTATTTATGTAGATACTGTTGTTCCCGGCTTTACTATTAACCCCAACCCGGTCTGTATCAATAACCCGGTTTCCTTCCATGATACTTCAGCAAGTTTATTATCCACCGCTACCAGTTGGACGTGGAGTGTCGCACCTGGTGTAACAAGTACGTCCAGCGCACCGGTTTATACTTACACTGCTTCAGGCACCTATCCGGTAACACTCACTGTTACGGATGGTATCGGTTGCAGCAAGTCGGTAATTGAAAACGTTCATGTCAATCCTTTACCCGGCCCAATTAACGGCACTTTCCTGATATGCAACAGGCTTACAACTACATTTACAGATACCGCCACAGGTGGTACCTGGACCAGCAGCAACCTCTCTGTTGCCACAATAGGCTCTGCTACAGGTGTACTGACCGCTACAGGAACAGGCGTAACAACAGTATCTTATACCATGAGCTCCGGCTGTTATGTAGTGCATACAGTTACCGTTAATACATCTCCTCTGCCGATCTCAGGTGTGGCAGGTATGTGCAGAGGCGCAACTACTACTTTAGCTGATGCCACAGTGGGAGGCACATGGAGTAGCTTCTCCACATCGGTAGCTACTATTTCAGGTACGGGCCCCGTCACAGTTACCGGGGTTACAGCAGGCACTTCAGCCATTTCATATACTGTTGGTGGTTGCCCGGCAATACTGGTGGTTACAGTTAGTCCTGTTCCCGGCGCTATCGGTGGCCCATCGTCAGTATGCGCATTAACCACGATCCCGTTGACGGATACGCTGCTGACAGGTACATGGAGTACCACAGCTACTACGGCATCAGTAGGCTCAGCCTCTGGTATTGTTACAGGCATATCGGGTGGTACTGCTATCATTACTTATACATCAGGCCTTGGTTGCTTTATCACAAAGACAGTTACCGTAAATCCTATATCGCCTATTGCAGGTGTCTCCGGTTTATGTATCGGGGGCACTTCAACCTTTACGGATGGCGGCGGCGGGCGATGGGTGAGCAGCACACCTGCTGTTGCAACCATTGGCAGTATTTCCGGGTTAGTTACAGGGGTAGCTACCGGTACTACCACGATCACTTATACTTTATCCACAGGTTGCGCGGTTACTTCAACACTTACTGTGAACGCAGGCCCTTCTAATATTGCAGGCCCTGACCAGGTTTGTGCAGGTGCAGGGATAGCACTTAATGATACTGCGGGCGGCGGATTTTGGTCTGTTGCACCGCTTGCCACGGCTACTATTGGTTCCACTTCCGGGTTCGTTACTGCTGGTTCTGCCGGTGTTGCCATCGTTACCTATTCACTTGGCGCAGGTTGCACAAAATACCTGGCCATTACAGTTAATCCAAATCCGGTTGCTATCGGGGGTGTTACTCATGTATGCCTCGGTTCAACTACTTTGTTGTCTGATGCTACAAGTGGTGGTGTATGGAGTTCTGTGCCTACTGCCATCGCCTCTATTGGTTCCTCAGGTACAGTCAATGGTGCCGCAGTGGGTGCTGCGGTTGTGTCTTACACATTGCCTACCGGCTGTTTTACGTCAATACCCGTTACTGTTAACTCCTTACCTTCTACTATCTCAGGGCCTGTACGGGTTTGTGTTGGATTGACTGCCTTATATACAGATCCTTCAGCCGGTGGTACATGGAGTTGCAGCCCCGGTACTGTCGCTACAGTAGTGCCTGCTACGGGCATAGTTACAGGAGCGGGCATAGGTATCGCTACAATAGACTATACCATATCAGCAACAGGATGTTCTGCTACTACCACAGTTACTGTCAATAATTCGGCTGATCCTATTGCAGGTACAGCACGTGTTTGCATCGCCAATACTACTACATTAAGTAACCCTACTTCCGGTGGCGTATGGACGAGCAATGACGTATCTATTGCTACAGCAGGATCAACTTCCGGGGTGATCACCGGGGTTGCAGCCGGGGTTACTACTGTTACCTATTCATTAGGGGGTAGCTGCACGGCTACTATCCCTGTAACAGTAAATTCTCATCCGGTGGCTATCACAGGCAATACTCATGTGTGCCCCGGTGCAAATGATACACTAAGCGATACGCCTCTTGGCGGCGAATGGACAACCGCTAATTCATATATCGCTGTCGTTGGCTCTTCAAGTGGTATTGTTACCGGGGTCGCTACTGGTTCTGTCACTATTTTCTATTCATTGGGTATTGGCTGTACAGCGTACGAAGTCATTACGGTCAATCCGGCTCCGGCAGGTATTATTGCGCCTTCTGCCATGTGCCTGGGCGCTACTGCGGTAGTTTACGAAACCACTACCGGTGGTACCTGGAGCCGCGGAGCTACAACTATTGCAACAGTAACTACGGGGGGCGGTGTTACCGCTGTTGCCGGTGGCACTGCGGCTATTAGTTATACCATAAGCGACGGCTGTTCTGCAATAGCACACTTTCCTGTCATCTCTGTACCTGCCATCACCGGTGTTCATAATATTTGCGCATGGGGCGATACCATGACTGTATATGATTCATTACCCGGCGGTAGCTTCACCAGTACTTTAGTTACAGTATCGCTTGCAGGTGGTGTAATATCTTATGCTCCCGGTCGGGCTACTATTACTTATACGGTTCCTGCTGGTTGTTTTGCGACCACAGCACTCACTGTAAATCCGCTGCCGGGCTTCATTACCGGGAATAGGAACTTATGTGTTGGTCTTACCTCAACACTTGCTGATTCTACGTTAATAGGCTCGTGGAGTAGTGGCAGTACAGGCATAGCTACCGTTGGGCTTTCTACAGGTGTGGTTAGTGGTATTGCTACCGGGCAATCTGGCATTACGTTTACTATACCTTCCACAGGCTGTTACGAGGCTGTAATAGTAACGGTAAATCCTATGCCGTCTCCTCTTGCAGGTGTTGCGGGTATTTGCGTAGGGGCAACAACAACTTTGACGGATACTACATCCGGCGGAACATGGGCCAGCAGCAGCAGCGCTGTGGCAACAGTAAGCTCCGGCGGTTTGGTTGATGGTATTCTTGCCGGCATTACCACGATCACATACACTATGGGTGCAGGCTGTTATGTAACGGACATAGTAACGGTTAATGCAATTCCTGCGGTATATACAGTAACAGGAGGAGGTAATTATTGCGCTTCGGGTACTGGTGTTCATGTTGGTCTTTTAGACTCACATACCGGTGTTAGTTACCAATTGTACAATGGTACTACAGCCATTGGGTCACCTTTGCCGGGAACAGGAAGCAGTATCGACTTTGGTTTGGAAACGGCCGTAGGTTCTTATAAAGTCGTCGCAACAACTGCTGCGGGCTGTACCAGCAATATGTACGATAGTGCTATTGTTACCATTACGCCATCTGTAACGCCAACGGTCAATATTACTGTAGCCCCGTCCGGCGTTATTTGTGCGGGTACTACTGTTACGTTTAGTTCTTCTATTACAAACGGAGGCAGCTCTCCTATATATGATTGGTTCATAAACGGGGTGAATACAGATTCTTCACGTTCTTCATACATTTATATGCCTTCAAATGGTGACGTTGTGTTTGTGACACTGACCAGCAATGCTACTTGTGTAAGCCCGGCAACTGCTGCCAGCAATAGCATAGCGATAACCGTGGACCCAGAGCTGATCCCTGTTGTCACGATTGTAGCACACCCCGGTACGGTCATCTTCCCTGGCGCATCAGACACATTAGTGGCCAATGTGGTAGGCGGAGGTGCTTCCCCAAAATATCAGTGGGAATCTAATGGTGTGGATATTCCCGGCGCAACCAATGCCACTTATGTGGCCAATAACTTCACCAATCCTGACTCGGTTGTATGTATAGTTACAAGTACAGGGCCTTGCGGCGGTCATGCTGCCACGGGTGGCGTGAAGATCACATGGTACAACAACGTAGGTGTTTTAAGTTCCTGTAACTCAGCGGATGGTATTACAGTAATACCAAACCCTAATAAAGGCGAATTCGTTATTAAAGGCAGCCTGGCAAATACTATGGATGCGGAAGTAGCTATAGAGATAACAGATATGCTCGGGCAGTCTGTGTATAAGGCCACGATAATGGCATATAGTGGCAAGGTCAATGAAAAGATCATCATGGCCAATACGGTGGCAAATGGTATTTACCTGCTCAATATTCGATCAGGCGAAGAAACCCATATTATTCATATGGTCATAGAGCAATAAAGGTGAAGGGTTATTTTGGTAGCTGGAAGTTTGGGTTGATCTTTCGGATGATGCTGATGTATTTATCTGCACTGTCTTTCTTGCCCGATTTTTGATAAGACAAGGCAATGTAAGGCAGGTCTTGCACGTTGTTGGGTTCCAAAGCCAGTTCGCGTTTGAATACCTCAATAGCGTCGACATATTTGCCTGTCTGGAAATAGCAAATGCCAAGGTTAGCGTAAGCGTTGATTAAGTGTGTGTCTGTAGTTATGGCTTTTTTGAACTGCTCAATAGCTTCGGGGTATTTTTTTAGATTGAAATAGAATATCCCGAAGTCGTTGATGGCACTGGCGTTGTTTTGCAACAATAGAATGTTTTGCTGGTAATGATATACTGCTGAGTCTGTATTGTTCATCTTCATAAAAACGGATGCTATTTTGATATGCTCACCGTTATAGGTGGTGTCTGCTGCAATGGTTTTGTAATACCAGGCTATCGCCGAATCATACTGCTCCATCTTCAAAAATGTTTCAGCTACATTAAGGTAGGAAAAGCTAATCTCAGGAGTTAAGGCCAGTGACTTTTTAAAATAGTTCAGCGCCTCACTATATCTGCCTTCATTAAAATTAATATTGGCAATATTATTTGCGGCGACTGCATTTTTGGGATCAATGACCAGCAGTTGGCGCATATACCGTTCTGCCGAATCGCTTATTTTCATGACAAAGTACACATGGCTAAGGTCTGAGAGAGCGGCTACATATCCCGGATATATTTGCAGTGCTTTTTTGTACTCAACAATGCACTCTTCCCGCAATGTCTTTTGCTGAATGCTGTCTGTTTCGCCTTTAGCCAGTACGTCCAGGGCAGCGGCAAGGTGATGATGCAGCCGGCTGTCGTTTGGCGATCTTTCGGCATCTGCTTTAAAAAGGGTAAGGCTGTCTTTCCAGTCCGTATTGCGTGCAATAGTGATACCGCCGAAGACCAATAGCAAGGGTACAAGCACAGCCCATACTTTCTTGTTTTTGAGCAATGCAGCATCGGCAGTACCTGTTTGGCGAAGCCATTTTTCAATCGCCAGTGCCATAGCAATACAAAACCCTACCGACGGGAAGAATAAAAATCGCTCTGCCAGTTCACCCGCTATAAGGAAGGGGAGGTTAGACACTAAGAGCAGTGTGCCTAAATAGAACACAATAGCAAATGTCCAGGGATCGTTTCTTTTTTTCATCCACCTCAAAAGTGCAACGTACACCAGCCCGCAATAAGCAACTATAGATAGCCAGAAACCTGGGCTTGCAGCGCTGGCAAAAGGGATACTGTTAAAGGCATAATCACTCACAAGCGGGTAGGGGATGAACATCAATTTCAGGTATCGTCCCAGGATGACTGCTTCGGTAGCTATGCGCGAAAAATAGCTGGGAGCAGCAGCAAGTGAATTATCAATGAACTCCAGCTTGGTCGGTATATTAGCGTGGTATTTGCCCAGTACATACTCCCTGATGCCTATGAACGCTGCTGTCGCCACAAAAGTGCAAGCCATGATGGCGATAGCCCGTTTTCTGTTTGCGTTGTTGTAAAAGAAAAATAGCAGCGGAATGATGCCGATAAAAGCAATAGAGGTTTCCTTAGAGATGTAAGAGAGGAATAAAGCGAACCCTCCCGCAACGAGCATAGCGCCTTTGCCGTCCTTCATATACTTCATAAACAGGTTCAGCGACAGAAATGCAAAAGCAAAGCACAATAGTTCGTCCCGGCTTTTAACATTGGCCACTACTTCGGTATGTATAGGGTGTATCGCAAACAAGAAAGCCGCTATAAAAGCAACGGCCGTTTTCTTGCGATCAAAAAAACGGTCTATGAAGAGGAACAGAAGCAACACACAGGCCACGTAAGTAACTACATTGAACAGATGCCCCACCATAGGGTTGAGGCCAAAGAACTGGTATTCGATCGCAAACATCACCAGCGACAATGGCCGGTACAAGTCATTTGGGATCACATAAAACCCAAGTAAGTGCGGTGTCGCCAGTAATTTAGGTATAGCGCTAATGCCTTCTGTTACAAATTTATTCTTTCCGATAACGACCGGGTCATCAAATGCATACCCATTCAGCAGGGTGTTGGCATACAACAGGCAGCAAACTACTGATAGAAAAATGCACAACTGCGCTGTCAGGGATAATTTCCTGTTTCGTGTTGGCGGTAGCTCTGGTTGATTGAATGATTGCTGCCTTTTATCCTTTGCCATAATTTGCAGGTGAAGATAAGAAAAGTAACAATTCCAGCTTTATTGGTGCAGTTTAAAGTACTAAGACAACAACTTCTCCAGCTTCAAAAATCCATCCGAAGGCGTGAGGCCCTCCCAAAGGATTTTATAAATGAATGTGGCTATCGGGATGTCTATCGAGAACTGTTTGGATATAGCCTGCATACCCCTTGCTGCGTAGTACCCCTCAGCTACCATATTCATTTCCAGTGTAGCCGCCTGTACCGAATATCCCTTCCCGATCATAGCTCCAAACCTTCGGTTGCGGCTGTGCAAAGAATAGCAAGTCACCAGCAGGTCGCCAAGGTAGGCGCTGGTATGAAAATCAGGATGTTCATTAGATGGATGCACCTTCTCAAAATGGTCTTGCAGGAAATGATACATTTCCCTATAGCAATTGGTGATGTACACACTCAGGAAGTTGTCGCCATAATCAAGCGTGCGGGCAATGCCCGCACCTATTGCATAAATATTCTTGAGCACGGCTGCAAACTGTGCTCCCCATATATCATGGTTGCAGGTGGTATTGATGTAGGTATTACCAAACAGTTTGGCCACGCCGCATGTCAGGTCGTCATTGAGCCCGGAGAAGGTGAGGTAGGAGAGGCGTTCCTCTGCTACTTCCTCGGCATGGCATGGACCCATTACCGACATATAATTTTCCAGCGGAAAACCCATGCAGTCTACAAGGTAATCATTGAGCAATTTTTTGGTATCCGGCAGTATTCCTTTTATTGCTGAGATAATATTTTTATTCAGCCATAGATCCTTGTCGACACTATTGATCACCGATTCCGCATAGGCCGAAGGTACTGCAAATACTACCGTGTCACAGCTTTGCAGCATGGTTGCAAGATCACTGGTAGGCTTTATTGTGTCGTCTATAAAGCGTACGGAAGTAAGGTAATGCGGGTTGTGGTGCCTGGTGGTAAGATGTTTCACCGCTTCAGCATTACGTATCCACCAATGGATCGTATGCCCGTTATCGGTCAATATTTTGGCGAGGGCTGTACCCCAACTCCCATTGCCTATGATGCCTACTTGTCCTAATCGTTTCGCGCTCAAATCGGGTAGATTAACTTAAACAAAATAATAGGTGATAATAGTGCTGTTATTCCTTGCTCTTTGCTTCAAATAGCTTGTCTTTAGCTACTATCTGCACTTTTGTTTTGTCTTTTAGGGTTCTGGCTATTGCGCCATAAGGCGCTATAACTACTTCTTCGCCTTCCTTCAGCCCGCTGGTTACTTGCAGGTAATAGTTGTCCTGCAATCCCGTCTTTACATCTCGCAGGGCTACATCGTGTGTGTTGGAGTTATACACAAATACCACCTGGCGGATGTTGTCGTTGGCGGATAGGGTAGCGTCTTTATTCTTCATGCTATCCGGCCAGTCGCGTGTGGTTACTGCATTTACAGGTACCGAAAGAATATTGTCCTGTCTGTTGGTCTGTATCTCTACCAACGACGACATGCCCGGCTTGAACGGAAATTTCCCTTTGGTCAGGCTCGCTGTCAGGTCGGCATAGCTGGATGGCAGTATAAGTATATGTACTGTATAATTGGTTACCTGGTCGGTGCCGGAAGTTGCGGTCGACTTATTGCTGCTCACAGCTATCTTAGATACTATTCCTTTGAATTTGCGGTTGCGGTAAGCATCGGCATCTATCAGCGTAGTGTCACCAATTTTTACTTTCGATATGTCTGTTTCACTCACATCTACACGCACCTCTATGCGGCTCATGTCTGCAATGGTGAGCATTTCAGTGCCGGCCATTTGCGCAGTGCCAACCACACGCTCTCCCTTCTTTACATTCAGTTCCGAAAGGATGCCCGACGTAGGCGCTATTACTGTTGTTTTCAGCAGGTTGTCCTCTGCCTGCGACAAACCGGCCTGTGCACCCTGTATGCTATACTTCCCTGCCGATGTAGAGGCCTTAGCAGCATCCAGCGTGGCCTTGGCTGATTTGAATGTAGCCTCACCCTGTTCAAACTCAAGCTGTGAGATCACTTTCTGGTCATACAGCTTTTTATTACGGTTGTAAGTAGATAGCGCCAGGTCATATTGCGACTCAGCCTGCGCCATCATCTCTTTTGAGTTATTGGCAGTTGCCCTGCTCTGTTCTACTGATGCCGATGCCTGGTCCACCATCGAGTTGTAAATATTCGGGTTGATCTTTACCAGCACTTGTCCCTTGGTCACACTATCGCCCTCCTGCGCAGTGATCAGCGTGATCTCGCCACTCACTTCCGGCGCTATCTTCACTTCCGTTTCGGGGTATATCTTGCCGCTGGCCGTCACCGTTTCTGTGATCGTATGTGCACCTGCTTTTTCTACAGCCACCTTAGTGCCTTCATCGCCGTTATTTTTAGCTATCACCACCAATATGATCAGCAGCGCCACGCAGCCAATAATGATCCACCAGACTTTTTTACTTTTCATGCGAACTGAATTATGTTGTGAATTTCTCTCATTTTTATTACCTCACCTCGCTACCCGCCGCCGCCATCTCCAGCGGCGATACGAATATAAGCCGTCCATCCGGGTTTTGCGCCATTAGTATCATCCCCCGGCTTTCAATACCACGCATTTTACGCGGTGCCAGGTTAGCTACCACCGTCACTTGCTTGCCTATTATTTCTTCCGGCTTGAAGTGCAAAGCTATCCCCGATACCACAGTTCGCATCTCGTTGCCCATATCCAGCTCCAGTTTCAGCAGCTTATCGGCTTTCTCCACTTTTTCTGCTTTTACTATAGTGCCTACGCGCAGGTCCATCTTTGTAAAGTCGTCTATAGATATTTCTGCTTTGGCCACAGGCGCATCTTGTTTTGCCTCCACAGGCGCTGCTGCTGCAATTGTTGCTGGTGTTGTATTGCTATCCATCTTAGTTGCTACTCCCGATTTTTTTAAATTATCCTGTAATTTTTCTACCTGTGCGGCCACTTCGGTGTCTTCTATTTTTCTAAACAAAAGCTCAGGTGCGCGCAGCGGGTAGTTGACCTTTAGCAGGTCGGGCTTGCCTGCGTTCTCCCAGTCCAGCATACGGTCTACCACCTTCATCATGTGGCACATCTTCACTGCCGTGAATGGCAAAAATGGATTGACCAATATAGAAAGGTTGGCGGTCAATTGCAGGCACAGGTGCAGGCAGTTGTCTATTTTCTGCTGATGCTCCTGCTGCAGTTCCGGTGTTTTGGCCAGGCTCCAGGGGGCGCAGTCTTGCAGGTATTTGTTGCCCTTACGGGCCAGGTCTACTACTTCAAAAAGCCCATCCCTGAATTTATAGCCCTCTATACAATTTTCTACTTTCGTTTTTGCCTTTTGCAGATCTTCTATCAGCGCACGGTCGGCATCGGTCATGATGTTCTTATGCAGCGGCGGCATCCTGCCATTGCACAGCTTATGCATCAGCACAAAAGCCCTGTTCACAAAATTACCGAAGATAGATACCAGTTCATTGTTAGTCCGGTCCTGAAAATCTTTCCATGTAAAGTCATTGTCCTTGGTTTCCGGTGCATTGGCACACAGCACATAGCGCAGTGTATCCTGCTGGTCAGGGAAATCCTTTACATACTCATCCACCCACACCGCCCAGTTGCGCGATGTGGATACTTTTTCGCCCTCTATATTCAAAAACTCATTGGCTGGCACATTTTCCGGCAGCACAAACCCGCCATGCGCCTTTAGCATTGCCGGGAAGATGATGCAGTGAAACACAATATTGTCCTTGCCTATGAAGTGCACCAGCTTGGTGTCTTTGCTGCACCAGTAGTCGCTCCATTGGTTGGTCAGTTCTTTTGTAGCGCTGATATAGCCTATCGGTGCGTCAAACCACACATACAATACTTTGCCCTTGGCATCAGGCAGCGGCACGGGTACGCCCCATTCGCTGTCGCGCGTCATGGCGCGGGGCTGCAGGCCGCTATCCAGCCAGCTTTTACATTGGCCGTATACGTTGGGTTTCCATTCGTCCTTCTTGCCCGCTACTATCCACTCCTTCAGCCACTCCTCATACTTATCCAGCGGAAAATACCAGTGCTTAGTTTTGCGTTTCACCGGCACCGCGCTGCTTAGTGCGCTATGCGGGTTCAGCAATTGCTCGGGCGAGAGCGCACTGCCACAGCGCTCACACTGGTCGCCATACGCATTCTCATTGCCGCATACCGGGCACGTGCCTATGATGTACCTGTCAGCCAGGAACATCTCTTTCGACTCGTCATAATACTGCTCGCTCTCCCTCTCTTCAAACACACCATCGTTGAACAGCTTCGTAAAGAAAGCCTGCGATGTTTGTTTGTGCGTTTGGCTGGATGTACGCGAATAAATATCAAACGCTATACCCATCTGTGCAAAGCTGTCTTTGATGATAGCATTGTACTTGTCCACCACATCCTGCGGCGTTATGCCTTCCTTCATAGCGCGTATCGTTATCGGCACACCGTGCTCATCACTTCCGCACACAAACTTCACATCTCTTTTCTGCGCCCTTTGGTAGCGCGTATAAATATCAGCAGGCAGGTAGCATCCGGCCAAATGGCCTATATGCACCGGGCCATTAGCGTATGGTAGGGCAGCAGTAATTAAGTATCTTTTATAGCTCATCTCTCAGTTTAATATTGCAGTCCAAAGCTATTGTTATAGCCATTTGGACAGTCGTAACAGGGTGCAAGATAATTAATAGCGGTGAGTTGCTTCTATATATTATATTTACAATAATTATGAGGTTAAAAGTGATCATAATATCTATTGTTTTTCTGTTGGCAGGTACTTGCATTCTGTGGTATCTCAAACCGAATAAGATTGTGAGTATATTACCATACCCCTACTATCACATTACCATACAAATTCAACCTTTCGATGATCTTCCCCGGGCGGAAATAGATGATTTGTTTCGGCGCGTAAAAATGGTCTATCCGCACACGGTATTGTTGCCGACTATTAAATTGCCGATGCTGTCTTACTATAAAGACAGAGCCCGTTTTCGTGCAGACTCGCTTATTGCGTTTCTTTCCCGCAACACTGCTGACACCTGCGTCACAATAGGGCTTACTTCAAAAGATATCAGCACCACTGGCAAAGGAAATATTAAAGATTGGGGTGTTATGGGATTGGGCTTCCAGCCGGGTAATGCTTGCGTTGTTTCCACCTTCAGGCTCAATAAACACAACCTGGCCGATCAGTTTTTTAAAGTATCAGTTCACGAGTTAGGCCACACGCAAGGCTTGCCACACTGTCCTAATAAGACATGTTTTATGCGTGATGCAGAAGGAGGTAATCATCTTGACGAAGAAACTGGCTTTTGTTCAAAATGCCGCAAAATACTTGCCTGTAAAGGCTGGATACTACCCGATTAAGCCTAGGAATAAGTTATTGCTTTTTCTTTGGGAAGGCCCGGAGGGGCTTCTATGCAGATAAAACAACACAACCAAACATCTCCCTTTAGGGTCGGGGTTTCTCTACTCTTTCCCCAGCTTCACCCCATGATACGGGCAATAAAGCCAGTCGCCGTGCATCTTTAGTTCATCTACCGGGCAATATTTGGGTGGTAGCATACAGGCCAGCGGCAAAACCCATTTGAATGAAGACTTATTTAATATAACCCGGAAGGATCCGTTTTTCAGGGTACTGTTCGTATTTGCCGGTGCCGTCTTGAAGAAGTACAGGTACGCATGCTTGCCCATTTCGCCTATGGCATTTGCCAGCGCCGGGCTCAGTTTTTCTTTAAATAACAGCGCGGTCGATGAGATGTCCTTATCCTCCAGAGGCAGGTATTCATTACCTATTGCGTCCACTATCTTTATGTTCTTCTTCATCTCCTCTTCGGGCTGGTAGTCGTGGTTACCTTCCCCGGTTTCATACATATCAGCCGCTATGATCAGCGTATAATCCTCAAAGGTCGCTTTGATCAGTTCTGCCACACTTTTCTGGAAATTTGGGTCACTATTGGCGCATACATCCCAATACTCCTGCGGAAACCAGAATACCATTTTAGTGCCCTTGCCCTCATCCCTCACCTGTTCTATATCCTTCATCAGTTCACTTGTCGTCAGTTCCATTGGTATAGTCTGCGCAAAAGCTAACTGTGTACAAATGACAAATAGTATGGTCAATAAGTACTTCATAAAATTGTTTTTAAAGCTCTTAATTTATGTTAATCTAACCCTCCATCAAAAATACTACAAGTCAAATGACTCCTTCTGCTCGCGGTAGAAATTCCCCCTTTAGTGATGGCTTGTGCGTTGGCGAAGGGGGTAAGGGGGATGTTTATTTAGTTACACTGATAGACGAACCGTTACTCCCGCCACAAAAACGGGAACAAGATCACCCCCAGCACGATCACCAACACATCCAGGCACAGCAGCACCACCGCCAGGTGCCACCAGTCAGGGATATACACATTGTCCACCGCCTTCAGCGCCAGTTTGCTCAGTATCATCAGCACAGGCGTTACGAGCGGAAAACCCAGTATCGCCATCAGCGCCGCATTCTGCTGCGCCCTTGCTGCTATTGCCGACAGGAACGTAAACACAGCAGACAGACTCAGACTACCTGTAAGTGTAATAGCAATGAACAGCCCGCTTTGCATTAGCGGCCAACCCAGCATCACGAAGTACAGGAACAGGCTGATGAGGCTCATCACAAACATGATGGAGATACTATAAAACATCTTGGCCAGCAGAAAGGTCGCCGGGTCGGCGAGGGTATAGTAATAACGGAAGCGGTTAGGGTGTTCCTGCAAAAAGCTTTTGGCCACCGAGTTCACAGATACAAACAACTGAGTGATCCAGAAAAGGGCATTCCAGGTACGCGCCTCCGGCTGGCCCATCATCATATACACCACAAACACCGTAGCCCCTACATACAGCAGCACCCCGAAAAGCGTATGCTTCTGCCGCCATTCCATCAGGAAGTCCTTCTTTACCAGGGAAATAAATGTGCTCATGATCTGCCCCCAAAAGTAATGCTAAAACTATACTTTGTATTTTTGAATTTCATTTTTGGAAATTAAGCCCGAATTGGTACATGGAATTTGTCCCGATAGCTATCGGGCTGGTCTTTGGAATTTGGAACATGGAATTTGGGATTTACCCCCCATTTTGCATGGCGATTATTTTTTTTTGAAAAAGAGTTTGTTTCTTAAGGAAAGCCCTTCTATATTTGCACTCCCAAAGCGCAATAAACATAAGCGGAAGTAGCTCAGTTGGTAGAGCACGACCTTGCCAAGGTCGGGGTCGCGGGTTCGAGTCTCGTCTTCCGCTCGAAAAATTCCAAACCGAAAGGCTTGGAATTTTTTATTTAAAGTACTCCTCCTCACAACTACCGGTGAGGAAATACCTCCCTCTCCTTTGGAGAGGGTCGGGGAGAGGTCAAGCCCTGGTGGCGGAATCGGTAGACGCGCAGGACTTAAAATCCTGTTTGCTGTAAGGCGAGTACGGGTTCAATTCCCGTCTGGGGCACAAAAAAGAACGGAGGGCGGCAGAGCGATGAGCGATGTATTCTCCGTTTTTTTATTTTGTTTTGTCTAGTTCATTGACCAATTCTAATTTTTTTACCTCCAAATGTTCTATTTGCAATTTTAAATATTCTGTTGGACAATAATGATAAAAAGCATTTCTTCGCCCAAGTTCCTCTTCTACGTGCAAAAGTTTTTTTCTGATTTCGTAAGAATGCATGTGGTTTTTATGTGACTTTCCATTGTATAATTCTGAAGGCTTAATTGGGTAAATGCCATTGCCATTATCGGTTATGATGAGGCTGTATCGTGCTCGTGTACATCCAACATACATACATTTACCATCTTCGTCATCATAACCTCCATCAGGTATAATGACATGGTCAAATTCTAACCCTTTCGCACTATGAAATGTTAGTATGTTTACAGAGTCGTTTTTCTTAAAAATAAGATTATTTGTAGTCTTAATTTTATGGCCAACAGGTTTAGTTTTTACGTGTTTTTTTAAATATTCATAATATTCTTTCACTTGTTCATTGCGCCTTAATATCACAGCTATTGTGCCCCCCATTTTATCGGAAACAAGTCGCCTGATATAATCTTGCTCTGCTGCTACAGAGTCAAAATGTTCTACGTCGGGCAGTATTTCGATTCCATTTATCGTGGAATTGCCAAAAGTGAATTTAGGCAAAATGCTTTTCAAAAACAGGCACACCTGTAAGTACCCCTAAAAACCGGACAGTTTAAAATTAGACGAACAGTTAGTAATTTTAAATTGCCAAATATGAAAAGCACAAGATTTACGGAGACACAAATTGTCAAGGCGCTCAAGGAGCAT
>CAIRES010000014.1 GCA_903877645.1 uncultured Bacteroidota bacterium | reverse complement strand
TTACTACAACAAATCAAAATGTTGGCTACTTTAGCGTTAAGAAAGCAAAAGTGTATAGGAGTTTTAGTGTTAAGCCCCATACACTGTATAGCTATATCCGTTTTACTCACCGGAAGTGTATAGCTATTTTAGGGTGTCTCACTCTGCCTGGTTTGTGGGTAGCGTTGTGATCTATGTTTTAGAGCAGCGCCAGCTCGGCAAGTTGCAAAAAGTAAAAGAATAGATCAACCGCCGATACTTCCCAGTTCATTCATCTCGCTGTCGGTAAGTATTACGTTCACGGCTTTCACATTCTCTTCCAGGTGCGCCACTTTTGAGGTGCCGGGTATGAGCAATATGTTGGGGCTGTGATGATACAGCCAGCTCAGGGCTACCTGTTGTGGGGTTGCATTATGTCGCGCTGCTATTTCGTTCAGCTTTTCTACATACAGTATATTGCCTGCATTGATGGGGTTCCACGGTATGAAGGCAATGCCTTCCTGCTCGCAATACTTTAGTTCGGGCTCCCAGTTGCGGTACACAATACTGTATTTGTTTTGCAGCGACACTATGTCCACATATTCACGGGCTTTCTTTATGTCGGTGATACTTACTTCAGAGAGGCCTATGTGTTTTATTAAGCCCTGGCGTTGTGCATCTTTCAGGAACTCCAGTGTTTTTTCAAAAGGTACTTTGGGGTCTATACGGTGTAGCTGGTACAGGTCTATCTTATTCACCCTCAATCGCTTCAGGCTGCCTTCGAGTGCTTGTTTCAGATGATCGGCCTGGCTGTCGATATGCCATTCGTTGGGCCCGGTACGCATGAAGCCGCCTTTGGTGCCAATGACCATGCCCGCAGGGTAGGGGTGCAGCGCCTCGGCTATCAGTTCTTCCGATACATTGGGGCCGTAGCTGTCGGCAGTATCTATGAAGTTCACGCCCATAGCCGGCAGTGCCTGTAATACGTTTATGGCCTCTTCCCTATGTTCCGGCTGTCCCCAAACGCCCTTGCCTGTGATGCGCATAGCGCCATAGCCCATCCTGTTTATTGTAAGATCACCGCCGAGCGTGAAGGTTTTATTGTTGTTCATGTGATTGGTTTTTAGAAACTAAAGGTAGGAGTTTGGTATTTGTAGTGGTATCAATAAAACAAATGCCCAAATAGATAAAGACTGGACAGCCGTTCTCTTTAAACTCTGAGTCATATTATTATTCCGGGCCACATCATTCATATTTTTATAAAATATTATACAAAGTAAATATGAGGGCTAATCTCCGCACATTGTGCGGAGATTAGGTTGTGTTATCTACGCATTTGCAATTTGTATTATGCGATTGCAGGCCTCTCGTACCACTATAACACAAAGTAGATTACATAAGGGCGGGTGGATTACCTGCAAAAAAAATGTTATAATCAAAATTAGGACTGTTTCTATTGGGATAGACCAACTTTATGCTTTATTTTTGAACCTGAACTCCAAACTTAGTTTGGTTCTCCTTCGTCTATAACGGCGAAACACCAATTTTATAGAGAATATGAAGCGAATATCCCTTGTTGTCATGCTGCTTGCCGGCATGGCTCTATCCTGTTTTGCACGTCCTGGCTACGATATTCACCTGCATATACCGGGTGTCAAGGACTCTATGGTGTACCTCGTACATTATTATGGCAAGTCGTTGCCCACGATCTACAAGCGCGATTCTGCCCGTTTTGATAAGAACGGTAATGCAGAGCTAAAAAGCAGCGACCCCAATTTCATCGGCGGGATATATATGATGCTGATGTCGGACCACAAGACTTACTTTGAATTCCTGGTGGATAATGGCGCTGATTTTTCGATCACGGCTGATCTTTCCAAACTGCCTTATGGCGTTACTTTTAAGAACTCCACCGAAAATGAACACTTTCAGCAGTATGTAGATTTCCTGAAAGGCTATGGCGATAAGCAGGAGGGCTTTCAGAAAGAATATAAGACGGCTAAGAATGCAGCAGACAGCATGGCCGTACGCCGCAAAGCTGCCGCTTCATCAAAAGAACTGATCAATTACCGCAGGGAATATTCAGCAAAATATCCGGGTACATTATTGTCGTCTATCTTTAATGCATTGCAAACACCGCAGGTGCCGGAAGGGCCTCATTACCTTGCAGATGGGGTGACCAAAGATTCTACGTTTGCATACACTTACTACAAAAAACATTTCTGGGATGGCTTTAACTTCCAGGACGACCGTCTCATCCATACGCCCATCTATGATGCCAAGATAGATGAGTATATGAACAAGCTGGTACTGCCTTTCCCGGATAGTGTGGAGAGGGAAGGCGATATGTTGCTGCACAGATCAGAAGGTACAAAGGAGCTATACAAATACACCCTTTGGTGGCTTACCCGCAGTGCTGAAAACAGCAAAGTGATGGGCATGGACGAGGTGTTTGTGTACCTCGTGGAGAACCATTACATGAAGGGTGATGCCACATGGCTGAGCGCAGAAGAACTGAATAAATATACCGATCGCGCCCAGAAGATAGCCCCCAATGTAATAGGCAACCTCGCGCCCGAAGTGAGGCTGCCCAATATACTGACCAAAAAAGATGAAAGCCTGCAAAGTTTGCAGGCTAAATATACGTTGCTGGTATTCTATTCGCCATCGTGCGGGCACTGCCAGAAGGAGTTGCCTGAGCTTGATTCCTTATACCGCTCTGTGCTAAAAGGCATGGGGGTGAAGGTGTATACCGTAGCTACCGAAGGCGATGAGAAAGCAATCACCGACTTCCTCAAAAAGAACAAACTTGAAGAATGGACCAATACGTGGGATCATGAGCATGTAGGCGACTGGAGAGGAAAATACGATGTGTACAGCACGCCTACCATATATTTGCTCGACGGGAAAAAGATCATCAGGGGAAAAAGACTGGATCATACCAACCTGGGCAGCCTGATAGACATGCTGGAAATAAAAGAACGAAAGGCTAAAGAATTAAAATCATAAAATAAAAAACACACATACAATGCGAAAGCTGGTATTATTATCTCTTGCCACTGGTATCTGCGCTGTTTCTTCACATGCGCAAACCTTGTTTACTTATGGCGGACACTCTGTGACCAAGGAGGAATTTCTGAAGGTGTATAAAAAGAACAGTATCAACAAGACACCCGACATGTCTGATACGGCACTGAAAAGCTACCTGGACCTTTATGCGCTTTTCCGGATGAAGGTAGCAGAAGCCAATAAAGAAAAGCTGGATACTGTAGAAAGCATCAACCATGAGCTGGATAACTACCGAAAGCAACTGGCAAAGAACTACCTTACTGATGAACAGGTGACCAATAAGCTGATACATGAAGCGTATGACCGCATGAAGGTGAATGTGCATGTGGAGCATATCCTCATTAGCTGCCCGGCAGGTAATGACACTACCGCCGCTTATAAAACGATAGATAGCATCTACAATGCGATCACGACCAAGGGTGCATCGTTTGAAGAAATGGCCAAAGAGTTCTCTGCCGACAAAGGATCTAAAGATAATGGCGGCGATATTGGTTATTTTACTGCCCTGCAAACCGTTTACCCTTTTGAAAATGCAGCATTTGAAACACCGGTAGGCAAAATATCAAAACCATTCCGCACGCAGTTTGGCTACCATATCGTGAAGGTACTGGATAAGCGTGCCGACCGTGGCGAGGTGAAAGTGGCCCAGATCATGCTGATGACGCCAAAGGCCAAGGGTGAAGCAGGTATAGAAGCTGCCCGTCTGCGTGCCGATAGTATAGAGGTAATGTTGAAAAGCGGCGTTCCGTTCGATCAGTTGGTGACAAAATATTCAGAAGACCAGTACACTGTAAAAGACGGTGGTGTAATGAAGCCATTTGGCGCAGGTAAATACCAGATGCCATTTGAGAATGCAGCCTTCGCACTCAGTAAGCCCGGCGACGTTTCTGCCCCTGTGAAAACAGATTATGGCTATCACATCATCAAACTGATAGATAAGCACCCGCTGGCTCCTTATGATACGCTGTATCCGCAACTAAAGCACAAGGTGGAATATGACTCCCGCTCACAAACCGCAAAGGAGCATTTCTTCAATAAAATAAAGGAAAAGAACGGCTTTAAAGAATACCCGGCCAACATCACAGAGATCACCTCTAAGATAGCAGCTATGGTGCTGGACACCGGCAAGAACGCGAAGATGGTGAAGGCTGATGATTATAGGAACATGACCAAGCCTGTATTTGTACTGGCCGGCAAAAACTACCTGCAAAGCGATTATGCGAAGTTTGTGGAAATGCTGACGCACGGCAAGTTGAACGGGCAGAAGACTATGGTGTTGCATGATTCCTATAACCTGTATGTAAACAATGTTGTCAACGATTTTGAAGAACATAAACTGGTTGAAGAAAATCCGGAGTTCAAGTCTTTAATGGAAGAGTACCGTGATGGTATCATGCTGTTCGAACTGATGGACCGCAACGTATGGAGCAAGGCTTCGCACGACTCGGTAGGCCTGGCTGCTTTTTATGAAAAGCACAAGTCTAAGTATATGTGGGAACCTGGTTTCGAGGGCGCTGTATATAAATTCAAGACCAAAGCGTTACTTGACTCCGGTATGGCTATGCTCAAAGGCAATATGACTGATGAAGAAATGGTAAAAGCGATCAATGTACCTGCACATGCGGATGGGGTATCTGAGCAACGCGGTCATTTTGAATTCTCCCATTTCAAGGATGCTACACAAGCAGAACTGATGCAGAATAAAATGAAGGTTGTTCCTTCTTCATCAGCTCCTTACACGCTGGTGGTAGCAAAAGAAGTATATGCGACACCTACCCAGAAAACACTAAACGAAGCCCGTGGCTATGCTGTGGCAGAATACCAGGACTTCCTGGAGAAACAATGGAATGAAAAAATGCATCACGACTATCCTTTTAAATTGAATGATGCTGTGTACAAAAGCATGGTGAAGAATAAGAAATAACCGGTTTGTGGTGAAATGTATAAATAAGGGGCGAAAGCCCCTTATTTATTGTAAGTGCATAACAGTAATGTCATATTTCTGCATATTGTGTGGAAACAGGAGTATTAATTTTTTTTATTATCACAGATAAATTAACTTGCGCCTAAACATCGATACAATATTTACCAAACAAGATCTATCATTTAAAATTCAAGGTTAAAAATTTATGAAAAAAATGTTATTTCGTTTTGCAGTTCCGGCGCTACTGGTGTGCGGTACACTTACATCACAGGCCAAGACCGTTGATGTGGCTACAGCACAGAAAGTAGGTTGCAACTACCTGTTGTCCGAAAATGTACCCGGTGTCAGCAGCAGCAACGACCTCTCTTTGGGCTATACAGAATACGGTACCGTTAATGGTGTCCGTGTAGCCACTTATTATGTCTTTAATTTTACTAATGGCAGTGGCTTTGTGATGGTATCTGCCGATGACGTGGTAAAGCCTGTACTGGCTTTTTCTTCAGAGTCATCCTTTGACATGGGCAATATATCGCCTGAAGCAAAATATTGGGTAAACGGATATTCCGACCAGATCACCTATGTGCTGGCTAATAATGTGCCTGCGAAAACGGCAGATGCTCAGCAATGGGCTGAACTGCTCACCGGCAGCAATAGTCCAAAAACATCGGCTCGGACTACATCTTCCTTTCCTTCTTCTACTTACTTCCTGTGTACTACCAAGTGGGACCAACTTGCCCATTATAACGATATGTGCCCCGGCACAGGTTCGGGTCGTGCAGTTACCGGTTGCGTAGCTACTGCTATGGCACAGGTAATGAAGTACAACAACTGGCCGTCTGTAGGTACAGGTAGTCATACTTACACTGCTGCCACTTACGGTGCGCTTACTGCCGATTATGGCAATACCGTTTACCAGTGGACCTCAATGCCCAATACCGTTAGTGCTACTAATAATGCTGTAGCACAATTGATGCTTCATGCAGGTATCAGTGTGAATATGAATTACAGCCCCACAGAAAGCGGCGCGTATGTGATCACCGACGAAACTCCTGTGACCAATTGCGCAGAATATGCACTAAAGACTTATTTCCACTACAAACCTACTCTGAGAGGGATACCGCGCAGCGGTGAATATTACCTGTTGAGTGGCGTACCTACGTATTATATTGACAGCATAGCTACGAGTGCGTGGATCACCCTGATCAAAAATGAGCTTAATGCGAACAGGCCTATTCTATATTCCGGTACCGGCGCCGATGGTGGTCATTGCTGGGTATGTGACGGCTATAACTCGACTAGTTATTTTCATTTTAACTTTGGGTGGAGTGGTACATCAAATGGATTTTATTCGATCAATAACATAGCCCCCCCGGCATTAGGTACCGGTGGTGGTGCGTCGGGTAATAACTTTAATACTGACCAGTGTGTGATCGTTGGTATCGTTGCCGATAGCTTTGCCAATACTACCGGTAACATCAAAATGCTGGCTCACCTTGATTGCCCGTTCAATTCTCCAAAAGCTTACGGACAGCCGGTAACAGTAACTACTAAAATACTGAACGGTGGTACTACCACATTCAAAGGTGATTTTTGTGTACAGGCTTTTGATACCAATAACGTAGTGGTTGGCACGATACAAACCATTACAGGCCAAACAGTTACGGCAGGTGACAGCACTGCTGTGCTTACCTTTACTGAGTCGGGCTTATGGGGCCTGATACCTGAGTCTTACTATCATATAGAGTGCATGTACCGCCCTACAGGAACTACGACATGGACCCCTGTTTTCAACAACGGAACATTTATCAATTACAACATCATTGATGTGAACAATGATACGGACATCCTGCTTTACGACTCACTGCATGTAACTACAGGCCATAACATGGTTTCCAATCATGCCATCTCTGTAACCACCCAAATTGCTAACTATGGTTCCGCTGGATTTAATGGCACCCTGGAAGGTGTATTGATCAATACTACTACAGGCTCTTCGTTTACTGTTCAGACCTTTGGAAGTGTCTCGTTAGGTTCTGGGTATTATAACACCTATTCATTTGCTAATTCAAATGTTGCAGTAGTAGCAGGTAAGTACGTATTTGCAGTAAAGCACAGGTATAGTACTTCTTCGGGCAATTTTTACACAACAGGCAGCAATTATTATGAGAATCCGGTGTATATCAATATCACGTCTCCGGTGTCAGTGGGTACAGTAGCTACTGCGGATAACGATATACAGGTTTATCCGAATCCGGCTACGCATGTGATCAATATATCCCTGGAAGGCAATGAGGTATCTGAGATCCGCATCATGGATGTTGAAGGCCGCCAAATAGCGCAGATCAACCCGGCCAATCAATCGCTGGTATCAATACCTGTAGACACATATGCACCGGGTGTGTATTTTGTACAGGCTCAAACAGCAGGTGGGGTGATCACTAAGAAAATAGTTGTTACTAAATGATCAGATCAATAATTGCGGTATTAGCGGCGGCATGTCTTTTACCTGCTGCCGCTAATGCCCAATCAACACATAGTAGCGCAATGCCGCATGTGCTCGTTTACAAAGCCAGGAGTAAATACAGGAACCTTGTTCCGGTGCAGCTTTCGGAAGATAAGAAAACGATCACATCGTACCCGGCACCGGCAGATGTAACAACAGGAAGCGGCTACCCGCTTCCTGTTGCGTTACACAAAGGCTACTACCTCGACAAGCGGGGAGTGAACTTGAATACGGCTTTTATACAGCTCACTTATGCTCAATACAGTCGGCTGAAAGATGCGCCTTCACCTGGAGAATTGTACAAGATGATCATAGATAAGGCCCCTATAACGGAGGTCTGTGATTGTGGTGTGCGGCAAGCGGGCAAGTATTCGGTAAAGCAACTCAATGAGCTGATAGATAAGGGTCAGCTAAGAAAGAAATGCAAGAGCGTAAAGTAAACCGGTAGTTTACCGGTTTTTTTCTGCCACGTCGTTAAAGGTTACTTTGCCGGAGAGCCAGCTTTCCTTAATTGGTACCAGCCAGTTATCTTCCAGTTCTTTGCGGGTGGTAACGATGTTATTGAATACGGGGGTATCCTGGTTGATGTAGCCCTTATCTATAGCGTATTGTACCTGGCTGAAAGGCAGCATCTCTGCTTTGCTGTTCACGAGGAAGGTAAGCATCATACGGTCGAAGAAATTGACATCATACTGCCGCTCAATGCTTTTTACGATGCGCACAGAACTGTCTGTACTGCATCCGCTCACCATTATGTCTGTTTCATCAGCCATTACCACAATGAATTGCCTGAAAAGGAGCTTTGCCCAGCCATTCACTTTGTCGCCGTGTGATTGCCATTGGGCATAAAACTGGTATAGCTGTTCGTTGATCTCGTTTGCTTCTTTTTCTATAAATGCCCTGCTGCTCTGGTACACCCATACGCGGGTATTGTCTGAAAAGCCTTGTGGTAATAGTTGCAGTAATTCCTGGTTATGCATACTGCAAAATTAAGGATTTTTAGCGAGCTACCTCTGTGCTGGCTGTTTCCGGTACAGCGCAATGTATCTTTATATATTCCTTTAGCCTGTTGGCCATTTTGCCTGCATTGCGGGATGCCGGGGTTATAGAGTATCTCTGGTTGACGAAATGGCTGTTGATGAGCACCCGCTTGTCATCAGCAATGAAGATCATGATCTCCCTTTGTGGGTTGCTGCCACCGCCTATGGCCCTGCTCGATATCTGGAAAACCTCCGGCGCATCGGGGTGCCGGTAAAGGGCAAGGTGCTGCGAGCGCAAGAACACTTCAATAAGCTTCATATTCTCATGGGCAAAGAATGGGGAAGGGATGCAGCGGAATTGAAGCGTGCGGTAGTACTGGTAGAAGGTGCCGATAATGGTGATGGCCAGCAGCGGAATAATGAACAGCTTAAAGAACAGGTTGTTGCTGTGTGCCGCCAGGAATATAAAACCAAACGAACGCAACCCTACAAAGAGTATTAACGCAATGATAAAAGTACCCGGCAATGTCTTTTTACTAAATGGGTAGCGCAGGTGCTGCTTGATGAATACAAGGTCGTGGAGCAGCGTGCTGTTCCATTGCGGGGCGGCGTCACCTTCTGGGAGGTACTTCATTGGTGTTTTAGCTAAAGTTATAAAAGTTCGTATTATCTTAGTATTCTTATTGCAATATACCCGAAATATGCCGGCGACTAATGAAATTATTAAAGTACTTATTGTAGATGATGAGAAGAAGGCGTGCAGCAACCTCAGGTCGATTCTTTCTGAATTTGTTGATGTTAAGATCAATGTTGCAGGTATAGCACATTCCGGGGTTGAAGCCGGCAGGCTGGTTAGTGAAGTTTCTCCTGATGCTATTTTCCTGGATATCGAAATGCCTAATGAGAACGCATTTGAATTCCTGGCCAGGATATCGCCATTTAATTTCGAAGTGATCTTTGTTACAGCGTATGACGAATATGCCGTAAGGGCCTTCCGCCTCAACGCAATAGATTATATACTGAAGCCGATCAGCTGGAGAATACGCGGATAGTGACCCACTAATTCCGCGCGAAGGTGACCCCACCATTCCACGGCAAAGTGACCCCTCTTTTCCGCGGTAAAGTGACCCCTGAAAATTGTTGAGTGCTCAGTTGTTTTACGAACCATTTGTTC
>CAIRES010000013.1 GCA_903877645.1 uncultured Bacteroidota bacterium | reverse complement strand
ATGCAGCACACTCGTAAAGCCAAGAGGACCGGTCCAGTAATAAGTAGCACCGGTCGAATCACCGCCCATGCGCAGTTGCAATGTATCGCCATAGCACGGCCCGTTGTTCCACGCTACATGGCAAGAGTGTACTGTGAAGATGATTGTCCTGGTATTACAATCACGCATTTCACCGGCACTTGTGTCTATCCCGGTAACAGTGTATGTGGTATAGCCGGGCACCTGGTCAAGATGAATGTAGTTATGAACACCGGTGGTACTGGATAGGCCTACAGAAGGAGACCAGGTCCATTTGCTCCAGGTCCAGTCCTTATCGTCTGCGTATAGCATATCTACAGGTAGCGAATCAACACCGGGAAAATCACAACCAAACAATGTATCAGGATAGGCAGTGATCGGAACATTATTTATGGCCAGTTCAGGATCAGGGTGTGCGCTATCAATTCCATAATCACCATCAAAAATGTAGGAATAAGAAATAGCAGTACTATCCCCGGCGGCAATATTGCCCAGTTTCCAGGCCATACCTATTGCCTCATCACTCTTATTGGAATCTACATAATAATAACCTGATGCGCCGCCTGTTCCATCATAGGCGTCACTTACATTAGTAACATATGGCACCAAGCCGCTGTTTACTATAAATGCTTTGGCACGGCAATCTTTAGTACCTATGGCTAAGTAAGAATTTATCTTGTTATACGACCCATTATCATATGCAGAAACCATCACGCGGTGATCAGCGTCATTCTGGTAAACTATGGTATTCATTGTTGTTGTTGTACCGCCCGGCCAGTATGCTGTGTTGTCCGGATCACATGTTCTCATATAATAAACTCCCGTTACTGTTGATGAGGTGGTATTATAAAATTTTGTAGTTACTGTAACCCATGATGCCAATTGATCTACACGTGTTTCCTGTTTGATGGTAAGTCCGCTATATCCTCCCGTCCAGTTAGCTACTTTCCTGCCTCCTGTTGTCACATAAGATACAATACTGCCGGTAAGGCTTCCTACTATTCCCCATGGCGCATATGCGGTACTGGTAACCCCGGCCACCTGTATTGCCCAGCCTTCCTGGGGATACCCGGGCTGAGTATAATCGCCCATATATTTTGGTGTGCCCACACCCCAGCCATCATGGCCCCAGTCATATACTTCGCCCAGCGATGTGCCGGAATTATTATGATACCCTGTTGGCGCAGTTGGCGCTCCAAATCCGGCATCAGTAAATACACCGATTTCCAGGTAAGTACCTTGTAAATAGCAACTCCCGGCCACTATCTGTGCAAAAGAGGATGTACAGAAAAAAGTAAAAAACGCTAATATTAGTAATGTGTAGAGCTTCTTCATAAAAAACTATATAAAGTGAGTGTATCTTATGCTTCCTGTTGTAAAAAATCAAGTACCAACAGCAGTCAACAGATCGGTATGATCCTAAAAACTACTGTTATAATTAAGACAGGAATAAATATATTTTGGTTGGAAAATCAATACATATTTATATCAAAAATGTAAAGTATTGACTGAATATAAACAGCTTATTAAAGTCGGTAATACACGATATTTATATTTAATTAAATATATTTATCTGAGTAATGTTACGTTACCCTGGTGATGTTCCTTCTGGCCGTCCCTGAATGTGGCATCTATGATGTACACATATACACCCTCCGGTTGGTCCGTTTCATTGAATTTACCATCCCAGCCACGTCCGTCAAGAGAGGTTGATTCAAATATCATCTGCCCCCAGCGGTTATATATATTCATCTTAAAGCTGGTCAATCCACTTGTCAGGTATTGGCGGGGGAAGAAGTAATCATTCAGTCCGTCATTATTCGGTGTGAACACATTCGGGATGTTCATGTAGCAATCATTCTTCACCGTTACTGTATCACTGGCTATACAACCGCTGATATTCACAGTCAGCGAATAAACACCGGGCTGCACTATAGTGATAGCAGGCGTTGTTTCTCCTGTGCTCCACAACCATGATGTATGTGCTGTATGCAAGTTGTCATTATCCGCAAGAATCAATGATTCGCTGCCGGGGCATATCGAAAGGTCATTGCCCAGTTGTATGCTTGGCGACGGATAAATAGTCACAGCTTTACTGATGCCAGTATCCCTGCAGGCCCTGAAGTGTGCTGTGGCTGTAACCGTTACGTTCCCGGTAACATCATACGAATGGGATACAGGGTTCAAATTAAGGATACTGTCGCCATCTCCGAAATTCCAGGAGATGCCGGTATTCCCTACCGAAGTGTAGTTGGCAAAGAATGTAGTATAGGTGCTGCGGCACAGTACGCTATCGGTCAATGACAGGCTGATGGCGCTGATGGAATCGACCTGTATGATAGTAGCAGCAGTATCCTTGCACGGCACAAAATCGGTGGCTATAAGTTGCACCTTATAGCTGCCCGTGTTATTGTAGATGAAAGAAGGATTTGCAGCAAGGCTTGGACTACTGGCACCGAAATACCATACATAGCTCAACCCCGTACCTACTGATGCATTCGTGAAAGCAACAGGAGACCCCTGGCAAATAATTGATGGGTCGGCTGTAAATGCAGCGTGCAAAGGATGCACCAATGTTACCACCTGCACAGAGCTGTCAAAGCATTGCGCATTTTTGGCGGTCATCGTTACAGTATACACATTTTGCGAAAGATAGATGTGCGCCGGGCTGCTCGCCGTATCACTGTACCCGTCCCCGAAGCTCCATAAATATTTTGTAGCACCTATCGAGAAATTGGAGAAATCAACTGTGTCGCCTTTACATCCGAAGTGTATCGCATAATCGAATATCGGCTTAATGCTGTCCAGCACTTTCACTACATAGGTCTGCCTTGGGCCTTCGCAGCCCAGTACTGTCTGGCTGGCATATACGGTATCTGTGCCGGGTATATTCGTATTCACAGTAGGCGCAGTCGCCGAGCCTATCCCACCCGTAAGGGCAGGGTACCACAATATTCCAAGGCCTGTCGCGGTAAATGCCACGAATGGCGCACCCTGGCAATAAGGTGTAGGGTCTGAAATAAAGGGCGGCGCAGGCAATGGTATGATCGTTACTGTATCTGCGGCTCTCCCGCTGCGGCACAATCCGTTCGACTGGTCGGCATAGAAAATAAAGGTACCGGGTATAGTAGTTGATGGCGTAGGTGCTACCGGCGACCCTGAACCACCTATGGCTGATGTATACCAAAGTACATTAGATCCGGTAGCAGTAAGCTGCAATGCACCTGTCGCATCCTGGCAATAAGAAACAGCCGGCGTTAGCACCGGTTTCGGAAAACCATTATGGGAGAGTACCAGGTGATACACAACAGAATCACAACCACCTGCTGCATTGGTACCGGTAATGGTGTACACCATATTTCCGGTTACACTATCGGTATGAATAACATTAAACGGCCCTGCAGTTCCAGGGCTCGCCAGGAAGGAATCAGGTTGCCAGTTCCAGTGATAGAACCCGCCATTAGTGATGCCTATAGATACACTGTCGTAAGGGTAAAAACAAAGATTGATAGCCGAGTCATTGAGTGTATCATTTACATAGTAGGCAGGCCTTGTCGCATCAAGTGCGCTGTCTATATACGCAGCATTAAGTATGTAAGCATACGTAAGTGAGGTACTGTCGCCTGCCGCAAGTGTGCCTATGTTATAATCGAGCGCTATACCCACATCTAATGTAGAGCCGCTTCCCTGGTCGTATACATAAGGCGTGTTCTGGTTAAACAAAGAGTCGAGAGAGTACGAAGGGGCCAGCCCCCCGTTAAAGATCATACACTTGGCACGGCAGTCCTTGGTACCCAGGCCCAGGTAGGCACGGTGGTCCAGGTTCCCGGTGGTAGATACTAATACCTTGTTGGTGGGGTTGGGCAACTGGTAAGCAATAGTATTAACAGTGGTGTAATCTCCCGGGTCGCGTGTCTCATCATTATCGGGGTCTACTGTGCGGATGTAATAAATATCGGTTACAGGTACACTACCCGTATTAGTGATCACCACATTCACGGTGAAGTATAATTTCGTAGTGTCCAGAATGGTCGTTTGCCTGATAGCCAGTGCGCCATCATGGCCGTTCCATATACCCTTCATGATACCGCCGGGCAGATGCACAAATGCCGTGTTGGTACCTGAGAGCCCGCCTGTGTACCCCGTAAGTGCAGGGCCGCTGGTGTATTGGTATGAAGGTATATAGGCTTCGGCCTGCGCGTGGGTAGCGCCTTGCTGTATCGCCCATCCCTCTTGCGGGTCGCCGGGCAGATAAAAGTCGCCGAAAAAAGGTGGCGTACCTACCGTCCAGCCATCACGGCCATAGTCGGCCACAAAACCTATAAAGTTACCACTCAATGTGGCGACGGCAGCCGCCGGGTCCCAGAAATTAAAGGTAGTGCCTCCCAGGAACGGGTGATAGCCCGTGGGCGCAGGTAATGTGCTGCCATAACCACCATTGGGCGCTATGCCTATTTCCACATAATGCCCCTGCAGAAATACACAATCGCCTACCATTTGCGCATAGCCCTTACTTCCGCACAACAGGAATAACAGGAATATTGAACAGAGCGTAAGGCGATTTTTCATACAGATAGTTTTACTACAATATCGCTATTGCAAAGGTTATAGACGCATTTTATACTGCAACCGTTGGTTAAAAATTAATATATTTTTTATTCTTACCCTTAGACAACATATCCTGCCGGAGGAGGACCCCAGGCAGGATATATTATTACAACATACTTAATCATCTCTTTACTACCTCAATAAGGTCACATTACCCTGGTGGTGCTCCTTCTGCCCATCTCTGAATGTCGCATCTATGATATACACGTAAACGCCCTCAGGTTGGTCTATGTCATTGAATTTCCCGTCCCAGCCCCTGCCATCAAGCGAGGTGGCTTCAAATATCATTTGCCCCCAGCGGTTATATATATTCATCTTGAAGCTGGTCAATCCACTCGTCAGGTACTGGCGGGGAAAGAAGTAGTCATTCAATCCGTCATTATTCGGTGTGAACACATTCGGGATGTTCATGTAGCAATCATTCTTCACCGTTATGGTTTCACCGGTCACGCAACCACTGATGTTTACGCTCAATGTATACACGCCGGGCGCTACTACTGTTATAGAAGGTGTGGTAGCCCCTGTACTCCACAGCCATGAAGTGTGCGCGGTGTTCAGGTTGTGCTCATCAGCCAGCACCAGCGACTCGCTGCCGGGGCATATCGAATATTCATCCGCAAGGTCGAGGGTGGGCATTGGATAAATGGTCACCAGCTTACTGATAGCTGTATCCCTGCATGCCCTGAAGTGCGCAGTGGCAGTGACCATGAAGGTTCCGGTAGCATCAAACGCATGCTGCACTGGGTTCAGGTTCAGTATACTATCCCCATCGCCAAAATTCCAGGTGATGCCTGTATTGCCTATCGCCGTATAGTTGGCATAGAACGTGGTATACGTGCTGCGGCACAGCACACTATCCGTTACCGACAAACTTATGGGACTCGTAGAATCCACATACACCGTACTGTATGCCGTATCGCTGCACGGCACAAAGTCAGTAGCCACCAGTTGCACTTTATATATCCCCGTATTGTTGTAAGTATAAACGGGGTTTGCGGCACTTGTCACCGCACCATTCCCGAAGTTCCAGGCATAAGTAAGGCCGGTCCCCACAGATGTATTCGTAAAGGTCATCGGCTCATTCTGGCAAATAATATCCGGCGTTTCTGTGAAGCCTGCTTTTAACGGATTGACCAGCGAATCCCGCACCTGGAAGGTATCGGTACACACATGGTTACCCGCACTCAATGTTACTGTATACACGCCTTGCGCAAATACATGCACAGGATTGGTGGTACGGTCTGTTGTGCCATCCCCGAAATCCCACACATAATAAAGCGCTCCCGGTGAGGTGGACAAGTTGTAGTAGAAAACACTGTCGCCATTACATCCATAGTGTATCACATCATAAAATGAATCTACTATCGGTGGTGCCTGTAGTGAGGCGAAACCTGTAACCGGATAAACACACGGAGCAGACGTTACTGTAAAATTAGAGTACAGGCTTTTGTCGCACATATCCACCAGCAATATGGTACTATCTGCCCGCGATACTGTGATCAAAGGTGGTTGCGCAACGCCATTCTTCCGATAGTTTACTGTGAACACCAGCAGTGGCGGTACATTGCCCATAACGATGGAACCATCACAATAGCCGCACTGCGATGGATTAGTATAACTCTTAATTGCGATAGTAAGGTCATTAGGCCCAAGCAAGGTATATGGTCCTTTTGGCGGGGTGGTACACGCAGGGAAGGCTGCAACAATATTACTGTACACATCACCCAGCGGGGCAGTGCCCGTAAGGCCGGTGATGGCTATTGTACCACCTGCCGTGCTTGTTGCCGTGATCGGCGTTTGCGGAGTCCCGTTCTTATCAAATGTTACCGTATAAGTATGCGTAGGATAAAGCCCGCTCAGCAACAATTCTCCATCTGCTGTGCACGCGGAACTTGGATTCGTGGTGGCTACAAAGGCGATCGAGATCGGCGGATTGGTCAGCCTTATCGGGCCCACAGGGGCCACGCGGCAGCCACCTGTTTCTACCAGGCTGATGCTGTCATACGTACCCACCCCTCCCGTGGCTCCCGTTACATCTGCACACAACCCGGTAAGTGTTATCGTACCTCCACCCGAAGATGTTTGTATCACCTGCGGTTGCCACACACCATTGTATTTATACCTGATGGTGTCTATTGTACTCGCAGGCAGGCCATATAGTGTGATGGTACCATCACATGCGCCACATAGCGTCGGGTCAGTGAAAGAAGTATGGCTGATGCTAATATCAGGTATCACAGTAACCGTAACCGGTGAATATACTTTGTACGAATCGCAATTCGTTGACGCTATCCCCGTCACAGTATAGGTCGTCGTAGTAGTAGGGCTCACCGTTATACTGGAGCCTGCACCCACTACACCGCCCGCATCTGCCCAGCTATACGTCCATGATGCAGGCCCATTCGGGGTGAACCGGAAGCCCGCATTATCCAGGGAAAATGTAGTGGCATTATATGCCGGGGGAATATTGTAGTTAGCGCCTGTAGGATCGCAAAGTCCCAATATAGCCAGCCCGCCGTTCCATGCAGTACATACGGGTTTGTGCTTCACAAAAATGTCAATGGCATACGTTGATTCATAAAGTACGATCTGCTGTGTACAGGTATCGCCGTCGCATGTACCCGTCACAAAATAAGGCACCTGGTTCCATGATACTACAAATGTGCGGCAGGGCGCTGTACCATATATTGCCCAACTTATACTACCCCCAAGGCCCGGATCAATATCCTGGTAAACACCCATTATAGTGTTCAATGTAGCGTCATTAAGTTCCGTTGCTGTCGTGGGTATTGGTCCCGAAATAGACCACGGGCATCCACCGCCCGCAAGCGATGTATTAAAACATATTTCGCCATTGGCTCCTATCAAACAGGAGTTGTACTTAGTACCATAAAAGCAAAAATCGAATGGTATGCCTATTACCCCGCTATATATATCGTCTATACCTACGAGTATAGTAGTTCCTCCTGTATAGGTGGTGGGCAAATAGGGTATTGTAGAAAATGAGTAACTGGAAGTAGACTGTATCGTTGTACTATGTGTGTTGCCCAATGTAGCGCTGTTGCCCCTGCATATAGTGGCTGCACCGTTAGCAGTGATCGTTGTGCTATTGATAGGCGGACATGGCAGCGGTTGTGCATGTGCATACACACACATGAACAATAACGAAGCGATGAGGGTAAAGATCTTATTCATACAATTATTCTAAACTTAATAAACAATAGGCCAAAAATTAACTTGGTGCTATGTAATAATACGAAAAAAATCGTTCACACATTAAATATATTTATTTCAATATTGCTTTCAATTAATAAACATTGATTCACATATCGTCATATATTCTTCGGAGCTTTATATATAGGCACCGTGGAGCACGGTTCGCCATACATCAGCGACTTAGCTACCGGCCTCAGCCGGACGGTTATGGCCACATAGGCCGCATCAGGCACCGGCTCATCGCCGCAGCCCTTGATCACTACCCTTTTATCGGCATATTCTGTTGTATCTATTTCCTTGATTCGCTGCAGCATGAGCGCCTGCTCCAACTCGGCAGGGGTACTAAAGGCTATTGATGCCGCCAGTGGTTCCAGGTATACCGCTGCCAGCATATAGGCCCATACCGGCACTATGGCATCCGCAGTGCAGGTCACTGCTACATGCTTGCCTGTATACTGCGCCCAGTCGTGGGTTTGCAGGGCAGCACGGTAGTCCTTCTCCTTCAGTATCATCTCCATGTACAAAAACGGCTTCAGGTCAAACGCCACTACCTCATTTTTGGGAATGTAGTGTGCCAGGTCCAGCGTCACTATACCGCTTTCTGCTACTTTATTTACGATCGTCTCCATAAAAAAATATGCCTCAATATATATGGCAAAAATACGAAAAAGAACGCTGGTGGGCGTTCTTTCGCATATCCTGCATCATGCAGATTTCGTTATACAGCTATAATCTTATTCTATTATCAGTAAAAGCACACCTCCCAAGGCACATGGTCCCGTTTTTCTGCGGGAGGGGTCGGGAGTTTATGGATTAGCATAAGTATACCTGTAAATGATATTGGTGTTATTTGACGTCACATCCAGTGTGTTCACATCAGTCTCGGTCACTTTGCTGTCGCCATCTATCGTATAGGTTACTGTTGTAGTATACCTGTTGTTGGTAATAGATTTGATCATGTGCAACGTCTGGTAGAGGTTCACACCATAGGTGATGAACGACTCTATCTGCAGGAAGTCGCCCGGCCTGTCGGCCAGCAGGTCATATACTTTGTAATTGTCCGTGCCATAATTGCCGGGATAATAGCCCCACACATAATTGCCAAACGAATCTGCTGCATACACAGCCACAGGGTAAACCGTATTGTCTGTGATCTGATCGGTAGATGCGTTTATCGGGCTGTGCGTTACGGTATCTACAGTACCTGACAAAAATATCCACTTGATCAGTAGCGGAGGTATTACGGCAGAGTTGAATGATGCGCTGATAGTGGCTGCATGTTGCTGCTGCAGCAGGTCTCCGTTATCAGAGGTAAAGGTGGAGCTGGTGGTCAGTGATACCCCGAACGGGCCGAGTGGCGATACCGGTATGATGCTGTTGGTAGAACCATAATACGTTTCACTGATACCCGTTATCAGCTTGCCGTAATATTGGTAATTCCTGATCACACCGGGCATATAAGTAGTCACTACCTGTCCGGCTGCGTTCACTATGAATGTATCTTTTTCCAGCAGCGTAGGCACATGTACCGTTGTTATCGTTTTATAGATCGTATCGCTGGAGTAAGTATAGGTCATTGTCCGGTTGGCAATATTATTCGTTACATCCGGCGGGTTATTATTCGAATACAATACCTGGCTCAGCCTGTTATTGGCATCATACGAAAACGAATAGCTTTCTGTTATCTGCGGTACGAATGTGTAACCCGGTATGGCTACTACTACTGTGTTAGTGGTCGTTTTGGTCAGGCCCATCAACCGCGCGTTTACAGGCGTGGTATTGGTGGGGTGAACTATCTTTCTACACGAGCTGTAAAAAAAAGACAGGCCCGCGAGTGCCGCTGCTAAATATAAAGAGTACCCTTTTTTCATACAGGAAATTTAATGCTTATTCTCCCAAAAATAGTAAATACATATCAATAATTCAAAGGAATTGCCATTAAACCCCAAAGTATTACCAATGGTTAATATGTTTGACCCCATCTCATTTATCAATCAATTAGCCTTTTAACCAATTAACAAGTCGACTACTTCGACTCCTTACCAGGGTCGGCCGGAGGAGGTGTTTCTGCCGGGGTTGGGGATGGCTCGTCCATTTTGGGCTTTTCCTCGCCGGGGTTGCCGCCTTCAGGCTGTTCAGGTGTATTCATCAGGGCATGAGTAGTGTCCGTGGCCGATGTGGTATCTCCCATCAGGTCGGCCACATGTATGGCCTTGGCAAAATCGGTGAGCAGGTGCGCCACATTCACCACATTATTCAGGCTCAGTGTATTTGCTTTGTCATACACATCGTGGTAAAAACCCTGCCCGCCATCAGAATAGATGAAGAAAGACGGCACGCCTGCATTGGTGAAGTAGTAGTGGTCACTGTTTGCAGCAGTACCCCGGCTGATGATGGCCGGCACATACTTCTCCACATCATTGATCTCTTTGAGCAGCTCGAACTGGTGCGGGAATTGTGTGGCATTCACCACCGTGATGCCATCTGTGGCATCGCCCATAATATCTATGTTCGTCAGAAATTTGATCTGCTTCAGCGGCACCAGGGGGTTGGCAGTATAGAATTCAGACCCCATCAGCCCCGCCTCCTCGCCCGCAAAGGCGATGAACATAACGCTGTAATGCGGCGGGTGGTGCAGCGTGTAGTACCGCGCCAGGTACAGCAGCATAGCCACTCCACTGGCATTATCGCTCGCCCCCGGAAACACTGTCGAATCGCCCATCATGCCCAGGTGGTCGTAGTGCGCAGTAAATACGATGAAGGTATCCTTTACCGCACCCGGCACACAGGCCATTATATTCTCGCTGTGCGCGTGTGGCAGGTAGGCTGCGCTGTCATCGGCACTTAGCTTCTTATATTTTTTGGGCAGTGCATCTTCCTTTACATAAAATACTGTGGCGGGTATGGTGTCCCTGCTCACCGTCCAGGTCAGCTTTTCCTGCGGTATAATAAAGCAGCCCTTCGGCAACAACGCTGAGAACTCACCTGGCCTTATTTCCAGCACATCCTTGCACAGCGTGGGTACATTGCGCAGGTAGTAGGCATGGTCGGGTACAAAAGCCCGCACCACCGCCGCCCACTCAGCAGTATCGTGCACACGGGCCAGGTCCACACGGTTTATTTTCAGGTCTTCTGCCTTGTAAGATGGGCTGCCTGCATCTATAATAAAATCTTCGCCCGGTGTCATTTCTTTCTTGCCCATCTTCAGCCGCATAGCGCCGGGAAAGGTATTTACCGGAAACGCAAAACCCTGCGCATAAGCGCCATTGGCCGCCACCGGCTTCAGCTTCATCTCCTTAAAGCGTTCCAGTATGTATATCCCTGCGCTGTCGCGGCCATTCTTCACATAGCCGCGCCCGTGCATCTCATGGCTCGTCAGCTTGGCTATCTCCAGCCCTATCCATTGCTTGTCGCTTTCGGCCACAGCCTTATTGTGCTTGTGCAGCGCATTCAGCCGGGCCAGCTTCCTTTTATCAGCATCCGTTTGCGGCGCATTTTTTTGCTGCGCAAATACCGGCAGCGAAACGATAACAGGGAACAATACGAAGAATAAGCGCTTTATCATAGATCAAGGCATAAAGTGGAATGAAATACGCTCATACCCAACTTATCCCCCGCAAAATAATTATTTTACCGTTATAAAATAAGTACTTGTTAAAAAGAGTTGATAATACAACACAGTATCAGGCTCCCCTTTATAATTTTCACCCCTTATTAGTTAGAATAATAAAAATATTCATATAACTTCATGACATGCAGTTCGCCCTGCAAGTAATCGAATTGCGTGTTGAGAATCGATCCTCTATGAAAAAGCTGAAATTACAGTGTATTTTTTGGCTGCTATTTTTAGCGGTTATGGTTCATTGTCACAAACTTCACGCCCAAACAATTACTACAATTGCAGGTAACGGTACCGAAGGTTTTAGTGGGGATGGCTTTCTCGCAATTAATGCCGAATTTTCAGAGCCATCAGGTGTTGCGGTCGATAAAAGAGGTAACATTTACATTGCCGATGATGGTAATGATGTCATTCATAAAATAGACATTAATGGCATTATGACCCGCTTTGCAGGTACCGGATCATATGGCTATAGTGGCGATGGTGGCCCAGCTACCGCGGCTCATTTACAATTGTATATTGCCATCATCGGAATAACAGTTGATAGTATTGATAATGTTTATTTTGCAGATGGCAATGTAGTGCGCAAGGTGGATACATTTGGTATCATATCCACAGTAGCCGGTAATGGGGTTGATGGATATAGTGGCGATGGCGGGCCGGCTACTGCCGCGAAATTATTTACCCCTACAGGTATTTGTTTTGACAGAAAGGGGAATTTATACATAGCAGATGAGCAAAAAAATGTAATCAGGATGGTGAACCATGCTGGCATAATATCAACTATGGCGGGCACTACCATAGGTTTTAGCGGCGATGGCGGGCCGGCCACAAATGCACAATTAAAATGGCCTACTGGGATTACTACAGACGAACTATGCAATATATTCTTTTCTGATTTTTATAACGACAGAGTTAGGGAAATTGATACATTAGGTATAATTCATACCGTAGGTGGAGGCAGTCCTACGGGAGACGCATATTGTATGGGATGCCCTGCAACAGACGCAATGTTGAATGCACCTATTGGGATTGTTACTGATCATTTGGGCAATGTATATGTATCTGATGCAGGTGATGCGCAAATACAAAAAATAACTCCTGATGGGAAGTTATATACTGTAGTTGGTAACGGAACTACAGGTTATTTAGGTGATGGAGGTGCGGCAACGGCTGCAGAATTGAACGATCCAACTATGATCTGTTTCGATAATAGTGGGAATTTACTGATTGCTGATAGAAGAAATGTTCGTGTAAGGAGAGTAAATTTTGGTACAGTTTCTACTCCTGTGCAAAATTTAATATCGCCACATTTATCAGTTTACCCCAATCCTGTTCTTCATGATCAATTTACCTGCAGCATCTTTACAGATACCAATGAGCAGGCCACAGTACAGGTAACTAATGTGCTGGGGCAGGTCGCTTATACCTCCGTTTGCACCACCAATGGACCTGCTGTTATTCACCTCCATGTGGCCGCAGGCCTTTACTTCATTACAGCGTTTACCACAAACGGTAAGATGCAGCAAAAGCTGTCGGTACAGTAAACTCCCGGGTTCCTCAATAATAAAACATTCACTATATCTATTTTATAAAACCACCCATAACTAAAAGGTGTTGGAGCGTATTGCTTTCCAACCGACCTTTGTGCCGTTAAAGAACATTTTGCGCTAACTATTGTTCTTTGCGCGCTTTGCGAAAACCTTTGCGCCTTTGCGTTTAAACTGGCATTATTAGTCCCTTGGTATTTGGATTTTGCATGTTGTAAAGTAAAAGCAGGACTAACAAAATGGCAGTAAACAAAAATCAGGATTATCTAACCAACGTGTAAACCTATTTCAGGACGAGGCAATGTTCGGGATTTGATCCAAAATGGGACATTGAATGGGACATTCGGAAAATTAAATACATCAGAAACCATTGCCAGTACTCACTTATAGATAAAACCATCATCAGTTTTATCAACAATTTTTTTATCGTCAACAGGACATTTACTATTAACCAAGATAATCCCACCTTTGGACTTTGGATTTTCTAATTTTGGAATTTAAACCCATGCCCCTCTACAAAGAATTTGAAATAGGCACACACGGCCTGGCCGCCATCTGGAAGATGGAGGAGCCGGAGGCATTCTTTAGTGAGGGCGCCGGCATTACCTCAGACATCAAACATGAGAAACGCCGCATGGAGTTCTTCGGAGGGCGCTTCCTGCTGAAGCTGCTGGAAAAAGATTTCCCGCTGCACAACATCCGCAAAGACGAGCACGACAAGCCGCGGATAGATAATAACGACCTCTTTTTCTCTATCTCCCACTCCTGGCCCTATGTAGCCGCCGTGGTAGATACCCGCAACGAGGCCGGCATAGATATACAGACCTGGCACCCCAATATATTGCGGATACAGCATAAGTTCCTTTCCCCTGCCGAGCAATTGCTATTCCCCAATGAACAATTAGTGACATTGGCGTGGTGCGCCAAGGAGGCCGCTTACAAATGGAATGGCCGCCGCGGGGTAGACTTCATAGAGCATTTACCCATCATACACTTTGACGACCAGGCAGTTAATAAAAACATAACAATAAATTTACAATCATTAGATCAAAGCCGTAAAGTGTACACCGAAAACCTCGTATCTACTGATTTTGCTTGTTCTTATATAGTAAAGTGCGAATAGTATGCCGATGGTTAATCATTTTAAGATTATCAATCATGTGATAATTTTAAGAAAAAATCGAAGAATATTTATTGATTTTGCGCAAAATGCCTAAATTTGCACAAAACTTAATATTATGTCGTCTTTACGTTTTCAAGCCATCAAGTCAGTTTCCGGCGAAGAGAAAATAATCTCCGGTTACGGTGAAAAGAGGATCACACAGATCTTCGGTAGCAATGTATTCAACGGCCACAACATGCGCGAGTACCTGAGCGATGAAGCTTACAAAAGCCTCATGAACTCAGCGAAGAACGGCACACGTGTGGACCGCCGCATGGCCGACCAGGTGGCGGCAAGCATGAAGGCATGGGCCGAGGCACGTGGTGTCACCCACTTCACGCACTGGTTTCAGCCGCTTACCGGCACCACTGCTGAGAAACACGATTCTTTCTTTACCATCAAAAGCGATGGTACTGCCATAGAGTTGTTTGACGGAGACGCACTGATACAACAGGAACCCGACGCATCGAGCTTCCCGAACGGTGGCATCCGCGCCACTTTCGAGGCCCGCGGCTATACCGCATGGGACCCTTCTTCTCCTGCCTTCATCATGGAAGCAGGCTCAGGAAAGACACTGTGCATACCTACTATATTCATTGCCTACAACGGCGAATCGCTGGACCATAAAGCGCCATTGCTTAAGTCTATCAGCGCATTAGATAAAGCAGCCGTAGACGTTTGCCACTTCTTTGATAAGAACGTGAGCAAGGTAATAGCCACCCTGGGCTGGGAGCAGGAGTACTTCGTGATAGACGAATCGCTCGCCAATGCCCGCCCCGACCTGCTGATGTGCGGCCGCACCCTGCTGGGCCACAGCCCGGCAAAAGGCCAGCAGCTGGAAGATCACTACTTCGGCTCTATACCGGAGCGTGTATATGCTTTCATGCAGGACTTCGAGCAGGAGTCTTACAAGCTGGGCATACCACTGCGTACCCGCCACAACGAGGTAGCACCATCGCAGTTTGAGTGCGCACCTATATTTGAAGAGTGCAACATAGCAGTGGACCACAATACCCTGCTGATGGACGTGATGAACAAGGTGGCCAAGCGCCACAAACTGAAGGCCCTGCTGCATGAAAAGCCATTCGCCGGTGTGAACGGAAGCGGCAAGCACAACAACTGGAGCCTGGCTACAGATACAGGTGTGAACCTGCTCTCACCGGGCAAAACACCACGTACCAACCTCATGTTCCTCACCTTCTTTGTGAACACCATAAAGGCGGTACATGATTACGCTGACTTGCTGCGCGGCTCTATAGCCTCTGCTAACAACGACCACCGCCTGGGTGCCAACGAAGCGCCACCGGCCATTATCTCTGTATACATCGGCAAGTTCCTTTCTGATGTGCTGGATGAGGTGGAAACAAGGGTGAAAGAGAAATTCAGCGAGCAGGATGAAGTGATACTGAAGCTGGACATACACAAGCAGATCCCTGAGCTGCTGATGGACAACACCGACCGCAACCGTACCAGTCCATTCGCCTTTACCGGCAACAAGTTCGAGTTTCGCGCGGTAGGCTCTTCAGCCAACTGTGCTTCGCCAATGGTGGTGCTCAACACCATCATGACCGAAACGCTGAAGCAATTCAAGAAAGACGTGGATGGCCTGATAGAGAAGGGCGAGAAGAAAGAAATAGCCATATTGCAGGTGCTGCGCCAGAACATATCTGACTCGAAGAAGATCCGTTTTGAAGGCGACAACTACAGCGAAGAATGGGCTGCAGAAGCCAAGCGCCGTGGCCTGAGCAACTTCAAGACCACACCGGAGGCGCTGGATGCCTACATCACTGATAAGTCTAAGGCTGTATTCTTCGACAACGGTATCTTTAGCAAACGCGAGCTGGAAGCCCGCCACGAGATCATGCTCGAAGACTATGTGAAGAAGGTGCAGATCGAAGCCCGTATCATCGGCTCACTGGCTACCAACAATGTATTGCCTTCTGCCATCAACTACCAGAATACACTGATCACTAACGTACGCGGCCTGAAAGAAATAGGTATAGACAAGAAGGGCTACAAAGCGCAACTGAACCTGGTGGAAAAAGTGAGCGAGCATATTCAAGGCATCAACGACAACGTAGAAGCCATGATAGAAGCCCGCAAACAGGCCAACAATACAGACGACATGCACAAGCGCGCACTCAAGTATTGCCACGAGGTAAAGCCTTTCTTCGATAAGATCCGCTACCATGCCGATAAGCTGGAGCTGATCGTTGACGATCAATTATGGCCATTGCCTAAGTACAGTGAACTGCTGTTCATGAGGTAAGCAACACAAGGCATAACATACCAATGAAAGCCGTCCTCAACAGGGCGGCTTTCATTGTCTGAAGATCAGGCGGCTATTCGCTAAAAAATAGCTATTTTTATTTTTTGGTATCAAAGCAATACGCCTCAGCCTCAGTATGACATTCATTTCCCTTCAGTTCCTGGTCTTCTTCATGGTGGTCACACTATGGTACTTCAGGCTGAAAAACCAGAAAGGCCGTATATGGCTGCTGCTCATCGCCAGCTGCTACTTCTACATGTCCTTTATCCCGGAGTATATCCTTATCCTGGGGGGTACTATCGTCGTTGATTACTTCGCCGGCATGCAGATAGAAAAGAGTGAGGGCCGCTCCCGCAAAATGTGGCTCATCCTCAGCATCATTGCCAATGTAGGCACTCTGGCCATATTCAAGTACTACAACTTCTTTATAGACAACATACATACGGGCGCCCACTTCTTTGGCAAGCCCTTTTCACTACCCTTACTCAAAATGGCCTTACCGATAGGGTTGTCGTTCCATACCTTCCAGGCTATGAGCTACACTATAGAGGTGTATAGAAAGAACCAGCCAGCCGAGCGCAATTTTTTAGTGTATGCGCTATATGTCATGTTCTACCCGCAGCTGGTGGCGGGGCCCATAGAGCGGCCGCAGAATGTGCTGCCCCAGCTCAAAGAATTCAGCCCATACAACTGGGACAATGTGAAGGAAGGATTGGCGCGCATGTTGTGGGGGTTCTTCAAAAAAGTAGTGATAGCCGACAGGCTGGCTATGGTAGTTGAGCGCACTTACGGGCATACCGCAGAAAGCTCGTCGCTCGCCTTGTTCATAGGTGCGGCATTCTATTCGTTCCAGATCTATTGCGATTTTTCGGGCTACTCTGATATTGCACTTGGCGCAGCACGGGTAATGAACATCAGGCTGATGGAGAATTTTAAGCAGCCTTACCTGTCGGCAAGTATGGGCGAATTCTGGTCGCGATGGCATGTTTCCCTATCCAGTTGGTTCCGCGATTACCTGTATATCCCCATGGGGGGAAACAGGAAAGGCGAATGGAGACGCAAATTCAATGTGCTCGTAGTGTTTCTGCTCAGCGGCCTGTGGCATGGCGCCAACTGGACATTTGTGGTATGGGGGCTTTTGCATGGCTTGCTGGTGATCTTGCTGACACGTAAACTGCCGATGCAGGCAAAAGGCAAACTGTACAAGGCTGCATCTGTAGTGGTCACCTTCGTGCTGGTCACCTTTTTATGGATCTTCTTCCGTTCGCCAAATATCCATGTGGCTTGCGATTATATCCGCCAGGTGCTCACTTTCAGAAATGGGTCCAACTATTTAGAAATGAACCATGCAGAGTTCGCATTTTCCATATTGATGATCGGGGTGATGATGTGCCGGGAGAAATACGCGCCCCGCTTCCTGATCACCAGCAACAGTATGTTTTATTTCTTTGTGTTTTTTATGGCCGTGGTTTGTTACTACTTTGGTGTCTTTAAGGAAAATCAATTCATTTATTTTCAATTTTAAGGAATGATGAAAAAAGTGCTCAGAGACTTTTTTATATTGTTTGGCCTGGTCACTTTGTGGGCATCCACATCTCGCACCGCCATGCAATATGTTTCTGAAACACGCGATGTTAACAAATGGTGGGGAACTTACCAATGTTTGAACGGGGACCTGGTGAGCATGTCTTACCTGGATGTTGTAAAAACGTTCAACCCGGAACGGCATAACACCCCCATGAAAAAAGCTATTTGCCAGGGGCAAAAGGATATTGCACTCTACTTACATGGTGATAGCTATGGCCGATCCTTTGCCGACACAGACTTTGCCTGCCTGCAAATGTATCAGTTCATCGACCGCAATCATGGCCTGAAATACCACCTCGATACTTCGAAAAAAAATGTATTACTCATCGAAATTTCCGAACGGTATGTGCGCACTTATTTTGGTGGCCTGCAAATACTGGATGAGGTATATGATTCCCTGGCAAAAAAGAAAAGCACTGCTTCTTCACAAACGTATGCTTCCATGCCTGCAGTATACACATCGGCTATTCCCAGGTTTCACGTCAGCGATCTTTTCAATAAATTCATTAACCAGAACCTGCAATGCAATCTTTTTAATTACAACTTTATAATGCCCATGTTCGAAACAAAGGCTGCTCTTAATTATTATTTATTCAATAGGGCTTCCGGGGATGTGGTTATTTCAAACGATAAAAAGTTTCTGTTCTTTAAAGAAACGGTTAGCAGAAACGATCCGGGCAGCTCCTATGCGGCGATAACTCAAGACGACATCACGAATCTCGTCAATAACCTCAATGCGATCAATGACCACTACCTGGAAAATGGATTTAAAAAAGTGTACTTATCCATTATTCCTAACACGGCCACTATTATGCAGCCTGCTGGCTATAACAAACTTATCCCTTTATTACAGGATGACCCACGCCTTAAAATCAGAGTTATAGATGCATACACTGTACTCCGGAATACCGCGGGCGTATTTTATCTGCCGGGCGATACGCACTGGAACGACAAAGGGAGGCAATTGTGGCTGGACATAGTCAATGAAAAAATAGCTGTAGATCTTTGACCTCTTGCCAAACACCAACGTAATTATCATGTTGGATACCAGCGAAGCCGGTACATTTTAATAAAAAACATTGATCAATATTGATTTACTTTTACAAAAAACGATTGCGCATGGGTACTGCCTTATCAAAACGTTCGGTATATTTCCAAAAGTTCACCGACAACCATCTGCAGGTGTTTGTGCTGCTTTGGGCAGTTCTCTTTACCATATATCTGCCGGCAGCAAAAGCAGGCATGGTGGGCGACTTCCCCGGCTGGCTGTGGCAGGTTCGCAATACCCCTTTTGGGGACTATGTGAACAGGCCTGATTCTACCAGCCTATACCAATTCACACAACTGGTCACTTACGGCTTTTACAAAATATTCGGTATCAATCCCTGGGCGTGGCATATACTACATATAACGCTCCATGCGCTCAATGGCCTGCTGCTGTTCATTATTGGTAAACGGCTATTCAGGGATTCAGCGGTCAGTAATGGAGCCATCCTTTCTTTGGGTGGCGTATTGCTCTTTTGCTTTACCCCATACAACACCGAAGTGATCGTACACGAGCCGTGCTATCATTACCTGCAGGCATTCCTCATCATGTTACTGATCATGTATTGGGCGCAGCAGTTTCATTACCGCCAGTCGGCAAAGTATGCGGTCTGGGCATCACTACTCTACCTACCTGCTACCTATTCGCTGGAGCTTTTTTATATCATTCCGTGGGTGGTGCTCACTATGGCGCTATACTACCGTTATGTGCTGAATTACGATCGTAGTATTCTCAAAAAGGTATTTACATGGTTTTTCCTCCCACTGCTCGTCATGTACATCGCCCATGTAATTGTATTAAGGCTCATCATCCATACCTATGTAGCCCACAATGGTATTGTGTTCACTACCCACATGTGGCTGAACTACCTGGCCAAACCGGCAAAATATCTTTTCCACATTTTGTTGCTGGGCAGGTACTTCCCTTTTGATGTAAAAAGCGATGCCTATACTTTTTGCGAATCGCTTACCGGCATCCTGTTATTTTATGCGGCCATTGCCACACTTATCGGCTGGTATATTTATAACTACTCCCACGTATCTGCGAAAGCAAAATTAGCCGCGCTATTCTTTGTTTGGGCGTTCTGTAGCATGGCCATCATCATCCCACAAGATTTCTCAGGCACACAGCTTGTATTGTTCGACCGCTATACCTACTTCATGATGCCATTCATTTTCTGGATAGTCGCCATTTTTCTATCCACGCTACGTGGCTATGCAGGTATCATCGTGTTCAGCCTTTTTTCATTGGCCAGCATCTTTTGCACGCTCAAAACCAATATGTACTGGAAACGGTCAGCCTATATTGTGAAACGGCTGGTCAACGACCTGCCGGATAGTACCAATAAAATTATCCTGCTCCTCAATCCACCGGAGAATATGAATGGTGTATTAATGATCGGTTCGCAGCCAATAAGCGTGACCAAGCTATCTCATAACCTCTATGCGCAAAAACCGATCACGGCTCCTGTATATGAGGTAGTGTCTTACAATATGGCTACTCCTACAGATGGAGCACATGTGATGGTGGTGAACGACAGCGTGCTACATGTGACCCTCAATCAATGGGGTACCTGGTGGTGGCACAGATACATGGGTGCCTCCAGCTACCAGAATGAAGTGTACAGGCTCAATATGATAGATGAAGGGCATTGGTATGAGCTGACCTTAAAACGCCCTGCCGACCAATATCTACTATTATTTTCTGCCGGAGATCAATGGAAGCCGGTGGACTGGAATAAGAAGAACATTGACCAGTATTAATTCGTTTTAACTGCTTCATTTTATCTTTGTTATCATACACACTATCCACACGCTTTGTCGAAAATGCTCAAAAATATCAACCAGGGAATAAAAGGCGGCAACAGTATGCCGGTGTTTTTATTCTTTTGGCTGGTTATCTTTTTCATATACCTGCCCACTGCTCATGCAGGCAGGGTGGGCGATTTTCCGGGGTGGGTAGAGACCATACACACCAAATCATTTTTCGACTACATCAACAGGATGCAATTTGCATCGCACAGTTTTTACCAGTTCACGCAGATAGTCACGTACCTCTTTTACCAGGTGTTTGGCGCCAGTGCATGGCCCTGGCATTTGCTGCATGTATCACTACAGGCTGTAAATGCTTTATTGCTGTTTACTTTTTTCAGAAAGCTGTTTACCAATGCCGCAGTACAAAATGCAGCCCTCACCGCTTTTCTTGGATCACTTTTGTTTTGTCTTACCCCGCAAATCTCTGAAGTAGTAGTTTGGGAACCTGCTTTCCATTATTTACTGGGCCTGCTGTTAATGCTCACCGTGCTTCATTGCACCCAGCAATTCCTCCTCACACAAAAAACGCAGTATGCATGGTGGGGCGGAGTGATCTTTTTTCTGTCTACCTATTCTCTTGAGGTGTTTTACCTAACACCCGTTTTTACGGCCACATTGGCTGTCTATTATTGCACAGCATTAAACTATCCTAAGCGGTTGCTAAAAAGAGCACTCATCTGCTTCACCATTCCCCAACTGTTTTTCTTTCTTGTACACAGCATTCTCTTACATCTCGTTTACCACGAAAACGTTGCCCATATCGGTTCCACTACGCTGTTTAGTGCATTCAATTTTTCGAAGTCGTTAAAATACATCTTCCATGTGCTGTTCTTCGGAAGGTTTTTCAATGCCTCTATACGCAATAATGTGTATCATTTCTGTGAATCCGGGCTGGGACTGTCTCTTTTTTATGGCTTGCTGGCGGTTGTTTTCGCATTTACCGTCGCACGTTACCACAGGTACAAGAATTCATCGAAGGCAACAGCATTGCTACTATTGTGGACGGCACTATCATTTGCGCTCCTTCTGCCCTTGTGGTTTCCTGACAGCGGCATTGTAGTTTATGACCGTTATACTTATCAGCCCAATGCATTCCTTTTCATTATCCTTGCCCTATTGCTCAATAACACTTTTCGCAAGCCGATATTTATTACCATAATGGTGCTGTACGGATTGATCAATATCCGGTTCACACACAAGGTCAATGCTTACTGGCAGCAGTCGGCTGGTATAGTCAATAATTTAGTCGCCACGTTCCCCAACGACCCCTCCAAAAAAGTATTGCTGCTGAACCTGCCCGAGTGCATGGATGGAGTGCAAATGGTAGGCGCCCGCGATGTGGAATTTAAAATGATGTACAACGCCATCATGCCACACAAAATAACCAATACCGTATATGATGTAGAAGCCTTTTATATGCGCGGCACATCAGATGGCGCACATGTGAAAGTGATCAATGACAGCACCGTCGAAGTTACTTTGAACCAATGGGCAACCTGGTGGATGTACTACGATTATGGCGCCTACGACTACCAAACCCCCGACTACAAAGTGCTAATGAAAGACATGGGGCATTGGTACTACCTGATACTCAAACATCCAGCCTCCGAATACTTGTTGCTCTATAATATAGGCGACCAATGGAGGAAAGTGGACTTCGACAAGAAAAACGTTGAACAATATTGACCTATATTTGTTTTCAATCCACTTATATTTGAACAACACGATCGCAACAGCAAACACAATGACCACCGGAAGGAAAAACCTCCCGGTATTTGCCATGCTGTGGCTGCTCACTTTTATCATTTACCTGCCTGCCGCCAAAGCCGGATGGGTCATTGACTCGGCCGGGTGGCTGTACAATATCCGCCACCTCAGCTTTTGGGATTACATTAATAATAAACAATCGGGCATACCCAGCCTGTACCAGTTTACGCAATTCGTGACGTGGATATTATACAAGCTCTTCAATGCCCACCCCTACCCCTGGCATGTGCTGATGGTGACCATGCACGCCGTCAATGCTTTTCTGTTCTTCTTCATTATCCAAAAGCTCTTTGATGATTCGGGAATCCAAAATAGCTTCCGCATAGCGCTTACAGGTGTAGTGCTTTATACAGTATGCCCGCACCTTTCTGAAGTGATCGTATGGGAAGCTTCATTTCATTACCTGCAGGGCTTTATGCTGATCCTGCTGATACTCTACTCCCTGCAAAAATATCTGCATACAGGCGCCAAAAAGTACGCCTGGCTGGCTGGTATATTGTACTTCTGCTCTACCTATTCACTGGAGATATTTTACCTCACACCCTGGTTTTGCCTGGCATTTGTCCTTTACTATAGGTATGCCCTGGGCTTCGACAAAGCTATTTTCAAAAAAGCATTGTGGCTGTTTTTTGTTCCGCAGCTCATCATGTTCGGTATGCATGTGGTCGTGCTACTGGTGGTATATAACCACTTTGCGCACATAGCCGAGAATGTATGGCAACCCTTTGCTACCTATATCAGCAAGCCACCATTTTATATTTTCCACATCTTATTTTTTGGCAGGTACTTTTCGCCCGATACCCGTAAAGCAGTTTATGATGCGCTGCGGTCAACCCCCGGCCTTTTTATTTTCTATAGTGCTTTCGTAGTCATTTGTTATTACCTCTTCCGCCGGTTCTTCACCTTTACCCGCAAAGGACAGGCAGGTGTGCTGCTCTTTGTATGCATCATGATCAGCCAGGTGATACTCATGCCCCTGGCCTTCTCTGAGATGTTGCTGATGTTTTACGACAGATACACCTACTTCATGAATGCCTATATATACATGCTGCTGGCTTTGCTGCTCAGCTATATTACCGACAAATATTTCAGCGCTATGCTGCTGGCTGGTTATATTTTCCTGAACCTGTGGTTTACAACGAAGCTGAATATCTACTGGAAGCAATCCACATACATAGATAACCGGCTGCTCCATGACCTGCCTGACCCAGGCAACAAAACAGTGATACTACTGGACATGCCCGAAAACATGGAAGGGGTAGCCATGATAGGGGCACAGGCCACTCATGAGTATGAAGTGATGCACGATCTCTTTACTGATAAAAAAATAAGTAATAAGATATACGATGTGGCCTCCTACAATATGGTGACCAAAGAAGACGGGGCACATATAAAGGTGCTTAATGACAGCGTGATAACAGTGACCCTCAACCAATGGGGCACCTGGTGGTGGTACGAAGGGCACGGGGCGCATAGTTATGAAAATGAAGACTTCAAGGTAGATATGGTGGACGAAGGCCACTGGTTCAAAGTGACACTGAAACACCCTGCCGCCAACTACCTGCTGCTCTACCAGCAGGGCGACCAATGGAAGATCGCCGATAGGAACAAGAAGAATGAAGATCAGTATTGATCCTATTAGCTGAAGTACAGCAATTTCGTACTTTGTGTTCTTATTACTCATTCATTGACCGAAAACCACAAATTAGAACGGGGATTATCCCTAACCCAGGCCACAGCTATCAATATGATAGATATGGTGGGCATAGGGCCGTTCGTCACCATGTCTATCATAGTGGGGCTTATGCACGGGCCTGCAAGTATATTGGCATGGCTGCTGGGCGCTACGCTGGCCTATATGGATGGTATGGTGTGGGCAGAACTGGGCGCGCGCTGGCCGGAAGCAGGGGGCAGCTATGTATTCCTCAAAAGACTGTTTGGAGAAAAGAAAGGTGGCCGGCTCATGTCGTTCCTCTTCATCTGGCAAACAACGCTGCAGGCACCCCTTGTGATCGCAAGCGGAGCCATTGGCTTCGCTAATTATTTCTCCTACCTCATACCCCTCAACTTTATAGAGAAGAAAATGGTGAGCGGCGGGCTGGTAATCCTATTAGTAGGGTTGCTATATCGCAATATAAAAAGCGTAGGCAAAATATCGGTAGTGCTGTGGGTGATAACAGGCGGCACTATACTGTGGCTCATATTATCCGGCATACCACATTTCAATGCAGCACAGGCTTTCGACCTGCACATGAGCAGCTTTGGCACCAGCTCTATACTGTATGTGGCCCTCGGTCAGGCATCGCTGAAATCCATCTACTCCTACCTCGGTTATTACAACGTGTGCCACCTGGGCGCAGAGATCAAAGACCCCGCAAAGAACATACCCCGCAGCATACTCATTTCCATCACCGGCATCGTGATCCTCTACCTCGGTATGCAAACAATGATACTCGGTGTGCTGCCCTGGCAAACAGTAGCCAAATCAGACTTTGTAGCCAGCATATACTTCGAGCAGATCTATAACCATGGCGTAGCACAAGTAGCTACCCTGCTGATATTGGTCATAGCCCTGGCCTCCCTCTTCTCGGCCATACTCGGCTACAGCCGCATACCCTATGCCGCCGCAGTGAACGGCGACTTCTTCAAAGTATTCGCAAAGGTGCATCCCCGGCATAAATTCCCACACGTATCTCTATTGGCAGTAGGTGCCGTAGGTTTCATCTTCGCGCTCATATTCAGGCTGGGAGATGCTATTACAGCTATACTCACCATGCGTATACTCATACAGTTTGTATCGCAGGCCGTAGGTGTTATAGCCTGGAACTACAAACACAAGGGCGAAGACAGCCCTTACAAGATGCCGTTATTCCCTATCCCGGCTATCATCAGTATAGTAGCATGGCTATTCATTTACTCCTGCATAAAAGTGCAGTTCATCGAGTGGTCTTTGGTGGTATTGGGTGCTGGGGGTGTCGCTTATTTTTTGAGAGAGCGGTATGGGAGGAGTAATCCTCAGATATAATATTCTATTTTTTTTCTTCCTGCACCGCCTTCAAAAAAGCAATTATAATCTTTAGAGTCTTCTCGTCAGCTCTATCAATTAACTCCAATACTTCTTTACGTAATTTTTCTGTTTTTTTCATGGCATTGCTGCTTTGTTTAGTCCTCATAAGTAAAGTGAGAGATTAATTATCGTCTGTTTTCTTAAAATACCCCAGCCACGCATTCTCGAAAATTACTCCTTGATTGTTTCGATATTGAATAGAAAATTTTGGACCAAATGCGATACTATTTAAAGTTTTTTTATCCTCGCTTATTTCATACTTTCCGCTTTTATCTGGATAAGGAACAAATGTTCCGTCTCTATTAACTTCAACTAGGTAAAATATATCGTGCTTTGAAATTCTTAATTTTATTGGCACGTCATTAGATTTGATTTCACTTGTATTTATATCTGCTGTTTGTATCCATATACCAATAAAGTTATCGGAAGAAAATAAAGAACTACTACAATTTATAAAACAGATACTGATAAGTATAAATAATCCGACTAAGAAAATCTTATTTTTCATAATTATGCTTCAATTTAAGTGGTGTGTTACGTGTTAATAAAATGGTTATGCTCTGCTTTTAGTTTTACTGCCAACCAAAACTCAAACAAGTACTGATGATATGGATTATCAATTTCAACGTACTTCATTTGCATTTTTCTTACGGCTTTTTTCGCCTCATCAAAGTGAGGCTTAAACAGTTCCATTTCTTCTAATTCTCTTCTTGTGAATTTACGATTACTTTTATTATTCTCGTCCCATTCTAATCTTGCCAATTTAAAAGCAAAACCTGCATTATTGTTTTTAGCATTTTCACTTGCATGTTCTTTTAGCCGCCTTTCAAGATTGTCTGTTTTTCCAACATACTTAACTTTATCATCATCATAAAACACATAAACACCTTTTTTATTTTTTAGCTTTTCTGAAATTTCATTTCGATTGATTTCTTTAAGTTTATTGTAATAAATTGACATTTCATATAAAAGCTCATCAAAGTTAGGAATTGGGTAATTTGGGTGCATAACATTTTCTTTGACGTATGAATATCTATTAACTTAGCAATAATGCAAGATAATAAATATTGCCAATTCAATCTAT
>CAIRES010000012.1 GCA_903877645.1 uncultured Bacteroidota bacterium | reverse complement strand
GTTGATTTGCGAAGTAACGCTGTCAGTTCTTCTTCGGTCTCTTTGACCGTAACTGTTAGTAAGATTGCCATACTTAACCACAGCAAAAATCATGCCGAATTATTTAGTCTAATTGGTATTACTATCCATTTTTGATAAAAGCGACACAGAGAATATATCAGACAGCGAGTTGAAGCACCTGATCCAGTTATTTCATTCATCAAAGTAATTTCCGAGTTTAAAATAAGATGCATCAGGCAGGCACTATTAATCGCTCCCCATACGCTCTCTTTCCCGGTCATTCTCTCTCATGATGAACAGCGCTACGAAAGAGATGATACCGGCAGGAAGTACAACGATGATATAGAATATCATGGGCAGGAAGAAAATCTCCCCTGACCTGGCACCCATATACGATAGTAGTATCACCACCAGCATCACCAATGAATACCACGCAAATAGCTTGAAAATGAATTTCCAAACTTTGTAGGAAGTCTTGTTTTTTCGTGGTGCAGACATTTTGTTGGAATTGCAATCTATTTCATATTCTTCACCCAATGCAGTATTTTCAAAAGCAAAACTATTGCAGTTATCAGAGATAGAAACATAAACAGCGTATAAAACACCCAACCTTCATTGATTTTTTGTTGTAATTTTAAGCAAAACATACTAAATGTATATAGCCACTCATAAAGTATTATTTTCAATAAAAAATTCACATATTGAGGGTAGTTCTTAGGCTTGCGTTTCGTTATTAGATAACCAATCACTAATATCAAAAGCGGTACGAAAAGAACATAAAAGTAAAATATAGTTAATTCCTTTTTTGCGCCATTGCGAGTGTCTTCATCATCCATTTACATCTTCACCCATTTCTTCACCTGTGTATCGTTACCTATTTTCACCACAAGGTTATATACACCCGCCGGGTAGCTGGTCACATTCAGTGAATAGGTATTGGCTCCGGCATTGAGTTGCCTGGTAGCCAGGTTCAGTTGCTGTCCTGCTTCGTTCACCATGTATATTGTAGCTATCGCACTTTCCTGTGCGTTGATGCTCACTGCTATATTGTTTTGTGCCGGGTTAGGGAATACAGACACATCTACGACTGATAAAATAGCGGCGGTATGTAACGGAGGCGCCGGGTAACTAACTGTAGCAGTATCAGTAATGCCTACGCCCAGGTTGTAATAGCCACCCGATGGTGTGGACACCAGCTTCACCGGCCGCACCATGTAGTACTTGAGCCCCGCTGTGCCGCTGCCATCTGTAAAGGAGGTAGCCGTAAGCATGCCCGATATTTTAGCGCAATAACCATACAGGCTATCCGCGCGGTACACATAGTACCCGATCACACCGGGGTCCGGTGATGCGGCCCATGTTAGGTTAGCCCCGGCTCCGGCGATGGGCGTAACGGTAAGCGCGGATGGTGGCTGTATGTAATCAGTGCGCAAGCTCAGGTCGCCCATCAGGGCTACATGAATGAACTGATTGCCGTAGCCTGTATTCTGGTACAGGCCGCTGTTGTTTTGAGAGAGCAGCGAGCCGTAGCCTATGTTCTCACCCAGCGCCATGTGGTGGAAGAACCAGTTGGGCCTGCCTGCCCAGCAGCAGGTAAGCGCAGGAGTGCTGCTGCACAGTGGCGCCCGCAAAAAATTGTCCTGCACATTCCAGTCGCCAAAGTAGCTGCCGAACATCATCGTAAAAATGCCATTCACCGGGTTAGCCGCAAAATCAGAAGTAGCGCCTACCCCACTCGCTGTAGTAAAGCTGCCACCACCACAGGCATACCCCCACTGAAAGGAAGAATCGGCCAGTGAAGCAATATAGGGCAGCACATAAATACTATCCCTGCTCACCAGCGGTGGAAAGTTACGCCAGCCATTTGCCGCAAACCCCTCACCACTGAAGTAACCAAAGTTATCGTTGATGATACCCCTGTGCCTGATGCCCAATGAATCCATTTTGTATAAATGATCGCGGGTAAGATAGCTATTGAGCAATTGCACCTCTGAGAATGCGAACGACGGCATATTATTCATATCCACCCTGCTGATCTGCAGCACCGCAGTGCCGGGTATAGTAGTCTGGTCGAATTTGTTATCAGCCGGAATGTTCCAGTTAGCCGCATAGCTGCCAAGTGAATTGTTCACCGTTACATCGGTCCACCCGGTCATACAGGAATAGTAGATATCCGCAGGCCATGCACCATCGTGATAAGGCACATGCCCATCGGGCGGATAATCGCCTGTTTCAATAAAGTTGCCCGCATAAGGCACCGCTATATGGCCTATGATCAGTACCGACTTCACATTCGCATGTGTGGCATAATCATTAGCTATAATGGCCTTCACAGCAGTATCATCCAGCGACCGCGAAATATCATGACGGATCAGTTGCCAGCCATCGCCCCAAAGGTCTTGTACCAATAGGTTAAGTGTGGCAGCGCAGGAGTCGGTAAAATTACTGTCCACCAGCAGCAGCATAGTGCCTTTATTATGTATAGCCGGGTTCTTGATACCTGCATATATATAACCCGCAGAATAGAAGCTACCCTCTGCCCATACCTGGTACTCATAAGCCGAGTCGACGATCACAGCGGCATCCGTATAGCTGCTATCTGTAGAAGTGAGTGTGGCTATCTCTGTACCCCAACTGGTTGCTGTCTTAGCCTTCTTCCAGATGTGGTAGGTTGGCGTATCGTAGGTAATATCTTTCCACTTCAAAGTGATGGATGGCGGTGTAGCTGAGGTAGTCACTGTAAGCTCTACCGCAAGGTCTTCAGTAGCCTGTGCATGAGCAAAATGAAAGGCAAATAATGCGATACCCAACGTAAAAATCCGCTTCATAAGTTGTGTGGTTTTTGCTAAGATAACATAGTAGTAATCAAAATACAAATACCAGATAACAAATCCCAGCACATAACAAAAAAGAGCGCCACACATCAAGGTGTAGCGCTCCGTATATAAAAATGCGAATAAGATCAGTTGAACAAATTCTTTTGTTTTGCAGCGTCCGTGCCCGTGTAAAACATCGGGTTGTGTTTTGTAGTCGGTATGAACGCACCCACACTCAATATCAGCTCATACGTACCAAAGTTTTGCCTGGCTGTGCCTTCATATATTTTCAGGTTGCTGTAGCGTGCATAGTCCACTTTTTGCGAGAACTCTATGAAACCATACTTCATTATCGTCAGCCTTAACGCCGTCTCGGCACCTGTATTCCACCCGCCTATCTGGAAGTGCGGGTCATTGGCCTGCCCGAAAAAGCTGTTCTGCACATGCGGCACTACGGGGCCTACACCTACTTTACCGGTGAGGTCCACACGCAGGTTCTTATCCCTGGTAGCATACACGCCCACCCTCTTCACGATGTTGATCAGGAAAAAGTTGGCCCCGTTATTCAGGTAATAATAAAACCCGTTACTACCCGAAAAATTGATCGGCTGGTCTATATAGCCATGGTTGTAGGTACCCTTCATCTGTATGGTGCTGCCATCATTAATGAGGTACTTGGTATGATCAAAGTTGATCTCAATAGCCAGGTCCTGCTTGTCATTAAAATAGCAACCCAGCCTGTAGTTGTATTGAGGTATCGTCAGCGCTTTATGAAAAAAGTTCTGGTCCCAGCCCTTGTGGTCACTGGCGTGTACCTGCTCCAGGTCGTAGCTGTTGCCCAGGCCTTTCTGCTCTACATGCACTGTAGAATTAGTGTACCACTCCTCGTTGTATCCCCAGCTTGCATAAAAGGAGCGGGTACGGTGTTTATGCTTAGAGGTTTTCTGCTCTGCCTTCTGTGCAGACACATTATTGGAAAACAAAAGGGACATAAGCACGACTGCCGATAAAAATGAGATTCTCGTAGTATTCATGAAAATGATTGTTGGGGCGCAAAGCTACTGCAAAAAAGTGCCCTTTACCACCATAAATGACTAAAATCATCCCTCAAGACATTATACAACGCAAATAGCTATCATATATACATTCATTTACCGCCATATCCACCCCATTTACCGACAAGTCTATTTTTCTTACCTATTAGGGCTTTCGTAGCGGGCATTGAGTATCTACTTTTGGGTCACAATATAAATGATATGCGCAACAGAAATTTTTACGGCGAAGATTACATGAAATACCGGGAAGACCGGATCAGCAAGTTTCGCCAAAACAGGAAAAGGAACAAAACAGTATTTGGCATTTTAATGGCCCTCGTGGGTATCGGCTTCTTTTTAAGGGCACTGGGTGTATTCCCGTATTTCGACCTCGAATTCTTATGGCCCATCATCCTGATCGTTATAGGTATATTGATAGGTCTTAAGAACAATTTCCGAAACAACGCCTGGTGGATACTCATACTGGTCGGCATTGCCAACCTCACCCCGCAATTCATGATCATGGGCAAGCCATCAGCTCACTTTGTATGGCCGGCTTTCATCATCATCATTGGCCTGGTTATCGCATTCCGCCCCCACAAAGACAGGTGTGGCCCAATGAACAAGATGAGCAAGGGACCCGATACCAATATATCAGACGCAAGCACCCTCAATATAGACGTAACCTTTGGTGGCCGTAAAGAAATAGTCACTTCAAAGGACTTTAAAGGTGGTGTAGCGTCGGTAACCTTCGGCGGCTGCGAGCTGAATCTCTCCCAGGCAGATATTGTGGACTCATCAGCAATACTCGATTGCAGGGTATCATTCGGCGGACTGGAGATCATCGTGCCATCGCACTGGGAAGTGCAGAATGAAGTGAATCCGTCCTTCGGTAGTGTGGAAGACAGCCGCACCATACAATCTGCCGTAACCGGAGAAAATAAGAAAGTGCTGATACTGAGGGGCAGTTGCTCTTTCGGCAGCATCGAGCTGAAGTCTTACTAAGCAACGAAACAAATTCCTCACACTACCACACACCACCACACTATGAGATCATTCACTGCACAGATCATTTACCGGATAGAATGCGAAGGCCAGCCTACCGACCAATATGAAGAACAATGGCGGCTGATTTATGCCGAAGAAGAAGACCAGGCACTGCTCATAGCCCGGGATACCGGCAAAGATGAAGAAGGCACTTTTATAGACCGGCATGGCCGTACCATTTGCTGGCGATTGCTGGCGGTAAAAGATGTGCAGCCGGTGGAACTGAAGAATGGTGGCCTGTTGTTCTCAATGGTACGCGAGGCCACAATGGTAGCAGCCCCGTTATGGGCAATAGGATAATAACCGTACTTTGATATTGATTAAATCATTTTTTTGCGCCCGTTAAAGAAAAATATTCATTGGATGGTGTCACTGCTGGTACTTTTGGTACTGGCAGTGCATTATATTATACTGCGCAACGTGCTCCAGTTCGATGTGTATGTGGCAGTGTATGATGGCCTGGTGAGCAGCCTGCTGCTGTGTACCGCTATATGGGGTATTGTATTGCTCATCAGGGCCTACCCTACCTCTGCGGTCATTTATCCGTACGCTTTGCTGGTGGCATTGATGATAAGCGTAGCGGCTACTACCGCCGAATGGGAACTATTGAAATGGTGGATAGGCGCTACAAATGCCCCCTACAAGATATGGCTGCACCACGCCCTCCCCATCCGCTTCCTCGTCATCTGGATCGTGAATAGCTGGATGGCCACCAACAGCGCCCTCCGTAAGAACATCGTATCGCTCGATACACGTTTCCAGCAGCAGGCCGATGCTTCGGCATTACTGAAAGAAGCTGAACTCTTCAAGCTGCGGCAGCAACTGCAGCCCCACTTCCTGTACAACAGCCTCAACTCCATCAGCGCACTCATCATGATAGAACCCAACAAGGCGCAGGAAATGATCGGCAAGCTATCTGATTTTCTGCGTAGCTCTGTTAAGCGGGAATCAGAAGACACCATGCCTATTGAAGAAGAATTGATCTACCTCAGCTCTTACCTGGCCATCGAATCAGTGCGGTTTGGCGACAGGCTGCAGGTCCACTTCGAAAAAGAATATACTGATGATGCGCGCATCCCCCCATTCCTGATGCAGCCTATTATTGAGAATGCCATCAAGTTCGGGCTGTATGGTAAAACCGGCACTGTGGATATCTTCATTCATATTTTCCTCGATGGCCCGATGCTCGAAATCACCATTACCAATCCTTACGATGCAAACACTTCACCTCCCAAGGGCACAGGCTTCGGGCTGGAAGGCATACAACGAAGATTGTGGTTGCTCTACGCCCGCCTCGATCTCCTTGAAACAAAAAAAGACGAACAATATTTCACGACTATTTTAAAAATACCACAGCACCATGTTCAAAGCCATACTGATAGATGATGAACCGCTGGCCAGGCAACTGATCAAAACCCTGCTGAAAGCCTATCCGCAAATAGAGGTAGTGGCCGAATGCGGAGATGGCTTCGAAGGATTTAAAGCCATACAGGAGCATAACCCCGATCTCATTTTCCTGGATATACAAATGCCCCGGCTCAATGGCTTCGAAATGCTGGAACTGATAGACAACCCACCCGCAGTCATCTTCACCACAGCATTCGATGAGTATGCCCTCAAAGCTTTTGAAGCACATGCCGTAGACTACCTGTTAAAGCCTATCGGAAAAGACAGGTTTGATAAGGCCATCCAAAAATGGCTACCGCAGGCAGGCAACAAAGAAGCGGCCGCCCCGGTGGCAGCGCTGCTGGAGAACAATGTGTACGAAGGCTACCAGCACCGCATAGTGGTGAAAGACAATGGCCTCATCCGCATCATACCAGCACAGGAGATATACTACATCGAAGCCAACGACGACTACATAAAGATAGTAACCAAGGATGGCAGCTACCTGAAAAAAAGCACGCTGTCGCACATAGAGCAAACGCTCGACCCGCAGCAATTTGTAAAGGTACACCGCTCCTACATAGTGCCGGTAACCCAACTAATGCGCATTGAGCCCTACGAAAAAGAAAGCCACATAGCCCTACTGCACTGCGGTGCAAAAGTACTCGTGAGCAAAAGTGGCATGGCGAAGCTGAAAACATTACTAGGGTGGTAGCATAGTTGTCCCACAATCCATACTAACCGTTATTAGGATACCATTATTAAATTATCCTATAATAGTTGCGATGGAAATTCCCCCTTTTAGCGTAGGCTGTGCCTTGGCGAAGGGGGTTAGAGGGATGTTTATGTAATAATATTGATAGTGTTTCATTATTAATGTCTATGAGGGGCACACTCCAATAAAACAAAAACGGCCCAAAACTACAGGCCGTTTTTATTTTATTACTTTTACTTTTTTATTTCTCTTCTTCCTGGTGCCCCAGTTTATCCATCCAGTGTACTTCGGGGCCTTTCTTATTCGGTTTCCGGTCAAGAAAATAACGAACCAGCAAGTAACCACCTATACTGAATAGCTCTATGGTGAGCATATGCAGCGGATTAGTAGATATCACCTGTTGCAATTGCTGCGTCACCGCATTCCTCGACTTTACATCAAGCGACGAGAATGAGTTGAGATTGATCACGTCACGGCAGAAGAACCCGATCACCACCATGGCACCGATCATCATGGCCGCAAAGTACGCCAACACAGTTACCAGTCCCCATGTTACCGGGTTCTGGTCTTTCAACTTTGCCCTCATCGCATTGCGATAGGTCAGGTAACCAAGCAATAATAATTCAAACATTTTATAGATTTTTCATGAACACAGTAACACTCTCCATCACATGGCTTATTTGCTCTTCATTCAGTCCATGATGGCAAGCCAGCAACATTCCTCCACGCATTACCTTGTCCGATTCTGGGTAACCACCCTTAGCTGCCTTATGCGCTACATTTTTGAAGCCCGGCTGACGAAGGATGTTGCCTGTGAATACTGTACGCGTCTGTATGTTCCTCTTCTCCAGGAATATCTGCAGGTCGCGGCGGATGAATGGAGCAGTTGCACGGATCGTACTTGGGTATGCCAGCCAGCCGGTACGTGAATTAGGCAATTGGTTAGGCAGTATAAAGAACTCTTCATATTGTTTGAAGAATTCGCGCATACGGGTGTAGTTAGATGTGCGACTGTCGATATTAGCAGCCAGCTTGCTCACCTGCACCAGTCCGAAAGCAGCGCCCATCTCAGATGGCTCGATATTATAACCCGGCTCTTCGAATACGAACTTCGCATCGTAAGGGATACCATCTACTTCCACATTAAAGCGGTTCTCTATCTTTTCTGATTCTACAAACAAAGATGAGCTGCGGCCCCAGCTGCGGAGCAGGCGGCCACGGTTATAAAACTCATCTGTATTCACACACAGCATACCACCATTGCCGCCACAGTTCACAATATGTGAGCCGTAGAAACTGGTAGTACTCATATCAGTAAAGCGGCCTGACGAAGCGCCGTCTATCTCCGCACCCAGCGTATCGGCCGAGTCTTCGAGTACGAATAGATTGTGTTTATCAGCTATTTCGCGCAGTTGTTTCCAGTCAGGCAAGTTGCCCATAAGGTTAGGGATCACCATCGCCTTTGTTTTCGGCGTGATCATTTCTTCCACCTTACTGGCATCCAGGTTGTAAGTACCTTCTTCCACATCAATGAAAGCAGGAACCCAACCTTTTTTAACGAGGGGTGCTACTGTGGTAGAGAACGTCAGTGCCGGGGTGATGATCTCACTGCCAGCCTCATAGTTCATCAGGTCGGCAGCCAGGTACAGGGCCGATGAGCCGCTGTTCACGCCAATACCGTATTTCTTATTATACAATGCAGCCACGCGCTCTTCCATTTCGCGCACATTTTTGCCCATTTGTGTAGATGTGCGGAGCACTTTCACCACTGCATCTATTTCTTCTTCGCCGTGTACGGTCCTGCCGTAGGGTACGTGTATATAGTCTGTTTGTGTCATTTGTGAAAATTAGATTGCGAATTTAAGTCTTAAAGGTCAATTATTTACGTTAAAAAAGGTTAAAATGCGGATAATGAGATAAAAAAGCAGAAAATGTGGGATAAACGCGCTGAATGGCTAAGAACATCAGCTATTACCAGGTCCACTCGTTTTTATCAAAATCATTCTCAAGACCATCAAAAGGATCTTTTTCGGACTTCTCGCCTATAACTATTGCTTCTTTAAATTGTTTTCTCCAATGCACCCGCATGCTTGTACTCATAACAGATACAGCGCGTTGCCTATGATCGTTATCATTGGTATCCGCATTATCCTGGATGAAATCCTGCTTTTCCAGTGAGCTATTGAGCCATTGAGTCATTGAGCCATTTCTTCCTCCCCTCCCCTGCAAACACATGCCTTTCACTATGGTAAGATGAGCGTACCAGCGGGCCGCTTTCTACATAATCAAGGCCCATTTTGTAGCCCTCTTCCCGGTAAAAAGCAAATTCATCCGGATGCACGAAACGTACTACCGGCAGATGTTTAGGCGTAGGTTGCAGGTACTGGCCCATGGTCACTACGTCGCAGCCGTTATCTGCAAGGTCTTGCAGGGTTTGCAATACTTCTTCTTTTTCTTCGCCCAGGCCCATCATGATGCCGCTCTTGGTCCTCATGCCGCCATCCTTCAGCCTGCGGATCACCTCCATGCTGCGGTGGTACTTGGCCTGTATGCGCACCTTGCGGGTAAGGCGTTCTACTGTTTCTACATTATGAGATACTACCTCCGGTGCCACATCTATAATGCGTTGCAGGTTGTTCCAGTCGCCACGGAAGTCGGGGATTAGTGTTTCGAGGGTTGTTTGTGGGTTCAGGGCGCGTACAGCCTTTATGGTGTTGTACCAGATAATGCTGCCGCCGTCTTTCAGTTCGTCACGGTCTACAGACGTGATCACGGCATGTTTTACGCTCATCAGGTGTATGGCCTCGGCCACACGCTGCGGCTCGTCCCAATCCACAGGCTCCGGCCTGCCGGTAGCTACCGCACAAAAGCCACAGGAGCGGGTGCAGATGTTGCCCAATATCATAAAGGTCGCCGTACCCTCACCCCAGCATTCGCCCATATTGGGGCAGTTGCCGCTTTCACATATCGTGTGTAGTTTGTTCTTATCCACCAGGTTGCGCACATGGCGGTAATTCTCACCAATAGGCAATTTTACACGCAACCAATCGGGCTTCTTTACACGCGTATCCTTGGTTATATCTATAGAACTGATGACCGGCAACTCCTGCATAGGTAACAAAGGTAAGAAAACGGTTACAAAGAGATAACCTAACAATTATAAAGTCCACCTATAGCGCTATTGGGGCCGTAAATTGCAGAGATATTACTTATATATTGTAACACGCAACTGCTTTATGCAAAAAGCAAGTGGATAGGGATCTTATTGTTGCTACCGGGAGACACCGTTCTGTCGAACCAGCACCCCAAAAAATAACAAGCTATCCAACTGAATCAAATCCACAGCGTTTTTAATCCACTACCTTTTTATTGCCAAAAATTTCCACAATCATTGGCACGATTATTATAAATAAATATATAAAAAAATATGAAAAAAATGATAGTTACAGCCATAATGGCCATGCTTCTGACAACAACTTTTGGCCAGCAATCAAGGCATGTAAGGAAAGACGAGAAGAAACAGGAGAAAATGGATAAGAAAATGACTGAAAGGGAAAGCGCAAGGCACAGCGGTAATAGCAAAAAAGCAGAAAGAGACCTTCGCAAAATGGAAAAGAAAGAAGAAAAATTGGATAAGAAGGCGGAAAAATAACTTGTTGTTGGGCATTTTTAGAAAGTTTGAACATATCTATCCTCGTCCAAATTAATTGATGGAATAAAGATGGATAAAAGTGCCTACATACCGAAAACTGACAAATATCCTGTATTCAATCATTAGTCGATCGGATAGATGGCTGCTTTGCGCAAAACAATATATAAACACGTTGTATTTTCCAACCTCAAATAGTACAGAAGGAAGGACTTGATGGTTCAGTAAATATTTCTTAGATTTGTTTTCTTATGTTTTGCTCATGATAAAATATACAAAAGGAATTCGATTATCCTTATTTAGCCTCAGCTTGATTTTTAATGTAGTATGCTATGGGCAGGGTACCTGGGTAGCTCTGCCTCCCTGCCCCGGCGTTGCTGATGGTGTTTCGCTGCTGCTTACCGATGGAACTGTAATGGTCAAAATAGATAGTGGAGGAGTTGATACAGTAGAGAAGATGTGGGTAAAACTGACACCGGATGCGCACGGTAGCTATGCAAACGGCACGTGGACGATGATGCACAACATGAACAAGACGCGACTTTTCTGTTCTTCCCAAATGCTCAAAGACGGCAGGTTGTATGTGGCAGGCGGCGAATATGGTACAGGCGACCGCAATGGAGAAACATATAACCCTCTTACTGACACCTGGACATTGGCCGGGCCGCTGCCCAGTATATCCAGATTTTTCCCGCTACAGATTTATGATGGGAACTCGGTGATCCTTCCGGATGGACGTGTGCTACAGAATTGCGTACTACCCAGTTCCATTGATAATGTAATTTTCAATCCCATTACAGATAGTTATTCAGTGGCTCCATCATGCTTGGGTGGCGCTGATGAAGCGGCATGGTTAAAATTGCCGGATAATAGTGTATTGTTTATTGATATTGATTCAAAAAATTCTGAACGGTATATTCCTGCGCTGAATAGATGGCTACGCGACGATACACTTCCAGAAATGCTGTATGATGTGTTCGGGTACGAACTGGGTGCAGGTTTCATGCTGCCTGATGGCCGGGCATTTTTTTTAGGGTCTACCCCTCATACAGCTTTTTATACGCCAACCGGTGACACAACTATGGGGAGATGGACTGTAGGCCCGGCCATTCCTCGCGGCCTGGGTGCCGTAGACGCTGCGGCGGCCATGATGCCGAATGGTAAAATACTGTGCACATTTTCGCCACAAGCTGTGCATGATACCGAATTCAAAATTCCGGCATGGTTCTATGAATTTGACTACCTCACCAATTCATTTACAGAAGTGAGTGCATGCGCCGGTGGCGATACCATGGATGTTCGTTGCTCCATGACTGGAATGCTTGACCTGCCAGATGGAAATATCCTGGTCAGCGTTCAGAACAGCAACCAGTATTACATTTATGTTCCCGGCGGAACACCTGTGGCTTCGGGAGTGCCTGTAATCAACAATATTACCATGATCAGTTGCGACACGTTTATGGCTACAGGTACACTTTTTAATGGCATATCGCAGGGAGCTGCGTATGGTGATGACTGGCAAATGCCGACTAATTACCCGATAATCCGGCTCGAAAACCATGATACTGTGCTTGGGGACCTGGTGCATTATGCACGCACTTTCAACTGGAACAGCACTGGCATTATGACCGGCAGTATGCCTGACACAACGTATTTTACATTGCCCGGTGGCCTGCCCTATGATACCTATAACCTGGTACTGGTGGCCAATGGCATTGCCTCTGCCCCCACTCCATTCACCCCATGTAATGCAGCTGGTGTGCCACAAGTAAGCCAATCTGCCGATAAAATCATCGATGTATATCCCAACCCAACTACCGGAAAGACTACTGTAGTTTTTTCATCCGGTAATGGATGCAATTACCGTTTGAAACTGGTGAATGTATTGGGGCAAGTAATCATGAACAAACAGGGCAACGCTGCAACCGGATTAACAACGCAGGTACTTGACCTGGAAGGAGTTGATAAAGGGGTGTATAGCATTGTATTACAGACGGGCATGTCCATTAACACTGCTAAAGTTGTTGTGCAATAGCTATTCGTCGCTAATTTTCAGAAAATAAAACTACTTGAATATGAATATCAGGACCATTTGTACGGGAATTTTGCTGGCCCTGTCCGGAATTGTTATTTCCGGGGCTGCAAATGCACAGGGGCAACACCCTTATTGCCTTCAGGCTCTCTCTAAGGTAAAGGCCGCGAGGTGGCTGCTGCTGCAACATATTGATGGCAAGGCAATGACCCACAACGAAAAAGAAGCACTGAGGCAGATCAATGTGGTAATCAGGGAAATTAATGAAGCATCCATAGACGATGGCAAGGGGCCCAATGATCATCCGACTATGCCGGAGGGACGGGATGGCAACGCAAATCTCCAACAATGTATAAAATTCTTAACAAAAGCAAAGAATGACCTTCTCCATGAAGATGACAGCCAGTTTGCCGGAGGGCTGCGTGATCGATCTGTCAGAAATTGTGATGAAGCCATAAAATTTGTGGAACAGGCCATGCATCTGAACTAAACAAATGGACTCTTGACCTCTGTTTCATTTCGCCAGGCTTCAGAACGGGCAAAGACTTTATAAACAGTATATTTAAAACATAGTGATAGTATACCACCTCCAATGTGTTGCCCGGGAACAAGGTAAATGATAATTTGTGAACTTGGTTTTGTATTTTGGCGGACAGGTTACTATATTTACAAAAAACTACTTAATGAAATACATCTTTACTATATTATCTCTTTCTGTATTGGCATGCTTCTCTTCGTGCGATAAAGGCACTACTAACTTATTCGCCGTTACTCCCGGAGATACTACCACTAAAGGGAGTTCCATAGAGTTATCATTTAATTCTAAAACGGTTGGCGTTACCGATTACAGTATCAATGGATCGCCTTTTATCGCCATTTCCGCAAGTATACTACAGGCAAATGATGTAACATGGGATAACAAGATAGTGGTCACTGATTACAAACTTAATCAATTCGGCCTCAACCTTAGTTCAGTCAATTCCACCTCATCCGGCACCTATACTGTAACGGATAATTCCTCGACATTTACAGATGATTCATCAGGGATTCACAAAACCTACTCCATAGGTGTGGGCAGTACCGTAACCATCACACAGGCTAACTACCCGATAGAAGGCACAATGAACCTTAACCTTTACTACAACCACGTTCTTACACCAGCTACCGGTTCTTTTAAAATATATTATTGAGTCCTGCTCTTACACAAACCGGTAGGCGATTGTATGATCTGATAATATCTTATAAACGAATGCTTTATAGACTCATCTATGTATTTAGGGAGTCATATATTTAGGTAATTCACGGCATATTCGTACAACCAGACTTAAGTGTACTTAACGTCGAAAATGATGCTATATACCTCTTATTCTGATTCCTGCTATTCATTCTTTTCAAGTGCCTGGACATATATAAGGTGGCCTGGTATATGATGATCTGAATGCTCATGATTATAGGCCATGGCTATGCCACCGACCAGTGCCCATCCTGCATTTAAAAGAGTAACTACTTCTTTTTCCAGTTCAGCTATTTCTTTATAAGAAATTATGCGATACAACTTCATGATCTCGATGATTGATTCAAAACAAATATAGGCATTACTCAATTAAATTACCTAAAACACTCATTAACAATCAAGTAAGAACTAAATGTAAAAAGAAACAATTTATGTTTCATTAAAAACGAATTGCTTTATATTTACTAATAGTATGCCAAGGCAAACACTTTTCATGAACATATACCAGACCAAAAAAATTAATCGCCGAATGAACCAAACACTCACAACCAGTCTGCTCTCCACATACGACAGGTACATTCTGAACAGGATATTGCATTCATTTAAGGCAGAGGAGAATTTCAACATTTACGACTTGGTCGAAGAGTCTGTATCACATAAGTGTATATTGCCCAGCCAGAATTCTATCATTCTTGATACTTATTATTGCATCAAGGAATACCTGGTGGCACAAGGCTTCGTGATTGAAAAAAGAGAAATGATCTCTTATGTACTTACAAGCAAGGGTATACAATTAAAACTATCCGGTTCTATTGAAAAATATGAGGCTTCTGCTTCTAAAAAAAATAAGCCTTCTATCATCAATTTTTTCTTTAAAAACAGAAGAGTACACGCCAATTCAGCTATATAATAACCCCTTCTGATCAATATATGAACGAAAGAAAAAGCAAATTCATCAGGGATGAGGTCATCCCAATCCTAATAATATGCAGTTTACTCGTAGTGGCAGCCATTGCCTACCTGTATATAGCCTCATCGTAAAACTAGGTAGTTAAAATTTCACACCTACAGTAAGCGCCAGGTTATTCAGCGCATAATCGATCTTGGCTGTAGGCACTGTAACCGGAGCACCTGAATAGACATAATTTGTACCCTTTCCATCATTGTATACTACATTGTAGGGTTGCTCATAACCCTGGTACATGCTGTGAACAAAGCCAAGATCAGTAAAGAAATGACGAAACCTGAAGCCCACGCCCGCACTAACGTCTATACGTTGTGTAGAATACGGAGCATTCGCGGTTGACTCTCCGTATGCGCTATATGCATTGCCATAATAACCAAAGCCTACACGTGCCATAAAATGACTGGAGATGCGACCTTCGCCACCTAAACGGAAATTAGAAGCGCCCTGGTAAGTCTTTTTGATTGTCTGATTAATAGCGTCTGCTTCCTGCTGATAAGGAACCCCATTATTATCAATACCATCCTGGAATACATATCGCATAGAGCTATAATCAACATACTCATAATCAGCAGTAATGAACCCGAATTTATTGAGCATTATAGTAGCGCTCAACACACCTTTCCACGGAGTAGAAAGATTGTAATCAAACACGTTCGTATTCAGGTATCCGTTGTCTGCCGATAGTATGCTCAGAGAGTCGTTATGCATTGTGGTAATAGCCGGGGCCGATACATCATGCAGAGAATAATACGTTGGCGAATGGAAGGCTAATCCAAACCTGAACATGTCATTGAACTTATAGATAGCACCGATCTTGGCGTTAACACCGGCACCGGTTATATCCAATGACTGGCTGTAATTGAAATACCCGAAGCCATTGGGATTAGACATTGTATTATCCGGCGACAATGTTTCTGAATAATAGCTGCTATTGTGGTAATTGACCACAGGCACGCCGATCGTGATACCGAGCATTAGCTTCTCTTTATAGTTGCCCCCGAGTGAAAATGTATATTCATCAATACCACCTGTAGTGTGCGAGCTTTTTTGCTGCATCACACCACCGCTGAATGGCACCGAAGAAACATAATTACCGGCAGCATTCTGGTTCAGTAAGTATGATTGATAGCCCATAGAACCCAGGCTGTTGTCAACAACTGTAGGATCGAGATGCGATTGGTTTGCATCAGATTCAAAAGCCTGCGATGCCGAGCTGGTCATGTTTTTGCCGCTATATGTATAGTCGGCATTAAAATCGGCAACCCTGTTCATACCAACAGCAAATGATACAGTCTTCCAACTGCGGTGTTCATAGCGCTTGCCCTTGGGTGCATTCGTAAACACCAGCCCGAAATTATTGAAGTTGAAATGCGTATTATTATTTGACGTAGTATTCTCTGTATATTCACTGCTCGTTGCATTCATTCTCAGCGATGGAGTCAATGTCAGTTCTGAACTTCTGTAGATACCCAGACCCGCAGGGTTCACACTAAGTGAGCTAAAGTCGCCACCCACCGATCCAAGTGCATTGCCAAAGCCCATTGACCTGGCGGTGCCCTGAGTAGTTAGATTCGAGAAATTATATGCCTTTCTTACATCCTGTGCAGATGCGACGAATGAGGTTGCCAATAATGCAATGAATAATACAGATCCGTAAGTACGCATATCCCTGATTTTATTTTTTGACAAGAAAAGAACTGCAATGTTTAAAATGGGTAACTGATATTATGAGGCACAAAAACCATACCCTATTAATCAGTTAAAGTATAAAGGCATTACCACACTATGCGATAATGCCTTTTTTATAAACTGATTAACAATTATCTGCGTCCGCCACCGCCAGCATGACCGCCACCAACACCTGAACGAGCACCACCGCCGAAACCACCAGAACGGGCGCCGCCACCAAAACCGCCGGAACGAGCACCGCCGCCAAAACCGCCAAAACCACGTCCTGCATTGCTGCCTCCATTAAAATTTCTTGCACCACCAAATGATCCGCCGCGGCCCTGGAAATTGCCGTTGCTCATACGGTTGCCTCCGTTATAAACACCACGTGAACCCTGCTGTCCGTTCATCCGGCCACCATTATTTACTTGTCCATAATTGCGTCCTGCATTGTTCTGGCTGAAACGTTGTCCACCCTGCACACCATTTCCATGTGCCATAGTGGCACTATTGCGTACAGTACCGCCATTGCTCATCCTGTTGCCTGATCTTGTATTAGTTGCAGCAGCAAGAGGAGCTGTTCTGAGCCCTGTCTGGTTCACGGCAGATGTTCTCAAGCCGCTACCTAACCCAACCCTGTTACCTGCCCTGTATCCGATATTCGTCTGGCGAGGGCCATAGTTGCCTGCATAGCGTCCTCCGCCATACCGTCCACCTTCCAGGCCACCATAATACCTGTTCCAATATCCGCCATAATAATCCCCATACCAGCCGCCTGCATAATAGGGATACCCCCAACAACTGGAAAATGCGCCGTAGCCATACCACGAGTTCCAGCCCCAGCCTGAATTCCAACATGGCCCATAGCCAAAGCCAAAGCTAACTCCTGAATACCAGGGATTATAACCCCACATCGGATCTACCCAATACCGATCGTACCAGAATGGATTATAGAATGTGCTGTAATAGCCCATATTGTAAAAATCATTATCAAAACGATTGATGCGGGAACTGTATGAGTTATCATCATAATCCACGTAGTCATCTGCATTATTATAGCTTTGATAATTATCAGGGTCATTATTCCCCTGGTCATTATTGAACCTGTGATTACTATTCCCGTTATGGTTGCTATCCATAGCAGACTGAGCACCTCTCTGGTCGGCCCCGGTCGCATAAATATCATCTGTTTGTGCATTAGCAACACTGCACATTGCAGCAAGCAACAGACTGGTTAAAAGGAAACGTTTCATTTTGATATGTTTTTACGTAAAAATGCATAGTGAAATTACTACTTTTGCGGTACTTCACCAATTAATAGATAGCGAAAACGGTGCCAGGTTTATTATGTCAAAAACTTTAACAAATCGAAAAGACGATTATGCCCAATGGTATAATGATATTATTTTAAAAGGCGGCCTGGCCGACTATTCTGCAGTAAAAGGCTGCATGGTCATCAAGCCTCATGGCTATGCCCTATGGGAGTATATGCGCGATGAGCTGGACAAACGGTTTAAAGAAACCGGCCATCAAAACGCATACTTCCCGCTCTTCATACCCAAGAGCTTCCTTTCAAAAGAAGCTGCACATGTTGAAGGCTTCGCCAAGGAATGCGCCGTAGTGACCCACTACAGGCTCAAGAATGACCCTAATGGCGGCGGTGTGATCGTGGACCCTGATGCCAAGCTGGAGGAAGAGCTGATCGTTAGGCCTACTTCTGAAACTATTATCTGGAATACCTATAAAGACTGGATACAGTCTTACCGCGACCTACCGTTGCTCATCAACCAATGGGCCAATGTGGTGCGCTGGGAAATGCGCACCCGCCTGTTCCTGCGTACCACCGAGTTTCTGTGGCAGGAAGGACATACTGCTCATGCCACTAAAGAAGAAGCGATAGAAGAAACCAAAAAGATGCTGGACGTGTATGCCACTTTTGCCGAAGAATTTATGGCAATGCCGGTAGTGCGTGGCGTAAAGACAGCCAACGAACGCTTTGCAGGTGCAGAAGATACTTATTGCATAGAGGCACTCATGCAGGATGGCAAGGCGCTGCAAGCAGGTACATCACACTTCCTCGGGCAGAATTTCGCCAAAGCGTTTGATGTTACCTTCCGCGATAAAGAAAATAATCTCGACCATGTTTGGGCGACGTCCTGGGGCGTATCTACCCGCCTGGTAGGCGCGCTGGTAATGGCACACAGCGATGATGAAGGCCTGGTGCTGCCACCAAAACTGGCACCCCTACAGGTGGTTATCATCCCTATCTTTAATAAGGATGCTGATACCCGAACCAAAATAGACAATATTGCCGCCGACATTATGGCTACCTTCAAACAGGCCGGCATCAGGGCAAAGTATGATAATGACGATAATACCCGACCCGGCTTCAAGTTTGCAGAGTATGAGCTGAAAGGTGTGCCTGTACGCATCACCCTTGGCGCAAGGGATATAGAGAGCAACATAGCAGAAGTAGCCCGGAGAGATACGAAAGAAAAAGCCTCTTACCAACTTGACGGTATTGCCGATAAAATACCACAACTGCTTGCCAATATACAAAGCAATATGTACAATACAGCACTGAAATTCCGTGCAGACAACACAAGGGAAGTAAATAGCTGGGAGGAATTTGTAAAAACACTCGATGAAACCCCGGGCTTTATATCTGCGCACTGGGACGGCACACCAGAGACCGAAGAAAAAATAAAAGAGCTCACTAAGGCCACCATCCGCTGCATTCCACTGAATAACAAACAAGAGGATGGCAAGTGTGTGCTTACAGGTAATGCTTCTAAGGAAAGGGTGTTATTTGCGAGGGCATATTGATAATTTCCGAATCACTGATTTAAAGGATTACACTGATTTCACGGAGTAGATTAACTGCAAGAAACGGTTGAATATATGAGTGGCAATTTAAAATATGGCGACATTACCGAAAAAATAATTGGCAGTGCGTACGAAGTACATGGGTTTTTAGGCAATGGCTTTCAGGAAGTTATTTATCAGCGTGCGCTGGCCTTGGAAATGACAGAGGCTAAACTGAATTTTGCAAGAGAACTGGAGCAGCCTATATTTTATAAAGGCTACAAGGAAGATATAGGTACACGAAGAGCCGATTTCGTTGTTGAAGGAAAAGTATTAGTAGAGCTAAAGGCAATCATCCAATTAGAAGATGTGCATATAGCGCAGATACTCAACTACCTGAAAGCATATAGATTTGAAGTGGGTCTTCTTATTAATTTCGGTAGCAAAAGTATGACATTTAAAAGAGTAGTACTAAACCTCTGATCCCCAAAAAAAGTAAGGAAGCCAGATAAATCCGTGAAATCGGCGTAATCCTTAAAATCAGTGATTCAGAAAAAATAAACAACACCTTCCATGGAAAGATTCAACACAGGCATCACAGACATCTTTAAAATGGAGATCGATGATCAGGCAAAAAGTAACTTCATCGAAACAGCCCGTTGGGCAAAATTTATTGCGATCGTCTTGTTCGTGATTTTTGGCATTTTTCTGTTAGCAGGCATCTTGCTTGCCGTACTTTTGCCCTCATTAGGTACGTCACAGCAATTCGCTTCATTGGGCGCTTTAGGGCCTATATTCATCATCTTTATCGTCCTCATCCTCGTGGGTGTTTACTTCTACCCCACCTATGCCCTACTCAAGTTTTCAAACAATGTAAAAGAAGGGTTGAACACAGGGAATAAAGAACAATTCAATACAGCTATACGACACCTGAAGGGTATGTTCAAATACATGGGCATTATGATGATCGTATTGCTTGCTATATACGGAATTGAGATAGTAGTAGGCGTAGTTGCGGCTACAAGCAAATAGCCTTTCTATTCTCCATAAAGCTCTTCTATTTGCGCCGCATACTTCTGCTCTATTATTTTGCGCTTTATCTTTAGCGATGGTGTTAATTCACCGCTGTCTATCGTCCATTCATCTGCAAGCAATGATACTTTCTTTACCTGCTCCGGATGGCTGAATAGTACATTGTACTTATCAATTTGTTTTTGGATGAGCGCTGCTACTTCAGGCAGTTTAATAAGGTCGCTGTTCTTATCAGAGATGATTAGTTGCGGGTTGTTGTCCCTCAGGTATTTCCTTACTTGCATAAAACTGGGTATAATGAGCGCACTCACAAATTTGCGCCCGTTACCTACCACCATCATTTGCTCTATGTAGGGGCTTTCCTTCATCTTGTTCTCTATCACCTGTGGTGCCACATACTTACCGCCCGATGTTTTGAATATCTCTTTCTTGCGGTCTGTGATCTTCAGGAAACGACCGTCCACAAACTGCCCTATATCGCCGGTATGGAACCATCCACCTTCCATAGCCGCTGCTGTAAGGTCGGGGTGCTTGTAGTAGCCCATCATCACATTCGGGCCTTTAATGAGCATCTCCCCATCTTCCGCTATTTTCACTTCCACATTATCTATTAGTGTGCCTATGGTGGCTATACGCCTGTTCTCACTTTCAAACCTGTTCACCGATACCACAGGCGACGTTTCCGTAAGGCCATAGCCCTCCATAATCACGATATTGGCAGCAGTAAATATCCTTACCAGCCTTTCCTGGCAAGCCGCAGAGCCCACCACTATCGCTTTCACATTACCACCTAGTGCCTCGCGCCATTTATTGAATATGATCTTATTGGCCAGCCACAACTGGAACCTGTACCATGGATTGCCCGGGTTTGCATTATCAAACCGCTTGCCCAGGTCCAGCGCCCAGAAGAACAGTATGCGCTTAATGCCTTTCAGTTCCAGCGCAGTGTTCATGATACGCTCATACACTTTCTCCAGCAGGCGCGGCACAGTAGTAAATACGAGGGGATGCACCTCTTTAAGATTCAACCCTATCGCATCCATGTTCTCGGCATAGTAAATAGACACACCTGATTGCAGGTATACGTAAGTGACCATGCGCTCAAAAATATGATTGAGCGGCAGGAAGCTCAAAGCTTTACTATTTGGCGTGGCAAACGTAAACGCAGGCAGCGAGTCTTGCACATTGCTTACTATGTTGTTGTGCGATAGCATTACCCCCTTGGGATTACCGGTTGTGCCTGATGTATAAATGATCGTAGCCAGCGTATCCTTGGTGATACGCGCTATCACTAAAGCATCCGGTTGCAGGTTTTTATCTGTCAGTTCCTTCCAGTTTGCAACCCCTTCTATGACATCGAAGGAGTATATTTTTTTGAGTGTAGGTATTTCTTTGAACGCATCTTTGAACCGTTCGTATATCTCTGCGTTGGCTACAAATACGATCTGCACTTCTGCTTCACTCAATACATAAACGATCTCTGTAGGGCTGATGGTAGGATATATGGGTGTAAGAACAGCGCCGGTAAGTTGAACACCCACATCGGCTATCATCCATTCAGGCCTGTTGGGCGACACTATAGCTATTTTTTCCTGGCGCTCGGGTTCTAAAACAGAATTGGTAATACCCAGCGAAAGCAAGCCACCGGCCACTTTTTGCGCTGTAGCCCATACCTCGGCACAGCTATACGTGCGCCATGTGCCATTTTCTTTTGCGGCAAGCATTACTGCATTGGGGGCGAGGCGGGCCCTGTCTTCAACAATGTCAAAAAGACGTTCCATACAATAAATTAATAACAATATTTTGAAACGACAAAATACTAATGGTTCAGCGTATACAAATTTAATATACCGCTGTGTTTACCGTCTCTTTTTTAACGGCTGGTTTTTATCCCCGCGTGTCTTCAGTTTACCATATTTCTTCATCATCTTATCCTTATGGCTCACCTTTACGTTGGTTTTTACATTCTTGGCCAGTTTTTCATGAAAAGCGCCTTTGGTATCACGGGTATCAGGCAGTTTGATCAGCGTGTCTTTCATCTTCACTTTTGGCATCTCATCGTCCGTGAGCACAGCTGATATTTCAAGTTCTTCAGGCAACTCTATTACAGGCACCTTGTAATTCATCAGGGCTTCTATGGCTTCGAGCTGCTCCATTTCCTTTTCGGTTACAAAACTCAATGATATCCCTTTCCTGTCGGCTCTGCCTGTACGGCCAATACGGTGTATATAAGCTTCAGGCTGCTCCGGCATATCAAAGTTGATAACGTGGCTCACATCTTCGATATCTATACCCCTGGCAATGATGTCTGTAGCGATAATGAAACGGTAAGTACCTGCCTTAAATTGATTAACGGTATTGAACCTATGGTTTTGCGATTTGTTAGAGTGTATCACACCCACCTGGTCAGCAAAATGTCCTGCGACCTCGTCATAAAGCTGGTCGGCAAGACTCTTGGTAGCAGTGAACACCAGTACCTTGTTCATTTCAGGATGGGTAGTGAGCAGCAACTGCAACAGGTTTACCTTGGTATAAAAGTTAGGCACATGATATACCATCTGCTCTATATTATCAAGCGGCGTGCCGGTAGGTGCAGCCTCTACCTTTACCGGTAGATCGAAATATTCGTTGGTCAGCACTTCTACTTCATCCGTCATGGTGGCCGAGAACATCAGATTCTGCCTTCTCGCAGGAAGCATCTCCAGCAGGTTCTTGATCTGCGTGCGGAAACCAAGGTTCAGCATTTCATCCACCTCATCTATCACCACGCGCTTTATCGCTTTAAGTCTCAACGATCCGTTTAGTGCGAGGTCCATCAGCCTGCCTGGCGTACCTACTATAAAATCGGCTCCATTCTCCACTTCGAGTGCCTGCGGGGTCATGTTCACTCCGCCATACACACCTACCGTTACGGTATTCATATGGACGCTCAGTTTCTTTACTTCTTCTTCCACTTGCTTCACCAGCTCGCGGGTAGGCACTATGATAAGCACCTGTGGCAGCCCGTCTTTAGCGTATTTCCACATACGCAGGCAGGGAAGCAAGTAGGCAAATGTTTTGCCCGTACCGGTTTGTGCTATACCACACACGTCCTTGCCCGACATGATCACTGAAAAGATCTTGCGCTGTATGGTTGTGGGGGTAGTATAGCCCAGTTCATCCAGTGCATTAAGTAATGGCTTGTTTAGATTCAGGTCGCTGAAGTTCATATCCCGTGTATTACTACAAAGATAGCTTTGTATATTGGATGAGGGTATTGGTTATAATTTTTCGTTCCTGCCCAGCCTCTTCAGCATTTTGCCGTGGGCATAAAGAGCGCTACGGAAGGTAGGCATGACATTGTACGGGATATTGTGTTCCGCAGCTACACCAGCCACAATCCTCGATAATTTAGGATAATGTACGTGACATACATGCGGAAACAAATGATGCTCGATCTGGAAGTTGAGGCCACCGATGAACCAGCACACGAGTTTGTTGTTGGGGGCAAAATTGGCCGTATTCATCACCTGGTGCACAGCCCAGCTATGCTCCATCTTGCGCTCATCATTAGGCGGCGAGTAGTCTGATGTCTCCACCACATGCGCCGGCTGAAAGATGCATGCCAGGCCGAGGCCGGCCAATACATGCATCAAAACAATACCGCCCACCACATGATACCAGGCAACCCCCGAATACATAATCGGCAAAACGATAATATAAGCCACATACAGCACTTTCAGCAACGAAAGCTCTATCAGTGCTTTTCTCAGTGTCATCTTCTGTTTTTGCAGCAGCCCGTTCTTTGCATAGCGGAAGAGCATCTTATAGTCCTTTACCGTGATCCAGTAGAGGTTCATCAGGCAATACAGCAGCCATGCATAGATATGCTGGTAGCGGTGAAAAGGCTTCAATTCCTTCTCCGGCGACATGCGCAGGCCTTTACCGGCTTCTATATCCTCATCCAGACCTTCCACATTCGTATAGGTATGGTGCAGTATATTGTGCTGTATCTTCCAATTCTCAGCATAGCCGCCCAATATATTCAGCAGGCTGCCCAACAGGTTGTTTACCGTCTTATTGGTAGTATATGCCCCATGATTGGAATCGTGCATTACCGATGTGCCTATACCTACTATCCCTAACCCCATCACTAACCAGGATGCATAAAACAGCAGCAAGCTGAAATGAACCAGCCCGGTTACAATAGCGAAATAGGGAACAAAATACATAGATATCATCGCTATGGTTTTTACAACCATGGCTGCATTATAATGTTCCGGTATATTATTGGACTGAAAGTACTCATTAACCCTGTGCTTCACATCATCATAAAAGCTTGCTGTCCCTTTCGGGGCGAATTTTACGATCTGCTTTCTTACCACTAGTTCCACTATGATTTCTTTAGGCGCAAAGATAGCGTTTTATTCTCTCCATTCTCCCCGCTTATCAGCCCGTTTACCCACTTCATCAAAATTAATGACATTTTAATGTCTATTTAAATAACTATTTGACTTACATTTACATCAAATTAACGATTATGAAAAAGCAACATTTAATGCCGGCACTGTTTATCGCCGTTATTTTAGGAGGCATCCTTTCCCTCCAGTCTTGTGGCAAACTCGCCAATTTATTGAACTTCAAACTGAATATGCAGACCGATTCAGTGAATGTGACCATTCCTATAACCACGGGTGTAAATGGTGAGATCACGGTTGGACCAGCTGTTACTATTTACAATGTGGACTCGTTTATCCATGCACAAACAGGTAATCAGTTAGGCATTTCTAACATCACCAGTGTAAAGATCCAGGCCGTAACCTTTACTTTATCTAATCCTGATTCACTGAATAATTTCCAGGATTTCTCTTCAGTATCGGCAAATTTTTCTTCAAATACCAATCCGAATCCCTATACGGTGAGTATCCCTAATAATCCGGATGTTTATGCGGCTACCCTTAGTGTACCTGTGGACACATCCGTAGAATTAAAAACATACCTTGGTACGCAGTTCAGCTATACGCTGATCGGAAAATTGCGCCGTTCTACAACAAAACCTCTTAATTGTACGATTACCTTCAAGTTCAATGTGGCTGTGCAAGGCTAGATAGTGTCGATAACATTCTTTCAGAAGGTCCCGTTCCCAACGGGGCCTTTTTTTTCCGGTTTGCAAGTGTTTAGTTTATAATTACCAGATTATTAACAAGATACGTTTGACGAAAACAGTAGTTTCGCGCTTCAAAACAAACCAGTATGAAACCATTTCTGCTATTAGTTGCAGCATTTTGCGTTACTGTAAATGTCTCGTCCGCTCAAGACCTGATGAGCGATATAAAAAGCGCAGTTACAAAAGAAGCGAGCAATATATCTTTACCTTCAACTACTTCTGTTGCTGACCTTGGTGAGCTCTCAGGCGTGAGGGACGCTATAATGGGAAAATTAGGGTCTTCATTGTCGCTCACAGATCAGCAAATGCCAAAAGTATCAGACGCTGTAACGACATTTTTACAAAAGAAGGCGGCCATCATGCCTTTGTTGGCTACCAACAAATCGGCCTATAAAACGAAATTTGCAACACTGAAAAGCGGCTTGCTCAGCAATATAAAAAGCGACATAACTAAAACACAGTATACGAAATTCCTGAAACTAAAGCCCTCAACAGCAAACGCCAAAAATGTGCTGTCCAACTTATTTTACTGATGTTTGAACTACAGTAAAAGTCAAGGGCGAAGTAACAACTTCGCCCTCGACTTTATAGTTCGCCCCATATTTACTCCTTCACAAATTTACCAGCCCACCTGTAGAGGCCTGTATTGTACGAGGCGAAATAAACGCCTGCACTCAAATCGGAAACATTCACGGTAACTGATTCGCCGCTAACCCTTGCGCACTTCACGGCCTGTCCACCGGCATTGTATATCTTGAGCGTACTGCCATCTGTGCCTTGCGGCACCCGTACAGTAATACTTGTGTTTGCAGGATCAGGAAACAACATAACAGGCTCCTGCAATAGCTTCACTTGGTTTATAGATAACGCAGGATTGACCACACGCCTTATCACAAAATTCTCGTTATCTGTGATGTACAAATTCCCCTTTGCATCAAGTGCCACGTCAGCCGGATACCGGAATGTAGCATCTACAGCAACACCTGCATCGCCTGTATAATCAAAGCCGCCATTACCTGCCACCAGGCTGATGATTCCGGCGGTATCTATTTTGCGCACGCGGTTATTGCCCTGGTCGGCAAAATACACATTACCTGCGCTGTCCACCTTCAGCCCTAATGGCTGGAATAATAGCGCAGCCGTTGCCGGGCCGCCATCGCCGCTATAGCCACTGGTATCACCGCCTGCAATAGTGCTGATGATGCCCATGCTATTCACCTTCCTGATGCGGTTACCGTCAAATTCAGAAAAGTATACATCGCCTCTTGTACCTGTGGCTACAGCAAAAGGCATGTTCAGCATGGCATCCGTGGCCATACCCCCATCGCCGCTGTATCCCCTGGTGGTATCGCCCGCGATGGTGCTGATGATACCGGCAGTATTCACTTTACGTATAGCGCTGTTACCACCATCGGCAATGTATATATTGCCGGCCGCATCAGCCGCTACGCCAAATGGCCCGAACAATTTTGCTGTAGTAGCAGCTATCCCATCGCCATTATACCCGAAAGAATCTATACCTGCTATGCCCGCAAAAATATTGATAAAGCCCGAAGTATCCACCTTGCGAACCACGTTCATTGCAGGATCAGCTATGTATATATTACCTGCGCCGTCAACACACACACCCTGCGGATTGTACAAGTGTGCGGCAGTCGCCGGGCCTCCATCCCCGCCATACGACCCAAAAGCACCGCTACCCGCTATGGTGGTAATAATGCCGCCTGTATCTATTTTACGGATACGCCCGTTTTGCGCATCGCAGAAAATAATGTTGCCCTTCCCGTCTATTACAATCGCCGCCGGAAAAGATAATCCTGCAACAATAGCGAAATCACCATCTCCACCAAAACCTTCTACGCCGACGCCACAGATAGTAGTAATAATAGCACTTTGTGCCCGGACGCATACAAGGCAAATGAAAACAAAAAAAACAGTAAGTAATGATCTTATCATCTCCAGTTAAATTGGTTATACTGATAAGACGTAAAATTCAGCCCGAAACTTGGGTGACAACAAAAATAAACCCGATAATGGAACAATTTTTTACAATGTTGCTAAAACCTTGTACTATGAATTGGCTACTTATATTATTCGGAGAAGGGAAAGACCTGGATACATTACAAATCACCGACAGGGCCATAACAGTATTCCTGATATCACTGGCACTCATCCGCATATCCGGCAGGCGCTCCTTCGGGATGCGTACTCCACTCGATAACATTATCGTGATCCTTTTAGGAGCAACATTAAGCCGTGCAATCGTAGGTGCATCACCCTTTCTACCGGTTGTTGTCGCCAGCTGCTCATTAGTAATCCTGCATCGGCTGTTTGGCTGGGGTATAGCTCACAGCAAAGCATTTAGCAGAATTGTCGAGGGAAATAAGATTCTTCTCTTCAAAGACGGGCACGTGATAACAGAAAATATGGACAAGGCGTTGGTCTGCGAAGAAGACGTAATGCAAGGTGTTAGAAAAACTGCACTCACCGAAGACATAAATAAGATCGACAAAGTATATATTGAACGCACAGGCGAGATCAGCGCTATTAAGAAAGATTGACAAGATGCCGGCACACTGTCTTCAGGGCCTCATCAGCATTATACCACCCTATAGGCGAAAACACTTTCCCTTCCCGTTTGTTATAGTCCACAAAGAAATCTTCTACTTGCCGTACCATGTCTTTATTCAGCTCCTTTAGCTCATTGATACCGGCAAAAAGTATGGATTGGCTGGCAACACATACTATCCTGTCGTTTCTCGTTTCTATGCCATCTGCTTTCTTTTGGTTGGCCTTAAGAACACCCAAGGGTTTGCACTACAATAAGCAACCGGGGTATGCGCCATCCTCCATGATCACCAGTACATCCAGCGGATCGCCATCCTCGCCAATTGTATTAGGAATGAATCCAAAATCAAACGGGAACTCCATACCCAAAGGAAGACACTTCTTCAGGCAAAACAATTCCAGTTCAGGGTCATAGTTGTATTTATTCCGCCACCCTTTCGGTGTTTCTATGATCACGTTAAGAAGATCATTTTTAAGTGCCGGTACATTATCAAAGTTCATAATTAAGAAATAAAAAAAACTATACCAAGACTAGAAAAAGCGAACAGATGGCTGCCCGCTTTTCCCCAAAACCAGTAATACATTAACAGCTTTTTCACTTCCCGCCTTGACTGCTTGCATCATAATTCAAACTTTCTTCTGCAACCTGCGTTAGCAGCTCATCAGCTTCCTTTTCTTCAGCCAACGTAGCTTCCAGCAATTCCGCAACACCACCAAGGCCGAGTGTACGTGCCAATTGCGCAAGTCCGCCATAAGTAGATATTTCGTAGTGTTCTACCTTCTGCGCAGCCAGTATCAGTCCTACATCGCGGGTAGCAGTACCCTTTTCTGTTTCTTCAATGATGCCTTCTCCTTCTTTCGTGATACCTTCCATCGCATCACATTTTTTGGCTTGCGCTTTTTTGCCCAGCAGTCCAAATACTTTTTCCAATCGTTCCACATGAGTTTTCGTTGTCTCCAGATGGTCTGCAAATGCCTTTTGCAATTCAGCAGATGTTGCAGCTTTTTTCATCTTAGGCAATGTCTTCACCAGGTGTTTCTCGGCCCAGTAAATGTCTTTTAGTTCGTCACAGAAGAAATTGTAAAGCATAGAATCCCCTTGCGATTTTGGACCACTGCCTGCTTTAGACACAACGCTTTTTGTGGCCGCTTTTTTTACCGGCGCTTTCTTTGTTGCTGTTTTCATATCGTTTTTAGTTTTGCCTGTTTCTAAGTAAAATCATGCCATGTATAACACATAAAATGATGGAAAAAAGTATGGCATGATTTTGCAATCCCTAAACATTATGGACCAAATGATCATCCCTACAAACATAGTAGGAAAACCAACAGACCTGGAATATACCATCACATCAGATACACATCAGGAGGCGGTAAATTGCTTTACAAGAGCATGTAAGCGCCTGCAAAACCCGCCTGTATGGCATCTGCTATGCGGAGCACTTAGCGGCACCTTCAGCCTTACCGATAGTACCGGCAGATTATTAAGCAGGCTCGCCGAAACAGGTGATTACCTACAAATAGATATGCACATACCAGGCACCAAGGCAGGGAAAGGCTACGATTGGGTGAACGTTGAGGCTATTGAGGCCGACATAAAACCCGATGGTGAAATAGAGTACTTTGCGATGCGTGTCCGGCCTTCCCGCAACCCCACAACCAACCGCCCTGATACCGCACACTTTTTTGAAGACATTGCGACCTCCACATTTATCATAAAGCGCATCGGCAACACGGTAACCGCAAGCTACCACGGCCGCAACGAAGTGCCAAATACAGAAACTTCAGACACAAAAGACGTAATCAGAAATGTTATAGTTGCTACGGGGGCCGCAGCAGGCCTTTCAGAATTGCAATGGAGTGCACTGATGAAAGCGTTTTTGAAGGAAGAGCTATGAAAAAGGCCGCTCAAAGAGCGGCCAATTATATCATGCGAACTAAATACTACTTCAGCGTCTCATCAAGCCATTTAAAGAATTCCCGCTGCCAGACAATGCCGTTCTGTGGGTGCAGCACCCAATGATTCTCATTAGGCAGGTATAGTAGTTTAGCTTTTACATTGTGCAGCCTTGCTGCCTGGAAAGCCTCCAGCCCCTGCTCTATTGGCACGCGGTAGTCAAGTCCACCCTGCACGATCATGATCGGGGTGTTCCATTTGTTCACGTAGTTACTCGGGTTGAACTTTTCGTAGCTCGTAGGCACCGGCGATTTCCAGTATGGGCCTCCAATGTCCCAGTTGGCAAACCATAACTCTTCTGTAGTGCCATACCAACTCTTCAGATCGAAGAGGCCATCATGTGCTATAAATGTTTTGAAGCGGTTGTTGTGAATGCCAGCAAGCATATACACGCTGTAGCCACCATAGCTGGCCCCTACACAGCCCAGGCGGCTCTTGTCTACATAAGGCTCCTTACTCACATCGTCTATAGCAGCCAGGTAGTCCTGCATTGGCAGGCCGCCCCAGTCTTTGCTTATCTCTTCATTCCACTTCACGCCCCAGCCCGGCATCCCGCGGCGGTTGGGCGCTATGATGATGTATCCCTGGGCAGCCATCAACTGAAAATTCCAGCGCACACTATAAAACTGCGACAGCGCGCTCTGCGGCCCGCCCTGGCAATACAGCAGTGTAGGGTATTTCTTGGCCGGGTCAAAATCGGGCGGATAGATAACCCATGCGTGCAGCGTAGCGCCATCAGTGGTAGTTATAGAACGCAGCTTTGTTTCGCTCATCAACACCTTCTGGTACATATCATCATTCTCATGCGATAGCTGTATCATATCGCCATACTTGGTCTTCACCTTGTATATTTCATTGGCATGGTTCATATCGCAGCGGGTTACAACAATATCACTACCCGACTGCCCCAATATGCTATTCACATCCCACTTGCCCTTCGTGATAATGTTCACCAGTGTACCGGCCTTATCGCTATAAGGTATCGCGACGTCAAACAGTTGCTGCGTACCTTCAAACGGCGCTACAAAATAGATGCGCTCACCGCTGTTGCTCCACATAAAGCTCTCTACAGTACCATCCCACTTAGCCGTGATGTTGATCTTCTTCTTACTTTCTACATTCATCACCACTATATCGTTCTTATCAGCCTCATAGCCATCGCGCACCATACTCACCCACGCCAGGCTCTTGCCATCTTTGCTGAAAACCGGGTTGTTGTCATACCCTACCATGCCTTCGGTCCAGTTCTCAGTTTTGCCGCTGGCCACGTCATAATAGTACAGGTCGGTATTGGTGCTTTGCGCATATTCCTTACCAAATTTCTTCTTGCATACATACACCAGTCCCTTGCTATCCGGCGCCCAGGTCAGGTCCTCAGCTCCTCCAAAGGGCTTTTGCGGACAATCATATGCCTCATCCAGCATAATATCCTTCACTACATTGCCATCAGCCAGTGACACGACAAAAATGTGCGAGAACTTACCGTCTTCCCATGTATCCCAGTGGCGGTACATAAGGTCTGTATAGACCTTTGCAGTAGTATTGGGCAGGTCGCTGTATATATCGCTGCCCAGCATAGGCTTTACCAATACTTCCTTGGAGAAGGCTACATACCTGCCATTTGGCGATACCCATACATTCTCCGCATCCTGCAGGCCTGTATATATTTCTTTCCAGGTGCTGCCACTATCCGTACTTTCGTACAACAGGTTGTCATAGTTGGCATACCATGCTTTGTCATAGCGTTGCAGGTTGGTTTTGCCGGCTTCGGTCGTCCATTCTTTCCTGGTATTGTCAGTGAGGTTGATACGGTAATTATGCACCACACTTTTCTCCGTTTTCCAATCAGTCACTTTCGACGAGTAATAGGCATATTTGCCATCCCTGCTCACCCCGTCGCCCGATACACGGTGCAGGCTCCAAAGCAGTTCTGGTGTCATACTGTCTTGCGCAGATGCGGCAAGCCCCAGTATCAGTAATAAAGGTAAAAGTGTGTGTTTCATCATGTATGTATTCAAAGTCAAAAAAAATATTAACGCCAAAAATAAATAAATCACTTAGGTTTTACTCCCCTGTCTTTTAATCTGTTTTCCTGTTGCTTTGGTTCAAAGTCCGTGTTATACTCAAATCCTGCTTTCACAGTCATCACTTCTGTATACGGGATCACCTCTTCAGGTTGTATCTTTTTGAACAGGTCTCCCGGGTCCCACTTGCCATTATGGTTCGCGTCTACTATGATACGGAAACTGTATTTACACGGTTTCAGCCTGGTCATGTTCACAATGGTATCCATTACCGGCTTTTGATACAAGCTGTCGCCGTTCATCATCACCTTCAAAAGGTATTGGCTCCCCATATACTTTGTGGGCAGGTGCATCTGTATCTTGCCATAGTCATCATCCTCGGCTGTGCGGAAGGTGTACTTCGATGGCACCAGGTCCACATTATTGGTGTCCTTCGCAAAACCCTTTATGAGCCGCAGGGTATAGACAGTATTCTCCAGCCAGTTGGTATTGATGCGCAGCTCATTAGGGTGCAGTGTATCATGTACGAAAGATATTTTGGGTGTCACTTTTGCACCTGCACTATCATAGCTAAGGGTCACTTTGTCGGTATTCAGTATAGCGTTATTGCGCGAGAACGTAACTGTGATATGCCGGGTAATATCAACAGTGCGTTTTTCGATGTTGCTGGTATCAATATTCACCGAATAGGTGAGCTTATCAGAGTTGGACGCCTTTTTTGCTCTGCCCGCAAGTCCTGATTTTGTTTTACCCGCAGTATCGGTGGCCTTTTTTGTGCCGGTATCTGCTATCTCACCAAAAATACGCAAGTTGATGGAGGCCTGCGAAGTATCGAACGGGATCACCGTATTATCAGCAAAACCGATCTGGTCGCCGGAGACTGCCCCATCATAAATAAGGTTGTCGTTAGCATCCTTCAGGGCATATATCCTGAAAGTACGCTTGGGCAATCCTTTGAAGGTAAATGCACCACTTGCATCCGTCTTGGCTATGTACTTCGGCTTGTGCCGCACCACCGCGCTATCAGATTCCGAAGCGCTATACAGTTCCACTGTTATATTGCCTGAATCAGGCAGGCCGGTTGCTGCATTCAGTACCTTACCATGCAGTTGCAGCGAGTCAAAATACGATCCGGTACTGAAGGTATAGGTATATGGCACAGCAGGATTTCCCTCGTGCAGATCTTTTACAGACTTGCCAAATGACAACCTGTAAGTAGTATTATCTTCCAGCAGCGAATCGGTGATCTTTACGATTACCGTCTTTCCTTTGCCTGTAACGGTAGGCTGTATGGATAGTATGGGCGACAGGCTCACTTCTTTTGATACGTCGCCTACTGTGATGTATTCATTAAAATGGATCTCTATGCGCTTCACCCTGGTATTAAGTAAGGAATCTCCGGGGTCTATAGACACCCTTTTGGGTGGTATTATATCTTTTTTGCCGCCTGTAGGGGCGGTAATATTAGCGCACCCGGCACTCATACACAGCAATATCAATAAAAGAAACCGGGAAGCGAGGGTACTCATTTGCGCCCAAAAATAATCAAAAAAACGGGCTTTGGCCTAGCCTGTTTTCCCCACAATTTGCGAGCAGACTTTATCGACACCGTTTACAAAAATCAAAAAATATTAGCACCTCTATCTTCAAATAACAAAAACACACCACCTGTTAAAATCACCTCAATATGACAAATGTTAGGGTATTAATCTTATCTTTGCCTACACCCCATCGAATTCATTTGATAACTTTTTAAAATAACTGTTATGCTTTTATTGAATGTTCATCCTTTGTTCCTGGACCTTTTTTCAGGCTCCCACATGGTCTACTTGCTGATAGTAGTGCTGTTGTTGTTTGGTGGTAAAAAGATCCCCGAGCTGGCAAAGGGCCTTGGTAAGGGCATCCGCGAGTTTAATGACGCTAAAGACGGCATTAAAACAGAGATCGAAAACAATATGAAGGAGAAAGATAAAATTCAGCCTACCGGCACTTCTACTCCACCTGCGAGCAATTCATAGTTCGCGCTATCTCCCTGCACTATTATTTCATTTACGATTTGTGGCTCGCCGCCCATGGCGCAGCATTGATTGGCAGTTTAAATAAAAAACATGCGGTTAAAACTTATTTTGTCCTCCTTACTATTTATTGCTGCGGCAGCTCCTTCACAGGCGCAGCAGCACGGGAGTGCCACATTAGGCCGGCCACATACGGTAAAAGCCGACACTACCATTATCGTTAAAGCACATTCCGGCGTTAAAGCCGCTAACCCTGTGCTGGCAAGCAATCTGCCCGTAACTAAAGATGGCAAGAAAGGATACAACCATGTGCCGCTCGCAGGAGAAAAATCTTACTTCGGTGATAAGAATGAATATGTGAATGACTTTGTACGCAAATACCTGGAGTTGCACAACAAAACACTGGGCAGCGTACAAAGCAATAGTGAAGAGCCCTTCTCTGTAATAGACAATGTGCTAAAACAAAAGAACCTCCCAAAAGAACTGAAATACCTCGCTGTTATTGAATCAGCACTGAATCATAATGCAGTATCTCATGCGGGTGCAGTTGGCACTTGGCAGCTCATGGCCACTACCGCCAAGATGATGGGCCTTTCTGTAACCCACAAGCAGGACGACCGTCGCGATCTATATAAATCTACAGCTGCTGCTACCAAATACCTCGAATTGCTTTATAGCCAGCTCAATGACTGGCTGCTGGTCATCGCTGCCTACAATAGCGGCCCGGTGCCTGTGCAGCGTGCTATAGAACGCACAGGCAGCCACAACTTCTGGGATATTAAACAGTACCTGCCCCGCGAAACACAGGGACACGTACTGGCATTTATAGCCACAGCAAGCATTTTCGAAAACCTTAATAAATTCATCAACCTTGGCAGCATACCTGTCGATTTCCAGTTTGGCAAGGAAGAAGAGCCTGCACCATTGGCAGCGGCAATTGCTATGAAAGATGCTTCAAAATCAGGTGTAACTACAGGAACACCTGCCGGCGCTGCCGGTACAATGGTGATAAAGAAATCACCTTTTACTGATCAGGAGTTGAAGAATATGAGCATTGTTCGTATAAAAGAGCCCATAGACCTGAACCTGATGGCACAGGAACTGGGAATAGACGCAAAACTGCTCGCTAGGTGGAATAACGATTATGAACTGTTTACATATAACACCTACCCCACTCCCTTTTACAATCTACGTTTGCCAAAAGACAAAACAGACCTTTTCCTTCAGAAAAAAGACTTGTTGACCAAAAAATCTAAAGCCCTTTTCCTGACAAATAAATAACTGAAAAAAGTTTTTTGTCAAATACAAGATATATCATACCTTTGCAGTCCTTAAAATAATAAAAACAAAAACTTAATGGCAAACCATAAAGCAACCAAAAAAGATATTCGCCAGAGTGAAACACGCCGTGAACGTAATCGTTATTATGGCAAAACAACCCGTAATGCTATCCGTACCCTGTTAGCTACTCCTGATAAGGCTACCGCACAGGAAGGCCTGAGCAAAGTAATATCAATGATCGACAAGCTCGCAAAACGCAATGTGATCCACAGAAACAAAGCAGGCAATATCAAATCCGGTATCGTAAAGAGAATTAACGCTTTAGCGTAATCCCCCTTTCTATTATATTTCGAAAACCCTGGCTATCGCCGGGGTTTTTCGTTTTTCCGCCTATCTGTATTTTTTTTCCCTAACTTCAATATCGCAAACAGCGATCAATGGAAGCAGGCAAAAGCGAAGCTGATATACTACTCAGTGCCATTGCCGAATGGGAGCATACCGGCAAACTCAGCCCTGAACAGGCCGCCGACCTGCGCCGCAGCATAGAGCTGAAGCAATCGCCACGGCAGCAGATAGCGCAGTACTTCTTCTTCATAGCCCTGTTCTGCACCCTGCTGGCATTTGCGGCCATCTTCCTCAACGAGAAACTGCTGGAGAAGATAAAGCTCTATTTCTCGTGGAGCGATATGGTGATAGCGCTCATTACAGCAGTGCTGTCCGTGTTATGGTTTTGGTACATCAGCCGCAAGAAGAAAAGCATCAGTGAGGCTGCGTATGAGGTGTACATGGTGCTGGGTGGCCTATCAGTCCTTACATCTCTGGTATATTGGTGCAAAGAGATCGGTATTGATAAGACCTATACTGCATTCCTCAGTATAGCCCTGCTGCTGCTGGCTGTCCTTGCGCACCTTTTCCGCTCGCGGGCGCTGTGGATAGGCGCTATAGCCACCGCCATCATATGGTTTGGCTCAGTCAGCACCTGGCAAAGCGTGAACAATATGTACCTGGGCATGAACTATCCTGTGCGCTATACCGTCTTCGGGTTGGTGATACTGGGCATATCCTTCGTACAGCAGCAGGTGCGGGCCATATCCTTTGCATGGCGTATTACCTATCTCACCGGGCTATTTGCGTTATTTACAGGGCTGTGGGGTGTATCTATCTTCGGCAACTACGGCTCACTCGCCGAGTGGCACCAGGTACGGCAGATACATGTGCTGGCCTGGTCGGTGGTTTTTGCAGTAGCTGCGGCCGTCACCTTCTACCTCGGGGTAAAATACAAGGACGAGACCGCCCGCGATATGGGCGTGCTCTTCCTGCTCATTAACCTGTATACCCGCTACTTCGAGTACTTCTGGGATACGATGAACAAGGGTATTTTCTTCCTCGTACTGGCCATCACCTTCGGCTTCCTCGGCTGGTGGCTGGAACGAAAAATACGCACGACCTCCACAAAATAATTGCACTATTTTTGCGCATGGCAAACCGTTGAAACGGTTACAGACAAGTTTTTTTTCTAAACCCACGGTTGAAACCGTGGGCTATGTTTTGAACGGAGTATAATGGCTTCGAACTTGGTCCCGATAGTTATCGTGATGGAATTTGTAAACTGGAATTTAAGTAAATGCGCTACGCACTGGAGGTAATGTATGACGGTACAAAGTTTCATGGATCACAGATCCAGGGGAATACGCCGACTGTGCAACTGGAACTGAACAAGGCCCTCACTACCCTGCTGCGCACACCCACTGCCACTTATGGCGCCAGCCGCACCGATGAAGGCGTGCATGCACGGTGCAACTACTACCACTTTGATGTAGCTGAGCCGCTAACCGGTGACCTCCAATACCGATGCAACGCCATACTGCCCCACGGCATAGCCGTAAAGCGCCTGCTGCAACCCACCAACCCGGAATTCAACTGCCGCTTCGATGCCATCAGCCGCCGGTACAGGTATAGGGTATGCGCACACAGGGACCCCTTCCTGGTGGACAGGGCACTCTTCTACCCCTTTCCGTTAGACAGGAACTTACTTGATGCCACCGCGGCAGTAATAAAAGAATATGACCATTTTGAAAGCTTTGCCAAGCGCAATACGCAGACACAGACTTTCATTTGCAAGATCAAGCAGTCGTACTGGGAGCAGAAAGGTGATGAGCTGCACTACATCGTAGAAGCCAACCGCTTTCTCCGCGGCATGGTACGTGGCCTGGTAGCTACCCAGCTCCGAATAGCAAAAAACAAAGAAACAGCCGACCACATCAGAAAAATAATAGAAGCAAAACACAGCACCAAAGCCTTCTTCAACGTAGCCGGTCATGGGCTTTACCTCGAAGAGATCATTTACCCGGAAGGAACTTTTTTAGTAGATTGAGTGACTATATGCTATAAGAGATAAGCCCCGCATTCGGGGCTTATCTCTTATATTCTTATCAATTCCTCAAAAAATAACATCTACACCACACAATCAGCTAATAAGCTAATCACCTCATCAGCTAATTAAAAAATTACCACCCCCCACCGGCGCCGCCGCCATCGCTGCTGCCGCCACCAAAGCCGCCGAAACCACCACCGCCGTCTCCGCCACCCCAGCCGCCGCTATCGCCGCCACCTTCTCCACGTCCGAAGCCGCCGCCCAGCATATTGCCGAGGAACATGCCGGTCATGAAGTTGCCGAGCCCACCACCGCTCATGTAGTTGCCACCACCGCCGCCACCACCCCTGAACATACGCAGGATGAACACGATGAAAATAACCAGTATGATGATACCGGTGATCGGGAAGTGCTTCTGGCGTGGCTGTGCGCCATCACCTTTATATTCACCCTTGGTTACTGCTATGATGGCATCAGATGCATCTGAGAGCCCCTGGTAGTAATTGCCTTCTTTAAAAGCAGGCACTATCTGGTTCCTGAATATCTCGCCCGATTTAGCATCCGTTAATACCCCTTGCAATCCACGACCTACAGTGATCGACGCCTTGCGGTCTGTGATAGATACGAGTAACAGCACACCATTGTTCTTGCCATCGGCGCCTATGCCCCAGCGGTTGAACATTTCTAAAGTAAACTCCTCCACATCCTGTCCACCCAGGTCTTTTACTGTGATGATGGTGATCTGGTTAGAGGTACTTTGCGAGAAACCATCCAGCTTCTGTTCCAGTTGCGCAGCTTCGTTGCCCTTCAGTATACCGGCAAAGTCGTTGACCAGCCTTGGCGGGTTGGGCTTTGCGGGGTAGCGGCTGTCATCGGCAAAGGCATGCAGCCCGCCAACTAACAGCAGCAAAGAAAGCCCCACGAGGCGCAGTATATATTTTGTATGGCCTATCATTTCCCAAATACTATTTCGTCAGGTAATTCATTTTTCTTTATCGCGGGATCGTAAGGGAAATGGGTGGCCAGTGCAGTACCCAGTTCATGTATACAGTTGCACAGTCCTTCTGTCACTTCCTTCCTTCTCAGGTGCCCGGTCAGCTTTTCTGCCGCGCCTTTCCAGAAGGCCGCACCGCCAGCTTTTTCATAGATGGCCTTATCACCAAACAGCGCAAACTGCCTGTCGGTAAGTGCCACATATACGATCACGGCATTGCGGGCTACGGTCTTGTCCATACCCAGGTTCAGGAACAGCTCCTGCGCCCTGTGCAAGGGGTCCATATACTCGCAGTGGTGTTCTATGAACACACGGATCTCGCCACTGGTCTTGCCCTCAGCCTCTTTGATGCACTCCACTATCCGGTGGTTAGCTTCATCACTGAGCATGGGCCTTTTACGAAACAAGGAGAACATAATTAGTTATTTTTAAACGCGTCAGCGCCTATCTTCGGTGCTTTTTGCGCATCATCATCTGCCTTGAACATTGGCTTTTCTTTGAAGCCGAACATACCTGCCAGCACATTCTTAGGGAAGCTGGTCACCTGTATGTTATAATCGGCAACTGCTTTGTTGAATTCGTCGCGGGCAAATTTGATCCTGTTCTCAGTACCTTCCAGTTGGTCCTGCAATTGCTTGAAGCTTTCATTAGCTTTCAGTTGCGGATACTGCTCAGATACCACCATCAACCTGCCGAGCGCCTGGCTCAATTGGCCTTGTGATTGCTGGAACTGCTGCAATTTCTCAGGGGTAAGCGTAGAGGCATCTACTTTTATCTGCGATGCAGAAGCACGCGCCTGTATTACCTGTGTAAGCGTAGTGGTCTCAAAATTGGCCACACCCTTTACTACAGATACGAGGTTGGGGATAAGGTCGGAGCGGCGCTGGTAGCTGGTTTGTACATCAGCCCATTTCTGGTCTACGCCTATACGTGCAGTGTTCATACCGTTGTACCCGCATCCGCCAACGCATATGATCAGCACTATGATACCGAGAGCAATTAATAATCCTTTCATTTGGTTTAAATTTTTATCAAAAGTAAACCATGTCCGCTGAATATCACATACTTAGTCGGTAAGTGTGCTGAAATTGGCGGTGACCTGCTGTAGCAGTCGGTAATTGAAGATGGGAAAAGACTATATCCCGGCAACGCATTAAATGCATTAACAGGATATATATCTTAGATCGCGATAGGAAGGTTGGTACCTGCGCACGGAAACATGCAGATGTCTCTTGAGCAGGTCGGAACTCTGTCCACTCGCAGACCGCAGAAAATCAACAACAATAGAATTACCCAATACCGCATAGTTCTTTTTTGGCCAGACAATAAACGACCGCCGCAAAAGTAATATAAAGGGTAAATTCTCTACATAAAGTTGTTGCAGTGGCACAGTTTTTACTACCTATCAAATAACTAACACTACTCGCTATGAACGCAGCTAAAAATTTACTCGCAGGAATATTGATCAATCTTGTTGCCATTATACCATCCCATGCCCAGATGAGTGGCCCCGTTGGGCTCGGCGTAAGGGCTACACCCGATGGTGGTGGCTTTACCGCAAAATTCGCTTTGGACAGGTATATGTCCATTGAGGCCATGGTGAATGGCTCCGGTGGTGGCTTTCGCAATGATGACGGCCCCAGTTTCACGGTTGTTGGCCTTTTCGAATATAACATCATTCTCCCTGATCCTTCCTGGCGTATCTTCCTCGGCCCCGGCCTCCACTTTGGCGCATGGAACAGGTATTACAACACTGACAGATACGACAACCGGGTCAATCAGGCCATTTTTGGCCTTGATGCAATAGGCGGTGTGGAATATATATTCAAGCACATACCACTCGGGCTCTCTGCCGATGTGAAGCCTGCCATCAACCTGGCCAGCGATGTCGCTTTCTTCCCTAATAATGGTTTTGGCCTATCTGCCAGGTACTACATAGGCCATAAGATGCCCCAGCCACGCAGAATGCCGCCACCACCCGCACGGGAATAAACAGCATCATCCTAACTGACGAAAATCATTCAGAAATGCCCCTTTAAGGGGCATTTCTGCTATTAGGGTTACTAATAACTTATTACTTTTGTACCTCAAACACGCTACCTCATGTCCGCTCCATTCGAAGCATCACTCCATTACGCACAGGAACAAGACCAAACCGATATATTGTTCCCCTTCAGGGAGCGTTTTCTATTTCCACAGCACAATGGTGAGGATGTGGTCTATTTCTGTGGCAACTCGCTGGGCCTACAGCCCAAAAGCGTAGGCTACCTAATGGAAAAGGAGTTGCGCGACTGGTCGAGATATGGCGTAGAGGGCCATTTCAGGGCGGGCAATCCGTGGTTTTCTTATCATCACCTGTTTGAAGACAGGCTGACCAAGGTAGTGGGCGCACAAAAAGAGGAAGTGGTGGCCATGAACACGCTTACTGTGAACCTGCACCTGCTGATGCTGTCGTTTTACCGCCCGCAGGGTAAGCGCTACAAGATACTGATGGAGGCGGGCGCATTCCCATCAGACCAATATGCGATGGAAACACAGGTGCGTATGCACGGCTACGACCCTGAAGATGCCATCATAGAAATAACCCCGAAAGCAGGATCGCACCTGATAGAAGACATAGACATCATTAATGCTATTAAAGAAGCTGATGGCGCATTGGCTCTGGTGCTTATAGGTGGGGTCAATTATTATACCGGCCAGTTCTTCGACCTCGAAAACATAACCCGAACGGCCCACAGCGTGGGTGCCTATGCGGGCTACGACCTAGCACATGCTGTAGGCAACCTGCCACTGAGCCTGCACGACTGGAATGTGGACTTCGCCTGCTGGTGTTCTTATAAATACCTCAACTCGGGCCCCGGCGGTGTTGGTGGCGCTTTTGTACACGAGCGCCATGGCAATGACCCTAAACTATTCCGCCTCGGTGGCTGGTGGGGCAATGACGAGAAGAGCCGCTTCAAGATGCAGAAGGGTTTTGTACCCCAAAAAGGCGCTGCAAGCTGGCAAATGAGCAATGCCCCCGTATTCAATATGGTGGCACACAATGCCTCGCTGGACCTGTACGAAAAAGCAGGCATGAAGGAACTGCGGGATAAGAGCGTCAGGCTTACGGCTTATATGGAATTCCTGCTGAACAAGGTTTCGCACCTGCCGTTTGAGATCATCACCCCTGCAGAACCGAACAAACGTGGGGCACAGCTATCCCTGCTCTTCACTGAGCGGGGCAAGCAGGTATTCGAGGTACTTACCGAAAGAGGCATTATAGCTGATTGGCGCGAGCCTAATGTGATCCGCATAGCGCCTGTACCTATGTACAACTCTTATGAAGACTGCTTCCGGTTTTATGAGGCGCTGATGAGTGTGGAATAATGTTTTGTTATTAAATGCAGCTAAGGAACGATGATAACACAATATATTTGTAAAAAGCAAGTTATTAGCAGAACCTAAAACACATTTATATATGAAGAACCTCCTTTTTATCGCCCTGCTCGCACTACCCTGCCTTGCACAGGCACAAACCCTGAATGATTACCAGCACACAATGGATCAATTTGTGCAGTATTACAACCATCAGGAGGCTGACAACATTGCCCATATGTGGACTCCTGCTGAAACATTTCTATGGAACAACGAACGAATGAAGGAGATGCATGAAAAATACGGTACAATCACCGCCTTTAAGTTCTTGGGAGTAGATAAGACTGACCCCAACCAAGTATGGGTGTTTCTTACGCAATTTTCGAAAGCCGGCAAAAAAACAACAAGCCTTACTCTTGATGCAAACAAACACTTGGGCACGTTCCGGTTTATCACTAGTTCACCCGGTATTACCAAGATGAAAGAAGCCGCCAACAAATAGCCTTATAACTTCTTAAAGAAGTCGATCACCACCGTCGGATCCAGTTCGTAGAACATGGGGAGCCTTAGGAGGCAATCGGTATAACGGTCGGTTTGCGGCAGGTCTCGGCCATCGTGCTTATCGGTATAAAAAGGGCTTTTATGTAAACTTAAGTAGTGAAATACCGCCCATATATTACTGTCTTTCAACTTCTTAATGACATCTGTTCGTTCTGCAAGGTTATTGAACACCAGGTAGAACATGTGGGCGTTATTGGTGGCATAATCAGGTAATACTGGCACTGTAAATAACCCCTTACTTTCCATTGGCTTGAGGGCAACATAGTAGGCATCCCATATCTGTTTGCGCTTTTTCTGTATATCATCCAGGTTCTCGAGTTGCGCATACAAGAAGGCGGCAATAATATCCGATGGCAGGAAAGAGCTACCCATTTCCACCCAGCCATACTTGTCCACTTCGCCACGAAAGAACTGGCTGCGGTTGGTACCCTTCTCCCTGATGATCTCGGCTCGGTTGATGAATTTTTCATCATTGACCACCAGCATACCCCCTTCACCCGACATGATATTTTTGGTCTCATGAAAGGAAAAAGCACCCATGTGCCCTATACCGCCCAATGGCTTTTTAACTCCATCTTTGCCCTTATAAAAACTATCTATTGCCTGTGCCGCATCCTCGATCACATACAGTCCATACTTGTCGGCCAGCGCCATTATCTTATCCATGTCGCAAGCTACACCGGCATAGTGCACCGGCACAATGGCCTTAGTACGAGGTGTAATGAGCGCCTCCACCTGGTCTTCGTCCATGCCCGGATGATCCGCCCGGCTGTCGCAAAACACGATCTTAGCACCCCTCAGCACAAACGCATTGGCCGTAGACACAAAAGTGAAAGACGGCATGATCACCTCATCATCTTGTTGAATATCAATTAGTAAAGCAGCAAGTTCTAAAGCATCAGTACAAGATGTCGTGAGCAGGCATTTCTTAAAACCATAGCGCTGCTCAAAGAAGGCATGGCACTTTTTAGTGAACATCCCATCCCCCGATATCTTGCCGGAAAGCACCGCCTGGTAAATATAATGGCCTTCTTTGCCGGTGAGGTATGGTTTATTAAAATCAAGCATATCAATAGTGTGAAGGGGTATTACATATTAATTTTCTTATCTACAATATACAGCGGCCTGTTCTTCACCTGGTCGAATATCTTCCCGATGTAGATACCGGTCACTCCAAGCGACATCAGTATCAACCCTGTACCCAACAATTCAAAGATGAAGATAGATGAATAGCCCGCCTGTATATTAGCAGTAAAGTACATATACAGGGCATATATAGCCCAGATGATCGACACCGCAAATATGAAAAAACCTATGGATATGGACAACCGCAGCAGCTTATCCGATTGAGAAGTAATTGCCCCCATAGCCACCTTTATCAGTTTACCCAGGCTGTAGGAACTACTACCTGCGTATCTCTTTTCATGTTCAATTGGATTGTATATCTTATTGAATCCCAACGTCTGAAGTATCAATACATAGTCACGGTTCACTTCCGTCACTTGCAGAAAAGCCTCTACCACTTTACGGTTGATGATGGAATAGGAACCTATGTTCTTATCCGTTTGCCCCTGCTTATTATCTATGAGGTAGTTATATATTCCGTAAAAGATATGTGCGGTGATGTTCTTAAAGAAGGAGTGCCTGCGTTTCTCCTTATAAGTAAAAACAATATCTGCACCGCCCACCGCCTCATCATACAATTCCTTTATATACTTCGGATTATCCTGCAGGTCACAGTCCATCACCACCACATATTCCCCTCTGGCATGTTCCAGCCCGGCGGTTATGGCGTAGTGTTGCCCGAAGTTGCGGCTGAAACGGATACCCTTCACCTTTGAGTTCTTCCTGCACTCCTCCTCTATTTTCTGCCATGAGTTATCCGGCCCGCAATCTTCGATAAGTATGATCTCGTAGTTATCCGTAACCACAGATACCCCCTCTATGATGCGCCGCACCAATTCGGGTACTATCTGCTCCGCCTTATATACCGGCGAGATCACTGAAATGAGGATGTTCTTATCGCTATTGCTTACTTCCATGAAATGTGTGTTGTCCAAAAAAGCGTTACTCCCTCGGGCGCTCTCCTATTTTCTTGGCGGGGCTGCCTACATATATGCCATACGGCTCCACGTCTTTGTTCACAAAGCTGCCGGCACCTATTACGGCACCGTCACCTATGGTCACGGGCATTATAGTGCTGTTGGCACCTATATATACATCATTGCCCACTACCACCCTGGCACCAAGCGTATGGGTAGAGCCATCGCCCAGCCCGTCCACCATCTTCAGGCCGGGGGTGTGGTGCGAGTAAGTAGCAGACAGGAACACCGTTCCCGGCCCTGTAGATACCCTGTCGCCCAATATCGTTTCTCCACCGCCCCAGAAGACAGTATGTGGCTGCACATCAGTATGCTCTCCTATTTTCACTCCTGTGCCTGCGTATATAAATACAAAATCGCCTATGCGGCAATGACTGCCCAGCTCCACTACTTCCGGCTTCACTATCTTGGCCATCGGGTTGATCCGCACCCCTTCCCCGCACGACTTCAGCTTGTCTTTCACATTCTCGCCCATGAACTCCAGGCCCTGTATCTCAGGTACTACCATATCCGCTTATTTTAATGATCGGTTAACAAGAGGTTGTAAGGTACAAAAAAACTAATACTCCGAATATACGAGCAGCTATTTTTCAGAACATTACTGTAGGTGGTGTTGCTTATTCAAACACAAGGAACACCAAGGATTCACAAAGAACACAAAAATATTTCTATTGTCTCAGCCTCCTGCACCTAATTCCTACCTCTGCTACCTGCCTCCTGAATCCTGCCCCCTGAATCCTGCTTCTAATTCCTACCTCTGCTACCTGCCTCCTGCCTCCTGCGCCTAATTCCTACCTCTGCTACCTGCCTCCTGCGCCTACCCTTCCTCCAGCATACTCTGTCGTTTCTTCAGCAGGTACTCAAATTTCTTATCGGCCATTTCTTTTTTAATGTCGCGCAGCATGGCTTCAAAGTCATACTCCGGCACCCAGCCCAGCTCTTCCCGCGCCTTTGTGTTGTCGTACAGAAAGGAGTCCATGGTGTGAGCCTTCTCCGGGCGCTCTATGAACTGCGGTGTTTCACCAGCTTTCCAGAAGACCTTTGCCGTCAGCTCTGCCTGCTCTTTGATGGTGAGGTATTTGCCGGAGGTAATATTATACAATTCGCCCGACCTGTCGCTGGCTATGGCCTTTACAAACGCATCCACCACGTCCTTTACATAAATGATGTCGCGGCCCACGCTGATGTCGCCCCACAGCTCTATCGGCTTGCCTTCTATGGCCTGGTCTATGAATGTCTGGAAGCCTGTTTTTATCGGCTTGCCATCTTTAAATATCTCTGTATGCGGGCCATAACCATATACCGGCGGTAGCCTGAACAGTATCGTATTGAGCCCGTAGGTTTGGCTATAAAAGCTCACGCAGTCCTGCGCAGTAGTTTCAGATATGCTGAACATGGCATACTCGCCGGCCAGCCTCGGCGCACGGCCTTCGCTCTCCTTTATAGCTTTATTCTTTTCCCACAGGCCCTGCGTATTGCGGTGCGAGCTGGCATAGATCACCTTGCCCACCTTATTGCGCTTACTGAAATCCAGTATATTCAGTGTGCCTATTACATTTACATTGATGTAGTCGCGCGGGTCAAAGTTCTTTTCACTCACATTGGCCGGTTGCACAGCGGCCAGGTTAATGACCGCAGCATAGTCGCCCGCAGGTATGCGCGCAAAGTCTTCCTTCTTTGTAATGTCTATAGACACATACTCTATCCCCTGCTCCTTATAGTACACCTCCCCAAACCTGCTGATATCTGATGCCAGCACTTTGTAGCCCTGCCGCACCAGCTCATCGGTAAGATAAGACCCCACAAAGCCCGCTGCCCCAAATACGATCACCTTTTTTTGCTCCACGTATCCCTTGTTTAGTTGTTCAAAATTATGATTGCTGCCACTATCTATCTCTCCTGCATCACGTTCTTCCACCACATAGGCACATAGATCACACAGGTGCGGGTAATATTCCCTGTCATCGTGTGCTATGTGCAGTTCACCTCCCCAAGTTCAGACCACATAGGCTATGTGCTTACGTACCTATGTGGTAGAAATCCTCGCGCTTATCTCTGCGTCTTAACCTTAGCAGTTAAACTACTAAAACACCTTTGCGCTCCTTGCGAAACCTTTGCGTCTTTGCGTGAACCCTACACTACACCTGCTTCATTTTAATCAACGCCGCCGGGCCTTCATTAAAGATAAGGTCCAGTACTGTGACCCCATGCTCGAAGGGCGGATAAAGCTGGTGATACTCCGGGTAGCCCGAATAATCCATCCAGCTTACCTTGATGCCCGCATCGTTAAAGAGTTGCTCATCGAGGTACACTTTAGCTGCCGGGCCCGACAGATACTCATTGCCACCTGCCTGCCGCACCAGGTCCACCAGCCGCTCTGATTTACCATCTATGAGCTGGTAGTCGGTACTCCACGATATTTTGGTACCTATGCCCAGCACGCTATTGATGATGCGTATCAATTCAAAGTTAACCAAACTCAGATGCATTTCGGTGGTGGTCATATAGAACTCCTCAAAAACATCCTTGTATTCTTTGAAGTGCGGCGCCTTGCCATAAGCCTGCTTCAGGGTAGCCCAATGGCTCTTGCCCCAGTTATCGTCGCTGATCAGTGTTTCGTTGATGCGGTTGTAGTGCTTGCCTACGGCTATGGTGAGCCAAGCCAGCCCCTTCGGCGTTTTGATCTTGTTGCGGTTGCGCCAATCGCTGCGGGTATATTGCACATCATCATAGATGATGAACTCATCCACCATCCGCATCAGATCAAAATACCCCTTCCAGGGTATATAATTCGATTGCAGGATAGCCACTTTCTTCATGTTGCGCTTTGTAGAGACAAAGGTAAAAGAAACAGGGAAAGGAAGTTATATTCAGCCCCAAATTAAGCCAGGAATAGATTGCCAAATAGTAATTGTCATTTCGCAGTGAAACGGAGAACTATATCAGTGAGGCAATTGAAAAGTCATTAATAACGAACTAAATCTCCCGAGCACTTGTACAAAGCTTAATCCACCACCTTTTAGTTATAGACGGAATAAGCGTTATTGATAGTAGCCTCCCCTACCTGCGCGAGGGCCAATTGCAAATTGGCGTTTACTACAGTTCCAGATGTCCGAGTTAACATCTAGGAACAACGAGGTTGCTGGTGAAAATAAGACCAACAACGGCAAAGGGAATTATGCAATGCGCTACTATCAGTCTTATTGCAAATGCTCAGGAGATTTCTCCGTTGCACTGCGAAATGACTGCTACTATTGGGCATTGGGTGTTGAACTTCTTGAAAACTAAACCCATTTGCTTTAACTTCGTAAAGCAAGAAGCACCAACTCACAACCATGAAAACAGTATTCGACAATACAACAAGAGATCAACTGATCAACAGGATCAATACACTTGATGAGCACAAAACCGCCCAGTGGGGTAAGATGAATGTGTACCAGATGCTGAAGCATTGCACGCTGTGGGATGAATGGATGCAAAATGGTAAAAAAAATAAGCAGGCGTTTATCGGTAAGCTGTTCGGAAAGATGGCATTAAAGAATGTGCTGAAGGATGAAAGTCCGTTGAGGCACAGTACTCCTACCCTGCCTGAACTGATAATAAAAGAAAGCAGTGGTGATATTGCTGCGGAGAAGAAGAAATGGATAGCACTGATCGGGCAGTATGCCGGTTATTCAGCACCCACTTTCATGCATACTTTCTTCGGCAAAATGACGAGGGAGCAGGTGGGGCCGATGGCTTACAAGCATGCCGATCATCATCTACGGCAGTTTAATTGTTGATCCATTATTGCTATTGGCCTGATTGCAAATTCTCACGAGATTCCACTACTACATTCCGCTCCGCTGCACTTCGTTCGGAATGACTTTTACTATCAGGCTTTTGTCTTGTTATGCTACTACCTCGTAGTTGCTGTTCATCTTAAAGACCGCATCCGCGTCTTTGGAGAAGGTGGCATTTACTGCATAGCCGTCTTCGGTTTGCTTCCAGCTTATTTTGGCGGTGGGCTGCACATCGGGGGTGATGAGCTGGAGGAATTTTACATTGCCGGTACTGCGGAGGATGAGCGAATGGCCCAGTTGCTCCTGTAGCAGCTCCTTCACTATCTCCATGGTGCATACGCCGGGTACTACAGGCTGGCCGGGGAAGTGGCCGCCAAATATGGCGTGGTGTGCGTCAAATACAATGCGGCAGATTACCTCATTGGTTCCCTGCTGCACATCATGAATGGTATAAAGATCGTTGCGTAGCAATATATGGGTATTATTCAGCCGTAGCCTGTTTGAAATGCGATTTGAAAGCTCCTGTGAGGTCAGAGCTCACGATCTTGGCTGCGGCAGAGATCGTATTGCGGAAGGCAAATGCATGCGCTATACCGTGGCTGATGATAACCGGGCTATTGATACCCAGGATAGGCGTGCCGCCGTAGATCTCAAAGTTGAAGTTGTTGAGGAACGGATCGTCCCAGCCCTTCTGTGTTTTGAAGATGTCGTAGATAGATTCGGCCATTTTGAGGGCCACATTACCTACAAAACCTTCGCACACGATCACTTCAGCCTTATCGATGAACAGGTCGCGGCCTTCTACATTGCCTACAAAGTTGATGTCGGTAGCTTCTTTCAGCAGCGGATAGGTGGCCTGGCAAAGGATGTTGCCCTTGCCTTCTTCCTCGCCAATGTTGAGCAGGGCTACGCGGGGATTGTCTATACCCAGCACGCACTTGGCATACAGGGAGCCCATTTGGCCAAACTGCACCAGGTGCTCCGGTTTGCAGTCGGCATTCATACCGGAATCAAGCAGGAAGTTGAATTTGCCATCCTGCCTTGGCATCGGCGTAGCGATGGTGGGGCGCTGGATGCCGTCAATGACTTTCACGGAGTACATGGCACCTACCATCATGGCGCCGGTATTGCCTGCACTGATAAAGGCATCGGCCTTCCCCATTTTGAGGAGGCCAAAGCCTATAGCAATACTGGAATCCGGTTTTTCTTTCAGCGCCTTGGTAGGATGCTCGTGCATACCGATCACCTCGCTTGCCTCTATAAAAGTAAAGCGGTGGTGGTAAGGTTCTAATAAAGACAGGTAAGGCGCAGCAGCTACTGCATTGCCTATGAGCAACAGGTGCAACGACGTATCGGACACCTGCTCAAAAAACATTTGTACACCCTTAACAGCTTCGGCGGGGGCATAGTCCCCGCCCATGATATCAAGCCCTATCTTCATTAAATGAAAATTAAGTTATTGATTGGTTTCACCTTCAGCAGCGGCAGCAGGAGCTTTATCAACTACAACTTTACCACGATAGTAGAGTTTTCCTTCTACCCAATGAGCACGGTGGCGCAGATGAGTTTCTCCGGTTGTTGCATCAACGCTCCATGTTTCAGCTGTTGCTTTGTAGTGAGTCCTACGCTTAGCGCCTCTTTGCTGTGAGTGTCGTCTTTTAGGATTAGGCATTTTACTTTATTTATTGGATTATTAATTACTCTTTTATATTATTCCCCAAATGCTATTTCTTGCTTTTAGGTTTTTTCTTGTCTGCTTCTTTAAACTGTTCCAGGCCCTTCCACAGTGGGTTTACAGCCGGTTCTTCGTGCTCTTCCGCCAGTTTTTCCAGCAGGTCGAGCGCTTGTGGGTTACAGCCCGGTGTTCCGTCTTCCTTGTTAGGGTGTATCCGTTGTATAGGGATACTCAGTGTCATGAATTCGTAGATCCATTTACTGATGTCGATCACCGTTTCGCTACGTGGTATGAACGCCACATCATCTTCATCTTCAATCTGCTCGGCATCATCGGTAAGTTTGATGATGAGGTCGAATTCATCCCAAAGCCTCAGTTTGAATTCATCTCCGCATCTGTCGCAAGGCACTGTTACCTGCCCGTCTATATCGAAGTGCAGCATGAAGAAATTCTCATGCTTATCAAACCCGAGGGTCACTTTACCTTTCCAGTCTTTAAAGAACTCGTCCATCTCTCTTTCCTGCATGAAACGATCATCAATATCGTACACGTAGGTGTGAGGTCCGGGTTTCAATCCCTGCCAGGCTATTTCAAATTCCCGGTTATGCTTCATACTCCAACCCGGCGGGCATTTAAACTCATTATCCCTTTTTTCCGTATATAACAGGTTGAGGGGGTCCAAACGGGTTGCAAAGTTAGGAAAAAATCCTGTGATTACATCAATTTATTTCTCTTCACCAAAAAAGCATGCAAAACCTCTTCCACAGGCTTCGAGAGGTCTACCGCTACCCTATCTACCTGGTATTGGTGGCAACGGTTCTCGATCATCTCCCTAAACTCGCGCATACGGGTGACATATTGTTCCTTTATTTGCTGCGGCTGCAGCTTGATCCGGTCGCCGCTTTCCATATCGACAAATTCATATGGTCGGTTTTCAAATTCAAAGTCAATCTCCTGCTCGCCGTCTGCCACATGAAACAGCACTACCTCGTGCTTGTTGTACCTCAGATGCTGTATGGCCGAGAACAGGTCTTCAATATTATCGGCATCGTCCATCATATCGCTAAATATCACGATAAGAGAACGTTTATGCATTTGCTCTGCTATCAGGTGAATGGCCTTGGCGGCATTGGTGGTCTTGTTCTCCGTTTCAGTATTCATCACACGCTGTAGCTCATTAGTGAGCATACGGTAGTGGCTGTGAGCCGACCGGGCCGGGGAGAGATAGTTTACCTGGTCATCAAACAAGGCCAGCGAAGTGGCATCCAGTTGCCTTTTAAGCAATTGCATGAGGCTGGCAGCCGCCACACACGAGAATTGGAGCTTGCTTGGCTTTTTGTCGTCTTTTGGAAACAGCATGGAGGATGAGGTATCTACCATAATGCAGCAGCGCAGGTTGGTCTCTTCCTCAAAACGCTTGACAAAGAGCTTATCCGTACGGCCATACACCCGCCAGTCGATATGCCGAAGCGGATCTCCCGGGTTATATAGCCTGTGCTCTGCAAACTCCACCGAAAAGCCATGAAAAGGGCTTTTGTGGAGCCCTATAATAAACCCCTCTACTACCTGCCGGGCAATAAGCTCTAAATTATCGGTAAGGGGCTGCTGAAGGATCATTTTTGCTGCTGTTATAATTACCAACGAAGTTAACGAATAATAGCGAGTGAATCATTTGGCAGGGTAAAAATGGTCGTAAGCCTGCTCTATAAAGCCATTACCCAGCTTTTTGAGGTTGTGAGAAGTGTATAAGATCGTTATACAATCAGCTTTGTTCAGTTCCCCTACCCAATCGTATTTATCGATCACATCCTGTGGTGCACCACTGAGGTATTTGCGGGTGTATATCGTATTGAAATAGTACCATATCTGCCAGTTGCTGCTTGTATTGTCCATCAGCCATTGGTCCATCCACTGAAACAGAAAGCTGTCACCGATAAATATCATATTTGGGCGGGCAGCAGTTTTATCGGGTGGGTAAGTAATCACAGGATAGCTATATGTTTCTTTATAGAAAGGAATGGCCAGGTTCAACGCCCTGGCAATATCATCATCAGAATGGCGGGGCACTGTGGTATGTTCCACTTTCGACCAGTATGGATGTATCATGCGGATGTGCCGCAAACGCTCTATATACCTGATGATGCTATCGCCACCCAGCATTGCCCCGTATACAGACCAATGCAATCCCGTCCGGGTGTAAATAGTATCGCCATATCGCTGCTTCATGGATACAAACCAGCTATTGAAATTGACCTGGTTGAGGCCCATAGAGTCTGCCAATCGAGCATAGGTCTCAAAGTTAGTAGCGCCACGTGGGTTTACCCCGTATTTATCGGGTATGCACTCGGGAAAGTAAAAAGCTTTGCAGGGCGCTTGTACCAGTATCAGCGATTTGCCGAGACGGGCAAGCGTATCCTGTATCGCCCTGAGTTTACGCACCTTTTCATGTATCTCGGGATACCCTACATAGTCCTCACCATTGTAGGCCATGATGTACATGAGCTGCATCAGGCAATGGTCTTTATTTGCGATGCCCCATTTACTGTATAGCTTGTGATACAGCGAATAATTGTACTGATTATTGATGCGCACCAGATCGGGCCGAAAACCTATTTGATCATTGATATAGGCGCTCTTATTGATCCAGTAATTGCCATTGAACCAGTCGCGCCAGGAGAAGTCGACATCAGCAGCGAGTGTATATTCGCCGTGCAGCGTTTCGGTCTTAAATAAGGTGAATGCCTTTTGCAGCATAGGCATAAAAAGTACCGCGAACAAGGTATACAATAATATTTTTTTCGCGCGCTCCATTATTTGCCTGTACTATTATTTGAAGGGTAAAAATGATCGTACGTTTTCTCCACAAAGTCCCTTGCGAGTTTGTCCAGGTTGCGTGAAGTGTACATGATCACTATACAGTCGGCTTTATTCAACTGGTCCATGCAATAT
>CAIRES010000011.1 GCA_903877645.1 uncultured Bacteroidota bacterium | reverse complement strand
CATGGCATTAAAGACCGTTTCATCTCTTAATGGCGGTGTACGGGATAACTACAAAAGCAATATGGCAGAACGTGCAGGTAACTCCGATGCACTTGCTACGGCATTTCAAAAACAGTTAGGCACTACGGCGGCACAGGCGCAAATCGCAAAGAATAATATTGAGCAGCTTGCAATTCGTATTGGCGGGTTGTTGTTACCAGCGTTGACGCAAATTGTAAAGATAATAACACCCGTGATACAGTCTATGTCAGATTTTGCACATAAACATAAGTTGATAACGGGTTTAGTTGTAAAAGGAGCGTTGGCATTTGGTGTATTAGCCGCCGCAACCGCAGGACTTTCTTTTGTTATCGGTACAATAACTAAAGCAACATGGCTATGGAGTACAGCGGTAGCGGTAATGGACGGCGTGATAGCAATACTAAATATGGAGCTATTGCCTCTACTGCTTCTTGCGGGTGGCGTATATGTTGCATTTAAAGCTATTACAGGAATTGTTTCTGAAACAACAGATAATACTATAGACCTAAATACTAATATTGCCGAGACAAGAGATATTTTCGATAAAATAAAGAAGCCAATAGATAATGCAACCGCATCACTTCGCGCATATGGAAAAGCAGTAGATGATTATAATTCTGGCAAAATTTTGAAAGCAATTATATCCCAGGAAGAAACTGTATTAAACAAAAATTTTAAAGGTAAAATATTTTGGCCGTGGGAAGAAGGGGCTAAGCAAATGAATGCGCTGTCTGACAAAATTGATCGGGATAAAAAAGCTTTGTCTAATTTACCTCAAATGACACCAAATAAATTAGATTATGGGATTGCTGATAGCGTTAATGCCCCTTCCGTTATTTCAGATGATAGCGTAGGCAACTATATAAAACGCAACCTCAACGACAGCGTAGGTGGTAAAATTGAATTATCTATAAAGTCAGATGTCCCCGTTTCGATAGATAAAAATACAAGTGGGATTACCCCGTCTATAGGGTCAACAATGAAGCCGCTATATTAAATGCATAATTGAATGTAGACTTTCTTATTCAACATTATAACTCGCACCCGGTCCAACATTGTAATATTTTGTAGTTTTTGGGTTCGGCTGAAAGCTAACCACAGTAAACCCCAATTTTTTACAGTCGGGCTTGATAATGTCAAATATTTTCTTTGAATTTTCTTTATTAAACCAATCGCAATAAAAATCTAAAACTGGCTGAAGTGCTCCAGTTGGGCCAACAGACGCAATATTGCATCGACAGTATATATCATACCCGTACTTTTTCGTGAGTGATGCCGCTATGTCTTGTGAATATCCCCAACGCACATTTTTTAAACTAACCCCATGAGTTAACATTGAATCATAATTTCCTAAATCGGGATTATTAATTACAGGCTCACCTTTTATCGGGTCGCTCTTTGTTATATTTACACCTTTGTCACCACATGCAGATATGTAAACAAAGAGTATGGTAATAAATATATAAGTTAATACGTTTCTCATATTGTCGTGTTTCCACCAAATATATAAAAACTACGTCACTATTAGTTATTTGTAGGGAATTTCACACCTTTATTTTTCGACTTCCAGGATGCCATCTAAAAGAGAGATTGCAGAGAAAACGGAATTGAGCAGGCAAACAGTACATAAGCACTTGCAAGAGTATAGGGATAGTCCCCTTTATCAGCAGCAAATAGAATGGTTTAGCTACATGAAAGTGAAGGTGCTTGCTAAAGTGTACAAATTTGCCGTTAATGGCGATATGAGGGCTGCAAAACTGTATTTTGATGTAGTAGGCAACCTGGGCAGTCCTGAGCCTGAAAACAAGCCTATAAAGACACAAAACAACTACATACAGATCAATGGCATGGTGATAACTGAGGAGAGTATTAGGGGACTAAAGCCGGAACAGGTTTTACAGATTGAGGGGATATTGAAACAGGTGGCATTGCCCCAGCCTGCAAAGTAAATAGCATAACTGAATGTGAGAGATCAGGAAATCAAAAGGTACTATGACAGCATTTTTCAATCGTTGCAATGTATGGAATATTGCAAAAATGTATTTGGATGAAAACATTTCAATGGTTGTAGTGAAATTGTTGCAAATTATTAGATGTTGAGTATATTTTGTAATGTATGACTGGTACATCAATTTTCATAAATGACCTGAGTATATTTAGCAAGGAAATACAAACCAACCTAAATGAAATAATAGGATTACACAATGAAATTGCAGAGTTGACTTTTTAGTGCAAAAGTGAGGATTATAACACATTTTGTCCCCCTATTGTCCTTTTCATAGGTTCAAATGGCTGAAAACAGCCACAGTATTATAATGCAGAAATTAGTTCTGTTCCAGTCCCGGGCACAAAAATGAGAAAGGGAGCGGTGAGCGAGAGCGAACCCTCCCTTTCTCATTTTTCCCTTTTCAGCCGCCATAGCCTTTTCAGAGAAGGTGGCCGATCCCGCTCTGTTTCTTCGCTCTAAATCTATTAGCTTTGTTTCTCTTTTACGCAATTACTAATGTTTCCTTACGAAAATCTGGAAGTTTATAAAAGGCATATTGGAACAGTAGAAAAGAATAACCCAAAGGATAAAGCAAAGAATAATGGCAAAAAAAACGCTCAATAGTAGTTTACTGCGCACCATTACTACTATAATACTACTAACTGGCGTTGCTTTATCCGCGATCTTAACAATCAAAGCGGGGCATAAAAATGCTTCTGTAGTTTTGCCGGCCCTTTTCTTAGCTTGGGTAATGTCTCCATTTATAATGCTTCTGTTTGTAAATTATCGGGTTAATCGCTTATCCGAAAGAGCCATTATATACATACTAATGATGTTACTATCCGTAATTTCTGTTATAGCGTACACTGGAATTTTAAGTCCGATTGACGCAAAACCAGCAGCAATATTTCTTTTCACACCTTTTATTTCATGGGTTGCAATTATATTGGGAATCGTGCTAACGAAAAAGCGAAAATTAGAATAATTTTTTTTAAAACAACCTTCCCCCAACTAGTATATCGTTAAAAAATTATTACCCTACTAGTCCTCCGCTTCGTCCCACACATTTGAAGCCCCGCTTCCGAAAATCCTACCTCAGCCACACCGCACAAGCAGCAACCGCCACCACAGTACATACCCCCAACACAAACGTCGCAACCACTTGTTTCCCCACAGTGTGCTGCTTATTAATACCCGGATAATACGCATAACCAATTACCAGCCCGCTCAGCAGTCCGCCTATATGCGCAGCATTATCGGTATTGCCCTGTAGCCCATACATCAGGTTCAGCACCACAAAGAACAATATGCTCCTGAGCATCGTCTTTCGCAGTGTCTTCTTAATGTACCTCGTAGTCAGCAACGCCAGGAACACACCATACATACCAAAGATAGCCCCCGATGCACCCACAGCCACACTAGCAGGGTGCATGGCTATACTCATCAGCCCGGCACAAATGCCCGTGAGCAGGTATGCTGATGCAAAGCGCAGCTTACCCATCAGTGGCTCCAGGAACATACCTATGTACAGCAGCGCAAAAGTATTCATCAGCAAATGCATCGCCCCGCCATGCAGAAAGATGTACGTGATCAGCCGCCACCATTCTCCGCCCTTTACCGCCGGCCTCAGATTACCTCCCCACAGGTAAAGCTCCTGTGCCGTAGGATGCAGAATGGACAGCCCTGATACCACCATCCCCACAAACACCAGTACATTGGTATATACCAGTAATGGAGTTATCGTGTAGCTTTTAGAAAATACCAGTGCGCCATAAGGCTCCCTGTGCATAGGGTGCAGGTTACGGTCTGCTATTTGTGCTTCGTTGGCTGCGGCTGCTATAGCCTGCTGCAACAGTTCTGCATTTCGCGCGATTGTAAGATCATCACAATAATAGCCGTTCATCGGGCGGCTCTCCAGGATAGCGTTGTCCTTACCCGCCTTTATAGTGATGATGTTGCCCGAGTAATGATCATTTATTGCATAACATTCTATGGTGTCGGTACGGATATTTGCGACATGCCACCGCAAGCGCGCCGCAGCCTTCTTCACAATAGCCAGGTATCTTTCCGGTTTGAAGTTGTGCAGGGGTATCTCCTTCTTATCCACAACCTCACCTATCATCTCCATCACCGTTTTATTTTACATAAAGGTAAAGCCGTACGGAGTAGTGTAGCATCAAATTACCTGAACTGTGTATCAGAAATAATTATAGTAGCGCCGTTCATCTTTCCGCAAATACCCCATACGGTATCCACATGCCAGGCACAGGTATATATACTTCAGTAGCCTTTTTATCCAGGAACAGCTTGTAGTCGAACACAGGGTAAGTCGTCGAGAAGTACCCTGGGTAGTAATAAGGTATATTGTGCTTCAGGCAATATCCATACTTCAGCAGCATCAGGAATTTGCCGGGGCTGTGATGCTGTTTGTATTCCGGGTCATAGATATTGATGATGCCCGCAATGCTGTTACTCCCTTTATCAAAAATACCGGCCGCTACCAGCTTGCTGTTATGCCGCACTTCTATGATGTGGGTATCGTACACCTCATTCAGCACATCCTGCAGATTGTCCTGCAAGGTAGGTGCAGCCTTAAAGGGCAGTGATGCAGCATAGGCGCTATATAATTGCTCCAACTCTGCTATGATAGTAAAGCTCCTGAGCCTAACTTTAAAATGTGCATTTTTTCCCAGCAACTGCATATTCTTTGCCGATAGCGTAACATGATTCACCAAATACCTGAGCCAGTACACAGGAAACACACTCCCGTCATTCGCAGGGTCTAAAGTATGCGTAGTGAAGATAAACCTGCCCATCCGGTAATAGCCCCGCTCCAGTAATCTGTCCAGCAGCTCACCCTTTATCGATTCTACATAATAAAGGTCTTCCATCTATTGCGGGTTGAAAATCCATCACACGCTAAAAATACAAACGATCTGTGAGATTGACGGCACGGTTATTTTCGTTAATTTTGATGTCCCGGTCTTTAACCTAAATAAACAGTATGTCTGCAAGAAAACGAATAGTAAAAAAGCTGCCCGAATTCAGGCTCCCGAAGGAGCAGAAAGAACTGCCTGAAGAAGACCTGAAAGTGGCCAAGGCCAGGATGCTCAAAGAACTGGAAGCCGCCGAGCAAAACAAGAAGGACTGGTTCGACAAAGAGCTGGATAAGAATATGAAGAAGTAAAGAGGAATTCTTTACACCACCATCAGGCTGCACCCCCTCAGTGCGCTGTGGTCCATACGCCCCAGCACCTCAAAAGTGCCATCCGGGGCTAACGTAGCAATATCCTCCGTGGCAATGAATGAGCACGAATGCACATTGGCCAGGTCTATGACATTGATGCAGCCGGTGCCACTTGTTTGCACGTCCAGCGGATCATTGATATCGCGTACCAGTACACGCATGGTGTTAGTGCATTTGAAGACACCATTCTGCACTGCATAGGCTTGCGACAGCAACTCCGTCATTCCGTATTCCGAATGCACCACTGCCAGCCCGAATTGCTTTTTAAGAATATCGTGTACTTCTCCGCGGGTTAGCTCTTCCCTACGGCCCTTCATACCGCCTGTTTCCATCACTATAGTGTGCTGCAATGGCATCGGGAAGGCATCTGCAAAGTCAAGCAGTGCGAACGTCACCCCCAGCAGCAATGTCTTTTGCCCCTGTAGCTCCAGCCGGGAGAGAGTTGCTTGCAGTTGCTCCCACTCATTAATGTAAAAGCCATTATCGGGCCTGCCGCTGCGAGCCATCAGCGTTTTGGCCATATGCACCAGCGAGGCATTCTTGCGCTCCAGGTAAGAGGGTAGCAACGCCAGTATGGTATAGTCCTGTACATTGCCATAAAACTGCTCGAAGCCATGCAATAGTGATGCCTCATAAATGCCCGCATCCTGCACATAGTGGCGCGAGGGCGTTTCACCGGTGGTGCCACTACTCTCAAATATCAGCGCTGGCTCTCCGGCAGGAGCGCACTCAATCCTGTGCGTTTTGAAAAAAGATATAGGCAGAAACGGTATGCCTGCAATATTAGGCACCGTTGCTGCGTTGATGTGTAATGCGGTACAATAATCCTGATACAGCGTGTTGCGGGCATGTTGGTACCTGAACACCTCCAAAGCCAGCGCTTCAAAATTGGTTGTATCTGCCTTTAGCAGGTTTTCAGTATTTATTAACGATGGATTGTACAACACTTTTATTAACTTTGATTATATGATGCGGTATATAGCAGCTTTCCTGCTGATGAGCTTATTGTTTTGCGGATGCGCCAAAAACTCGGTGTCAAAGATACCACAGATATCGCTTAATGCCTTCCTTCCTATGGATTCTATGCGGGTGAACCTCGATACCGTGCTGCTCGACTTCAACCTCACCGATGGCGACGGTGATATAGGCAATGCCCCTGCATCCGGCATATTTTACCTCGATAGCCGCTACCCCGGCGGCGGCTTTTTGCGTGCCGATTTTCCTGCTATCGACCCCAGCATCGAAGATCCTAAGAAAGGCCTGCAGGGTAGTGTCCTGTTTTATCCCATACCACAGCCCACACCCCGCACAGATACGCTCCACCCAACGCGCGATACTTTCCATTATGAATTCTACGTCACCGACCGGGCCGGGCATGAAAGCAACCACGTCATCACGCACGATCTTATTATCAAGAGGAAATAACGGGTGAATTGCTTCTTTGAGCCGATCTGTTCTCTCTTTTTGGGTATTTTATTTAACCACCAATTAATATTATTAATTATTTTATAAAAATAGTTTTGGAATTAGTTTTTTTATAAGGATTGGGTAGTAATTTAGTAAAAAACCAAAACTTATGAATTGTAAAACTTTACTTAAACTCTCTTTGCTCAGTGGTGTGTTCTTTACGGCCGCCCGGGCAAATGCCCAGATGGTGGGCTCCGATATTTTCCTGAAAGGTAAATATGTAGAGGTCGGTATCGGCGCATTAGGCTACTATGGCTCCGATAGCTCAGCTCCTGCCGGCTACAACCCGCATTGCGCAGGATGCAGTGTTACCAACGGCATTGGCTTTGTTGCTGATCCTGCTATGACCAGTTGGACTACTTACAACGGCGATTACTTTCTGCCCGGCTCACCTTTTGAAGGGTGGGAGTTGCAGGTAAATGGCCATCGTGTTCGTGGAATCAATGGATTTCCTTCAGGTGCTGTAGGTGCCAACACTTCGTACACTACAAGCGGCTCCAGCGTTATTGGTATTTGGCAGGGCACTTTCGATAGCGTGGCGATCACACAAACCACCTCGCTTGATACCAACAGCCTTTATTTTACAACAAACGTCACAGTGACCAACCTTGCTACTACGCCGCAGAATGATCTCTATTATTTCAGGAGCGTGGACCCGGACAATGACGAAACATGGCTGGGTGGTTCTTTTGTGACCAGCAACCTGATAGAACACCAGAACCCTGATTCCGTTCTTACATCTGTTGTGTCTGCTTCAAGCACAGGCTCACGTGTACAGTATATGGCTATGGGTACTACTGATTCTGCATCAAGGGCTATCATCTACAGCAGTTGGCCTATGGATTCTACAGTAGATCTTGCTACGGTTTATAATGAGACCTATTCTGGGGGCTCTACTTATTATGGCGAAGCTATCCCGCATGTGTCTGATATTGCCATCGGCCTTACCATGTACATCCCGCACCTGGCTACCGTAGACAGCGCTGCCGACAGTGTAATGCGCACCACATCAACAGTGGCCCGCCATCCGGCCAATAGCGCTACTTTCCATTATTTTACTGCATTCAGCGCAGATGCGGTCGACTCGGCAATAGCTGCCGCAAATACCCCCGGCACAGTGCCCAGCCTGAACATCAAAAACATCAACACAGTTGCTGATGTAAAGGTCTACCCCAACCCATCAAAAGACATCATCAACGTATCAGGTCTTACCGTCGGTGACCATATATCGCTCTACGACATGGTAGGCCGGAACATGCAGCAAAACTGGAATGTTGGCAGCCAGAAAATAAATACCTTCAGCTACAGCAATGTGCCATCAGGCGCATACCTGCTCATCGTATCAGATGCCAATCGCAATGTAAAAGCCAGGGTATCTGTGAGGAAGATGTAATATACTGCAACTATCATTTAAAGGAGTTGCATGTGAAGCTACCTGCAACTCCTCTTTTAATTTAGAGAAAGAGAATTGTCAATTAATAAAATGATTCTTATGAAACTTCAAAGACTATTTAAAGTAGCATTAATTTTTGCCGGCCTTTTTGCCTCTTTTGCTTCTAATGCACAATTGGTAGGGACTAATGTTTTCCTGAAAGGAAAGTATGTAGAAATTGGTATAGGTAATGCTGGTTATTATGGATCAGATACTGCAGCCCCTGTTGGCTACCATCCTCATTGTGACGTTTGCGTATATCCTAATGAGATCGGCTTCGTCGCTGATCCGTTAATGACCGGATGGAGTACAAGTTCCGGTTCACATTACATGGGCGATTACTTTTTGCCTGGTTCCCCATATGAGGGTTGGAATTTGCAATTAAGTACCAGGGAATATTGCGAAGGTAATTCGACTTCAGGCTCAACCTTATGAAGGAACATTTCTTACAATGCTGTAGGTTCTACCGTGTCTGGGACGTGGCAAGGTTCTTTTGATAGCGTTGTGATTACCCAGACAACTACACTGGATACAAACAGTCTGTATTTCACTGTACAGGTGACGCTCACAAACACGGGTACAGCACCGTTAAATGATATTTATTATGTCCGTTCGCTTGATCCGGATAATGATGAAACATGGACCGGTGGTAGTTTTAATACGGATAATGTAGTCAATAACCAGAACCCGGATACATTAGGTATATCAGCAGTTACTGCTACCGGCCAAAGTTCTACGCATCCTCCGCTCACACTTGGCACTACTGATACAGCGTCAAGAGCATTCGTTTATACTTTGTGGCCAATATTCCCTGGTACGAACCTTGCCGATTTCTATGATGAATATGGGTCTGCGGCTGGTAGTTCTTATTATGATGTAGGCACCGATCATCCCGGCGATATTGGGATAGGTATAGTAATCCATATTGCGCATCTCGCTACTGTAGATAGCGCCGGTGATAGCGTAGCGCGTACCACATCGGTGGTGGCCCGGCATCCTGCCAACACTGCTACTTTCACTTACTTCTACGCTTTCAGCGCCGATGCGGTGGACTCTGCTGTGGCTCATGGCGGCGCTGCTACCGGCACCGGCACAGTACCCAGCCTGAACATCAAAAACATCAACACAGTTGCTGATGTAAAGGTGTACCCCAACCCATCAAAAGACATCATCAATGTAACCGGCCTCACAGCGGGCGATCATGTAACCCTCTACGATATGGTGGGCCGTAATATGGGCCAGAACTGGACTGCAGGTGGCCAGCGCATTAGTTCTTTCAATTACAACAATGTACCATCGGGCGCTTACCTCATGGTAGTTGCTGATGCCAATGGCAATGTAAAGGCAAGGGTATCTGTAAGGAAAATGTAATGATCTTTGCAATAGATTTTTTATGAGCCGCAGATCATTCTGCGGCTCATTTTGTTGTACATCTGTTTCAATTTATAGGAACCTTTTTGCTAACTTGCCGCCTCAATAACTCACACAATATACTGCCATGAAAAAAATGTATTTTCTCATTGCCGCAGCAGCGATGCTGCTGACGGCCTGCCATTGCGATAACCACTGTCCCAAACCACCATTCAAAGCGCCGCCGCCCAAAGTGCCTTATGGCAATTCGGCATTTATACCGGCAGATTCTGCCAATAAGATGATACTGAGCTATCTCACCAGTATCAACTACCAGCAGAATGACACTGACCTCGATTGCCTTACCGTTGATGCTGATACGATGAGGGCTTACCTTGCTAACACCAATGTGAAGAAAATAAAGCTCATGTTTGGCCATACCCTCGAATATATCAATGCGGGTGGCGGCAACCAGTATTGCGGTTACCAGACCGGCGCACTCACCGTCATCATAGCCTGTTATGATTCCATGAACAATTACGTTTATTACCATGCGCCACAGTCGGCCGTGAATATGGTAATGGATCATGCCGAGCCATGCCCGTCCAATTGTGCGAGGGGCGGTAGCGCAGCCAGTAACGTGCTGATTCAGCAACCCCAACCGCCGCAAAAAAAATAGCATGCTTTATTTTTACGAAGTGATCTTGTTGTTTGCCGCGGGGGTGTCTGTTTATAGATATAAGATATTAGATCACGCGGCGCGCATTTTTACAGTGTATATATGGGTGTCTGTACTTTGTGAGCTTGTGGCCAGGATAGCCGGGCGTGTATATCACAACAATATGCCGGTATATGCCATATACGGCCTGGTAGAGTTTGTGTTTATGTGTGTGTACTTCAATAACATCATTGATGTGTTCAGGCCAAAGAACATTGGGTATCACCTGGCAGGCATAGGCTTAGTGCTTGGCGTCTGCAATATTGTATATGTTCAGGGGCTTTTTCGCTTGAATACTTATTTTCTTATTTTCGAGGCCATCAGCTTTATCGGGATGTCGCTGTTCTTTTTTGCGCGTATGTTTTTGCTGTATGGCCAGTTGCGGCTATATAAGTACCATCACTTCTGGTTTGCGGCTATCATAAGTTTTTTCTGGTCGCTTACATTTATTCAGTGGGGGCTGTATGAATACATCAATGTGAAGTATCCCAGTTATGTGGATATGGATAATGCAGCTAGAGTCATAGCCTCTATGGTATCATACACCGCCATGGCGTGCGTATACATCTTTTACCCAAAAATGCAGGGAAGCAATGACTGATATAAACGTGATACCGGTGTTTATTGCCGGCACCATATTGCTGGTGCTGCTTATCCTTTTTATTGTGGCCTACCTGCTCATACACAAGGCCAAGCAGAACCGGTATGAAATAGAGAAGAGCAAAATGATCTATGAGCACCAAAGCAAGATACTGGGGATACGCATAGAAGAGCATGAGGTGATCATGAGAGATATTTCCAAAGACCTGCAAGCCAATATTTCTCCCTTCCTGGGCCATTTAAAAACCAACCTGGACGCCATCTCTGCCGCGCGCACAGACACTGCGCGCGCAGCCCTGGTCGCCTCATCGGCCACTATACTGCATCGACTGATGTGGGATGTGCGCAGCCTGAGCCACACCATGAACAGCGAGTACATAGCCCGCAAAGGCCTGGCCGATACGCTGCGGGAGGAACTTGAATTTATAGAGGCCACCCTGGGGCAGCATTGTGAGCTGAAGATAGGCGGAGCGCAATACGCGCTGCTGCCCGAGAAAGAGCTGCTGATATACCGTATAGCGCAGGAAGCCATACACAATGTGCTGAAACATGCGCGGGCGCAGACTTTAGTGATAACCCTGCTGTACGATGCCGATGTACTGACCATGGAGATAACCGATAATGGCGATGGGTTTGACAAAAGCGAGGTACATAGAACGGATGGCATAGGTTTCTTTAACATGATGCAGCGCACACACCTGCTCAACGGCATACTGGATATAGATGCCCAGCCCGGCAAGGGATGTACCATAAAGCTGCATGTGAATGATATAACGGGTGTGATGAAGTAGCCTCCTATTTTATCTGTAGTAGTGTGTTTCCCAAAAGTGCATAAGGCAGGGAGTACACCTTTTATTCATGCTTTGGTGGTTGCCGGGCAGTTCCCTACGGCGATGCCATATTTGGCTTTTCAGGTAAAAAGGATAAACAAAAACAATTTTTCATTATTTGGTGATTTTATAGCTATTATTATTATCTTTACGTATCACTGCTCATTTTTAAAACGTGTTTATGAACAAAACTGCTTTACTTAAAATATTTACTGCTGCCGCATTGCTATTGCCTGCGGCACATACACAGGCACAGCTTGTGGATTGCAATGTGTTTTTGCAGGGCAATTTTATGGAGATAGGCATTAATAATAATGGGGCATTCGGCACCAGCTTTGCTGCGCCTGCAGGTTATCATCCTACTACGGCTGATACGATGTGGAGCGACTGTGGCGGTACTACTTTTTATGTGGTGCAGGAGCTGGGCTTTGTGGTAGATGCCGGCAGGGATGGCTGGAGCACCGGTACGCCGCCCTATTACGGCGACTATGTAATGCGCGACAACCCGCGCGAGGGCTGGGCGATAGAAGATTCGACCACTGATGCTACGGCATACTCTTACAATTATTACCTCGGCCCGTCGGGCTATACAGGGCCGCTTACCGGCGCCAGCACTGCTTATACAGCAGGTGGTGGTATACAGCAGGGCGCATGGGCAGGCCAGTTCAATGGTGGCACAGATAGCCTGGCTATCACCCAAACCACTACGATAGATGTGGCTACGCTGTACCTGCGGGTGCATGTGGGCTTCAGAAATACGGCCAGCGCTGCTACCGGCTCTTTCTACTATTTGCGCAGTATCAATCCGCATACCGATGAGGCAACATCCGGCAACCCTGCCAACCTCAATAAGATAGAACATCAATTGCCTAATGCCGATGGCCTTGTAGTGGTATCTGCCACCGGCACCAGTGATACTAATGCGTATGTGGCGCTGGGCACCAGGGACCCAAGGGCGAAATGCTTTATCATAAAAGATTCTACACTGGCAGGGCCAAGCTCACTGGCATCAATATGGGCCGGCGATGCAGCTTACCAATACAGCGATACGCTTACAGGCAACTATGGCATTGGCCTTATTTTTAAATTGGAACTGGGCCCGGGCCCCGGCGATAGTCTGGACCTTGATTTTGGCTATTCCTTCAAATCAAGTGTGATAGATACGGTATTGGACAGCTCGCTGATAGACTCGGGCATCATTGTTATCGGCACATTGGGCGCACATAATATCGGGAATACCCGCAACATAGTTGTGTATCCTAATCCGGCATCTGATCTCGTGAACATCAATGGTATGATGAAGGGCGACAGCTACACATTATATGATGTGACCGGCAGGCAGCTATTAACAGCTACGGCAGCGCAGGGCGCCACCATCCTCAATATGGCTGGTATGCCGGCGGGTGTGTACATGGTGCTGGTAAAAGATGCCACCGGTAGTACGCTGGCTACGAAGCCCCTGACCAAACGATAAGAGCGAAAGCAATATTCATATATAAAGACCGGTGCATAGTGCCGGTCTTTATAATGAATAACGGGGATATTGCCGGTTATTTTGATTTTTAAAAGCATATCAGTAACTTCACCATCAAATAAGTGATATACATGAAATTACGCCTGTCTTTAATGGTTGTTGCCACGTTTGCGATATTGCTGAGCATGAGCTCATGTGTAAAGAACTATACCTGCCATTGCGATATTGTTTATACAGGCTATCCCGGCTTGCCGGACAGCTCCAGCCAGGAGTACCAGGTAAAGGATTCCAAGTCGGGAGCAAAGAGCAAATGCGAGAAGGAATCGGCCAGTTATACCAATAACGGCATCAAGACCGTAGAGACCTGCTACATTTATTAATAAAATTTTACCACTGCTATAGTGTGGGTATAAAAATGTAATGCCCTACTTTTGGGGGTATTATTATTATGGACACCACCACTACTACCTCCCGCAATACCGCATTTTATATCAAGCGCACTATAGGCGCTATATTGCTGGTGGCTATGGCTGCTACTTTCTTTTATTCGGCATACAGTAAGTCGGGTATAGAATTGCAGGGCAATATATCTGCATCAGCAAAGGCAGCCCACAAAGGTTTCCCAATGAGCTTTATGCCGGTAGTGGTGGCAGAGACACAAAAATCGGATAATGCTTTCGATAGTTTTCAATGGACCTTCCTCGATCTGGGCATCAACAGTATTTTTGCAGCCGGTATCATTGCCCGGCTCATGGTGGGGTTTGAGATATTACTTGGTTTGCTGCTGCTGTTCCATATTTTTCTGCGGCGGTTCACTTATCCGCTGGTTATCGCGGTGCTATCGGGCTTCATCATTTACCTGCTGCTGGTGATACTGAAACAGGGCAATACCGGCAACTGCGGCTGCTTTGGCAACAACGTATCTATGACGCCGCTGGCCGCTATTATCAAGAACCTGATCATGATAGGGGTGACGGTATTGCTGATGTTCATATACCCGGTGCAACCTTATAAACGGCAGGAGTATGTAGTATTGTTGCTGGGGTTTGCAGCGTTTAGTATGCCGTTTGTAGTGAATCCAATATACACCAGCACAGCCCCTGCGAAGGCAAAGGAAGCTGTGGATCTAAGCCCATTGTATAACTACACACCCGCGCCACCTATGGACCTGAGGACGGGCAAGCATATAGTAGCCTTCATGAGCCTCACCTGCCCGCATTGCCGCAAGGCGGCCTACCTGCTGCATGTGATACACAGCCAGCACCCGGATATACCTATCTACATGATACTTGACGGGCCGGATGCGTATAAAAAAGAGTTCTTTGATGTGACGCACACCGCCGACATACCCTACCTGTACTTCAGGCATACCAATGACTTCATGAAGATGGCAGGACCCGGTGTGCCGGCTATCTTCTGGATGAACAATGGTGTAGCAGAATACCACAGCGACTACTACCACATGGACCCACGCCACATGGAAGAATGGCTGAGCGGTAAGAAGATGGGGGATTAGTCGCTAGTCGTCAGTGTGATCACCATTCACCTCTGGTTGGGTTGTTTTTGGCAGTAGATATGCCGGGTATCGTAAGGCCGAAACGGATACCTGAGTTTGTACCCCTGTTGCTGTCCCACGATTGCACAAAGTCTATGCGGAGAAAGCGGAAGAGTTTCCATCCGATGTTGTCGATTCCTACAAATGCCTCGGTATAATAATCGTTTGGACGGGCATAGAAGGCATTGCCCCCGAAGAGCAGGTACCAGCGCGCCTGGCGCAGCAGGGGTATCTTGTTGCTCAGCAATCCTTTGAGGTGGTACTCCACGTGTGCCTCGCCATAAAAGGGTTCCTTATTGCTGAACTCATAATACTGTGCGAACTGAAAACTCTCCAGGTAAGGTGATGCATACCCGATACCGCGATTGCCATACAGGTGCATTAGATCGGGGATGGAGACATAGTTGCTGTTAAGAAATCCTCCAACTGCGAGGTTGTACTTGACCACCCCGAACAGGCGCAAACGTACATCGTCCTGGATATTGAATTTCCATTTGTCGAAGTTGGAGACGCTGTTGAAAATGCCAGAGATACCCTTATCGTAAGTAAGTGTGAAGCGCGGCCAGGTGCTGCTGCTGCCATTGGCTACTTTATAGTCAGGGTACTGGGTATAGGTATAGCCCGGCTTGTAGGAGATGGATGCAAATACGAGCGCGGCATCATTTATGCCCCATGCGGTGGCTGTTTGTAACAGGTGTGGCGGGGTATTAGAGGCATAGCCTTCCATGTTGCCGGGGAAGAAGGTGTAGTTGCTGGTGTTCTCCAATGGTAACCTGTGCTGGTAGGAGGCGCTTACATACCAGTTGAGGCCATTGCCATAGTTACGAGCCAGGAAGGCGCTGCCCTCAGTGCGCTCATATATCTTCAGGTCGTTTTGCCTGTAAAACAATGCGGCATAGGTATTGAACCAGGTGAGCACCGGATTGTCGGGGTCGTATTGAAAAACATACTTGCCGCCTTCCACGCCATACATCCATGATCGGTTGAGGAACGACCTGTCGCGGCGGACAGTATATAGCCGGGCTATTGAATTAAAGTGATGATTGCTGAAGCCGTAGCGCGCAGCCACATCGGCAAAGAGATATTTTCCCGTATCGAGCATGTGGCGCCAACTGATCTTTGGCGCAACGTTGAAGCCCTCGACAATGTTGTAGTTGAGTATATTGTCCTGCGACAGGCTCAGGAATATGGGGTTGATGCTGAAGGTATTTTTGTACTCCTTTGCATTGAACGTATAGCCGGTCATGATCATGCCGAAGGGGTGGAATTTGTTTCCTCTCCTTCTCATGGAATCCACAAACTCAGGGCTGGTGACGCGCTGGTGCAGGCTGTCTTTGGCTACAAAATCCCTGTGCTCGTCTTTTTCGAGGGGTATGGGACGGTTGTTCCAGTAGGAGGTGTCTTTTTTGTTGGCCGTCTTATCGTACGTGCTGACGATATGGTTTGCGAAGACAGAATCGGGGATGGGTTCATTAACTTTCTGGTTGTTGTATACCGTCACACCATTGGCGGTAATATCGAAGCCCAACAGGTTGACAGTGAAGTACAGTACCTGGCTCTTGGCTACCCATGTGTCTTTTTTGAGCGGCAGAAATACCTGGTCTATTTTTAAGGTATCAAACATATCCATGCCCGATTGCTTGGCCAGCACCATATTGAGACCGTATATGGCGTAGTCTTCGTCCACAATGTAAATAGTGCCATTGAAGCAGGGTTCGTAAGCCCTTTTTTGCTTTACCTGTATCTTGTAGATGGTATTGCCCTGCTCGGTGAACTGGCCAAGGAGTTTGTATTTGTAATAGCTGAGCGCATTTTCGCTGATGGGGGAAATGAAGCCGCGCGCATCTTTGCCGAAGATATTAACGTTGTTGTCGTAAAAGGTGATGACATCAGGGAACTGGGAGAAGCCCAGCCCGTTGGGGTCGCCGCTCTGGTGCACGGAGTGGATAATGGTCTTATGTTGCTTTTCATTGCTGTAGTAGTCTGCGTCTTCTTCGGTAAGGAATAGTACACCCTTACCTACGCTATCTACAATGTCAGTTTCGTCTGTAACGTTTTTGCCCATGAACCTGGTGGGCATCTTGCGCGAACGTACTACACCTTTGAGATAAATGGAAGTCTGTAGTGATGTGACCTGGTCGAGGTGGAATTTTCTTTTTTTGATGGCCCTGCGGATGATGCCATAGGCAGGGTCTTCGTCATTGGCATGCACCACTATTTCCTTCATTTCAGTATTGTCTTCCTTTAATACAAAGGTGTGCTCAATGGCCTCATCGTCGGTGACAGAAAGATTGAAGGTGGCCTGGCGGTAACCTACATATTGGCATACTGCCTTGTAAAGGCCCGGAGCAAGGGTGAGCTCGAAGTCGCCATTGCCATTGGCATTGGTGCCAGTAGTGGTACCCTGCATATAAATAGTGGCATAGGCAAGTCTTTGCCCTTTTTCATCTGTTACTTTGCCTTTGAATACGCCTGCAAGCAGCAGCGCAGGCAGTAACAGGGAGATGATGGTGAGCATGAGCCTGGCAATCTTCATAGGATAGTATATAGCTGAAGCTGATCAAAATAAGCCATGCAACTGCGCGTCTATTTTGCGCACTACATCGGCGAGGTCTTCTTCCTTATCGGCAAAGTTGCAGTTGTCTACATCAATGATGAGCAGGGGGCCATCGGTATAGCTGTCGATCCATTTGTTGTAAAATCCGTTGAGCCGTTTCAGATAATCGAGCCTGATATTCTCTTCGTATTCCCTGCCGCGTTTCTGTATCTGGTCTACCAGTGCAGGTATGGAAGCCCTGAGGTAGATGAGCAGATCGGGTGGCTTGATGAGTGTTTTGAGGTTGTGAAAGAAGGAGGTGTAGTTCTCGTAGTCGCGCTTGGTCATCAGGCCCATATCAAACAGGTTGGGAGCGAAGATGCAGGCATCTTCATAAATAGTGCGGTCCTGTATCACACTGGTTTTACCATTCCTTATTTCTATGAGGTTCTTGATGCGGTTATTGAGAAAGTATATCTGCAGGTTGAAGGACCAGCGGGGCATGTCTTCATAAAAATCAACCAGGTATGGGTTGTGTTCCACATCTTCAAAATGCGGGGTCCACTTGTATTGCTTGGCGAGCATGCCGGTAAGCGTGGTTTTGCCGGAGCCGATGTTGCCGGCAACGGCTATATGTTTGATGGTATTTTTTGGTGGCATCTTGAAAAATAAAAAAGTAAAAATAAAAAAGTAAAAAAGCCCGTGCTATTCAATGCCACCACATAGGCACATAGGTCACATAGGCGCAAGTAAGCGGCCTATGTGTACTTAGTGTTATGAGTGCAGGCAACATAGATCTATGTGATCTATGTGCCTATGTGGTAGAAAATATCGCGCAGTTATCCCCATTGTTTTGTACATAATTTGATGTCTAAACAGTATTGCACGCCCCCCTTCACGAGTGCGGGCAGTGGAAAAATAGTAATTAAAAGTTGTAAAAGTAAATTTAAGAAAGATATAGGCTGTAAACCCCTCCGATAGGGTGGGTTTAGTAATAACTAATGCCTATCAGCTTCCTTGCTCCACTTATGACGGCCGAGGCGCTTGCGCGGGCTTTTTCGCCACCGTCCTTCAGTATCTTGCGGAGGGCAGCCTCATCTTTTTGCAGTTCTATAGAGCGCTCGCGTATAGGGCGCACAAAGGATACCACATCTTCGGCCAGTTGCTTCTTCATATCGCCATAGCGTATGCTGCCGCCATTATAAGCGTTGATGTAGGGCTGCGCTGTCTCCGGCGATCCGGTTATACTCAGCAGCGTGAAGAGGTTCTGTATGAAATCCGGCATAGGCTGTCCTTCCACAGGGCCTGCGTCGGTCTTTGCCTTAGCTATTTTTTTGCGGATGGTGTAGTCATCATCGCTCAGGTAGATGGTTGCGTTGATGTTCTCGCTCTTGCTCATTTTACCGGTGCCATCCAGGCTCATGATCTTTACGGTATCGTTGTTGAACCTGAATACCTGTGGCTCGGGGAAATAGTCGCCATAGCGGGTATTGAAGCGCTGGGCAAAGTTGCGGGCCATCTCCAGGTGTTGCTCCTGGTCTTTGCCCACAGGCACTTTTGCGCCTTTATGTATGAGAATATCGGCAGCCATCAGCACGGGGTAGGTGAGCAGGCCGGCGTTCACATTCTCGGGTTGCAGGCGCACTTTATCTTTGAACGTAGGCACCTTCTCCAGTTCGCCCTTGTAGGCGATCATGTTCAGCATCAGGTATAGCTCGGGTATCTCGGGCACATCGCTCTGGGCATAGAGGGCCACCTTTTCAGGGTCCAGGCCGCTGGCTATGTTCTCGGAGAGCACACGGAATACGTTCGTTTTGAGTTCCTTGGGGTCGGGGTGCGTGGTGAGGGCATGATAATCTGCCACGAAAAAATAGCAGTTATACTCATCCTGCATCTTTACATAGTTCTGTATAGCGCCAAAATAATTGCCGAGGTGCAAATGCCCTGTAGAGCGAATGCCGCTCACTACGATCTCCTTACTCATAATGCAGCAAAGATAAATTTAATTGCTGAATGGTGTATTTAGCGATTGCAAGCCGTGGAGATTGTCGGAACTCGGGTTAGATATGCGGGGAGCCACGCGGCAAACCCGAGCCAGTGGGCAGTGGAGATTGGGGAAACACGGGTTGGATATGCGGGAAGCCACGCGCCAATCCGCGCCAGTGGGGACGAGTCAGTGAGCAGTGGGGTTTATCTTACAAAAATATACAAGATCATTAGCGTGATGAGAAAAGACATCACAGCACCGACAGCGGCATTGCAAAAATCTTGACCAATCGCTTTCCCCATGTCTTTATAATCGTCTTTTACACTATTGGACAAAGATTTTAAAGTCCTCTTATGGCCAATAGCCTGAAACCAGAAAAATCTGGTGCATAAGCCAACCGATCTGATTATTCCTCTTATAAAAAGCATTCCGAGTATATCTCCCATCTCCTTACTTATTACGAAGTGAACTGTATAATAGACCGTGATTAAAATAGTAGTGTAAGCAATTCCCTTCTGTTTGTTTAAAGCCGATAGTGGAATTTTAACTTATCCAGCAATCAAGATGAGTGATTTCAATCCACCGACTAAAATCGCAAAGCGTTAATTACCACCTAACCGGCTGATTACATATTTACATTATCATTGGTACAGCTATCTGTGTCGTTACCTTCTGTTTTAAATGCTATACAAAGTGCACTAAAGATACTTTTTTTACTTATTCAGGGTTTCCCCACGAATAAGATTTTATGACAATAGTGTTTGGTAATAGGGCAAGGGCAAGCCCGGCCCCTACTGCGATGTTATGCGGTTATGAGATCGGGGCTGTTGGCTTAATTTTTGTAGAAATCTTATCGGTAGCGGAGGTAGTGTATCAGAGTTGATTGATGCATAGTATATTACACCTGATTTTACCCTGCGTGGCATTGTTAAATATCGTTATATCTAATGTTTTTATTCATTGCTGCACACACTGCATTATTAATAATGATTTACCTTTGCACACCCCAAAATAATTAAAGCATAAGTGAGGCCAGTTTACATTACAAGATTATCGAAATATTTGCCCAATGAGCCGGTATCCAACGAAGAGATGGAAGGTTTTCTGGGCATGGTCAATGGTAGGCCTTCGCGCGCCAGGCAGCTTGTTTTGAGGAATAATGGTATCAAAACACGCTATTACGCCATTAAAGACGGAAAAAAGACACATTCTAACCCTGAGCTCGCAGCGCTTGCCATAAAAGGTTTATTTGACGAGCAGATGCCTATAAGCAGGTTACAATTACTGGCTACAGGCACAACGTCGCCCGAGCAGGTATTGCCGGGGCATGGCTCTATGGTGCATGGTGAGTTGGGCGTGGGCAATATAGAGGTGATGACGGGCTCAGGCTCGTGCTGCAGCAGTATGCAGGCGTTGAAGTTTGCGTACATGTCGGTAGCAGCGGGCATGGTAGATACAGCGGTGGGCTGCGGCTCCGAGCGTTTATCTGCATGGATGCAGGCTTCCCGCTTCCAGGCTGAGGCGGATAAGCTGGAACAGATGACAGCCAACCCGATACTGGCGTTTGAAAAAGATTTTCTCAGATGGATGCTGAGTGATGGCGCAGGAGCGGCCTTGCTACAGGAAAAGCCAAATGATACCGGCCTTTCGTTGAAAATAGAGTGGATAGAAATGACCTCCTTTGCCAATGAACTGGAAACCTGTATGTATTCCGGCGCGATAAAAAATGAGGATGGCTCGCTTACCGGCTGGAATGATATGCCTGTGAGCGACCACAATGAGAAAAGCGTTTTTGCGCTGAAGCAGGATACGCGCCTGCTCGGTGAAAATATTATAAAAAAGGGGGGTGACTATCTTGCTACCCTCATGCAGAAACATGGCCTGACGGCAGATAAGATAGACTATTATTTGCCGCACATGTCCAGCGAATTCTTTAAGAAAGAGATGATGGACTATATGGGCAAGGTAGGAATGCACCTGCCTGAAGAAAAGTGGTTCTACAATCTGACCCGCGTAGGCAATGTGGGCAGCGCCTCGCCCTACCTGATGCTCGAAGAGCTGTTTAACGGCAACAGGCTGAAGAAAGGAGACCGCATACTGGTGATGGTACCGGAGAGTGCGCGGTTTATCTATTCCTATATGTACCTCACTGTTGTCTAACTTCTTCACCATAGTAGTTTAACTTTGAACTATGAAACCACGCATACTGGTACTTTACTATACGCAGACGGGACAGCTACGCCAGATACTGGATAGTGTGGTTTCCGGGATAACGGATCAGGTGGACATAGATTATGCGCCAATACAGCCCGTAACACCTTTCCCTTTTCCATGGACAGCTTTACAGTTCTTTGATGCGATGCCTGAAACGGTGGAACACCTGCCGGTGCCGGTGAAGCACATTCCTGAAAATATTGTCAATACAAAATACGATCTCATTATTTTTGGTTACCAGCCCTGGTTTCTCAACCCATCTCAGCCTACGACGGCTTTCCTGCAAAGTGCGGACACCAAAGTATTTAAGGATACCCCGGTCATCACAGTAGTGGGCTGCCGCAATATGTGGCTGCACGCACAGGAGAAAGTAAAGGGCTACCTGCAAGACGCAGGAGCGCGCCTGGTAGGCAACATAGTGCTTACAGATACCAATACGAATCTTATATCATTACTCACTGTGATCCGCTGGTCCTTCAAAGGCCAGAAGGCGGCATCAGGTATGCTGCCCGCGGCAGGTGTGCAGGATGTGGATATACAGCAGGCCAATCGTTTTGCCCCGGTTATTTACAAGCATCTGCAACAGGATAACCTTATAGACCTGCACCGCGACCTGCTATCGGTAGGGGCTGTGCAATTGAATACAGGCCTTGTGGTGCTGGAGCAGACAGGTATTAGGAATTTCAGGAAGTGGGCAAAATTCATACGGGAAAAAGGCGGCCCCGGCGACCCTAACAGGGCAGGCAGGGTGTTGTTGTTTAAGAATCTGCTGTTGGTAGCTATCTTTATACTATCGCCCATATCGTCATTGAAAGCTGCCATAACGCGCCTCGTAAAGCGTAGCGCGTTGCTGAAAGATGTGGCCTATTTTAAAGAAGTGCAGTACGAAAAGGGAAGGCTATAGCGTTAGCATTGTTCACTTAATGATCATTTATCTTGTTATTTCTATACGATCTCTTTTTGTCGTTATATGCTTTTGCGGTGCGGGTGTCAGCCCTATTCAACCCAAAGGCTGAAAAATGGGTGACCGGCAGGGCAGACTGGGAGCAGAAAATAAAGGAAGCGCTCAGGCCCGGCGAAAAGAGGATATGGATCCATTGCTCATCGGTGGGGGAATTTGAACAAGCCAAACCACTGATAGAGGCACTGAAACAACAGTATCCCGTTTATAAGATAGTGGTAACATTTTTCTCTCCATCGGGCTATGAGGCTTGCAAGAAGAACGGCTTGCCCGACTATGTTTTTTACTTGCCACATGATAGCAAATGCAATGCTGAAAAGTTCATCAGCATTGTGAACCCTATAATGGCAGCCTTTGTGAAATATGAGTTCTGGTATCATTACCTCATTCAGCTAAAGCAGCAGAGTATACCTACACTGCTTGTTTCCGGCGCGTTCAGGGAGGGGCAGGTTTTCTTCAGGTGGTATGGCGGTATATTCAGGAAGATGCTGGACAGCTTTACCTTTTTCTTTCTGCAGGACGAGGTGTCTGTGAAAATGCTACAGACCATTGGTATCAGTAGTAATGTGGTGGTTTCGGGAGATACGCGGTACGACCGGGTAGCTGCTATAGCAGCGAACATCGCAGCTATTCCATTGGTAGATCAATTCAAAGGCGATAACCACATACTTATAGCTGGCAGCACCTGGCCAGGTGACGTGGATGTGCTGAAGGAATGCATGGATGTGTTGCCCGCCAATTGGAAACTGATCATAGCGCCGCACGAAGTAGATGAGCCGCATATTAAAAAGGTACAGCTACTATTTGGAGATGAAGCGATACTGTTCTCTACCTTGGATGCGGAAGCTACCGGCACCGATAAAAGAATCCTGATCATCAATAACATTGGTATGCTTTCGCGGCTATTTGCTTATGGCAATTTGGCTTTTATAGGTGGTGGTTTTCAGAAGGGGGGTATTCATAATGTGCTGGAGCCGGCGGTTTTTGGGTTGCCGGTGATATTCGGGCCAGTGTATACGAAATTTGTGGAGGCTAAGGAACTGGTGTCACTGAAATATATGTTCCCGGTAGACGATGCAATGGAATGCAAGGCGGTATTGAAAAAACTGATTACTCAAGAGGACTACAGAAAGGGCATAAGTGAATCGTTGCAGGGTTTTATGCAGGCGCATGTAGGGGCGACGGGAGTTATTATGAGCGAGGTGGAGAATGAGGGGTGGTTGAAATAATACACCTGAATTATAAAAACAATCACCTTCTTAAATTATTTATCTTTGAGTTATGCCGATAGAACTTACATCCAATATACAGAACGATAGCATGTCAAATGATTTACCGCAATGGCAAAAGGATATTATTGATAGAAACCTCCAGGCTATTGCAGACAATCCACTACGGTTACATTCAATAGAATCGCTATTGGATGAGTTAGATCATGAAATATAGAATATCTGCATAAGTCGCAGTATTTTAGTATTCCATTATAACTTCATTCCATCTATAAACAGTAATTTTGCAACGCTTAAAATCTTTAAATTATGCCAGGCACAGAACTATTCGGACAAGAAGAACGCAAAGAAGTAAATGATGTGATGGAAACAGGCATGCTGTTTCGTTATAATCATGACCAGCAAAGAAACGGTATGTGGAAGGCCCGCGAATTTGAGGCTGAAGCCATGAAGATAACCGGCGCTAAGTATGCGCATGCTGTATCTAACGGTTCTGCTGCTATTGCCATCGCGCTGGCTTCATCAGGCATAGGTGCAGGCGATGAGGTGATCGTGCCGCCATTTACTTTTATAGCGAGTGTAGAGGCTGTGTTGTTTATAGGGGCGGTGCCTGTATTTGCAGAGATAGATGAAACACTGTGCCTGAGTGCAGAAGGTATAAAGAAAGCAATTACTCCAAAGACCAGGGGCATCTGCCTCGTGCATATGTGCGGCGGGATGGCCGATATGGACGGCATCATGAAAGTGGTGAAAGATCATAACCTGATACTGGTAGAAGATGCAGGCCAGGCATTTGCTGCATCTTACAAGGGTACTTGTGTAGGATTGTTTGGCAAGGCGGGTAGCTATTCTTTCGACTTCTTTAAGATCGCCACAGCGGGTGAGGGCGGGATATTCGTAACGAATGACGAAGCAACCTACAAACTGGCTGATGCGTATTCAGATCACGGCCATAGCCACGTTGGTAACAACAGGGGTATGGAGCCGCATCATGTGCTGGGTTTCAACTACCGCATCAGTGAACTGCATGCAGCAGTAGCCGTGGCGCAAACCCGCAAGGTGCCGCAGATACTAAAAGCCAACAGGAGGATCAAGTACGCAATGATGGATATACTGTCTCAGACAGAGGGTATTTCTTTTGTCACTCTCCCTGATCCATCAGGTGATTCTGCAACCTTCCTTAACTTACTAATGCCTGATACAGATACAGCAAAGCGCACTGTTGATGAGCTGAATAAAGCAGGTATTGGCGGGTTTAACTACTGGTATACCAATATGTATCACTTCATCAACCAGTGGGACCACCTGAAGAACATGAGTACTGTTGCTAAACTGCCTGTTGAGCTCGTTGGCTCTTCGCAGGATTACAACAACCTGCATTTGCCTAAATCGCAGGAAGTAGTGGGCAGGTTGATCTCTTTTGGTATCCGCTGCACCTGGACTGACGAGGAATATAAAGCACTGGCAAATAATATCGCTTCCTGCGCAAAGAAAGCAATGCCGGTAATGGCCTAGTAAGTATTTAAAACGCACACATACAGAATGCATAAAAATTTTAAGAACATAGATAAGGTGGTTTTTGGCCGCGGTAGCTTTTCGGAGATGGAAGGCATACTGGAACAAAAACGCAATGAGAACGCACGTTTCTTTTTGTACGTGGTGGATAACTACTTTAAGGGCAAAGATCTCGAAAAGCGCTTGCCTGCAAAGCCTGAAGATATTGTACGGTTCATAGATGTGGACCCGCACGAGCCTACTACTGAGCAGATAGATGCACTGCGCGATGAGGTGATGGTCACGAAAGGTATTCCCGCAGGAGTAGTGGGTATCGGTGGCGGCAGCATCATGGATATTGCTAAGGCGATATCACTGATGTTTACAAACGAGGGTTCGTCTGAACTCTACCAGGGGCTAAACCTGATCAAGAAACCAGGTATCTATCACTTAGGTGTGCCTACTATTTCGGGCACAGGAGCTGAGGTGTCTATGACAGCAGTGCTTACCGGACCTGTGAAGAAACTCGGCCTTAAGTGCGACTGGACTGTATTCAACCAGGTGATACTTGACCCTGAGTTGATCGCTTCGGTGCCTGTGGATAAATGGTTGTACACGGGGATGGACACTTATATCCATTGTATAGAATCAGAGAATGGCATACTGAACAATGCATATAGCCATGCGTTTGCAGATCAGTCGTTGAAGTTGTGCCGGGAGATATATCTAGGGGGTAATGCCGGGCAAACTCCGGAGAATGATGATAAACTGATGGTAGCATCTATGATGGGTGGGCTTAGCCTTACTTATTCTGAAGTAGGTGTGTGTCATGCGCTGTCTTATGGCCTGTCGAAGATACTTGGTGAGAAGCATTGCTATGCCAATTGCCTGGCTTTTCAACACCTCGAAGACTATTATGGAGAGGGTGTGAGAGAACTGAAGCAAATGCTGGTGCAGCATAATGTGACGCTACCACAAGGCCTTAGTAAAACATGGAGTGATGAAACGATCACCGCTATGGCGCATGTGGCGTATAACCTGCCGCACATGTGGAATCACGCTATTGGCACCGACTGGAAGGAAAAAGTAACAATAGATACCATAAAGGATCTGTATAGGAGATTATAAATAATTGCATTCCGCAAGGAAACAAAATAGAATTATGAGCGCAAAAAAAATAAAAGTAGGCAACATCACTTGCGGAGCTGACGAGCTGTTCCTTATCTCGGGTCCTTGTGTGATCGAGGAAGAGTCAATAATGATGAAGACGGCTGAGAAGCTGAAGGAAGTGAGCGCAAAGCTCAATATCCCGATCATCTACAAGTCATCTTTTCAGAAGGATAACCGCAGCAGCCTGAAATACTACGATGGCCCCGGACTTGATAAGGGACTGAAGATACTGGCTAAAGTAAAAGAGCAATTCGGCTTTAGCCTGCTTACAGACATCCATTACCCCGACCAGGCCGCAGCGGCAGGCGAGGTGTGCGATATATTGCAGATACCCGCTTACCTATGTATGCAGTCTACCCTGATGGTGGCTGCCGCTAAAACAGGAAAGGTCATCAACATCAAACACGGCCAGTTCCTTGCTCCTGAAAATATGAAGCACCCGGTAGCTAAATGCGAAGAAGCCGGTAACAGCAATATCATTCTTACAGAACGTGGTTACACGATGGGTTATAATGACCTCGTTGTAGATCCTCGTAGCTTATATCATTTAGGCCAGATAGGCTACCCGGTGGTTTTTGATATAACTCACTCTATACGCAAATACGGCATTCCAAGTGCGGATGCGAAGGGTGGGGCACGGGAGTTTTTGCCGGTACTGAGCAAGGCAGGGGTGGCCGCAGGCGTAGATGGTATATTTATTGAGACGCACCCAGAGCCTGCAAAAGCACTTTGCGATGCAGCCAGCCAGCTTAGCGTTTATGACCTTGAGGAGTTTTTGAAGCCGTTGATCGAATTACATGCTATAGAAGTGAAGTATAGGGGGTAAAATTTTCTTGCATTTTTTGGCAGTACGTATAGATTTTGTAATTTTGTCGTATAAACTGTGGTTATGGACGCTAAGATCACATTAAGCTTCGATGCAAATATTATAGAAAAATCTAAGGCATATGCTGATGCTAACGGAATAAGCCTCAGTAGGCTTACGGAGATACTATTGCGTAAGGCAACCTTTGTAGGCTATCAGAATATAGAAGATATACCAGTAGCGAGTTGGGTGCAAACGCTTTCGGAGGGTGAAGCTGAATATATTACCACATCTCGTAAACGTAAAAATATAAAAGAAGAATACTATAATAGTAAAAAATGAGGGTATTTTTGGATGCAAATATTCTAGTTTCGGTATTAAATAAGGAATATCCGCATTACACATTTACATCAAGGATACTCAGCATGACCGAAGATAAAAAGGCCACTTTGGTAACTACAGGCATTTGTCTCGCAATTGCGTATTATTTTGCAGAAAAAAAACATGGCCAGGTTTTGGCCAAAGGAAAGATAGGCCTCCTGGTGCAGCACATGGAAATAGCTGATTGCGGAAAAGCAGAGGCCGAATCTGCTTTGAAAAATAAAAAGGTTCATGACTTTGAGGATGGTATGCAGTATTATGCGGCCTTGCATTCCAAATGTGATTGTATTGTGACCAATGATCTCGATGATTTTTATTTTTCAGATTTAGAAGTCTTAGGTCCGGAGAAATTTTTTAGAAAACACGTATATTAAAACAATAAAGAAAAATGGAGTTATACTTAGATTCGGCAAACCTCAAGGAGATCGAAGAAGGTTTTAAATTGGGCTTTTTGGATGGCTTGACCACCACGCCTACTTTCATGCAGCGCGAAGGCATTGCAGACATAGACGGCATGATCGTAAAGCTGTCTAAAATGGTGCCTGTGCTACAGATAGAAGCGCTGGGCAATACCGCAGAAGACGTCGTAAAGGAAGCCCGCCGCCAACTGGACCTGGGCCTGGACCCGAAGCGTACTGTCTTTAAGATACCCGTATCACTGGAAGGTGTGCGTGCATGCAAATTGCTGCGCAACGAAGGCCTGCTGGTGAATGTGCACCTCGTATATACTTTGCAGCAGGCTTACATGGCTATGCACGCAGGCGCTTCTTATGTGTGCCCGCTGGTGGGCCGCCTGCAGGACCAAGGGCATGATGCCCTTGCACTTGTTGAGCAATGTGTAGAGGCTGTGCATCATTATGGTTATGATACCAAGATCATGTTCAGCTCGGTGCGTCATGCCGAGCACGTTCGTAATGCCATCAACATAGGTGTGCATACCATCACGGTACCGTTGAAGGTGTTGAAAGGCCTGACAGACAACAACTTTACTACAGTAGGTACTGAGCAGTTCCTTTCTGATACCCGCCTGATGACGGTGCGTGTGAAAGAAGCGATCAACGGTAATAATCCGCTGGTTACTGCTGATACAAATATGAAGGACGCTATTGTGAAGATGACCGAATTTGGTTTTGGTTGTATCACTGTAGTGAATTCAGATGGTAGCTTGAAGGGCGTGTTCACAGATGGTGATCTGAGGCGCTTGTTGCAGAAAGATGGTACCAGCATCCTGGATAAGAAGATCGGCGATATGGAGTACAAAACGCCTATCAGCATAGATGGTGGTGCGCTGCTCAATGAGGCTGAATCGATCTTTAAGAAAATGAATGTCGATACCATACTGGTTACCGACAACGGTAAGCCCGCAGGTATGCTGGATATACAGGACCTGAAAAGGTATTAATTGAATAAACGGTTACCGGTTTATATAAATAGTTCACAGCAGGTTCCGTAAGGAACCTGCTTTTTATAAATAAATACTACTATGATAGCAGGCATTATCCCCGCGAGGTATGGCTCTACACGTTTCCCGGGCAAGTCGCTGATAGACATCAAAGGCAAAAGCATGATACAGCGCGTGTATGAACAGGCGGCGAAGAGTACTGCCCTGCAAACACTTGTAGTGGCTACTGACGATGATCGAATATTGCAGCATGTACGCTCTTTCAGGGGAGAAGCTGTGATGACGGCATCTCACCATCCCAGTGGTACAGATCGTTGCTGGGATGCATTGCAACAGTTGAACGGTGATTACCAATACGTGATCAATATACAAGGTGATGAGCCGTTTATAGACCCTGCGCAAATAGATGAATTAGCGGCTATTCTGAATAGCGGTGATGTGGAGCTGGCTACGCAAATGATACCGGTAAATACGCATGAGGAGCTTTTTGATAAAGGCGAAGTGAAGATAGTGCTCAATGATAAAATGGAGGCGCTGTACTTTAGCCGGATGGTGATACCCTTTATTAAGGGAGTGGACGAAAATGAATGGCATAAGCATTTTCAGTATTACCGACATGTAGGTATGTATGCTTACCGCAGGGATATACTGGAGCAGATCACAAAATTGCCTGTAGGCACCCTGGAGCAGGCAGAATCGTTGGAGCAGCTACGCTGGCTGCAGCATGGCTACAAGATCAAATGTGCGGTTACCAGGTACGAGAGCCACTGTATCGACACTCCTGAAGATGTAGAAAAAGTATTGAAGCTGGTTTCTGGCTCCCCGTTATAAATCAGGTAAAATTTCTGATAATATATTGCCTGAAATGGGTAATGCGCAAATCTGCCTCATGTTATGAGTGCAGATTTTTTATTTCCTGCAAATCCAAAATCCAAAAGCCACCGTAAATGAATGGGTAAAACAATTTCTAACCAAACAAAACATCAGTTATGAAACGCATTTTTTTGATCCCTGTAATGGCAGTAGCTATGATAACGGGAAGCGCAGTGAGTTCTTTTGCTCAGAAAACAGTAATGGTAGGTGGTGCGGCTATGTACCCTACAAAAAACATCGTTGAAAACGCTGTTAATTCTAAAGACCACACTACGCTGGTAGCTGCGGTAAAGGCCGCAGGCCTGGTAGAGACACTGGAAAGTGCGGGCCCATTCACCGTATTTGCCCCTACAAACGAGGCATTTGGTAAGCTGCCTGCCGGCACTGTAGATAACCTGGTAAAACCGGAGAACAAGGCAACTCTTACTTCTATTCTTACTTACCACGTTGTATCAGGTAAAATGGACTCTAAGATGCTGATGGAGAAAATAAAAGCAGGCGGCGGCAAGGCTACCCTTACTACTGTACAGGGCGAAAAGCTTACTATAATGCAGAAAGGCAATAACCTTGAAGTGAAAGACAGCAAGGGCGGCGTGGCTATGGTTACCATCAAGGATGTGTACCAGAGCAATGGTGTGATCCATGTGATCAACAAGGTGTTGATGCCATAATAGGCGGCAACAGCCCCTATAAAATTACTTTTCACTTAACACTATGTACGCTATCTTTGAGGGGGATTTTATCCCCCTTTTGGATTTTTAAAAACATAGCCAGCATTGAAGAAGGAAAGCATTTCGGTATTCGACATTTTTAAGATCGGCGTAGGCCCCAGCAGTTCACATACACTTGGCCCGTGGCGCGCGGCATTAAGATTTTTAGACACTGTATATAATAAGGGAATTGACAAGGTGAGTTCCGTACGGGTATTGCTGTACGGGTCATTGGCTAAAACAGGTGTAGGGCACGGCACGGATGTGGCTGTAGTGCTCGGCTTGTGTGGCGAAGATCCTGTAACTTTTGATGTGAACGAGATCACGCCGCGCATGGAGCAGATCGTGGAGCAGAAGAAAATGATGCTGGGAGGTAAGAAAGAAATAGCTTTTGATACTAAGGCCGATGTGGTTTTTTTGTTTGACGAAAGCCTGCCTTATCATCCGAATGCGCTTACATTTTTATGTTCGTTCACTGATGGTAACGAGATAGCCGAAACCTACTATTCCATTGGTGGTGGTTTTGTGGTGAAGGAGGGAGAAGAAGATGGTGACGGTAGTTTTGTGAAACTGCCTTACCCGATAGAGAAAGCAGAATACCTGGTGACTGCCTGCGACAAAACAGGGCTCAGTGTATCGGGCGTGGTGATGGAGAATGAGAAGATGTGGCGCAGCGAGGAAGAAACAAAAAGAGGTGTGTTGCGGATATGGGAAACTATGCGCGACTGCATATACCGTGGCTGCCACATAGGTGGCGAACTGCCCGGTGGCCTACAGGTGAAACGCAGGGCGCAAGCATTGAATAAGACATTGACTGACGGGAAGACATACAATAACTTTGAGGAGTGGCTGGCTGTTATCCGCAGCGGGGGCAATTCTTTTAAATATACACTGGATTGGGTAAGCTGTTTTGCACTGGCTGTGAATGAAGAAAATGCTTCGTTCAGCCGTGTGGTGACTGCGCCTACCAATGGCGCTGCGGGCGTAGTGCCTGCGGTGCTGCTTTACTTCATCGCTTTCTGCGATGGGTATGATGATGATAAGATCGTCAACTTCCTGCTTACGGCATCAGAGGTGGGCAGTATATTTAAGAAGGGAGCTACACTATCGGCGGCTATGGGTGGCTGCCAGGCGGAGATAGGAGTTTCCTCTTCTATGGCGGCAGGCGCTCTTGCTGAGGCCCTTGGAGGAAACGTAGACCAGTGCCTGATGGCCTCGGAAATTGCTATGGAACATCACCTCGGACTTACCTGCGATCCTGTAGGCGGCCTGGTACAGGTGCCGTGCATAGAACGCAATACAATGGGAGCAATAAAAGCAATTACTGCCTGTCAACTGGCCCTGCAAAGTAATCCTGATCATGCACGTATATCACTCGATGCTGTGGTGAATACCATGTGGGAGACCGCACTGGATATGCACCATAAATACAAAGAGACCGCAGAAGGCGGGCTGGCATTGCAGTTGCCTATCAGTTTGAGTGAGTGTTGATATGGGGGTAGTTTTTTACAAAGCACTGCCTTATGGTGGTGCTTTTGTGCTTTATATCTTACTCCGAATACCTCACTGCTATTGGTTCGGCAGTATTGCCTGCGCCATCGCATGTAGTAGTTATTTTTTCAACAAAGAGTTTTCCCTTTTTATTATTGGGGTCTTTAAAGAAGCTGACGAGCTTTGGTGAAAACGCTGCGCCGGACACTGCATAAGGGCCAATAAAATCGGTACCTGACGGAAGTATGCTGAAGGTGTAACCAGTAACCGTACAACCGGGCAGGCTGGAAACAAAGGGGCTATTGGAAATGAGTTGTGCGGGGGTGGCGTAAAGAACATCATATCTCCCGTTTATTAGTTTTGGTTCGGGAAGCTTTCCTAATGTTACAACCTGGTGTTGTGCAAATGATGCCACAGAGAGGAACAGTAGAAATAAAACGGATAATGCAATTGCTTTTTTCATTGCTGACTATTTAAGGTGTTAAGGGCATTATAAACAAATCGTTTTCAAACCTATTACAACACCTGCACGATCAAAAACTTCAGATACTGTGTAGTAGGTACGTTCCACAATATTGGGTGGTCTGATGACTGTGTCTGCCAGCATACCTGCCGCAGTGTGCGGTGGGCATCTTTGGCCGCATCGGCAATGGTTTTCAGGAACATATCCGGTGGTACCAGGTTGGTGCAGGAGGCTGTTACGAGGAAGCCGCCGGGCTTGGTGAGCTTCATGCCGCGCAGGTTGATCTCTTTATAACCTGTCACTGCCTTTTGTATGTTCTCGCGGCTCTTGGTAAATGCGGGAGGGTCCAGCATCACCACATCGTAGCGCTTGCCGTCTTTTACTGATTGCTTGAGGAAGTCGAAGGCGTTCACCGCTTCAAATTTGCAGATGTCGCTATAGTTGTTCAGTTCGGCATTGCGGCGCGCTGTTGCTACTGCTGTGTCGGATATATCGAGGCCCAGCACACTCTTAGCGCCGTATTGCGCGGCATGCAGGGAGAAGGTGCCGGTATAGCAAAAGGCTTCCAGTACATCTGCCCCCTTTACTATGTGCTGTATAGCGCGGCGGTTGTCCTGCTGATCGAGGAAGTAGCCGGTCTTCTGTCCGTTCTCTATATCCACATGAAATTTAAGGCCGTTCTCGTTGATGATGATGTTGGTATCAAACGGCTCAGACAAAAATCCTTTGATCTGCTCCATTCCTTCGAGGGTACGCACCGATACGTCGTTGCGCTCATAAATACCCTTGGGCTTGAATATTTTTTGCAGGGCGCTTACTATTGCACCCTTCCACTTCTCCATGCCCAGGGCAAGGGTCTGTATCACAAAGTAATCGTTGAACTTATCGATGATGAGGGCGGGTAACATATCGCCCTCGCCAAAGATGAGGCGGCAATTTTCCACATAGCCTATTTGCTTGCGGTATTCCCATGCCTGGCTAATGCGTTTGTAAAAAAAGTTATCGTCTATTATTTCATCTTTCCTGCGGCTGAGGAGGCGTATGCGTATTTGTGAGGCTGGGTTATAGTACCCTTTGCCCACAAAAGACCCTCCTGATGAATATAACTCTACTATATCGCCCGGTTCTGCCGTGCCCTCACTATCTCCAAGCTCATTGCCAAATACCCACGGGTGGCCGGCCATTATACGGTCACCTATTTTTTTCCTTAAGAAGAATTTTGCCATGGGGCAAAGGTAGCATCTGTGGGGGATATAGGAGCGTTAATGGATAACATAACCCATTATGTGTGCAAGATTTCTATTTTTAAAAAGTTGAAATCTAAACTCGCGTTATCCCTTAAACATCCCCCTAACCCCCTTCGGCCACCGCACCAGCCCACCCGCAAGGGGGAATTTCCACTGCGAGCGCTTAACGTTTGTATGAGTCGTAACTACATAAAAAAAAAGTACGTTCCGGTATGAGGCGGAACGTACTTGATTTTAAACAACCAAGATAGGGGGATAGGACTCTATTTCATGATAATTAATTTCTGTGTTTGTGTATGGCCATTTTGGTTGCAGGTCACAAAATATACGCCCGGGGCCATTTGGCTGGCATCCATATTGATGGTTTGCGAGCCATTTTGCAGGGTTACATTTTTAGTCATCAATACTCTTCCTGCCACATCAGATACCTGTAGTTCGGCAGCTCCCGTACATGTGCTGCTGATCACCGCATTGAAGTTCTTCTGGGCGGGATTAGGATAGATGAGGAAAGAACTGTTCTCTGCAGCAACCGGTGTTATAGCCGCAGGTGAACCCAGCGTATTGAGCGTTTTGTTGGTCTTGATCGGCGCATTGTAATCAAAGTAGATAGATGCACTGTTCTGGAAGGTGCTGCCCAGTGGCAGGCCAGCCTTGGTATGTATGGTGTATGTGAACATACCATTGCTGGTTATCGGCTCTGATGAAGCAGTAGGCAGGTTGATATCAGGGAAGGTGAACTTCGCTATTTTATAGCTGCCTGATTGTGTTAAAGTAACCTGGCATTTCGACGACATATACACAGGGCGTAACGTATTCCAATCGAGGTTGTTGTCCAGTGTGTCTATCACCACTATGTTCTCAGCAGGTGCAGTGCCGGTGTTCTGGAAGTGTACCATGTAATCCAGTACAGAATCTTCTGTGAAGATGATGCCTGCAGCTCCGCGGCCTTTAGGGCTCACTTCTTTGAAGTTCGGATCATAAGAACCTACTACGTAGGTAGTGAAGTAGTTGACATTGTTCCATGGCGAATAATCAGTGAGCCAGTTGGAAACAGGCGCTGTATAGGCTGTGGTGTCTTTGAATACAACAGCTGTTCCCAAAGGAATGCCGGTAGGTACGCTGTAAGAGACCAGGAAGCTTTCAGAATAGCCTGGGTTCAATGTAGGGAAGCCTGCGGCGGTATTATAATAATTTGATCCGCTTGCGAAAATGCTACCCGGAACAAATGTTGGTGTCAATAACTGTCCGTCTGTTTTGTAGCTGTTGAGTATAGAGCTTTCAGTAACAGTACCCTCGTTGCTGATGATAACTACCTGGTCGTAAGTATGTCCGGGTATTGCTGCATCGTAGTCCCAGGTGCTGATGTGTGTATCATGTATAGTGGCGATGCTGTTTGCAAAATCAACAGTATGCGTGCAGCCTGATGAAGCAACTGCGGTTACAGGTATGTTGTTGATCTGGCAAGATGATAACGGATAGAATGCAAGTACGGTTTCAGATATAATATATGACCCGGAAGGAACTATAAAGGAATAGTGCCCGCTAAGATCGGTATAGGTATAGCCAATGCCGCTGCAATATACCTGTATGTTGGGTATGCCGGCCTCGCCTGCGTCTTGTGAGCAGTTGCCATTTACATCATCATAGATCGTTCCGGAGATAGTGCAGTAGCAGCTTGTTGCAGATGAGTTATAGCCCACATAATCATACAGCCAGTTAGCCCTGCACCCGGCGGCATCAGAAACGCTGAGCCAGTATGGGCCGGTCATGAGGCTGCTGATAGTGCTTGTAGTGCCGCCTGTGCTCCAGCTATAAGTATATGGTGTGGTGCCTCCGGCGGGAGTAGCAGTAATGCTGCCATCAGCGGTGAAGATGCAGGAAGCATCAGTAGCTGATAAACCCACAGTAAGGGGAGAATTTATTGGCACTTCCGCATATTTATGTACAGTACAGCCTGAGTGATCTGTAATATCTACTGTATAATATCCGCCTACAACGCCGGATATGCTTGATCCTGTGGCGCCTGTGCTCCATGAATAAGTATAGGGAGTAGTACCGCCCGATGGAGTAACCGCGAGTCCGCCTGTGGCAGTAGCGCAAAGCGCGCTGGTGGCAGAGAAGCTTGCGGAGATCACATCAACAGGTGGTATGGTTACTACGCCGCTTTGCACGCAGCCTGCGGCATCAGTTACATGGAAGTAGTAATCACCAGCGTCAAGCGCTGTGGCTGTTACGCCTGTTTGAACGGGTGAGGAATACCATACGGTAGAATAAGGGGTGGTTCCACCTGCGAGTGTAAGTGTGGCGGAGCCTGTAGGAGCGGTACATAAACTTGCCGTGGCAGTATATGATGCAGTTATAGGAGTGGATACGTTTACATAACCATATCCTGTGCCGATGCAGCCGTTGGCATCAGTGACCGTAACATCATAGCTTCCTGCGGCCAGCCCTGTTTGTGATTGTGTGGTAGCGCTGTTGCTCCATAAATAAGTGTAAGGAGGTAAGCCACCGCTTCCGAAGGCAATTACTGCACCATCAGAAGCTGTGCAGCTTGCTGGAGTAGGCGTTACAGGCGCTGAAATAGTGATCGACTGGTTTACATAGGTGTAGCCGGAAGCGGTACATCCTGCTCCATCCGTTACGTCTACTGAATAACCGCCCATTACGAGGCTGCCGATGGAAGATGTCGTAGCGCCGGTAGACCAATGATAGCTATATGGTGTGGTGCCGCCCGTAAGCGTGCCTACAGTTGCAGTGCCATTGGTACAGTTGGCTACCGTGCTGGTTACCGGTACGCTGAATGGGGCGATGGAATAAACTGCTACTGAATCCATTTGGTCCCTGGAGCCGAATACACAGCCATGTGCGTCTGTAATAGTGACGCCGTAGCTGCCTGCAGGTACACTGACTGGGTTGACTGTACCTACGATTGTCGATGTGCTTTCATCATACCATTGGTAGGTATACGGAGATGTTCCTCCGGTCACAGCAGCAGACATTGACCCCAAGGCAGGGCAAATGGCGTCAGTAGGGGTGATAGTATACGTAAAGGGCGGGGCACCCGGAAAATAACTGCCCGTCGATCCGCCGCCTGCCGCAAAAACTTCTACCGGCCCACCTGAATAGCCTGTCAGGGCATCGGTAAGGCTTGTTACCCCGGTATGCGTTGTTGTGGTACCGCTTGATCCATATGTGGTCCATGTTACGGTAAGTGGGGGTGTAAGGCCCGTAAAGTTAGCTGTTAATACCCCATCATGATTACAAGGGGCTGTCGTTACTGTAAAGGTTGCTGTTTGCCCGAATGATGTGGCTGCAAAGAGCACAAACAAAAGGAGTGGAATAAGTTTTTTCATAATCGTGAGTTTTTATTACACTTATTGTCGGCAATAAATGTGCCGATGTTTGTAACTGGTTAAAATATTTATTTTTTCATATTGCCAATGATTAATAAAGTCGGGAAGATATACGGAAAGAAAAAGCCCGGTAGCCATAGACCACCGGGCTTTTTCCATATTCTGACTTTAAAATGTATTATTTGATGATCACCAGTTTTTGTGTTGTTGTAGCGCCAATTGAGCTGTAGGTTACAAAATAAGTACCCGGTGCAAGGGTGGCCACATTTACAGAAACTGTTTGAGTGCCTTTCTGTGCGTCAACAGTCTTTGTGATCAATGTGCGGCCGGTAATGTCACTTACTTTCAGATCGCCTGTAGTGGCTGTAGCGCTGTTGATCACGGCATTGAAGGTGTTGCTTGCAGGGTTTGGATACACTGCGAATGAACTACCCAGGCTAACAACCGGTACTGATACATTGTTGGCAGGAGCTGCGGTACCCAGCGTATTGAGTGTAGTGTTGGTCATAGCAGGCGCCATATCATCAAGATATACCGAAGCGTGGTTCTTGTAAGTAGTGCCTACACTGCCACCGCTGTTGATGTGCAGTGTATACGTGAGCATACCATTGCTGCGCACAGCATCGAATGATGCTGGCGGCAGGTTGATATCGGTGAAGGTGAATTTAACGATCTTATAAGCGCCTACCTGCTGCATGTTTACTTTGCACGGAGCAGACTCAAACTCAGGGCGAAGCGTGGTCCAGTTCAGGTTGTTGTCTATAGTGTCTATGATCACTACATTCTCAGCAGAGAACAAGCCTGTGTTCTGGAAGTGTACCATGTATTCCAACACCGAATCGGTATAAGAGATAGTGCCCGCGGCTCCGGTGCCTTTCGGATAAACCTCTTTGAAGTTAGCTGCGGTATTGTTTGTAGTAGTTGTAGCGAAGGAGTTAAAGTTATTAGTGGGTGTGTAGTCTGTTGATACCTTGGTCATAGGGCCTTTATACGCTACAGAGTCTTTGAATACAATGCTGATGCCTGTAGGCAGGTCAGCCGGTACAGGATAGCTCATAAAGAATTGTTTGGAAGCAGAGGGTTCAAGACTGGTGAAGCTGTCTGCGGTATTATAGTAGCTGGAGCCTCCGTTAAAGTATCCGCCCGGGGCAAAAGTTGGCGAGAAGATGAACCCGCCTGCGGTGTAGCTGGCCAATACAGAATCTTCAGTTACAGTACCATCATTGCTGATGATAGATACCTGCGTGTAGGTGCGGCCGGGTACTGCACCGGGTGCAGAATAATCCCAGGTACTGATGTGCATGTCATGTACGCTGTCCAGCGAGTCGGCAAAATTTACAGTATGTACACAGTTGCTCGCAGCAGAAACTACTACTGGGATATTATTTGTCTGGCATGATGCAAGGCTGAAGAATGGCAACACGGTTTCAGAAACAGTATAAGCGCCTGAGCGTACTTTGTAAGAATAGTTGCCGCTATTGTCGGTATAAGTGTAGCCTGCGTCGGGTGTGCTGCCTGCAATGTGTATCTGTATATTGCCTATTCCTGCTTCGCCGGCGTCCTGTATACAGTTGCCGTTGGCATCATTGAATACAGTGCCGGATATAATACAATAACAATCGCTGGTGCTGTGGTCGTAATCAACAAAAGAATAGTCGCTGTGCGAGGTGCATCCTGCGGCATCTGTTACTGTCACTGCATAAGGCCCGTAAGGCAATGCAGAGATAACAGGTGTAGAGCCACCGCTGCTCCATGAGTAAGAATAAGGACCAGTGCCGCCCCATACTACAGCACTGTCTATGCCATCGCTGTTGAAGATGCATGATGACGGGGTAGAAGTGATGCCAACGCCCAAAGAAGCGCTGTAGGGGAGATAAATGTTCTCTGTTGTTTTGCAGCCGGCAAAGTCGGTAATGGTTACTGCATAAGTGCCTGCGGGTTTGCTGGAAAGTGTTGCAGAACTGCCGCCTCCTGCCCATGAATACGCGTATGGCGCTACACCGCCTGTAGGATATACAGTGATGCTGCCGTTAGATAAAGTACATACGGCTGGCGTAGCGAGGTAACTGGCGCTCACCACATCAATTGGTGGTATAGAAAGTGAGCCATCCTGTGCGCAGCCGGTAGCATCAGTAACGTGGAAGCTGTATGTGCCGTAGGTGAGGCTGGTAGCCGTAAGGCCCGTGCGTGCAGGATAGGTATACCATGCTATGCTGTATGGCGCTGTACCACCGGAAATAGCGAGTGTAGCTGTGCCTGATGGGGTAGTACACAGGCTGGGTGTGGCAGTGTACGTAAATACGATCGGTGAAAGCGAACTAACGCTGGCCCCGTCGGTGCCGGTACATCCGTTTGCATCGGTAATATTCACACTGTAGAAGCCTGCAGCAAGACCGGTCTGTGATGCCCCGGTAACGCCGTTGCTCCATACGTAAGTATAGGGTGCCGTTCCGCCTGTGCCCGCTGCTGTAACGCTGCCGCTGTGTGTGCCGCAGGTGGTGGTGAGTGAAGTTACAGGAGCTGTGATCAGAAGAGATTGTGGCACGGATGCAAATACGGAATCTTTACAGCCTGTTGCATCGGTCACTACTGCTTTGTAAGTGCCGGTAGTAAGGCCGGTGATCGTTTCAGTTGTAGCGCCATTACTCCACAAGTAAGTGAACGGTGCCATGCCGCCAAAAGGGGTAACAGAGGCTGTGCCATCAGTACAATTGGCCGTGGTGGTAGAGATAATATCAGAGAAAGAAGGAGAAAGGCCCGCGTATTCGGATAAATAAGGGTCCACCAATGCGCCATAAGTACAGCCATGTGCATCCCGTACTGTCACGCCATAAGTATGGCCTGCAGGCAATGCGATTGAATCGCCCGTGCCCACAATTGCAGATGAAGAAACGTCATACCACTGGTAGGTATAAGGGGCTGTGCCGGTGCAGGCCTTTGCTGATAAAGTATCCAGCGCCGGGCAAATAGCGGCAAACGAAGTAAGTGTGCATATAGTTATTGGGGGCATTCCGGCATAACTGCTGCTGGCCGTGGCTCCATGAATATCTGTAGCGGTAACCAGCACCGGGCCACCCGAATAGCCCGTGAGTGCATCCGAAAGGCCGGTCACAGAGGTGTGGGTGATAATGGTGCCCGATGTGCCATATGTTTGCCACGATACGGTAAGCGGTGTCGTCAGGCCGGTGAAGTGGCCTGTAAGTACACCATCGTTATTACATGGGGTAGTAGTCAGGGTGAAGAATGCGGTTTGCGCATTCGATGCAAACGAGAATAACACAAAAAGGATCAAAGGAAAAAATTTCTTCATAAAGCCTGTTTTAGTTAGCATATAGCAGTAAATATTCGTGGTTTAAACACCGCTCTGAATAACATCAAAATGCAAAATACCCCTGTGCCCGGTGAGCATAATGGTACTTCCATTAAAAGTATGTTACACTTAATAATGTTTATTATCCGTAAAAATAAACAAATTTCGATAGCAAAATACCGTTTTCCATGTTTTATGGGGTGTATCGGCGTTTTATCGTTTAAATAGGAAGGGTCTGGCATTGCATTTGTTGTACTAACTTTAGAACAAACATATAGGGCTATGGCACTCAGCGAAACATGGTTCATGGAAGGGTATATTGACTTTGAATTGCAGAAATACCGCCTGCTGGCCTACCTACAGGAGGTAAAAAGGTCGTTTAACGAAACGAAATTGTATCCGCAACTGGCCGATATAGTGGCGCATTACAATAATCTGCTTGAATTTCAGCAGAACAAGCATTTTTTGCAGGAGCGGTTTCCCCAAAAATTGAACATTTCGGCTTTGCAAAGGTTGGAACTGGTATATGAGCGCATACTGGCCGATGATGACCTGATGCAGGAGCTGGAGCATATAACTTTGTATGCGCTCGATGAAATGAAAGCAACCATCAGCGAGGGTGCACAGATATATGATTTTGTGGAGCAGCAATTGCAGATAGAGCCTGTGGGTATAGTGCCGCTATACAAAGACGAAGGTTATGTATTGATCCGCTATGGCGATTATACCGAGGTGAGGGTATATAATTATACAATAGCGCTGTTTGAGCACAAAAATGCACGGTACAGGAGTATTAAAATGACCTACCTGGATACCCGCACCAAAAACCTTTCGAATACCTACGAGCAGATAAAACTGGATATTATCCGCACCATCAGGGCATTGCCTAATCCTGCTGTATATAAAATAGAATTTCCTCTCAGTGTGCCTTTCAATGAAACACTGCTGCCAGTTGCCAAGAGAGTTTTGGTGAAACATCTTGCGTAAAATCCCCGCTGATTTCTGTAAGGAACCCTTTATATGATAGGGCTTAGCGTCTCTGCGCCTTAGCGGTAAATTTATCGCATGGTATGTTTTAAACACTTCAATAGCAAAACACTTCTTTACAAAAAAATATTTATGTACATTTGAAACATACATTATTTCATTATTAACCTTTTCAACCCCCCTGTATGACCAAAACCACTCTACTGCAACACACCACCAAAGGTGCGAAAGCCCTTGCCCTGGTGGCTCTCTCTATCGCAGGCACACATGCTTATGCCCAAAAAGGATTTGAGCTCGGCCTTAATTCAGGCGTTCAATCTTCCACACTCATTAACAAGGAAGACCAGGCTGCCGGCCAGGAACTGGACTTTAGCCAGAAGATACATATACCGATCGGGATCACCGCGGCTTACACATTTAACAATCACATGGGTGTAGAAGTGGATTTTATCTATACCCACCAGGGCCAGGGGTATAAGGGAGTTGCGGTGGCAAATCCTGATGGAAAGGTAATGAGTAATGCTTTTAGTGCCATTGCAAGTGATAATGGAGATCCTTTGGTTACAGGAGCTTCTTATACTGCAGAAACCAAGTTCACTAACATTAAAATACCTATCTTGTTCAGGTATACCGGGAATACAGATAAAAAAGTATATTTTCATTCGTTCATAGGCCCGCAGATCGATATGATCAGCGCTGTGTCTTATTCTGTGAATGGCAATAACATGTGGTTCAAAGGAGTAGATCAACAGGCTTCGGATATGTATAAGAAGATGACTATTGATGGAGTGCTGGGTGTAGGCGCCGGCATTAATATTACTTCCAATATTGTATTGACTGCCGACCTTCGCCTCGAATATGGCTTGGGTGATGTGGAGAAGAAAGATGCTACATTATCCTTTGGCGGTGTTACCGCTGGTAATTTTTATGGCTCAGGTCGTTCAGCTACCAACAGTGCCTCTGCCGGCCTGATGATAGGCCTGACTTATAAATTCAATAAGAAAGCGCCTGCAAAAACAACGAAGACTACAAAGACGACAACTAAAACGACTACTACTAAAACGAAAAAATAAGATCACCTATTTTTTTCATAAAGAGAGAACCCGGAACATTTGTTCCGGGTTCTCTCTTTATATGGAAGTGACTATTACTTCTTCGCCACATCTTCATCCAGTTTCAGCTCGTTATCATCCAGCTTCTTGTCTATCAGCAGCATGCGAGGGTCTATCACTACTTTGTAAGGTTTTTCGCTTACCGGTATCGACAGTTTGTTCTCGCCTTGTTTCAGCTTATACATTTGTATAGAGGAAAGGTCTTTTTTGTTTTTGTATACGCCTATCTCTATATAATTGTCGCCGGTAGCAGGCGTTTCTTTCCCGGTGCTATCCGCATACATCTTTTGCGCATCTACAGTTACATCGACGAGGTACTGCGTACCTTCTTTATGTGATTTTGCCGCAGTTACTTTGTTGTCATAGATCGTTATCTTCTGAAAGATGTCTGTCACAAAATATTGCAGCGAATCCGGTGTCGACTGGCGGATCATGGCCAGCAGGTCCATTGATGTAGGGTAGGGAGGCCCCTGGAACGCATAACGTTCATCAAAGCGCTTCAGCGCATGGTTCAGGCTGTCGGTGCCTATGTATTTATTCAGCGAGTGCAGTACAAACCCTCCTTTCTGGTAGCGTATATATCCTTGTCCGGGGTCTATATAGGCCAGTGGCTTTTCTTTTTCCGATTCTCCGGCACGGGAGGTCAGGTATTGGTCCATCTCCATACGCAGGAATTTCTTTGTCTTATCCTCGCCATATTCTTTTTCCAATACCATAATGGCGCTGTATTGTGCCAAGGATTCTGAAAGGATCACAGAACCTTCTACATCGGCGCCTATTACCTGATGGGCCCACCATTGGTGAGCTACCTCATGGGCAGTTACAAAGAAAGGATAATCCACTCCATCCTTATCACTGTCGTCCACATCGGCAATAAAGCCTATGCCTTCTGAGAACGGGATGGTATTGGGGAACGACTGTGCGAAGGTTGAGTACCTTGGGAATTCGATGATGCGCACCTGCTTGTGCTGGTATGGCCCATATTGTGTGCTATAATAGTCCAGTGACTTTTTGATACCCTTGAACATACGATCCAGGTCATATTCATGGCCTTTGGTGTAGTATATTTCCAGGTTCACATCATTCCATTTTTCTTTCTTCAGTTCGTAGCGTGCCGAAAGGAAGGAATAGAAATTCAGGATCTTGGTATCCATCTTGTAATGGAAATAGTGTCGGCCATTCTCCGTCCATTCGCGTTGCAGGTAGCCAGGGGCAATGGCCGTTTGATCGGGCACTGTGCTTACTATGGCATCAAAGGTTATGAAATCTGCATCGCGGGTAATGCAGTTGGTCTGGTAGGCTGCCGTATCGGTTATCGGCAGCGCAGTGATGCGGTAACCCAGTCCGTGTTTTTTTCTTTGGTTATTATCCGACAGTTCCCCCTCGGGGGCATATCCTATAGATGGCAGGAAAGAAAAATTATTAACAAATGTGCCATTGTATATCGGTGTGCTCAGCCCGCTGAAGTCATGCTCAAATCCTTTAGGGATCATGTCCACGTTAAAGGCAAGCGTAATAGTGTCGCCGGGTTGCAATGGCTGCGCCAGTTTATAGATGCGGAAGTCATGATCAGAATCATTGAGCAGCATAGTCGATGGCCTGGAGAATTGCAGCGTATTTGTTTTTACACTGTTGGGCATCACCAGTTCAATGGAATCTATGATGCTTGCCGTTTTATTTTTGAGTATGTAAGTGCCGGCGGAGTGCAGGCTCCGGGTATCCGGGAATATATCTACATTCAACTGCACATCTGTTATTTTGGGTTGTGGGCAGTGTTCATATTTTTTATACTTCTTTTCATATTCAGCACGCACTTCTTCACCTTTAAAGTCGGTCATGAATTTATTTTCCACATTCGTATTGAAATAAATAAACCCGCCACATACTACAAAAACCAACAACCCTGTAGTGAATACCATCCACGACGACCTGTTGTCCTTGTTCCCGGCAGCAGCCATTCTCAGCTTCAGGCCGGCTTCGCTACCTCTCGCCCAGAGCATGGATGATAAGGCGGCCAGCATAATGCAGAATGCGCCCCAATACAGTTTAAAGATAAAGAATGGGAATACGGCATGACCAAACTTATTCATATCCGAATACATAAGGCCGGGATCCGATGAGAAGATCAATAGATTGTGTTTCAGCATCAGCGATGCGAAGGTGCCATTCCAGAAATAGAACAGCGCAACGATCAAGTACCCCAGGTATTTATTGCGGACCAATGTCTGTACAAACACGGCAAGTACAGCCAGCAGCACCAGGTCGATGAGTTTGAACCCGAATAGATATTTGATGTACAATAGCAGCTCTAAGTGGGTGTAGCCCTTGAAGAGCTGCACGATAATGCCGCAAAACATGATGATACTGAAAAGCAACACCTGCATAAAAATGAGCCCTGCAAGCTTGCTGATATAAAATACCCAATTAGGTACAGGGAGCGCATCAAGTATATTACTCATCCTGAAATCGCGAGCGCGCCACACCAACTCCCCGCTGAACATGATAGTAAGTATGACCATGAACAGCATAAAGGTGCCGCCAAAAGCTTCTACCATTCTATAGGTTACCGGATATATGGTGGTGTCATACATCTTGCCGATCTGCATAGAGGCAATGAACAGGAACAACATGCCGAACAGCATGATGATCCGGAAATAGATATTGCGCCAAAGGGTGCGGCATTCGTTCAGCGAGAGGCCCCATAAGTTGCGCAGGTTACTGCCTGTCGTAAACGACCTGGTTGTTTTCGGTAAGCTGTCCTTATTGAAGAATACAGGCACAAAGGTAAGTTTTGCATTATCTGCCAGTTTTGGCTTGCGCAGGAAGAGCCTGCGTGGGCTGGAAGAAAACGAGAAGTAAGAATACCCTATGACCCATATCAGCGCGGCCATACCCATCCATATCAGCCTGTTGATGAGGAACAGGCCGGTGAGCCTGTATTGCAGGTGGTTCTTGTCATAAGTGCTCCATGTTTTGCTGATGGTGCGCTTCGCGAAATTGCCCATTGGGTCTACCAGCGCGGCTACTGTCTGTTTGTCTAATGAGCTGAATATAGAATTGGAGATGCCAGTGGCCACATAGAAAATGATCAGCGACAACCAGATCACGAATATATCCCTTGATATAAGGCTTACTGAAAAGAAGATAGTCCCAAACAATATCGCATTGTGTACAACAGACTGCAGATAGGCATAGATATAAGACGACAACTGAAAAGCAGTGATCTTATCGTGGCTCACCCATGGGCTGGAATAGCCGAGCATCATACCCCAGGCTGGCCCGGTAAGTATCAGCAGGGTAATGAGCATAGACCCCGAGAACCGCCCGAACAGGTAGCTGAATTTGGATACCGGGGTGGTAAAGATCATCGTATAGGTATTGCTCCTGAAGTCGTTCAGCACAGCGTTACCCACCACTGCCACCACAATGATGATGCCTATATAGTTGGTGACAGACGCAAAGAATGCGTCTATCACTAATGGCGCATTAGCAAAGATCTTCTCTCCGCCAATGTTGAAGTTAGCTTCAGGAAATGCGCCGCCGGCAAGTAATGCCACAAAAAAAGTGACCAGTAAGAGAATAGCAAAATAAATATAGGTGGACATTGACTTGACAAGTCGCCTCACCTCAAATGAAAATATGGAACCGAACATGGTATCTTATTAAAAAGGTTAGGAGATGTTTGCAAAGTAAAGGTCCTCGAGGCTGGCTTTTTCCGCCTTAAAGCCATTGCCCGGATCGGTGTCGCTGTTCACGTATACCATCATCGAGCCGCCTGATAGCTTCGCAAGTATCATTTTATACTCTGCCTGGTATTTCGACACCTCGTCTTTTTGCACCCGCTTGCTCCATACCCTGTTCTCAAGTGTACGTACAAGGTCCTCCGGGTTGCCGCGTTGCACCACTTTGCCACCTGCTATGATAGCCATATCATTGCACAGGGCGCTCACATCGTCCACTATATGGGTAGAGAGGATCACTATGATATTCTCGCCTATCTCACTCAGCAGGTTATTAAAGCGCAGCCGCTCAGCCGGGTCCAGTCCTGCCGTTGGTTCATCCACAATAATGAGTTTCGGCTCACCTATCAGCGCCTGTGCTATGCCAAACCGCTGCTTCATGCCACCCGAGTAGCCGCCCAGTGCCTTCTTGCGGTGGTTATAGAGGTTCACCTGCTCCAGCAACGCTTTTACAAGTTCCTTGCGTTCTTTATCATTGGTGATGCCCTTGAGCCTCGCTATATAATGCAGCATTTCCTCTGCCGATACCTTTGGGTACACCCCAAACTCCTGCGGCAGGTAGCCTAGCTGCTTCCTTAGCTCCGGCTTTTGTTTCGCTACGTCTATGCCATTGAACATGATCGTACCTGAGTCCGCATCCTGTAATGTGGCTATGGTGCGCATCAGGGTCGATTTGCCGGCACCGTTTGGCCCCAGCAGCCCGAACATACCATTGGAAATATTGAGTGAAACATCCTGCAGCGCTTTCACGCCATTAGGGTAGGTCTTGGAAAGGTTGGAGATCTGTAACATACTATGTGTGTGGTTTGGAAATTGTATCCTCAAAGTAATATTTTTTGTTCAAGGGCGTAAAAATATCAGGAAAATTTATGCGCTATTCCCAAGAAAACGCAAATCCCGCTTTATTTCACCCCCTTTTCCTATTTTCACACTACTGAATACCTGATCCATGCTACTCGACCTATATAATAATACCGGAAATGCCGCAATGAATGAAAAGCTGAAGCTGATAGATGAGCAAACGTCACCGTTGCAACGTATTATGTGGGTATATAACCGCGATGAACCGCAGCGCCGTACGTTCGAAAATAATATTTGCGCATTTCATATCGGCAATGGCTATTTTCTGAGCGTGGCACACAACCTGCGCACACAAACGGGTTATTACAGGTCTATCACCGATGAGCTTTATAAGAGCGAGATATTTCCAAAACTGGATGGCTCACAAAGCCGCATGATGGATACTCATTATTTTCATGATGGCTATACACATAAGCACTATCTCAATAGCACCGACCCGGTGAACCTGCAGGCCATAGCGAATGTGCTCAAGCAAAAAAGATTTGATACCCGCTGGGTCACGCTGGCCGAAAAGAAAGTATGCATACCCCACCTCGTATTCCAGTTCAAGGAGAATGCTTTTTATAACGACCCCGACCTTACTAGGTCTTTTGGCGATAATAAAATGATGTATGACAACGATGCCAAGCGGCATACGTTCCTGGTGGAGGTAAATTTGGTCCATGCTTTTTATGAGGCCGATATTGCACTCTATAAGGTAGTGGATACCCCCGCGGAGGTGATCGCACGCATCCCATCTGTAGAGATCGACCTTAATTTTCTTGATGAGCTGAAGGAAGATTTTTATTGTCTCCAGGCTTCGCCAAACGGCCCTGCGGGCCGCCTGCTCAACGACGCGAAAATAGAGGGCCTGCTTGATCACTTCGGCATCTTTATAGATGACGTCGGAGGCAATTATATTTTTGAAGGATATCGCTATCTCGTGAATGGGTATTTTAGATTTGGCTCATCAGGGGCACCTTACTTATTCTACGACACCACCCGTGGCAAATACTTCGCAAACGCCATTCAGAGGGAGGCCAGCGGTATCCAGCTTGCTATAAAGAATGATCGTGAAGGCAATTTTCAGTACGTCAATGCAATAGCGTCGCCGCTCTATATCATCAAGGATGAGCTTCAGAAATACCTGACCACCACATAAGCCAAGGTAGAAGTATATAGACTTTGGAATTTGGCTTTTTGTATTTGGAATTTAGAGCCTGTTACCTGGATTTTGGATTTTGTGATTTGGGACTTGTACCCTGTGATTTAACGATATTCATCTCATCGATAAGCCAACCCGCACCACCGAATTTCTCAATAACAAACAGAGTGTAGCGTATATCTACCGATATATTTCGGCATCTGTTCGGATCAAAGTAGTAATCGCTCATAGTCCCCTCATAGGCCCTGTCGAAATTGGTGCCAATGAGTTCACCTTTTTTGTTCAATACGGGGCTGCCGGAGTTGCCCCCTGATGTATGGTTGCTGGCAATAAATGCCACCGGCATTGTGCCGTTCACACCCCACCTGCCGTAATCTTTTTTGCGGTACAGTTCTTTCAGTTTCTTCGGCACTTTAAAAATGTCTGATGTGCTGTCATCAAGCGCTACTACCTCATTGAGCCTTGTTTGGAAAGAATATGTTGCCGGGCCTTCAGGGTCAAGGCCTTTCACTTTGCCATAAGAAACACGAAGCGTGAGGTTGGCGTCAGGGTAAAAATCTTTCTTTTTGTCCCGCGCCATTTGTGCCTTCATGTACAGCCGGTCTAGGTAGTGCATATGAGTGTAATAGTCTTTGAGAAAAGGTGTGATTTTTTCCTTGCGCATCGTATTGATGGCGTTATACAACAGCCACGCCGGGTCAGCCAGTATTTTTGTGCTGTCACCAGATTTTGCCGCCGCGGCAAAGGCATTCAACTTGTCTTGCGATGCCAGTATAGAGCTGCTATATACATCTTCAGCCATGGCCACGATGTCCTGGTTATGCGCCCTGTATTCTGTGGTAAATTCTTCGGGCAGCCATGCTGCACACTTGGTGAAATACAAAGTCAAGAGTGATATGAATACATCTTTGTCCGTAGCGGCATCATAGTTTTTATAAAAGCCGCCCATATTGGCCGCCAGTTTTTTCAGTGTATCCTCCAGTTGCTCTTTAGGTAGTCCCAGCCTGAAGCAAGTGATCAGGCTTTCGGCCGCGCTGCCCTGCTGGATCAGTTCCACGCCCAGCACAGCCTCTTTATTATACTGGTCCTGCCGTATCAGGGCATCCGCTTTTTGGGCCGATTTTCGCATGTCTGTAAGTATGTTTTTAGCAAAGGGCATATCCTGTACTGTGTCTGCCCATTTCTGAAATCCTTTTTCATACAGTTCTTTTTTGCCCGTGGCATTATTTACGTCAAGCCCGCGCACTTCGCCCTGCCACTTCTTCCAGCCATTGGCCACACCTGCGCGCTTGGAGGTGTACTTAAGGAAATTTTCCCGCGTCCAGGCCATGTGCTTTGTCCACACATCCAGCTTTCTGCTGCGGGCTGCAATACTTATGGGGTCTATGATCGAGTATACCTGTTTCAGTTCGTAAGAGGAGATGTATTCTTTCGTGGTGCCTGGGAAGCCATATACCATCGTAAAATCACCTTCTTTATAGCCCGATGTATTGATGGCGAAGAATTGGTCGGCACGGTAAGGTGGGTTGTTTTTTGCATAATCGGCAGGTTTATTATCAGCACCCGCATATACCCGGAACATACTGAAATCGCCCGTATGCCTTGGCCATATCCAGTTCTCCACATCGCCACCGAATGCGCCGATCCCGTTCGGTGGGAAGCCCACCAGCCTTATATCCCGGTAGGTTTCAGTGATGGCCACCCAATACTGGTTGCCCTCATAGTATGGTTTTATCTGCGCATCCATGTGTGTGGCCGACGCAAATTCTTTTTCAGTTTTTGCAATCCGTTCTGCTATGATAGCATCCCTCGCTGCATCCTTCATCGTATCGCTGATGCCGGTAAGTATCCTGTCGGTTACATTTTCCATCCGCCTGATGAAAGTTACTGTCAGGCCCTTGCAGGGTATTTCCTCCTGCATATTTTTGGCAAAGTAGCCATTGGCAAAATAATCGTTCTCTGTACTGCTCAGTCCCTGTACGCTGCCATAGCCGCAATGGTGGTTGGTCAGTATAAGCCCTTTCGATGAGATCAGTTCGCCCGTACAGCCTTTCCCGAAAAGCACCACCGCATTATTCAGGCCTGTGCCATTTTCGTTATATATCTGGTCTACGGGTATTTCCAGCCCTTCTTTCCGCATATCTTTTTCATGTGCCTTCAGTGTGGCAGGTATCCATACCCCTTCTTTTGCCCCGGCAGGGGTGGCCATGATGCAGGCCAAAAAGGACATACCCCCGGTTAATAAACTTATCAAATTGATTTTTAACGACATGTATTTTTGGTTTAACGAAATAAAAATACGCCTTTGGTGTCAAGTTTCGACAGATTCTACTTATATTAGCGGGAGATTACGTGATACATTATGAAAAAAAGCTTACTAATTGTTTTCCTGCTGGTATTGTCGCTACTGAATTCAGCTTCTGCGCAGAAGCTGACATACTCTCCGGATTCCATGTTCCTGGCCCCCGATACAGTCTGTATCAACCAGCCTGTAACTGTTTTACCGGATAGTACGGTATATCATGCCCGTTCTTATTATTGGGGCTTTTGTTCCGGTTATCTACTGAACGCACCAACCGGTACCAACCTCGGTAACAACTTCCATTTTCATATCCCTACCAATATTGATATTGTTGATGATAGCGGCAGCTATTATGGCTTCGTCATTAATTCACAAACAAGGGAACTGATACGTCTTAACTTCGGCAATGACCTGACCAACACCCCTTCCATCACTAATTTTGGTAGCCTCGACAATGGCCTCCCGCTCAATCCTACTTCACTTTTCATCGTACGAGACACTCTTTCTCACAAATGGTTTGTATTCGTATCGGGTGGCTTCGATAATGCTACATCAACTTTAGGCCGTGTGGATTTCGGGCCGCATTTAAGCACCCCGCACCCAAACGTTGCTAACTTTGGTAACTACAACAGCATGCTCGATTATCCCAAGGGCCTTTTTGTAGCGCAGGATGCCAACAACAACTGGTACGGTTATGTGGTCAACCACAATACTAACGAATTGATATTACTTGATTTCTCCTTCAACGTATCTAATACTCCGCTGATGTATAACTACGGCAATGTATCAGGTACCCTCAGCGGCCCTACTGATCTCGCTGCGGTTTATGATCAAAACAACTGGTACCTGTTTGTGACCAATGGCGGCCTCAATAGCAACGTTTCGCGTATAGATCTCGGCCCGAGTCTTGCACCATCGCCTACATTCATCTCGGCTTCTATCATTTATGACCCTACGTTGGGTCCTACACAGTCGCCTACTACGTTCAACTACAGGCTCAATGCACCTTCATCGATCTCCATCAACAGAGATTGCGGCGACCTCTATGCATACATTACAGATACGATCACCAACCAGCTTATCGCTATCGAAATGCCGGGTGGAGCCACTGGCCCTAACTACAGGGCTATCGATTACAATAATGTTGGCGCTATGAATAAGCCTTCATCTATTTCCAGCATCTTGCGCAATGGTGATAACCTTAGTGGGTTTATTGTCAATCCCGCTGATAGCACACTTACCCGAATTGACTTTGAGCAGTGTCATAACTCGACTATTCCTTCTTTCTCTGAGATCATTCCTCCTGTGTATGAGTACAACACACCTGGAGTCTACAACATTTATTTCGTTGTAAATCAAGGTATGCCAAACATGCGTGTGGATTGCAAAACAATTGCAGTTATAGACTATCCGAAGATCGCCATGAATGACGATACTCTTCTTTGCCAGGGTGATACTATTAAACTGTATGCAGTTTCTACACTTGCCGATTCTATCAGGTGGCAATCAGGTTACAATATCGATACTTCCGATCTAATAAAAGATTCGGTGAGGGTATATCCCCAGTATTCTACCAAGTATCCTGTAGTATTATATTATCCTTCAGGCTGTATTGTTGATACTGCTGTAAGGGTGCAGGTAAGCAGGGTGAAGGCTGATGCAGGCCCCGATCGCTGGGTACATGATGGCGCTTCCACGATCATAGGCGGGCCAAACACTAATTTATTTGATACCACCGGTTATCGCAGGTTCTCTTACAGTTGGTTCCCGCTCGATTTCCTGAGCGATCCTACTTTGCCATTCCCTGTCGCCAGCGTACCATACGACTTCACCTATTACCTTACTGTTACCGAGTTGGACGACACTTTCAAGTGTATGGATAAGGATACTGTTGTGATACATGTCGACTGTGGGGATATTTATCTGCCTAATGCTTTTGCGCCTAATGGCGAGAATGTACTCACCAACAGTTTCGGTATACTCAACAAAGAAGTGATCAAGCTCAATTACTTCCGCATATTCGATCGCTGGGGTGTAGAGATGTTTGAGACCACTGACCCTACACAGAGATGGGATGGTAACTTCAATGGCAAACCCGCCCCTGAGGGTGTGTATGTTTGGGAAGCTGATATTTTCTGCATCAACGGCAAAGAATTTAAAAAAGCTGGTAACGTATCTTTGTTGCGCTAACACTTTTTTCGACCGAGAAGCAAAAACAGTATGTCTGCCTATTTGTTCCAGTTAGAGTTATCTGATTTTACAGACGAAGTAGCTGCTGCTGTGCCCACCCACCGCGAGCACATCAATAAGCTATTCTCAGATGGCCTGATACTCTCCTATAGTGTATCTGTTCACCGCAATATGATCTGGTGTGTCATTAACGCCGAGGATGAGCAGCAGGCTATGGAGATGGTACTTGCATTCCCGCTGTATCCATATTTCTCGGAAGTGTCCTGTCACCCTTTATTATTTCACAACACACTCCCGGCCACATTGCCCGGCATATCACTGAATTAAACCCCGGCCCTAAAGGGAGGTGCTACGTACCTCTTCCCGGTTACTCCCGCTTCTTCCTGAACGAAGTGAAGGATCTACGGCACGCAACTACTCGCACTGGAAATCCCCGATTTTCCTTGGTGGGACACCGACTCCCTCGCGCAGGAAGATAACGCAGGTCAGAAGCAGCGATAAACGTTATTTGGCTAAGAACCCTTAACAATGGGGAATTTGGGATTTGGAGATTGGGATTTGGTATTTAGAATTTGAACATTGAGGTATCAAATTCTCCTATCTATTTATAACAAAACACAATGAGCCCCCTAAAGGTATTACCGATTTTTATCCCGAAATTTGCACTATAAACATTAAAAACGATTAAAACATTATGGCAAGCAATTTTGTTACAGTAGGTATGAAGTTCCCGGAGTTCAATAAGAAGTCCGTGGTATCCATTGAGAAAGGAAAAGAATTCAAAGATGTCAGTAATAAAGACATCGAAGGCCGTTGGGCGGTGATGTTTTGGTGGCCGAAGGATTTTACATTCGTTTGTCCTACCGAGATAGCAGAGTTCAATACCAACTACACCAACTTCACCGATCGCGACACTGTGCTCCTCGGTGCCTCAACCGACAGCGAATATGTGCATCACGCATGGCGCCTCGATCACAAAGACCTTCGTGACCTGAAGTTCCCGATGATCGCTGATACCTCCAAGAGCCTCTCCGAAGAACTGGGCATACTTTCTGCCGATGAAAAAGTGGCCTACCGCGCTACATACATCATTGACCCCGAAGGCATTGTGCGCTGGGTATGTATCAACGACCTCAGTGTTGGCCGCAACGTAGCAGAAGTGCTCCGTGTACTCGATGCTCTCCAGACAGACGAGCTTTGCCCCTGCAACTGGCACAAAGGCGAAGAAACATTAGGTTAATCACACTTCATAAAATACAGCCGCAAAGAATTAAGCAATTAGTTCTTTCCGGCTTTTTTATCACTATCATTTATCGACCATGGAAGCAATCAACAACGAAACAGTAACCTCCCTCCTTGCCGATCTCGGCCTGGAAGCATCATTTGCCAGCAAAAGCCTGCAAAGCCTTGCTGCGGTAAATAGCCGCTACCTCAAAGACCTGAAACTGAACGTATCAGGAATGCTGGGCAGCAGCAATATGACAAAGAAGGAAGCCTACCTGCTTGCCCTCTCGGTAGCCATCAACGAAAAGCACGATGCCCTCATCTCAGCTTTTGAACAGCAAGCCACAAAGCACGAAGCCACCGCTGAGGAGATCGCTGAGACACATGCCTGCGCATCAATCATGGGCACCAATAATATCTTCTACAGGTTCAGGCACTTTATGCACAGCGCTGAGTATTACAACAAGCAGCCCGCCGGTCTGCGCATGAGCGTAATGATGAGCCCCACCATGGGCAAAGGTTTGTTCGAGCTAATGAGCCTGGTATTATCAGCAGTCAATGGTTGCGAGCGCTGTGTTACTTCGCACGAGCACTCCGTAAAAGAGCAAGGTGCCGGCGAGCCACGCATATACGATGCCATCCGCCTCGGTGCTGTCATCAAAGGATTGTGTACAGCCCTTTAGTGACCAGTGCTATGTGATCTTGTTTTGTGACCGACTAAGCCACTGATCAATTACGTTTTGCTATGTGGCCTATGTGCCTATGTGGTGGCAATGTCTTGCGAAATAATATTACTTACCGGTTGCCGGTAATAAGATAGTGAACGTGCTGCCCTTACCGGGCGTACTTTCTACTTTTATCTTGCCATTGTGTGCTTCCACTATGGCCTTCACATAGCTAAGGCCGAGGCCGAAGCCTTTCACATTATGGATGTTGCCCGTATGCGCGCGATAGAACTTTTCAAAGATCCTCGACTGCGTTTCCTTGCTCATGCCAATGCCGTTGTCCTTCACCTTGATGGAGATCACTCCGCCCGATGATAGTGTTTCCACTTCTATATGCGGGGTCTTATCAGAGTACTTCATCGCATTGTCCAGCAGGTTAAAGATGATATTGGAGAAGTGTACTTCATCTGCCTCAATAACAGGATTAGGTGCTTTAAGATGCAGCGTCAGCGTGCCGTTCTTCTCCTGCACCTGTAGTGCCAGGTTGTCGGCCACCTTATTGATCACCTGGTGGGCATCAAGCTTCACAAGGTTCAGGCGGATCTCTTCTTTCTCCAGCCTGGCCGCCTGTAGTATCTTCTCCACCTGCTTGTTCATGCGCTTGTTCTCTTCCTTGATCATGCTGCTGTAGATCTTTATCTTATCTGCGTCATGTATCACCTTTTCATTGGTCAGCGCATCTATGGCCAGGGAGATGGTCGCCAAAGGGGTCTTCAACTCATGCGTCATGTTGTTGATAAAGTCCGACTTGATCTCCGATATTTTCTTCTGGTTAAACAGCGTACGCACCGTCACCGCAAATGCCAGTACAATGATGGACGTAAAGACTACAGAGGCAATGATCATCCACAGCATCTCCCTGATTATGGCACTCTTATCTTCGGAGATAGAAAGGAAAAGCCATTCATGGGATCTTAGCGCATCTTCAGGTGCCAGGTCTATGCCGAACGCGCTGCGCTCATCGACATTAGGAAATCCGTCAGATTGAATAACTGCATTGTGGAAAATATTAGTGACTTCAAACTGGAATGAATCTTTAATGTTGTTTTGCCTCAATATTTTTTCGATAATGTCGTGTATCTCTTCTTTTGAAAAAGAACCTTCAACAATGAAATTGTTTTTTAGATAGAATTGTTTTGTCGCCTCATCCAATATGACCGTATGGCTATCCGAGATAAATTTGACATAGAATGCATTAGTGATGGCTTCCTTAGTTTGCTTCATGCTTGTCTCAACTTCCCGCTGAAACTCTTCATGCTTGAGCTTAAAGGCGTTCTTTATCCACGACATCTGTATGAACAGGATACCCACCACCGATAAGGTGATCAATACAACGATAATAGGGAATATCTTCTTCATGAAGTAACAAATGTACTACTGCCGTCAGTAGTTCTTGAGCAGGCAATATACGGTTTAACGGTCATTTAACTAAATGTAAATGCGGTGTTTTGGCTCCGCGACGCGTGTTGGCCTTTTTATTCACCGCATACTGAATTACCTTTACACCATGTTGCATACGCTGCCCAGGGAAGATAATTATTTACATAAAGGACTCAGGAAACAATTGATAGACATCCTGCGGGAAAAAGGCATAAGAGATGAGCGGGTGTTGGCAGCAATTGAGGCGATCCCCAGGCATTTTTTTCTCGATCCCGCTTTCGAACGGCAGGCTTATGAAGACAGGGCTTTCCCCATAGTTGCCGACCAAACCATATCACAACCCTATACAGTAGCATTTCAAACACTGATGCTGGAACTGAAGAAGTATGATAAGGTGCTGGAGATAGGCACAGGTAGCGCCTACCAGGCATGTGTGCTGGCCGAGATGGGCATTACCTTATATACTATTGAGCGCCAGAAGGCATTATACGATTATGTGGGGAAATTCTTTTTCCTGGCAAAGTATCCAAACATCAAACGTTTTTACGGTGATGGCTTTGAAGGTTTGCCTTCTTACGCTCCTTTCGATAAGATCATCATTACTTGTGGTGCGCCCTTCATACCGCCAAAATTGCTGACACAGTTAAAGCCCGGCGGCATTATGATAGTACCTGTAGGAGATGATGGCAAGCAGAAGATGATGCGTGTATCTAAAGATGCTGCGGGCAATATACTGGAAGAGGAGATGGGAGACTTCTCATTTGTGCCCATGCTGCAAGGCAAGAACAATAAGTAGCAGCTCGTCTAAATGCTTACTTGGCCGCAGTTGCAGGCTTCTTAACTGCCTTCTTCTTTTTTGCAGGCTTTCCTTTAGTATCGCCCCCTACTTTTCCTACTACATGCAGCCTGTAGGTAGTTTCGCCCGGTGTGCTTACCGCGTTCGATTGTATGAACAGGTCTTCGTTATAGGTGCCACTATGCTTGCTGGTCTTTACAATGTAAGAGATAAAACCACGTTGCTCCGGCCTTATGGCTTCTCGGCTCCAGTCGGCAGAAATGAAATTGGCAGAAGGAGTTACGAAAGTGACTACTATAGGTGAGTTGCCGATGTTCTCAAACCAAAAAGTATCAAATGCTATTTTTGGTGGCACGAGGTTAGGGAGGTCTTGCTGCTCACCTTCTTTAAAGTAGAACCGTCCTTTACTTTTATCTGCTTTGTTTTGTGCGCAGGCTATACTTATGCCTGCAAAGAACAGGATAGCTAAGAATAGTGTGTGTTTCATAGGCAGGCAAGATAGTAAAAATATGCAAAAAATAAAGGCTGCCATAAGTAGCAGCCTTTATAGGATATTGAATTTTCGGATCATTTTTTTACTGCATCGCGTGCATCGCCCTTGATATAGATCGTGTAACGCTTTTCGCCGTGAGGGGTAATAGCGTTGGACTGGATATATACCTCTTTATTGAACACGCCATGCTGTTCATCGGTCTTCAGGCCAAGTTTGATAGTGCCTTTTTGGCCGGGGAGAATGGGCTTTTTGTCCCAGTCTACATTGGTACAGCCACATGATGGCTTAACGTCCATAACAATAAGTGGTTGGGTGCCGGTATTGGTAAATTCAAAAGTATGGAAGGCTACAGGCCCACGGGTCAGAACACCGAAATCGTAAGTATCGCCGCCATCAAATTTGAATAAGGGGCCTTCTTTCTGAGTTTGCGCTGATACCTGTGTAGCTAAGCCAATGAGCAGGCAGAATAATGATAAGATCGCTTTTTTCATATAATTTATTTGAAGTAAGACTTGTGTTATCTGAAAATAGTTGGCATTTGCCAACTATTTTCAGATGTATTTAACTATTAAGTTGACTATTTTTTTGGTGCAGCAGGCGCTGGTGGTGGTGTTGGCGCAGCAGTTGCTTCTACTGGCTTAGCCTTTACGGTACCTGTAATGTGCAACCTCATTGGGCTCTGCTGAGCGTTTGATGTGATGATCACATCTTTGTTGATCATACCTACACGGCCTTGCGTAGTATAAGCAACATGTATCACTGCTTTGTGTTTTGGCAGAATTGGTTCTGACGGCCATTTTGGCACTGTGCAACCGCATGAGCCATGAGCTTCAGTGATCACGATAGGGCTTCTGCCTACGTTTTTGAATTCGAAATCATATTCAGCCAAAGGACCTTCCGGTACTTCTTTGAAGTCATGAGTTTCTTCTTCAAATTTGAATTTACCTGCATCAGGGTTTGGCGCAGCAGGTGCCGGAGCAGCAGCAGGAGCCGCTGTCGGAGGTGGTGCCGGGTGTACCGGTGATGTAGCTGGGTTGTTTTGTGCGTTTACTGCGGCTGTGCTGATGGCAAGGCAGAATAATGTGATGAAGACTTTTTTCATAATTTTTGTTGTGGTTAAAATTTATAATTGATTAATTGGTTTTTATCATTGACGTATTTTCGGGTGCAGACCCTGTTGGCGCTTTCTCTACAGTGCCCTTAATGGTAAGGACTTTAGTACCGGCGTTAGATACAACAGTGATCGTTTTGGTGAAAGCTGTTGGTTTTCCTTTGGTATGGTAGGCTACATTGATCGTTCCGGTTTGGCCTGGTGCCACAGGCGCTCCCGAGAAAGACGGAACCGTGCAACCACATGAAGGCTGTGCTTTCTGAATAATTATCGGCTCTTTACCTGTATTGGTGAATGTGAATTCACAATTAGCATCAGGGCCTTCTATTACTGTGCCAAAATCGTGTACCGGTGAAGTAAAAGACATATCGTCTGCCTTTAGCGTGCTTGCCGCTGCTGTAGTTACCGGGGCAGTAGCAACAGTTGCCGGGGTTTCGTTGCTGGCTTTATCTTTTTTGTGCTTTCTGCCTTGTGCCATGGAAACGCCCACACACAATAACAAAACGGTAATAGATAGGAATACTTTCTTCATTTTAATTTCAATTTTGCCTGATTAAGCTATGTAGAAACAAATTTAGTACCAAAAAATCTAAAAACATGCTTTTAATTGTTAAAAACAATCCAAATGATACAATAATGATACGCACATAACCTACACAATCAAAGACAAGCGAGCGGACATATACCCCCACTAATTTTAATAATTATATATGATTGTCCGGATCAAAGAAATTTTCTGAAAATCTTCATTCATGCCGTATTATTGTTGTGATGCTAAAGGTATTGGTCATACAGACGGCTTTTACGGGCGATGTGGTACTGGCTACCGCTGTCGTGGAAAAGCTGCATCAACGTTATCCCGGTGCGCAGATAGACTTTCTGCTGCGCAAAGGAAATGAAGGCCTGCTGCGAAACCATCCGTTGATCACCAATTTACTGGTGTGGGATAAGAAAACCAATAAGAACAGGAATCTGCTAAAGATGGCACTCAGGGTACGTAGTTCGCGGTATACGCATGTTATAAACCTGCATCGTTTTGCCACATCAGGGCTGATCACTTTCCTGTCTGGTGCAAAATATAAGGCGGGGTATGATAAGAACCCCTTCTCATTCTGTTATACACATAAGGTGGCCCACATTATCTCCGCGCCATATAGCGATAAGCCGGTGCATGAGACAGATCGCAACCAGATGCTTATTGCAGGTATAACGGACGGCGTAGCAGAAATGCCAAAGTTATACCCCGCAAAAGGTGACTATGGAAAAATACATCAATACCAGGGGGAGGAGTATATATGCATAGCGCCTTCGTCGGTATGGCATACTAAGCAGTTTCCCCCGGAGAAGTGGGTGGAACTGATCAATATGCTGCCCGGCCAATACCCTGTTTATATACTGGGTGCGCCATCAGACAGTGCGCTGGCTGAACGAATCATTGATAAAAAGTCGCATTGGCATGTACACAATCTTTGTGGCAAACTTGATTTTCTGCAGTCGGCAGCATTAATGCAGGGAGCGGTAATGAATTATGCCAACGATTCAGCGCCGCTGCATTTTGCTTCTGCAATGAACGCCCCCGTTACGGCTGTGTTCTGTTCTACGGTCCCGGCGTTTGGTTTCGGGCCACTGCGGCAGAATGGACGGGTAGTAGAAATACAGGAGCGGCTGTATTGCAGGCCCTGTGGCTTGCACGGCCATAAGGTATGCCCCGAAGGACACTTTCGCTGTGCCAAGGAAATAACCAACGAACAACTATTATGGTGGATATCGAAGCCGATATAAAGAACTGCATACGGGTGATGCAGGAGGGAGGGGTGATTCTATATCCCACAGACACCGTATGGGGCCTGGGATGCGATGCGCTCAATGAAGTCGGCGTGGATAAAATTTTTGCCATAAAGCAACGGCCTAAGGAAAAGAGTATGATCGTGTTGCTGGCAGATGCTCGTGACATACTACAATATGTAGCCGCCCCACCACCCGATATTATAGCCATTGTAGAAGGCTTTGAGCGGCCGACCACGGTCATCTATGAGCATGCACTTGGATTCGCAGATAATGTTGTGAACGCGGACGGTAGCATAGCCATAAGGGTAACCTCAGACCCGTTTTGCAAAGCCCTCATCAAAAGACTGCGCCGCCCTATAGTATCCACTTCGGCTAATATAAGCGGAGCGCCTACACCGGCTATATACAGTATGATCGATAGTGTTGTAGTCAGTGGTGTAGACTATGTAGTAAAGCACCGCCAGCATGATAACACTATAACGTCTCCGTCCAGGTTAGTGAAGATAAATGACGATGGAGAGATGCAGGTGCTAAGGGGCTAACAAATAGTAAATACGCCCTCCAACAAATCAACCAATATCTTAGCTTTGCAGCAATATGGATATTGCCTGCTCAAAGGAAGAGCTGAAATTATTTGAACGGATAGGGGATGCGGCACAGAAGATGGATGTGCAGTGCTACCTGATCGGGGGCTTTGTGCGCGATAAGCTACTGGGCAGGCCAACCAAGGATGTAGATATTGTATGCACAGGCGACGGAATAGCACTGGCCCATAATGTGGCAAAGACCTTTGTGCAGCCACCACAGGTAAATTTCTTTAAGAACTTCGGGACAGCACAATTTCGGCTGAATGGGCTGGATGTGGAATTTGTAGGGGCTCGCAAAGAGTCGTATACCTCAGATTCCCGCAAGCCGCAGGTAGAGCCGGGTACTATAGAAGACGACCAATTGCGCCGGGATTTTACCATCAATGCACTGGCCATAAGCCTCAACAAAGAGGACTATGGAAAATTAATAGATCCCTTTGATGGTACAAAAGACCTGGAGGCAAAAATTATCCGCACGCCCCTGGGGCCGGATGTTACCTTCTCTGACGACCCACTGCGTATGATGCGGGCGGTGCGATTTGCCACTCAGTTGGGGTTTGAAATAACTGAAGACGTATTTGAAGCCATCAAGAGAAATAAGGGACGTATAAAAATAGTATCGCAGGAGCGGATAACCGATGAGCTGAATAAGATAATGGCTGCCGCAAAGCCCTCTGTAGGGCTGGACCTGCTCTTCAGGTGCGGCCTGCTGAAGGAGTTCTTTCCGCAATTCACAGATCTGTCGGGTGTAGAGATCATAGAGGGTAAGGGGCATAAGGATAATTTTTACCACACACTGCAGGTAATAGATAATACCGCTGCCAAGAGCAATGACCTGTGGCTGCGCTGGGCGGCCCTACTTCACGATATAGCCAAACCTGCTACCAAACGATATGAAGATGGCCATGGGTGGACGTTTCATGGGCATGAGGTAGTGGGGGAGCGTATGGTGCCTAAGATATTCAAGCAACTGAAGCTGCCGCAGAATGAGCACATGAAGTATGTGGCCAAATTGGTGCTGCTCCACCTGCGCCCCATAAGCCTTACCAAGGAAGATATCACCGACTCGGCAATGCGCAGGCTGCTCTTTGATGCCGGCGATGAGCTGGAAGACCTGATGATACTGTGCGAGAGCGACATCACCTCGAAGAATAAAGTGAAGGTGAAGCGATACCTCGAGAACTTTGAGATAGTTAAAGAACGACTAAAGGCCGTGGAGGAGAGCGACAAGATCCGCAACTGGCAGCCACCCATTAGTGGCGACGAGATCATGCAGTTGTTCAATCTTACTCCTTCGCGGGAGGTGGGTGTGCTGAAGACCGCAGTGCGCGAGGCCATACTGGACGGCATAATACAAAACAACTACGATGCGGCCTATGCGCTGCTGGTAGAGAAAGCCAAAGAACTTAACCTCACTCCAATAGCCAAACTATAGATGAACAACCGCCAGCTTTTTCAGCAGCATGTAGCCCAGACATCGCCAGCACCACTTGGATTAGAGATCGTATCGGCATCAGGCAGTTACATGTATGATGTCGACGGCAATAAATACCTGGACCTCATCGGCGGCATCAGTGTATGCAACATAGGGCACCAGCATCCGGCTGTGATCAATGCCATCAAAACGCAGGCTGATGCTTACCTGCATGTGATGGTATACGGAGAAGTGGTACAGAGCCCGCAGGTAAAATATGCGGAACTGCTGGCCAAGCACCTGCCTGAAAACCTGAGCTGTGTATACTTCACTAACTCCGGCGCTGAAGCGACCGAAGGCGCCATAAAGCTTTGTCGCAGGGCAACAGGCCGCACGGACATAGTGGCCTGCAACAACGGCTATCACGGCAATACACTCGGTGCGCTAAGCGTAATGGGTGATGAATACTGGCGCAATGCCTTCAGACCACTGATGCCCGGCGTATGGCATCATAACTACAACTCGCAGGAATTCATCAATGCGATCAATGAACATACGGCCTGTGTGCTGATAGAAACCATACAAGGCGAGGCAGGTGTAATAGCACCTGATCCTGCATGGTTGCAACAACTGAGGCAGCGCTGTAATGAGACCGGGGCCATGCTGGTGTTTGATGAGATACAATGTGGCTTTGGCCGCACCGGCAAGCTGTGGGGCTTTGAGTATTATGGCGTAATACCCGATGTGGTATTGCTGGGTAAGGCGCTGGGCGGTGGTATGCCAATGGGTGCATTCATATCTTCTCATGCCATCATGCAAACGTTGACCAATAACCCTGTGCTGGGACACATCACCACCTTCGGAGGGCACCCTTTGTGCTGCGCCGCAGGGATGGCTGCGATGCATGTATTGCTGGATGAGGGTATCATGAATGAAGTCAATGAAAAGGAGCAGTTATTTCATTCTTTACTGGTACACCCTGCTATCAAAGCTGTGCGCAGCAAGGGGTTGCTGATGGCAGTGGAACTGGACAGCACTGAGCACGTAACCGCGACATTGCAAAAATGCATTAGTAAAGGCCTGTTCTCAGACTGGTTCCTTTTTGCAGCAAACTGTGTGCGCATAGCACCCCCACTAACTATATCGAAAGAGGAGATACGGAATGCCTGCGAGGTATTACAGGCATGTTTGTAATCAAAATTACTGGATCATTGTAACGCCATAAACTGTAGCGCCAATGCTCACCTGTGCCGTAGGGTCGCAATTGCCTGCACCATAGTTGAGGATACGGATGGGTGATATTGTGCCGGAAACATTAGCCACCCCAGACTCAGCGAAATCACAACTCATAGCGAACTGTAACGGAGTAGAAATGTCGAAGCTGAACACATGGCCATTGGCACGTGTAAGGGTAGCGCTACCCGAAATCGAGAACGCATCATCGCTCCTGTCAGAGTGTGTATCAAAGCCCTGCACCCATTTACGAACTAATCCACCCTGCCAAGTGATGATCTGGCTTTGCAGCGGAGTTTGATTCATGTTCATTGTTTCGTTGACACTTACTTTATAATACCAGTCGCCGGTAACGGTAGTATCTATACGTATGGTTTTCAAAGTGCCACCAAGCTGGTTGCCATTGACATAATAATGATCGAAAGTAATGGTGTGTACTTTGCCTGAGTCTGTGTATTCGCCGTCGTAAGAAATAATGATGGCACCGCTACGATACCTGTTGTCCAGGCATTTTGTAGAATCAAAACGAATGATCAGCGTGTGCGGGGATGATAAAGTATCTGTAGCTACAGTAGCAGATGTGCCCAGCGTGGTATGTGTAGTGCGGAGATTGCTGCCGTTGTAATACAGGCCGGCGATATCGGCAATAGAAATAACGTCATTACTTGCCCACTCAATTCTTGAAGCATCAGAAGCGTAGCCGCCGTTATCATCAACATTACTTAATGTAGTAGAAGAATTGCTTTTACAGGCTCCTAAAAACAACATTGTACCGATGATGAAGAAAGCGCCTTTTCTGAATATTGAGTTGCAATGCATAAGTATGTATTTTTTTATATAATATTTTGAGTGTCAGAATTAATGAATCAGGCTGCTAATATACGAATAGTGGTTAATGTTGTATATAGATGATTGCAGAAAATATAGAAGGAGGTCAATATTTCCCGTATTTACTATAATAACTATCCATTAAGGGAGTGTTATATTATATAACTTGCCATTTGGCAATACAACCTGTGCATTATCATCGCAGGCGGGTGTATCGCCATAATTGAGTGTGCGAATGCGGCTGCCGGGCATGGTATATACAACCGACCCGGCTTCTATCCAATGGCAATTGAGTGCTACCACAAGAGGTGTTGCCGGGTCAATAGCCACATTTACATCACTGCCATCGGCGCGGGTGATGGTGCCGGTTCCGGATACATGGTAAACATCATCGCTCCAGTCTGATAAAGTGTTGTAACCCGCTACCCAGGTGCGTGTCCTGGTCCAGTTGACGCTGATAGTGCCGCCACCATTGCGGGTGATAGCGCCTACTACCATGACGCTGAAATAAGGCTGGCCGAGGGCATTGCGCCCCATATTGGTGATCGTTTTGGTGCCGGTAATTTTATTATCGTTTTGATAGAAATTATCGAAAGTGATGGTATGCTGTGAACCGCTATCGGCATAATGGCCGCCGGTGAAAGTGGCGATGATCTTGCCGCGGCGGGTGCGCCCGTCATGGCAGTGGCAGTCGGTAGGGCCGAAGTCTATGATGACGGAATCATTGGAATGAGTAACGGTGGCGCAGCCGCCTGATGTGGTGGCGGTGGTGCGGAAATTGAGGCTGCCGGTAGTTGAAGATGCCTGGTCTGATATAGTTTGCACATCAGTGAAGGTTTGCTCGGCAGTAGCGTGATCGGCGGCATAACCGGTATCTTCGGTAGTAGCCGCTGCTTTTTTGCGGCATGCAGAGAATATAATAGCGGTGGCAGCTATGGCGAGGCAAACGGATAGTACGAATGTATATTTACGCATGTCGGAATATGGTTGTGTTGTAAAGATAAGGTAAATTAGTATGTGAATAGGGTTTTTCCGTAGGTGTGCAATTTTATGCGGGATTTTTTTATCGGGGAGAGTGATTGTTTATCTGCCTGTTTGCAGGTGTGATTTTTGGTGGAATAATATTCTCCTGTGTGTTGTTTTTTGTGAATATTCTGTCCTGCGGGGGGAGACGCAAAATCTTGCGTCTCTACATGTGTGTGTTGTTTTTTGGGTGCTTCAAATGTTTGGCATAATTGTTGCCAACTTATTACCTTTAAAGGACTGTCTGATAAAGCAGAACCGATAAACACCCACCCTTTATGATGAGACCCATTTTACTTACTACGCTAATATGCCTGTGTGCATTTGCAGGCCATGCAAAGGATACTAACGCCCCGGCATTGCACCCGCCCTGCGCATTTATAGAAAACAAAGGACAGGTAACAGACCAGGGCCATGTACCCCGGAAAGATATTCAATTCAAAGTAGCAGCGGCCCATGGGCTGAATATATTTATAGGTGATGGCGCTATACATTATCAATTCAGCAGGCTGAACCCCGGCGGGGAGGCCAGCGTTTCAAGGTTGGGCATTCACCGGCATGAAGTGCTTGCGCATACGGCAATGATGGATATGTACCGCATGGATGTGGAACTGGTGGGCGCCAATAAACATGCGCAGATAGTGACTGATGAACAACAGGATTATTATGAAAATTACGTTGCTAATGGCAAGCAGGGGGCTATGGCATACAGTTATAACAAGATCACATACAAAGACATATACCCGCACATAGACTGGGTACTGTACCTGCATGACGGGCTGCTGAAGCATGAATTTGTGGTGAATAGAGGCGGGAGGGTATCGGACATACAATTGAAATATAGAGGCGCCACAGCGCTGCAACTCAATGCAGATGGCAGCGTGGTGGCGACAACACCGCAAGGTATGATAACAGAGCAGGCACCTGTGTCTTATGATGGCACTGGACAATTAGTAAAAAGCAGCTTCAGGCTGACCGGTGATGTGCTGACCTATGCGGCAGCCAACTATACAGGGACATTGGTAATAGACCCCTCGCTGATATGGGCTACTTATTATGGAGGCGCTGATGATGACGGAGCGAGCGGTGTTGCCTCGGATGCGGCAGGGAATGTATATATATCGGGGGGTACCGCCAGCCTTACGGGGATAGCCACATCGGGCTCATACCAGGCTACTATAGGTGGTGGAGAGGATGCTTTCCTGGCGAAATTCAACAGCTCGGGGGCAATCATGTGGGCGACCTACTACGGAGGCGGAGATTATGATGAGGGGCAAGGGGTGGCTACCGATGCTGCCGGGAATGTGTATATGACCGGGGCTTCTACAAGTACCTCCGGGGGGGACGGCGAATGTTTTTTTGATCAAATTCAGCAGCGCTGGTGTGTTGCAATGGGTTACTAATTATGGCGGCAGTAATGAAGATGTGGGGCTGGCTGTAGCTGCTGATGGCCTGGGAGATGTGTATGTGACCGGGTGGTCTATAAGCCCTTTCGGAATGGGTACTACGGGTGCTTACCAGGGAGTATGCATAGGAGGTGCCGATGCTTTTGTTACAAAATTCAGCAGCCTGAGCGGTGCTATACAATGGAGCACTTATTATGGCGGCAGCGGAAATGACTATAGTAATGGGGTAGCTACAGATGCAGCAGGGAATGTGTATATAACAGGAGTGACCGGCAGCACGACCGGCATCGCCACACCGGGTACATACCAGCCCACATCCGGGGGAGGTAAAGATGCTTTTTTGGCCAAATTCAATAATGCAGGCTTGTTGCAATGGGCCACTTATTATGGCGGCACCGGTGATGACGCAGCCAATGCGGCTGTAAAGGCAGACTCGGCAGATGTTTTTATAGCGGGTATTACAGCCAGTACAGCAGGTATAGCTACAGCAGGCGCGTATAAGGATACACTGAGCGGCACGAACGATGCTTTTGTAGCGAAATTCAGTAATGCAGGCAGCCTGCAATGGGCTACCTATTACGGTGGCGAGCGTACTGATACCGCATACGGTGTGGCAACAGACGGAAACCGGAACGTGTATATAACAGGGGGTACCAGCAGCAGAACAGGGGTTGCATTGCCCGGTGCTTACCAGGATACGATAGGCGGTGGTACGGATGTTTTTGTGGCGAAATTCAGTACCGCAGGCAACATAGAAGGCGCTACTTATTATGGTGGTGGCCAAACTGATAACGCATACGGAATAGCGGGGGTGGGCATTGAAAATGTATATGTGGCCGGTAATACGCAAAGCGCCACAGGCATCGCCACTGCAGGTACCTATCAAACGGTTTATGGCGGCGTATCAGATGGATTTTTGGCGAGGTTTTATATTTGCCTGGCACCTGTGGTTGGCGCGCTTACCGGGCCTGCATCGGTATGTGCAGGCAGCACCATAGCGCTGGCAGATACCACAGCGGGTGGTGCATGGAGCGTGGCCAATAGCAGCGCCTCGGTGAGCGGCGGCATAGTGACAGGTGTAGCAGCAGGTACAGATACCGTAGTGTACGCGAAAACCAGCAGTTGCAGCGTGGCCACAGTCTCCTATACGGTGACTATAAACGCTTTGCCGGATGCCGGCACTATTACCGGGGATGATACAGTATGTATAGGCACCACGATAACCCTTGCCGATGCGGTAACGGGTGGCGCATGGGCTGCCAGCAATGCAAAAGCAGGTGTGGCTGCAGGCGTGGTGACGGGTATGACGGCAGGCACGGACACGATAAAATATTCCATCACGGCTACCTGTACCGGCACGGTACAGAAGATCGTACACATCATTAATTGCCAGACAGCCGTGAGCAGCATAGCGATGCCGGGAGAAGAGATGAGCATATACCCTAACCCTACCACCGACAATATAACCATAGCCGCCACTGTGCCGCTGGATAAGGTGGTGATCTGTAACGAAGCAGGGCAGGAGGTGTTCTCGGGCGCTTACCAAACGAACAGCGCGGTGGTATCGCTGGCGCAACTGCCGGTGGGTGTATATATAGTACGCATCAATGACCGGAATGTATATAAAGTGGTACGGCAATAAAGAATAGCTGCCGGATAACCGGATCTTTACTATTTTTAAGGTGATGAATATCGGCGAAAAATTCAGGCAATGGCCATTTGAGAAGCACCGGCTGGAGGCTTTCAGCGATGGTGTGTTTGCGATAGTGATGACGATACTGGTACTGGAGCTGAAGCTACCGCACATAGAGCACCCCGAAAATATGCAGGATGTGTGGCTGGCGCTGGCATCGGTGAAGAGTGTATTCTTCAGTTGGGCGGTAAGCTTCTTTTTTGTGGCGCTGATATGGGTGCACCACCACCAGATCATGAAGATGGCCAAAGGCGGAGACTATGGCACTACGTGGATCAATGTGATACTGATGTTCCTCATTTGTATGCTGCCCTTCCCTACCAAGATGATGGGGGAATATCCTACCTCGGATGTAATAGTCATGCTGTGGGGGCTTACTTTTTCTGTGACCACCTTTGTGCTGACATGGCTGTATTACTACAATGTAAAGCACTACCTGAGCGATAAATATGACCCGGTGGCCACGATGAAGAATGTACGCTTCTCGATACTGGGCGGGCCGGCGATATACCTGGTGGCGGGGTTGCTGGCTTTTGTGTCGGTAACCATATCTTATGTGCTATACGCGCTGGTGCCGCTGCTGTATATACTGCCGCTTGATAAAGAGCGGAAGAATGCTGACGGGTTCCATTCTAACGATGAAGATTTGTGATCTGCCAGCAATGTCCCATGCGAATTGGCCTCTCCCCGGCCTCTCCGAAGGAGAGGAGATGTTTCGTACATCAATCAATTTTTCTGCCTAGATACTGAGATCGGCTATCTAAATTTTCAGCAAACGATCAATGAGAAAAACTGGCAAATTGAGTGGCGTGTAGATCCTTCACTTCGTTCTGGAAGAAAGTGCGAGTTACGTGTTGCTTGTCCTGGGCGAGGGTGTTTGTTCTTATTTATGCTGGTTATCAAGTGGTTATGTTTTCGTTGAAGGTTGCAGATACTTTATTTAAATTTAACAGTGGTTTATTGCTCAAAAACCGCGAAATATATCTATTTTCGCACCCTTATTTTTTTAAAATCTTTTAACCAATAAAAAGAGATGAAAAAAACCTTCCTGATCATACCGGTAAATGCCTTGCAGCCCGAGGCCGGTACAGGTTTTTTTACTGTTCCCGAAAGAACGGTTTTTTTGCACATGCAGGTTCCCTTCCGCGTCAGACGTTGATAGTCAATATTTACCAGATGTTATAGTTTTGAGAAGGGTTAAACCCTGTCTCGTATAGTATGTCCGATATAGAGCCCAAGGAGGGCACGGATTTTATTTACATTTTATAAATTCTTTTGGTCAATGAACCAAGACTTCAAGGTAATAGTAGCAGACGAGAGCCATATAGGATACGCAGAGGAAATATGCATAGAAATGGAAGAAAGCGCCAAAGCCCGTGGCACGGGCATAGCCAAGCGCTCTCCTGACTACCTCAAACAGAAAATGATGGAGGGCAAAGCAGTAATTGCCTTTGGGCCGGATGACGGCTGGGCAGGCTTTTGCTATATAGAAAGCTGGGGCCATGGCGGATATGTGGCCAATTCGGGCCTCATCGTATCTCCTAAATACAGGAAGGGTGGTGTGGCCAAGCGCATTAAGAAGCAGATATTTGAGCTGAGCAAGAAAAAATATCCGGATTCTAAAATATTCGGACTGACCACCGGGCTGGCTGTAATGAAGATCAACAGCGAACTGGGATATGAACCGGTGACCTACTCAGAGCTGACACAGGATGAAGCTTTCTGGCAGGGATGCAAGAGCTGCGTGAACTATGATATACTGATGAGCAAGGAGCGCAAGAATTGCCTTTGCACGGCGATGCTCTATGATCCGAAGGACCATTATACGCCTGAAGAAACGACTAAGGCATTCGTGAAGAAGGAGAAGATATACGAGCGGTTCCTCCGGTTTAAGCAAAAGAAGTTTATGCGCAACCTGAAAAGAAACAATTTCATAATGGGCCTAAGTGGCTTTTTTGCCAGCCTGTTCCTTTAATTACATCCTGAAATAAGACCAATGAAAAAAGTTGTTTTAGCCTATAGTGGCGGATTAGACACTACTTATTGCGCCATATACCTGGCAAAGGTGCGGGGCATGGAGATACATGCGGTGACCGTGAACACAGGTGGCTTTGGTGACGAAGAACTGAAGCGCATAGAGGAGCGTGCTTACAGCCTGGGCGTAAGATCGTTCAAGGCGGTGGATGTGACGAAGGCTTATTATGAGAGCTGTATTAAATACCTGGTATTCGGGAATGTACTGAAGAATGCGGTGTACCCGCTGAGTGTGAGTGCAGAGCGTATGGTGCAGGCGATAGCAGTGGCCGAATATGCCAAAGAAGTGGGTGCAGATTACGTGGCGCATGGCAGCACAGGGGCAGGTAATGACCAGGTGCGGTTTGATATGGTGTTCCAGAGCATGATACCGGGTGTGGAGATCATAACGCCGATACGCGATATGAAGCTGAGCAGGGATGCAGAGATCAGCTTTTTGAAAGAGCATGGGGTGGAGATGAATTTTGAGAAGGCGCAATACAGCATCAATAAAGGACTTTGGGGTACATCGGTAGGGGGTAAGGAAACGCTGAACAGCAAGGACTACCTGCCAGATAGCGCATGGCCTACACAGATCACTGAAACAGAAGCGAAGGAAATAGAATTAGGTTTTGAACAGGGTGAGCTAAAGAGCGTGGATGGCAAGACGTTTGATCATCCCGTGGCTGCGATACAATACCTGCAGAGTGTTGCACAGCCCTATGGCATAGGCAGGGAGATACATGTGGGCGATACGATAATAGGCATCAAGGGCAGGGTAGGATTTGAGGCTGCCGCACCGCTGATCATCATTAAGGCGCACCACCTGCTGGAGAAGCATACGCTGACCAAGTGGCAACTGTATTGGAAAGACCAACTGAGCGCCTGGTATGGCAACTGGCTGCATGAAGGCATGATGCTGGACCCGACGATGCGCAATATTGAGAAGTTTTTGCTGGATACACAGGTGACGGTGACAGGGAAGGTGTTTGTGACGCTGGAGCCACACAGGTTTACGGTGCGTGGCATAGAGAGTGAGCATGACCTGATGAACAGTAAATTCGGATCGTATGGCGAGATGAATAATAGCTGGAGCGGGGAGGATGTGAAGGGCTTTGCAAAAATATTTGGCAACCAGGTAGGCATCTACCATTCTGTAAACAAAAATAAACTGAGCCTTAGCAATGAGCAATAAAATAAAAGCAGGCATAGTAGGCGGAGCCGGCTATACAGGCGGCGAGATGCTGCGCCTGCTGCTGAACCATCCGCAGGTGGATATAGTGTTTGCACACAGCCGCAGCAATGCAGGGGAGCATGTGGGTAAGGTGCATAACGACCTTGTGGGTGAAACAGACCTGCGCTTTGCGGCAGAGCTGAGTGATGATGTGGATGTGCTGTTCCTGTGTGTCGGTCATGGTGAGGCGAAAGCTTTTTTGCAGAACAACCAGGTAAAGGAATCAATAAAGATCATAGACCTGTCGCAGGATTTCAGGCTGGAGAAGGATGCGAATTTTAACGGGCGTGAGTTTGTGTATGGCTTGCCCGAGTATAACAAGGATGCAATAAAGGGGGCTAAAAATATTGCTAACCCGGGTTGCTTTGCTACAGCGATACAGCTTGGGGTGCTGCCACTTGCGAAAGCGGGTATACTGAATGAGGTGCATACGACAGGTATCACAGGCTCTACCGGCGCAGGGCAGAAGCTGGCAGCTACATCGCACTTCTCGTGGAGGGCTAATAACATACAAGCATATAAATCGCTGACGCATCAGCACCTGAATGAGATCATGCAGACGATAGGCGTGCTGCAGCCAAAACACGAGCAACTGAATTTTATACCGTGGCGTGGCGATTTTACCAGGGGTATATATGTGACCTCTTATACAAAGAGTGATATGGAAATTGATGCGGCTTATGAGTTGTACAATAACTATTATGCTTCTCACCCGTTTACGCATGTGAGCCATGATATGATAGATATCAAGCAGGTGGTGAACACGAATAAGGCAATGATTCACTTGGAAAAAGCGGGCAATCAACTGGTGATACACTCGGCCATAGATAATTTGCTGAAAGGCGCAAGCGGACAGGCAGTACAGAATATGAATTTGTTGTGCGGATTGGCAGAGGATATGGGATTGAGATTAAAAGCGACCTCATTTTAAAAAATCAAGGCTATGCAATTATTTGATGTTTACCCGGTAAATGATATTACCATCACCTCAGGCAAGGGCTCTTATATATGGGATGATGCGGGTGTGGAATACCTGGACCTGTATGGCGGCCATGCAGTGATCTCTATTGGTCATTCACATCCATATTATGTGAAGCGGCTGACCTCGCAGCTGAACCAGATCGGGTTTTACTCGAACTCGATAAAGATACCTATACAGGTGGAACTGGCGGAGAAACTGGGTAAGCTGTCCGGTAAGGAAGATTATCAATTGTTTTTGTGCAACTCGGGCGCAGAGGCTAATGAGAATGCGCTGAAGCTGGCATCGTTTCATACGGGGAGGAAGAAAATAGTGGCGTTCTCCAAGTCGTTTCATGGTCGTACCTCTCTTGCTGTGGCCGCTACAGACAGTCCTGCTATCGTCGCGCCGGTGAACCAGACGGATAATGTGGTGTTTTTGCCATTTAATGATAGCGCGGCAGTTGAAGCGTATTTTAAGGAACATGGCAATGAAGTGGCCGCTGTAATAACAGAAGGCATACAAGGTGTAGGTGGCATTATACTGGCAAGTGAAGATTTTTTAAAGACCATACGCCGGGTATGCGATGAGCATGGGGCGATATTTATAGCAGATAGTGTGCAGTGTGGCTATGGCCGCAGCGGTAAGTTCTTCTCGCACGACTATGCAGGTGTGGATGCGGATATATACACAATGGCGAAGGGTATGGGCAATGGCTTCCCCGTGGGGGGCATCATTATATCGCCGAAGATAAAGGCGAAGCACTCTATGCTCGGTACTACGTTTGGTGGCAACCACCTGGCCTGCGCGGCTGCGCTGGCTGTGCTGGAGATCATGGAGGAGGACAAGCTGCTACAGAACGCTGAAGAAACAGGAAACTACCTGGTGGAGCAACTGAAACAGATACCTCAATTGCAGAACGTGAGGGGCAGGGGACTTATGATAGGATTTGATGTGCCGGAAACGCATAAGGACCTGCGCAAAAACCTGCTGCAGAAGCACAGGATATTTACCGGTGAGGCAAAGCCAAATGTGATCAGGCTGCTGCCTGCGCTGAATATAGGCAAGAAAGAAGTGGATACGCTGATCAACGCGATAAAGATAGAATTGACTACTAATTAACTGGAGAAGGAAGCAATGAAAAATTTCATTTCGGTACATGATGTGGCTGACATAGACAGCCTGGTGCAGAAGGCGATAGCCTACAAGGCTGATCCGATGAAGGATAAAGCACTTGGCGAGAATAAGCGCATAGGGTTACTGTTCCTGAACCCGAGCCTGCGAACCAGATTGAGCACGCAGATAGCTGCGCAGAACCTGGGCATGGAAGCCATCGTGTTCAATATGGATAAGGATGGCTGGAAGCTGGAATTTGAAGACGGTGTGGTGATGGATGGCACATCGGTAGAGCATATAAAGGATGCAGCGCCTATTATGGGGGCTTATTTTGATATACTGTGCATCCGCACATTTCCATTGCTGCTGAACAGGGAGGATGATTATAACGAAGTGCTTGTGCGGCAATTAATGAAATACTCGGGTATACCGATAGTGAGCCTGGAAAGCAGTACGCTTCATCCATTGCAGAGCCTGACCGATGTGATCACTATTTCGGAGCTTTTTAAAGAGAAACGAAAACCTAAAGTGGTGCTGACCTGGGCGCCGCATATAAAGCCTATACCGCAATGTGTGGCGAACTCGTTTGCCCAATGGATGAATGCCTGGGGCAGCGTGGATCTTACGATCACGCACCCGGAAGGGTATGAGCTGGATTCGCAGTTTACAGATGGCGCCACTATAGAGCATGACCAACAGAAGGCTTTGGAGGACGCAGACTTTGTATATGTGAAGAACTGGAGCTCATTTACCGACTATGGCAAGATGCTGCCTGATAATGAAAAATGGATGCTAACCCTTGATAAACTGAAGGTGTCTAACGATGCGAAAGTGATGCATTGCCTACCGGTGCGTAGAAATGTGGAATTAAGTGATGAGGTGCTGGATAGCGCGAATAGCCTTGTGAACCTGCAAGGGGCCAACAGGGTATGGGCAGCGCAGGCAGTATTGTCGGAAATATTAAATGGGGCGAACTGATGGAACTAACCGTAATAAAGATAGGCGGTAATGTAATTGACGACAAAGCCAAGCTTGGGTCATTTTTACAGGCATTTGCCGGAGTAGCTGGATATAAGATACTGGTGCATGGGGGAGGGAAGGTAGCTACGGATATTGGCAAGACACTGGGCATAGAGCCTAACTATGTAAATGGCCGCAGGATAACTGATGAGGCAACACTGGAACTGGTGACGATGGTGTATGGTGGCCTTATTAATAAAAATATAGTGGCACAGCTACAAGCCGAGGGATGCAATGCTATTGGGCTGACGGGGGCAGATGGCGCTGTGCTGCCTGCACATAAGCGGCCTGTGAAGGATGTGGATTATGGTTTTGTGGGTGATGTAAAGAGTGAGCAGGTGAACGGACTACTTATAAAGGCTTTGCTGCAAAACGGTCTGACACCTGTATTTGCGCCACTCACCTACGGGCAGGGTAGCCTGCTGAATACCAATGCGGATACCATAGCGCAGGAGGTGTCCAAGGCCATGGCTAAGTATATGCCTGTGCAACTGATCTATTGCTTTGAGAAGAAAGGGGTGCTGCTGGATGCGGAAGATGATGACTCTGCGATCAATAATATCACAGCAAATGATATGGGGGAGCTGAAAGAGAATGGCATTATAAGCGGCGGGATGATACCCAAGCTGGAGAATGCGCTGGAAGCGGTGGCACAAGGTGTGCAAAAAGTAGTGATTGGCCATGCCGAGGAACTGGCAGGGCTTATTTCGGGGAACGCAGGGACAAGTATAACATGAGCGGGGAACAACTGACGGCGTTGTATCAAGACGCAACGGGTTTATTAAAGGAGCTGATAGCCATACCGTCCTATAGCAGGGAGGAGCAGGAAACTGCTGCCATCATGCGGCGTTTTTTTTCTGCAAGGGGGATTTCAGTCAACAGGTTTATGAATAACGTGTGGGTGGTGAATGAGCATTTTGACAAGGCTAAGCCTACAATACTGCTCAACTCCCACCACGATACAGTAAAGCCGAATAAGGACTATACGCACGATCCGTTTGTGGCTATGGAGCAGGATGGTAAGTTGTATGGCTTGGGTAGTAATGATGCTGGTGGCTGCTTAGTGAGCCTTGCTGCTGCATTCTTATATTTTAATGAGCAGGCTGATCTTAAATACAATATCATTTTTGCGGCAACGGCTGAGGAGGAAGTATCCGGTGCGAATGGGGTAGAAGCATTGCTGCCGCAATTGGGCGATATATCATTCGGGATAGTGGGAGAGCCTACACTGATGGATATGGCAGTGGCAGAGAAGGGATTGATGGTGCTGGATTGTGTGGCGCATGGCAAGTCGGGACATGCGGCGCGTGAAGAGGGGGAGAATGCTATTTATAAAGCCATGAAAGATATTGCGTGGTTTAGGGATTTTGTTTTCCCTGAGGTATCTGATGCACTTGGGCCGGTGAAAATGAGTGTGACCATATTGAATGCAGGCACGCAGCATAATGTGGTGCCGGCAACGTGCCATTTTACGGTAGATGTACGGCTGAATGAGTGCTATACGAATGAGCAGGCGCTGGAGATTATTAAGCAAAATGTAGATTGTGATGTAACGGCAAGAAGTATGCGCCTCCGTAGCACGAGCATAGCTGCCGACCATCCGATAGTATTGGCGGGCAAGGCGCTTGGGTTAAAGCCTTATGGCTCGGCGACGATGTCTGACAAGGCATTGATGCCGTTCCCTGCGTTGAAGATTGGGCCGGGGGACTCGGCGAGGAGCCATATAGCTGATGAGTATATTTTTACGAACGAGATAAGGGAGGGGATAGATATTTATGTACAGTTATTAAACGCAGTATTATGAAGCTCTGGCAAAAAGACAGCACGGTAACATCTGATCAGATACAGCAGTTTACTGTGGGTAAAGACAAGGAGTTTGATGTGCTGCTGGCAAAGTACGATGTGCAAGGCTCGCTGGCGCATACCGCCATGCTGGAAAAGGTGGGACTTTTGCCAACTGATGAATACAACGAAATAAAGAAAGAACTGGACGCTATACATGCCGATATAGAAGCAGGCCGGTTTGTGATGCGCGATGACGCGGAGGATATACACTCGCAGATAGAAGAAATGCTCACCGAGAAGTTGGGCGATGCAGGCAAGAAAATTCACAGTGGCCGCAGCAGGAATGACCAGGTGGCAGTAGATCTGAAGCTGTATTTGAGGGCGCAGGTTCAGGAAGTGAAGGAGACGGTGGTTAGTTTATTTGACCTGTTACTGCAATTGAGCGAGGAGCATAAGGCTAAATTGCTGCCCGGTTATACGCATTTGCAACTTGCTATGCCTTCTTCTTTCGGTTTGTGGTTTGGGTGCTATGCCGAGAGCCTGGTGGATGATATGGGCCTGTTGGCTGCTGCTTATGATATGGCGAACAAGAACCCGCTGGGTAGCGGGGCTGGCTATGGCTCTTCGTTTCCGCTGGACAGGGAATTGACTACTGCGCTGCTTCGGTTTCAGTCTATGCACTACAACAGTGTGTATGCGCAGATGAGCAGGGGCAAGACGGAGCGATTTGTGGCTGTGGCATTAAGTAGTATTGCCGCTACGCTGACGCGTATGAGTATGGATGTGTGCCTGTACATGAACCAGAACTTTGGATTTGTAAGCTTTCCTGATGAGCTGACCACGGGTAGCAGCATTATGCCTCATAAAAAGAACCCGGACGTATTCGAATTGATACGGGCTAAATGCAACAGGATACAGGCTACGCCGAATGAGCTTACCCTGCTTACTAATAACCTGCCCTCCGGGTATCACAGGGATATGCAGTTAACGAAGGAGATACTATTTCCTGCTATAGAGGATATGAAGGCTTGCCTGGGTATGGCCGTGCTGATGTTGAGCAACATAAAGGTAAAGGACGGTTTGCTGAATGATGAGCGGTATAAATACCTCTTTACGGTAGAGCAGGTGAATGACCTGGTGAATAAGGGTGTGCCTTTCAGGGATGCGTATAAGCAGGTAGGTAATGACGTGGCTGATGGCACATTTGCTTATTCAGGTACGGTGCAGCATACGCATGAGGGGAGTATAGGGAACTTGTGTAATGCAGAGATTAAGCAGGCGATGATCGAGGTATTGAATCGGTTTGGATGAAGGTTCAATTCGTTGCCCGCCGTTCATGGGTGCCACCACCCCGACTGAAAACGATGGCGAAGCAATTGTTTTCAGTTGGGTTCCTCCTTCGGAGTGGGCCGGGAGCGTGCCCTCCCACAAACTTTTTTAGTGGAAATTTAAGGGTTTTTACAAAAATTGTATTTTCATAACGCATAACACTACGTATAACGGTGTCTTGCGCCTTAAAATGTAGGATGTATTGCTTTCTTTAATGCCTTTCGACTAATAAAAAAAAGAGCATCAAAAAAACATATACATCTGAAACCCCCACCAATATATACCTCCGGCTCCCTTTCATTCCCAATGTCAACAATGATGTATATATTTATGGAACACTGGCAGCACCTTTGAAAAAGTCGACACCTACCTTCCTGGTCTTTTCCCTGCTGATACTTGGCTTTAGTATCATTTCGCTGGCATACGTGTTATTCGATGCGTCGTTGTGGGGGGCAAAGGCTAACGCATACGAGCACGTTAGCGGGCGCACCGAATTAATAACTATTACTATTCCGCTAAACGGCTTTAATAAAGGCGGAGAGATCTGGTACCATGGAAAACTGTATGATGTCGGCAGCTTTGATGTCGTTAATGATAGTGTTGTCGCGACTGTGTATCACGATAATGATGAAGAACAACTGGTTGCGTTGCTCACAGCCTGCATAGAGCCGAATGGGGGCTGCATTAACGATGGGCAGGTCCATTTATGCAAATACCGCATTTATATACCTAACAGCGATAAGGTACTGCACCCAACCCAGGTAGCCTGTCCTGCAAATACCGGAATGCCCGCACATACGTTTATGACATGGAATGAGGCTGTAGAAAGCTACTACCGCCCTGTTTTCGCTCCTCCGCCCAAGAGTAACTGCTAATACTCTGTTTTAAGATCCACGCCATGTTCTCACCCGGCGATCCCTCATTTTCATAAAACCATTTTATGTATACACGCTATACGCGCATATTCACGTTACTATTGTGCCTCCTTTCTGCCGGGGCATCCGGCCAAAATGAATTGGCCGGCAAAATATTCAATAAGACAAATAACCAGGCGATCCCATTTGCAAGTGTTTATATCGATGACCTGAAGCTTGGCGTTGTTGCCGATTCGGATGGGTCGTACATTATAAAGAGAGTGCCAGAAGGCTATTACATCGTCTCGGTTCGTTCGTTGGGGTATTCAATAGCCCGGCAATCAGTAGAAATAAAAGGGGTTACCGGTCACGATTTTGGCCTATCTCCTTCGGGACTGCAATCAAACGAAGTGGTTGTGACAGGAACGTCAAGGGCAACAGAAATACGGAATGCGCCTCAATCAATCACGCAGGTCGCCCGGGAGTACCTCGATGAAAACTCTGCTACAAATGTGATCGATGCCATCGCAAAAGTACCCGGCGTGGCTGCGATGACTGTAGGGCAAAGCATCTCCAAACCATCTATCAGAGGGCTGGGATATAACAGAGTGCTTACTGTCAATGACGGCGTGGCCCAGGTGGACCAGCCATGGTTTGATGAGTTCGGCATCGAGATAGATCCTGATGAAGTGAACCGGGTAGAAATACTCAAAGGCCCTGCTTCTCTTGCCTATGGCTCCGATGCCATCGCAGGCGTATTGAACTTTATCCCTGAGCAGCCTTTGCCTGAAGGACAAAGACAGGGTGATATCCTTTTCAACTATCAGACAAATAACGGCCTCATTAATAACATGGTGCACCTCGCCGGCACCAGCAACAACGGCGTATTCTGGAGCGTGCGGGCAGATAACATCATGGCTCATGCCTATCAGAATAAAGAAGATGGTTATGTACTCAATTCTCAATTCAGCAACTTCAATATGGATGGCACCCTTGGCATCCATCGCAAGTGGGGCTATTCCCAAATTCATGCCAGCTACTTTGATATGGCCACAGGCATAGTAGACGGCACGAGGGACCCGGCTACCGGCACTATGGAAAAGCAAGTATCGTATCCCGGACTTAACGGAGGCGCGCCGACTTATGTGCTCCCTACCAGGCAGGAACTTACATCGTACACTCCGTTAGTGATCAATCAGCGGATCAGGCACACCAAGATCGTTTGGGACAATAGCGTGAGCGTGGGTGAAGGCCGTATAACAGGTACGTTTTCGTATCAGAAAAATCAACGGCAGGAAACGAATGACCCTACCCAGCCGGATGTACCTGACATATACTATTCCTCCAACGCTGCCACGTATGACGTGCGGTATGTATCGCCTGCTATGGGCAACTTCGACTTTTCGGGAGGTGTGAATGGCGCTTACCAGCAATCGCAGAGCCTTGGTACGGCAATGCTTATTCCTGACTATAATTTCCTGCAGGCAGGTGCGTTCTTAATTGGCAATTACCATGTAGGAAAATTTGTATTGAACGGCGGTATACGGTTCGACAACCGCACCTTTACCGGGCAATCGCACTGGATCGACACCACCAATGTAGCACAGGCCCCGGTGCCTGCCAATACCCCCGGATCATTCCGGGAATTCCCCCAATTCACTTCAAATTTCAGCGGCTTATCCGGAAGCATTGGCGGCATTTACAACTGCTCTAATTCCTTTTACCTGAAGGCAAACATTGCGAGGGGGTTCAGGGCGCCGAATGTGGCCGAATGTGCGGCCAATGGCGTGCATGACGGCACAGTAGTATACGAGATCGGCGACCCGGCGCTTAAGCCTGAAACGAATCTTGAAGAAGATCTTACGATAGGTATCAACCTGAAAGATGTAAGCTTTGAAGGCACTGTGTTCAATAACACCATCTACAATTTCATCTATGCCAAAGGACTGACGAGCGTATTCGGTGGCGACTCAACAAGTAATCTTTTAAGTGTGGGCGGCTCACTGTTTCCTGATGCCCCTGTATATAAATATACACAAGGCACCGCCAACCTGTATGGTGGTGAGGCGATGCTCGATATACATCCTGCCGCTATTAAATGGCTGGAGCTGAATAGCACCTTTAGTACCGTCATGGGCGGACTGCAAAATGTGCCTTCCAATGCAAGTGTGCTGCCGTTCATACCCCCGGCAAGGATGACCGCCGACCTCAAATTTCATGTAAATAAAATAGGAAGGTCTATTGAGGGCGCTTATTTCAAAGTAGGCATCCTCACCTGTTTTCAGCAATATAAGGTCTATATCCAGGATTCGGCAGCAAGCGGACTGAACACGGAGCAAACACCACAGCAATATGCGGCCAGCAGAGCATCAACTGCCGGTTATACCTTGCTGAATGCCGGCATCGGTGGCAATATCAAAAGTAAAGGGCATACGCTTTGCAGGGTATATATCACCGGTACTAACCTGCTCAACACCGCATATATCGACTATATGAGCCGCTTTAAATACTATCCATACAACGAAGCAAATGGCAAAGTAGGTGTGTTCAACATGGGACGCAATGTGAGCATTAAGATCATCATACCTTTTGACTTTAGTAAGAAGTGAGTGAGGTTATTATAATTAAACGGCTCCGTACAATATAAACGGAGCCGTTTAATTATGTTGTGAATACAAAATAGACCCTATGATACGTATGCTGCTATAATTAAGGCATTTGCTTATGTAGCCAAATGCAATATGACGTTCATTTTACTCATTTCCGACAATTACTGGCTATATTTGAAGATCATAAAATAACATACTTGTGAAAAATATCTTCTTCGCGGCAATGCTCGTGTTCATGGGCTCCGCGGTTAATGCACAACCATGGATGCATACCACAGGCACAGGGCCGGTAAAATACGCCGATGCCCTGTACAATTATCAACATTCGCGGTACTATATAGCGGACAAGGATGTGGACAAGGATGCCGATGAGCAGGAGCCTGAGAACGAGAAGGGCGAAGTAAAGAACCACCTCTTCAAAAAATGGGACTGGTATTGGCGACATCACCTGGACCAGGATGGATATATGGTTCCCCCGGTACGCACACTGCAGGCATGGCAGGATTATATTGCCGTGCAGGGCGGTGCATCTGCCCGTACTACCAACCTGGCCTCCAACTGGATGTTCCAGGGGCCGGACTCCTGCAATCATGGTTATTCGGGTATGGGCCGTATCAATATTGTGGCTTTCGACCCCATTGATTCCAATACATTTTACGTTGGCAGCGCAGCGGGCAGTACCTGGAAGACCACAGACGGCGGCCTCACATGGACCTCTCTTTATACCAACCTGCCCACATTGGGAGTTGCTGATATAAAGGTCAACCCCATCAACCCGAATACCATCTATGTAGCAACAGGCGATGGCGATGCAGGCGATGCCTATAGCTCAGGCGTTATTATTTCTCATGATAAGGGGGCTACGTGGAGTACAACCGGCCTCACCTGGCTGCCCACCGCTTATATCTCTGCCCATTCCTTGCTCATCAATCCGCTCGATACCACTTCTATGATATTAGGCACGAACAACGGCATATACAAAACACACAACAGCGGCACTACCTGGACAAATGTATTCAGCGGCAACTTCAAACAGATATTATACAACCCCGCAGATACCTCAATTGTATACGGATCCATGTACACCGACACATCAGCACAGATCATGCGCTCTTTGGACGGTGGCATCACCTGGAACGCAATGACCTCATTTACCGATGTACAAAGAGTAAGCCTTGCTGTATGTCCGGCCAGCCCAAGCGTAGTTAAGGCCGTATGCTCTGATAATTCATCAGGCCTGGAAGGCATCTATTCGTCTTCAGACAACGGAGCCAGCTTCACCGGTATATTTATGGAAACAGATACCTGCAGCAACAATATACTGGGCTATGATCTTGGCCTGCCTACTCATCATTGCAACGGGCAAGGCTGGTATGACCTATGTATTGCTATGGATCCGCGAAACGCTGCGGACGTGGTTGTAGGTGGTGTTAACACATACTATTCCTCCGACGGCGGACACAATTGGCAACTGGCCAATCAATGGTGGAATGGTATTGCAGGGATGCAAACTGTACATGCCGACAAGCATTGCCTGGCCTATAACCCTATTGGCAACGGCCTTTACGAAACATGCGATGGTGGCATTTATAAAAACTACGGCCCTGTCACTACCCCCTGGACGGATCTTACAGATGGTATAACGATCACAGAATTTTACAATAATGCAGTTGACAACCAGGTGACCTTTTGCATAGGTGGCGCACAGGACAATGGCACTAAAATGGTAGACATCGGCGCTACAACTGACCTGACCGGTGGTGATGGAATGCAACCTTTGATCAACTATGGCGATCCGTTCGATATCTGGTACACATCTTACCCAAGCGGCAGCATAGACATGACCTACGATGCCGGAGCGCACTACCACAATATTACGGATACGATACACGGTTCAGGCGCATGGGTTACTCCTTACGTTATCAGCCCGCAAGATACCGCAACACTGGTACTTGCATACAACCGGGTATATGCTACTGCTGACAACGGCGTTGATTGGTATCCCATTTCACCGGTCTTTGACAGCAATGCAGATATCACAACACTCGCTATCGCACCGTCTAACCCTAACTATCTCTACGTCACTTATTTTGACTATAATGTTTGGAAGCCATTCATCAAATACACCTCTGACTTCGGGATTACCTGGGATACCGCGATATCCCCTACCACTACCTATATTTCAGATGTAAAGGTAGACCCGGTAAACCCGCAACATATCTATATGACCGTTAGCGGCTATGGCGTACCTAAGGTTTGGGACTATTATACCAACACCCGCAGGTGGCGCAATCTTACCGGTACTTTACCTGACATCCCGGTTGCCTGCATACTTATCGACACTAATTTTAAGACAAAATATATAGGCACAGATGCCGGTGTATACTACAGAGACACTACCATGACCGACTGGGCACTTTTTGATAACAACATGCCTACGGTAAAGGTGAGTGATCTCCAGATCAATTATACAACCAACGAGATATGGGCTGCAACGTTTGGCCGTGGCATGTGGAAAAGCGTGAAAGCGCAAAAGCCGCCACTGGTAGGTGTACCTACAGTAGCCGAAAACAACTTATCCTATATTATTACACCTAATCCCAACAAAGGAAAATTCACCATATCTGCGGATGGCACGAGTGCGGTTGGCAATGAGGCAACTATCTGTTTGCTGTCAGTGGATGGTAAGCAAGTCTGGCATCGGCAATTATCTTTCGATCAGTCAGGTAAGCTGAATATAGATGGTGTGAATGTCGCACCGGGATTCTACATCTGCGAGATCATCTGCAAAGGCGATATTGTACGCAGGAAACTGGTGATCGAGTAACAAAAAGCTATAATTACGGCCATCGTAAAACTAATCGCATTTAGATAGCTGCTAATTGTAAAACAGATCACGCCCGGCGCCTGTTATGAGGTCTTCTGCATAAAAGCAAAGATCGTGATAGGGATACCCCTGGCGAGATCCATTGCAGCAAGATCTATCCTGTGTAAGGAACACCCTACATTGATGGCTGCAATGGTCATAGTGATGCCGATAAACCTGGCCAGCACTATGCCTTCATTCTTGCTTTTGTTGAGCCAACTGATAGCCAGGAAGCCCGCAGGGGCTATGATCATAATAGCCGAGATAAAATACGTCTCAAAAATATGCGCACCATCGCAGTCCTGCACTTTCAGGTAAGTAAGCACAGCCGGCAACGCTGCCCATAACATGATCATCAGTGAAAGCTGGATGATCGAATTCAAAGCGATAAAGCCGACAAGCAATTTTTTAGAGATCATATAGTTGTTGTTTTTTGGTTATGTGCTATCCTGAATTTTGAAATGGCATCATACGCTGCCTGCCTGGCCCGGTTGATGCTGCCTAAAGGCTGGTGTGCCGCGCTGCAATGCCACGGGGAATAGGTGAGGCTATCACCAAACGCCTGCATGGCCTGCGGCACAAACTGTTGCTGTGGCAATACCAGCGTACCTATTTTATGAAACGGCGATTTCCATTCTTTGGTAAGGTCTTCCATATCATCACGCACGGCATCCTCCTGGAATTGCACCATCAGATCGAACGTAATGTCTTGCTTAGCAAGATCCGTCACTATCACTTCCTGGAAAAAAGTCGCACTCTTTTGTGTCGGCTTCGCAAGGTTTTGCGTAGTGGGCACAAGTTTATATTTCACAGCCTTTCCGTCTGCGCCAAATCTATATGGCGATACGCTCCAGTAAGGCACCGCAAATAGGTTGTCCTGCTTTTGCATAGATGCCAGCGTGCGGGCTACAATACCCCAATTGAAGGGATTAAGAGAAAACGAGATCAGCCCGGGCAAACCATTGCATATGGCATCAATGCTTTTCTTAAAGTCTTTCACTGTTGCAGCCAGCAGCGTTGGATAGCTCACCAGCAACAGGTCATGCGAGCCGGGCATAGATATATCATTGACCAGTTGCGTACCCTCAACGCCCGTCAATTTAATGGCAAAGCCCCTCAGGTCGGCCTTGCGATCATCCACCATCTTGGTGTTGCCGTTAGAAAGCCTTGCCCAGCATTCATACTTTTTGCCTGCAACAAATGTACCCGCCTGGTAATCTGCCGGCAGTGCAGTATCAACCGTAAATGTACCCTTGATACAGGCGTGCATCTTGGCATGAAACTGTCGGTTCTGATGCCCGTTTTTATATACCTTCTCTATGCTGCGTTCTATAGCGGCGATTATAGCAAGTGTAGTCTGTTGCTCTCCTGCTTCAGGATATTCCCTTCCTATTTCTCGTTGCATATTATATAGAAGCTAAAAAGGTTAAGGCTTTAATGCCGGGTAAAAAGAAATATGCTCCGCCTTTCACCGTCACAAATTCGGGTACATCAGTATATCGCTTGCGTATCGGTTCTTCTTCCACACTGAATGTACCTGTATGCTTAGTATCCCGCGGGTTGCTGTGATTGCCGGTTATCGCGTCACGCTCATCATACAGCATAGACTTCGCCACATCTATCTGCTGTAAAATATCTGCGCGATAACCATGCGCATTTTCAAAGAACAGAACGACACTTCGGTAGTATATCTGCAAACTTCTTACCTCGCCGGCGTTCTTGTATAACTTCTTCAGGTTGCGAGGTATGGTAATCTTCCTTCCGGCAGGTGTACCCAACCTTTCCAAACGTATCAAGGCTCTCATCTTTTTGTACTCTACCCGCAACTGGTGAATAGCTTCCCCATCATCAGTATAAAGCCACAATGAGGCACATTGTTCCATGTGCCTCATGTGCTTTTTCAGCGTCTTCCTGATCTTTTGGGACTTCATCGGAGAACGTGGTCATTTTACATCCACGCAGATGAGAATTGATTAAATTCGTGCCGTATGGCGTTAAATATTTTTTCTTCGTCAGCAAATTTTGTAGCAAGTCCGTTGTGCTGAACAAAAAGAGATTCACTGATGTACCCTTCTTTTGAATGTTGTATCTCTTTACTGATATCTGCGACGTTTGCATGAATATCATGACTGAGTAAATCGATATGCTCCTTTTGGATGGCAAGCTGGTTTTCAAAGTGCTCCACCTGTTTTAATACCTCGGGCAATGTGTTTTTACCGGCAAGTTCACCCAGCCTTTTTCTAAGGATCACTATTTCCTCTTTATAAAAATCCAGTGCACGCAACCAGTCGCCGTGTGCATTGTTCATGTGTGTGATACTGATTCTTTTCATATAGATCGTTATTTTTAATTAACTGATTCAAAAGTACATGCTCTATGATCGCCACAATATGACGATAGTCACCTTTTCTACTGATATTGCTCACAAGGTCCATTCACTCAGTACGTCTCCCCCGCCAGCCACTTCTTAAAGTCTGCAGCACGTTCAGAACTCACCACTGGTGGCTCCTTTACCACAGGGTTTAACTTCACGATAACACGTGCCTTACTATAGGTCTTCATTTCTGTAATAGCTTTAAGGGTAATGATATACTGCCTGTTGATGCGAAAAAAATCTGCAGGGTTCAGCATGGCCTCCAGCATGTCCAGGTTATTATCCATTGGATATGATCGCCCGTCCCATAATCGCGCATAAGTATTCTTATTCTCGCTATAGCAGTATGCAATATCTTCAACAGGCACTGATTTGATATGTTCCCCAAACCTGATCATGAAGCGCTTTTTGTACTCTGCAGGTATTCCAACATCTTTAGGCGAAGTCTCTGCTTCCTGAAAAATATCCTTGAATTTTTTCAACTTTTCAAGTGCTGACTCCAGTTCAGCCTTTTTGATAGGCTTCAATAAGTAGTCGACACTCGTTGTCTTGAATGCATCTATAGCATATTGATCATAAGCTGTAGTGAAGATGATCGGGCAGTCAATATTTACTGCTTTCAGCAGGTCAAAAGCCGTTCCATCTGACAATTGCACATCCAAAAGCACCAGGTCGGGGGCAGCATTACCCGAGAACCACTTACTCGCCGACTCCACAGTATCATGATGCGCCAGGATCTGGGACGCAGGCAATATTTCTTTGATCAGCTTGGCCATTCTCTGGTAAGCAAGATGCTCATCTTCGATCAATACAATGTTCATAACAAAGGTAGTTTTACAATATACTCATTACCCGATACCTCGTAGGATACTATCTTCCTTGACAGCAGGCCATAACGTTCTTTAATATTGACCAACCCTATACCGGCGCCCTTCTCTTTACTGATCTTAGGGTTAATTATATTCCTGATGACGATCTCGTCCTTTGTGGCAAGGATCTCAATCACCAGCGGGTGTGCCACAGAAACCACATTATGCTTAATAGCATTCTCTACCAGCAATTGCAATGCCAAAGGTACGACCTGCCCATTTTCCAAAACCTCCCGGGGAATATCTATTCTTACCTTTAATGCATCTCCAAACCTGGTTTGTTGTATCTGGATATAATCATTCAGTATAGACAATTCTTCATTCAGTGGTATCATGTCCTTCTTACTGTGTGTCAGCATATTGCGGTACAGGTCAGCAAGGTGCACCGTATAGCTCAGCGCATTCTCCTTCTTTTCTTCGATCAGTATAGACAAAGCATACAAGCTGTTAAAAAGGAAGTGCGGGTTTACCTGGCTTTTCAGATGTTCGTATTCAAACATCATACGCTCCTGTTGCAGGCGGGATATGCTTTTCAGCCGTCGCTCTCTTATTTTGACATACGAATAGCCAACAATTAGCAGGCCCAGAAATGATATAACATAAAACACATCCGTCTTCCAGAATGGAGTAGCAATCGCAAACTCATAATCATCCTCTTGCGGATGTTCAAATGCAGGGTTCAGGGAGACCTGCACCCTGAATTTGTAACTCCCGGGTGCCAGTTTCGGAAAACTAACAGATGCATCATTGGTATAAATCCACTCAGCATCATACCCCTGCAATGTATACCTATAGTTTAGCCGCTCGTGGTTACTGTAACCGATACCTTCAAATGCAAACCCTATATAATTCTCATCATGATCAAATACATGCCTGTTGTCTGTCACCGGCTTAGTGTATATCATAGGTTGGGTGATGCGTACATTAGGCGATATATCGTATGCCCCCTGCTGGTTTCTGAATACGAGTATTCCTTGCTGATAAGGAATATAGATATTACCCTGGTCATCCTTGGCCGCACAGTTCAACACAGAAGATGTACTATCCAGCCCTATCCCCATAGCGCTGTTGAAATGCCGGGAATATCGGCTGAGTGGATACCATTCATCCACACACCTTTGATATACCGAGATCACCTGCCCTGTATAATTCGCCATTATAGCAGATATATTCACATCAGGATATTGTGTTTCCGGCAGCCTCAGGTTCTTCCATTCGTTGTCATGAAAATGATACAGGTCTTTATACATAGTACCTGCCCACATATCCTTACCGGCATCTTCAGTAATGCTGTAAGCTACTTTGCCATTCGCATCAAATGATGAGTCCCAATGATGATAGGATGCCCCATCATACATGCACACACCGGCGCCATCAGTGGCCATCCATATATCTCCGTTTGCATCAGGGTACAATTGGTATACATAATCGCTGCCTATCCCTGTTTTTTTGCCATGGTGTTTTATGAGGCTTATTTTACCATCGGTAGTATACGACAGTTCTTCAACACCTTTCAGCCCTGCCACCCATAAACGGCCTTTAGTAGCAGCTATACTCAGTATGTTGGCATCTACCCCCAATTCTCCAATGCCTGTCACTTTGGTGATAACGCCTTTTTTATTTTTATAGTACAACCCATCTCCAAAAGTGCCAATCCACATGCACCCGTCATCTTTGAATAAACTTGTAATATTTGCCTTCGCCGCAAATGCAAAATCTATCTTCTGCATGCTGTCCTTCAATGATAAATGATACAGACCTTTTTTCATTGCTATCCATAGCCCGCTGCTATCCCTCGCCATTGCGGTCACATCGTATAATGAGTAGGGCGCTCCGGGCTTTATATAGCCCATATACTCACCCGTCATCATCGTCAGGCCATGATTAGTGGCGCACCAGATATTGCCTGCTTTGTCGCACAGCAGTTTTTTGAATATTTTCCCTTCATACAGGTATGGGTGTAATATAGCGTTGCCGTTATTAGCTGATGTCACCTCGATCAGATACCCGCTCTGGGTGGCTATCCAGGCCCTTTTACCCGATACCGGCAGTACGTCATTTACTTGCCCATACTGCCACTTGCCGGGCATTATGCTCTTCGCTGCTTTGTGGCCCATATCATAGAGTACCACCCCTCCTTGCTGTGTACCCACCCAATACAAGCCACTTCCCCGATCTTTCTTTGATACCATAACAATATCATCCGGCAAACCCTGTTTTGTATCATACACCGTCACAACCGGCTTGCCATCTTGTAGCCTGATTTCATTCATCCCCATATCAGTACCGGCTACTATACTTTTGTGACCAATAACCGAAAACCCATACACCGAATTATCAGACAATCCGTTTGCACTATTTATAGCCACGGCAATATGGTTCATTATAAAAAAAACACCCTGCTCATCTGTGCCGGCTATCAGTAGGTTGCACCCATTCGTCTTTAACGAGGTCACTTTGCAAGTCGGTCCGTTTTTAATCTCTATTTTCTTTATTGCCCCGCCGGCAACAGTTCCTATCATCCCATTGCTATAGCCCACCCACACATCGTCTCCGGCTATCGCTATAGCAGTCACAGGAATGTGCACACTATCGTACACTCGCATAAATGCCTGGCCGTTATAACGAAAGAGCCCGCTATCTGTTCCGATCCATATATACCCCGTCTTATCCTGTTCCAGCGCGTTCACATTTGCGCCTGTGCTGACCTCTAATAATGGAAAGTCGCGTACAAAAGGCTTCTGCGCTCGCATTTGCGCGCAGAAAAAAACAAACACCACCAATACCAAATGTCGTCTATGCTTCATGTCTTTATATAATGCCTGTCATCTGTTATTCCTGCTTTTTGGGTTCTTTTGGTTTCACCACCGTGAACACACGCGAGATGTTAAAGCCCAGGTGTATTGCCCCTTTTGATATATCCCCCTGCGTTTCGCCTATAAATGTTCGCTCTGTGATATTAGCTGCGTTTGACGCGAACAATTGAAAAACATGCCCGCCTGTTTCTATATCTATCCCCAAAGATACAGGGTTGTTATAACCCGCTAATTGATGCCCGGGTATCACATAATAATATTCACCCGTAAGTGCGATATGCTTACTCAGCTTTATCCGCCCTCCTATACCTATCGCCAGCACATCGTTAGGGTCTCCGGGGTTACTCACCAGGTTGTAATGCAGGTATGTAGGCATTAGCTGCAACGACAACACCTTACTTATCTTGCGGGCAATCAGAAATTGATCCACGTAAAATAACCTATTGCTCAGGTAATAGGTATAACCGGGTATATTCACTACGTCCATCGTTGTTGCCGACATGCCGCACAAGTAGCTCACACTCACCGGAATTTGATCATCTACTGTTTGCCTGAGCAATTTTACTTTAAAGAATGCATCATATTCCTTTTCAAAACTGCTCCGTCCTATCCCTGCCGTCAGCCAGTCTGTGAGCCCATAGTCAAAACCAAACTTCGTAGTGGCATTGTCAAGTCCATATAAATTTTGGATCCCCTCGTTCAGTTCCCCGAACCTGTGCGATATCCTGAAGTCCAGTGTACCCTTGCCCACATTCTCTATGCTCTGCCCGTTAATAATGCGGGTCGATTTGAAAGTAGCCGTAGTATGGTATCCCGGCATATCCCTATTGTTACGAACATCACTATCCAGCAGTTGTTCCAGGTATCCCGTATTATCCGAAAGTGTATCTTTTTCCTGCGCCAATGCCTGTATGCTGCACAACAGAATAAACAGTACGATCGGGAGAATATGTAATTTCCTATTCATTGACTTTCATTTTTTAGCATCAATTATTTTTTGCACCCTGGTCTATCCAACTGGTAATTTCTCCAATCTGGCAAGCATTCAGTTTCGCTGCATCCTTAGGCATGGTGGCATATCCTGTCTGATGGTTGATTGCCCCCAGGATGCGGCCGCTAAGCACTATTGAGCGTACCCCGTTATAGTTATCAAGTCGGTATCCCCCGGTGGGTGATGAACTTGCGTGGCATCCGGCCAACGCACAATTTTGCAATAACAGGGGCTGAATTATTTTGGAAAAAGAAACATTTGTGGTGTCACATGTACTGCTCCCGGCATACGTAGACTGGGGGTACAATGCCGTTGAGTTGTCTTCATAACAACTCGCAAACAAAAGGCACATAATAAGCATACTAACTACTTTGTTCATGTTATGTTTTCTTTATCAATACCGCGTTTACAGATACATTGATCTCCGGCGAAAGCTTATCTGATACGATCCGGGGTATCTTTATGTTATGATCGGCAAGCAACACTGTAAAATCAGACTGAACACTGATCACCCCGTTTTTGCAAAGAAGATGACACTTGATCAGCCGCTGCTCTTCCACACCGTGTATGGTCATCTTTCCTTTTGCCCGTATATCATAAGCTCCGTTTTTCGACAGGTCTATTTCCTCTATGATCTTCCCTGAAAAAGTGGCAAATGGGAACACATCACTTTCCAGGTAGTTCTCATTAAAGTGTTCTTTTTGTAGCGGGCTGTTAAAGCCTATGAATGAAGCTATGCTGATCTTAAAAAAAAAGGTCCTGTTTTTTACGTCAACAATTCCGCTAAGATATGCCGAAGCCGCTTTGATCAATTCCTGGGGTGCATTGGAGTGAAAATGAATATCCCCTTTCGATACCTCATAGACCTCACTCTGCCCGAATAAAGACATGGGTAGGATCAATATAGAAAGCAGAACCAACAATGGTTTTTTCATGCGCTAATACTTGTTCAATTCCGGTAGTGGTGGTTTGGTAAATATAAAATTAATGATCGGCATTTCATATCTGACTGCCAATGCAAAATCACGATCCTCTTCATCCGGTGCTTTTCCCGTTTCATCAACACCAAGTCCCGGATTTATCTATAGCAATATTTTCCTATGCCCATTTTGACTTATCTTATCAAAATTGAATTACCTTAGGATTTCACATCATGAACGGTATTGTAAGGAATAGTAACACCGGATTGTATATTACAGTATTACTGTTCGCTACATTGTTGGCTTGCAGGCACGAACATCTTCCGTCACTTTCAACCGGGGGAAGAGATTATGATGCCACTATTCTTGTGGCAGATACTGCCGGCCTCGCAGCCGGGCCCATAGATAGCAACCTCGCCAATCCATGGGGTATGGCCATTAGCACAAAAGGCTCTATATGGATTTCCTGCAATCACAGTGGCCGAACCGTGATATATGACGCTACCGGCAAACAAACTTTAGCGCCCGTGGCCATACCGCTGCGCAGTATTCAATTTGGCGCATCACCTACCGGGGCGGTGTACAACACCACTTCAGGCTTCATTGCCAATGGCGCACCCGAAAAATTTATGTATGCTACCGAAGATGGCATCATCGCAGGATGGAACGGCGGAGACTCAACATATACAGTAGTCGATCGGTCGGCACAGAAAGCCGTTTATAAAGGGATTGCTATCGCCAATGATAGCACGGGAAATTTTCTTTATGCCACTGATTTCTTCAATAACCGCATAGATGTGTTTGATGCTTCATTTCACTACATCAGCAGCAGGCAACTCGTAGATGCAACTATACCTGCCGGCTTTGCCCCATTCAATATTCGCAATATTGGTGGGAAGCTATTTGTCACTTATGCCAAACAGATACCTCCCGATAACCATGACGACCAACGTGGCGCAGGTAATGGCTATATTGATATTTTTAACCCAAACGGCACTTTCATCAAAAGGTTTGCCACGCAGGGCGCACTCAACTCGCCGTGGGGAATTGCCAGGGCATCAGCCGACTTCGGCCAGGGTGAAGGCGCTATCCTTGTAGCTAATTTTGGTGATGGCACTACACTGATCTTTGACTCCAGCGGCGATTACAAAGGGCCCCTTGAAAATAATGGCGTCCCTTTGTTCATAGATGGTGTATGGGATATTGCTTTCGCTCCGTCATCTGCTACCCAACTCTATTTCACTGCCGGCCCGTCGCAGGAAACTTATGGGCTATTCGGATATATGCGCCTCAAATGAAAATAATAACAATTAGGAAACATCACTATTTACCGATGTTACTAATTTTGCACGCTCATACTGCAATTTTCCCGTTTCATCCGATCACTCCTGAAAGCAAATCGAATATTTAGTTACTTTTAAGTTAGTTGATTAATTAAAGATTCATGGCTAAGAAAATCATTGGTGTCATTCTGGTTCTGTTATTGATAGGTGTGGTATCAGGTGTTTATATATGGAACAAACCACACAAAAAAGTCGAAGACGCTAAAGGGATAGAAATATCAGCCGTGGCGCTATCTAAAGAATACAATGCTGATGAAAAGGCCGCTGATGCCAAATACCTCAATAAGGCAATCAATGTTTCTGGCACGATTAGTGAAGTAGATACTTCACAGGATGCACACCTGATGCTGATCCTGCAAACAGGAGATCCAATGACGGGTATACAATGTGCTATGAGAGATAAGGGAATAAATGTAACCAAAGGGGGCGCTATTTCCATAAAAGGTTTTTGCTCCGGGAACGGGATCACAGGAGTCGCACTTACAGATTGTGTATTGACAAAATAATTACTAACAAACATAGAAATAATGAAAAAAATAATTGCGCTTGCAGGTATGGCCTTATTGCTTAATAGTTGTTACAACGACAAGTATACCAAGCTGTACCCGGCTTCCACAACAAGTGTTACCTGCGATACTGCTACAGTGTCGTTCAGCAGCACTATTCAGCCAATATTTAACTCATACTGCACCAGTTGCCACTCAGCGAGTGGCGTGGCTGCCGGATATGGCGATTACACAAGTTATACCAAATCGCTGACAAGCCAGGCCTCCAGCGGCAACATGGTCAACGATATTATTATAACTAATACAGGAGATATTCACCACATGCCACAGAGTCAGCCTTCATTATCCGCGTGCGATATTGAAAAGATCACTGCCTGGGTGAATCAAGGCGCTCAGAACAATTAAAATATCTTATCACTAATTTAGAAAAAAGAACATGAAAAAGCTAATATTAATCGCCCTTTGCGCGCTTGCATTTACTGGCTCACTTTTTGCCCAAACTTACATGACGCGCACCGGCAAAATATCTTTCAGTGCTACCGCCGCCCACTCCCCCGAAAAAATAGAAGGTATTAATAATGAGGTTGCCAGTATCGTTGATGGCAAAACAGGCAATATTGTTTTCCAGGTTCCGGTAAAAAGCTTCAAATTTGAGCGTGAGCTGATGCAGGAACACTTTAACGAGAACTATATGGAAAGCGATAAATATCCCAAATCCGAATTTAAAGGCGCGATCAGCAATTCGGGTTCCGTTAATTTTACCAAAGACGGCACTTACAATGTTTCTGTTGCCGGCAAACTCACTATGCACGGGGTTACTAATGAAGTGAATGTACCCGGAACAATAATCGTAAAGGGCAATAAATTATTACTCAAAGCTAAATTTTCGGCAAGACTACAAGATTATAAAATTGCTGTACCTTCTGTTGTTGCCGATAAGATCGGCAAAGAAGCTATCATCTCACTGGAAAGCGACCTCACTCAAAAATAGATCAATAACACACACTGATTATGCGTAGAAGTTTTTTGCTCACTGCTGTTTGTTTGCTGGGAATAACCTCATCCTATGCCCAGACAGACAGTTTAATGGATATGCTGGACAAAACAGCACCACTTTCTAAAAAAGAAACGGTATCTGCCACATTCAAAGCCACCCGTATCATCAATGGTAGCAGCGTGGAGAATCTCGGAGCAGGCGTCCTCGATTTCAGGATCTCGCACCGCTTCGGACAACTAAACCAGGGATCACAGAATTTCTTTGGCCTTGATGATGCCACTACGCGCCTCGGTCTTGATTATGGCATTACTAAATGGTTAATGGTGGGCATTGGCCACAATACACTCAATAAAGAGGATGATGGTTTTGTAAAATTAAAACTGCTTACCCAGCGCAAACAAGGGATGCCGGTATCTGTCAGTTACTTTGGCAATATCTCCATACAGACAACCCCAGCTCCAACCCTGCCAGCCGGCGACACATGGGAATATTCGAACCGGCTCTTTTTCACCAACCAGGTACTGGTAGCCCGCAAGTTTAATGACTGGCTTTCATTGCAGTTAATGCCAACAATAGTTCACTACAACCTGGTGGATAGTACCAATTCAGACAACAATACATTTGCCATCGGCGTTGGTGGCAGGATAAAAGTTAGTCGCCGCATAGCCATTACCGGCGAATATTATTACAGGCTCAATAACACTGACATGCTTTATAATGGCAGTAAAACGTACAACTACGCTTCGATCGGCATCGACATCGAAACCGGCGGCCACGTATTCCAGCTTATGCTCACCAATGCCCCCGGCATGACCGAGCGCACATTCATTGGCCAAACAACAGATAGTTGGTCAAAAGGCGACATCCACTTTGGCTTCAACATCTCCCGTGTCTTCACTGTCGTAAAACCAAAAGAGTTTAGACAATAAAATAAAGCCTAACACTATGAAGCATTAAGGCAGCCACAATGGTTGCCTTGATCATTTTTAGTCTCGTTCATCATAAGCATTACAATAGGCAGTTATCAAAATGCCACATTGCAAAATTGCAGTTACTGCTATCGCGCATTTATTCAATAAGATTACAAAAAAAAAACCTCCTTCGCTAAAGCGGCAGCTGGCAGGCAAGCGACCGTTGCATCGGATATTTAATAGTAGCAATGACGCTAACTGCATTCTCTTTCGTTAGGAATTCGGGTAATACAAGAATTTTCTATTGGTATAATGTTTACTTCGTCGGCAGGATGGCAATAAAGTTTTATCTTTGCGGCCTCAATTGCTAAAAAAATAATATGAATCCGCAGAAGATAACCATGGGTCAGGATGGCCGCCTGAATGTACCGGACCAACCAATCATTCCATTTATAGAAGGAGACGGCATAGGGCCGGATGTGTGGAGCGCCAGCAAAATGGTGCTGGATGCTGCTGTGGCCAAAACTTATGGCGGCAAGCGCAAAATAGAATGGAAGGAGATACTGGCCGGTGAAAAGGCGTTTAACCAAACAGGCGAATGGCTGCCTGCGGCTACGCTTGATGCGGCAAAGGAGTACCTGGTATCTATAAAAGGCCCACTGACCACTCCTGTGGGTGGTGGCATCCGCTCACTGAATGTGGCTATGCGCCAGGAGCTGGACCTGTATGTGTGCCTGCGCCCCGTGAAGTGGTATAAAGGTGTGCCATCACCTGTGGTGCACCCCGAGAATGTGAACATGGTAATCTTCAGGGAGAATACGGAAGACATCTATGCAGGTATAGAATTTGCCAACGGTACGCCAGAGGTAAAAAAGATGATCGATTTCCTGACCAATGAAATGGGTGTGGGCAAGAAGATCCGTTTCCCGGAATCATCGGCAATAGGGATCAAGCCGGTATCAAAAGAAGGTAGTGAAAGGCTGGTGCGCGCGGCTATTGAGTATGCACTGGAGCACAAACTGCCATCGGTAACGCTGGTGCACAAGGGCAATATCATGAAGTACACCGAAGGTGGCTTTAAGATATGGGGTTATGAGCTGGCCGAGCGTGAGTTTGGCGATAAGGTATACACGTGGGGGCAATGGGAGAATGCTAAGAAAACGCAGGGCGAAGACGCAGCAAACGCAAAAATGAAGAATGCGGAAGCGCTGGGTAAACTAATCGTAAAGGATGTAATAGCCGATAATTTCTTACAGCAGATATTGCTGTCGCCAAAGGATTACTCGGTGGTAGCTACCCTGAACCTGAACGGAGACTATATATCTGATTCGGCGGCGGCTGCAGTGGGCGGTATTGGGATATCGCCCGGTGCCAATATCAACTATAAGACCGGTTATGCTGTATTTGAGGCTACCCATGGTACTGCGCCGAGGTTTGCCAATACCAATACCATGAATCCATCATCCCTGCTGCTGAGTGGTGTAATGATGCTGGAATACATGGGCTGGCATGAGGCTGCCGTGAGTATAGAAGAGGCGTTGGCCACTACCATTAAGCGGAAAAGGGTGACCATCGATTTCTTCAACCTGATGCACAACGCTACTTTGCTGAAAACCAGCGAGTTTGCGGAGGAGATAGTGAAAAACTTGAAGTAGTCGTTTGGAAAGTTCACGCAGATTGGGAGTTGCAGGTAATTTCTTTAGGAAAAGCCTATTAAATTAGATTGATTTAAGTTAAATTTGTAATCCCCGTGTTAAGGGATACTCATGCAATTCAACTTAGCGTCGTACATAGATCATACCGCATTAAAGCAGTCTACCTCCATATCTGATGTGGATAAGCTATGCCTTGAGGCGTCTATGGAAAATTTTGCTGCCGTATGTATACCACCAAAATATGTGGCAGGTGCCAGGAAGCTGCTGGACGGATCGGGGGTAAAGGTGGCTACGGTGATCGGTTTTCCGCTTGGGTTCAGTGGTATAGATACTAAGGTAAAGGAGATACAGGATGCTTTGGCGCTGCGCGCAGATGAGCTGGACATGGTCATAGACCTGAGCGCATTAAAAAGCGGCGACTGGAAACACCTGGAGGATGAAATAAAAGAATGCCTGAAGCCTGTATACGATGCAGGGAAAGTGATGAAAGTAATCGTGGAGAGCGGTATGCTTACAGATGATGAATTGCTGGCCTGTTGTGCACTCTATGGCAATTATGATATAGATTACATGAAGTCTTCTACGGGATATGCAGATAAGGGAGTGACGGTAGATGCTGTGACCCTTATGCACGCCCACCTGCCCAGGCGCATAGGTATCAAAGCATCGGGCGGTATACGCACCTATGCCTTTGCAAAGGAGCTGATAGATGCGGGCGCTACCAGGTTGGGCTGCTCTGCCAGTATGCAGATCATGAAAGAAAGCAGGGAGGCAGGCAAAAACAATAAGTAGTTAATGAAAACCCCGTACCACATAGCGTTCGTTTTATTGCTGCTGTTGCCGCAGCGCCTGCGTGCGCAGGATAATGTGGTGGTACATTCTGATCCGCGGTTATCGGCACTGCTGAAAAAACAACATAATGATGATGAGGTGGCCTCAGCGGCGGTAGTAACGCACAGGGCGACTGTAAAAAATGCACACCCAAGCCCTGCTGATGTCTCAAAGCGGGCACTGGCTGAGAATACGATCATTGATAATACAGTCTTAAAACCGGGAGCAGTAGCTTCTGTAGCGCTTTACGGACCACCGGCAGAGGCGAAGATAAAGCCTTTGCCATCGACGGTGAAAGGGCATGCAGCAGGATGGACGCCGCCTGTAAGGAACGTGAAGGTGATCTATTCGGGCAAGGGTTTCAGGGTGCAGATATATAACGGCACCGACCGGAATAAAGCACTTTCTATAAAAAGCGAGTTCATGCGCAATAACCCGGGTGTGCCTACCTACCTCACCTTTGTGCCGCCCTGCTTCCGTGTGAAGGTGGGCAACTACCGCAACCGCAGTGATGCTGTGGGCATGCTGCGCGAAGCCAATTCGACCTATAATCCCAGCATGATAGTGCCCGACATTATTACGATCAGTACTTTTTAACTATTGGCTTCCATGCCTTACTTAAAATCAACTTATAAATGCTATTGAAGATACAAGAAAAGGCGGCGACTTATTTTCCTGAAGTACAAGCCATACGCCATCATATACATGCCCATCCCGAATTATCTTTTGAAGAACATAACACATCGGCATTCATTTCTGAAAAACTAACCTCGTGGGGGGTGAAGCACCAGCGAGGAGTAGCCGGTACAGGCATAGTGGCGCTGATAGAAGGCAGGAACCCCGGCAAGCGCTGTATAGCGCTGCGGGCCGATATGGATGCCCTGCCCATACAAGAACTAAATGAAACTGATTACCGCTCGCAAAACGCCGGGGTGATGCATGCCTGCGGGCACGATGTGCACTCCAGTTGCCTGCTGGGTGCAGCGCATATCTTGCATGACCTGCGCGATGAATTTGAGGGGACAGTAAAACTCATTTTTCAGCCGGGGGAAGAAATGCATCCCGGGGGAGCCAGCCTGATGATCAAAGAAGGAGTGCTGGATAACCCAAAGCCTGAAGCCATTTTTGCATTGCATGTATATCCAAATTTGCCGTCGGGTACTTTAGGTTTCAGGGCAGGGCAGTATATGGCCAGCGCCGACGAGATATACCTGACGATAGAGGGCCGGGGCGGCCACGCAGCATTGCCTCATCAAACAGTGGACCCCATCAGCATCGCAGCATTGGTGATCACCGGCCTGCAGCAGGTGATCTCGCGCAAGGGCAATCCCCTCATTCCTTCGGTGCTCACCTTCGGTAAGATACAGGGCGGCTTTGCCACCAATGTGATACCCGATAAAGTGGAACTGCTGGGCACCTTTCGTACCATGAACGAGAAATGGCGGTACGAAGCTCACAAGTGGATCAAAGATTTTGTGCACCATACCTGTGAGGCCTATGGCGCAAAAGCTATTATAGACATACCGGCAGGTTATCCATCACTTTTTAATGATCCGGCACTCACCGCAAAAGCAGAAGGATGGGGTAAGGCTTATGTTGGTGATGCCAACGTGAAGGAGTTAGATATGCGCATGGCCGGAGAGGACTTTAGTTTTTATACGCAGCATATGCCCGGTTGCTTCTTTCGTATTGGTACTAATAAAGATGGTAAAGAATTTACAGCCCCGGTGCACAACGCACATTTTGATATTGATGAAGACGCATTGCGCACCGGCATGGGGATGATGGCTTGGTGTGCTGTGAACGCGCTGGAGGGATAGGGTTCTTTGTAGCTTATTCCTTTTTCCAAATGATCACCGCATTGCATCCGCCGAAGCCCGAAGCTGTTTTTAAAGCGTAGCTGATAGCGGCAGGTTGTAACGACCTGGTCACGTTCAATGCTTTTGGTACGCCAAGGTCTTCGAAGCCGGCGGAGGGGATGAGCATTTGGTGTTTCATGCTTTCCAGTATCATGATGCTTTCCAGCATGCCGGCTGCGCCGAGTGTGTGACCGATATAGCCTTTGAAGCTGTGAACAGGGGCGTGTATTAAACCTGCAAGGTCGAATGCTTTTGCCTCCATTTCATCATTATACAAAGTGGCCGTACCGTGTGCGGAGATCATATCTATTTGCGCAGGTTTGATGCCTGCTGCTTTTACAGCGCGACTAATAGCGGATGCCAGTTCTTCACCGGTACGCGATGGGCCGGATATATGGTTGGCATCATTAGACGTTGCGCCGCTCAATATTTGTGCTTGTGCGTGGTCTGTTTTTTGTGTGGTGAGTACGATAGTGCCCGCACCTTCACCAAGGGTGATGCCTTTTCGTGCCGCATCAAAAGGGCGGCAAGGTTCGTCAGATATGGCCTGGAAAGACCTGAAGCCGCTGAGCACAAAGCGGGAGAACCTGTCGGCACCGGTAACTACAGCGTGCTTGTATTGGCCTGATCTCAATAGCCTGGCAGCATGTTGCAATGCGATGACACCTGATACACAGGCGTGCGAAATAACGACGGGGGTAGTTGTGATGCCGAGATGTGCCGCTATGCACTTTGCTGAATTGTGCAAGAGTAAGCGGTCATCGGGTACTGTGTCCAGTAATTCTATATTGCCCTTGGTGGTAGCGAGTATAAATACGGTATCAGTTGAACCCCGCAAAATTTCAGACTCTTCTATTGCCCGGCTTGCTGAGTAGGCGGCTAATTGTTCGAACGGGGACAGTTGCTGTGCCGAAAACGTTTGAGATTGTATGGCCTGCCATAGTTGCGGTGTTATACGGGCTGCCATGAATGGTTGTGCATCAAGTGCCGCGTCGTTATTGCGGGTTATGCCTGTTTTGCCCGTGCATATACCTTGCCAATGCGCCACAGCGCCGTTGCCCATGCCCGATGCCATATGTGTGGCTATAGCATAAACAGGGAGCATTATGCGGCAGGGTTTGAGGAAACGAATATTTTGAATTCGCAGCATGCGATCTCCCGGTCATTCAGCAGCACTTTGCCTTTTACGTGATGAAAATTCAGCCCGGCCTGCTCGAAATTAACTATGGTGGTAATGGTGTCATTCACTTTTGGCAATGAGGCGATCTGTACATTCTTGATCATGGCTATATAGCCGAGTGGAGTAGGCAGGCCATTTTGCTTGGCATGGTAGCCGGTACCGGCTCCGGCGGTTTGCGCCATATTTTCGATAAGCCCCGGCTCGGTAAAGAGGCCGTTGGTAACAAGTATATTGTCTTCGGGTATGGTGTAGGTAGACGTAGTGACAATGCCATCAGCGCTCAATAACTCGCCTATCATTACAAAAGGTGGCCGCTGGGGCAGGTAATTCAGTATATCCGGACTCATGATCTGATTAGAATTGGGCCTCAAAAATAGACATTCAGTAGCAATTATCGCGGTATATATCTGTATGCGCTGGTCTGATCCGAAAAAATAGAGTGCGATGCGTAATATTTTTTTATTTTTGAAGATATGAACCGTACTGTAAAAATACTGCTCCCCATATTGTTGCTCGTAGCGGGCCTTAATCTTTTAGCGCAGCAGAAAGCGAACGGCAAGACTGACAAGCAAGGTAAAAATACTGCAGCAAAAAAGATATTCATGCCGACTGTGTACCTGGGCAACTATCAATGCAATGGTGGGGCAGTGCATAAAGGTGAGCTGATGCAGTTGTTGAAGCAGCGCCTTACCTCGAAAGATTCATTGGGAGGCAGGTACAAGGTACTCGAATTTACTTTCACCTACGCTGAGCGAAATCTTTATGAAGACTCCATCGGCAACCCGCTGATTACTACTGATTATGCGTCGGAATACTGCCCCGGAGATACGATCAGCACCAACATATCATCAAATATACCCGACAGGCTGAAAGCAGGAGATAGCTTGTTTTTCGACCGGATAAAGATAGTGAGGTATATAAAAAACACTAACAATACTTACCCGGATAGTACAGCTTTTGAAGGCAGGCCATTCAAATGCTATATCGTAAAGTAGTTCTTAGTTGAGTAACAATATATTCACGCTGCGCTGCAATATATTGAAAGCCATTTCGGCCATCAGGTTTTCTTTATCGAGCGTTGGGTTTACTTCGGCTATTTCAAAACAACAGATCTTGTGGTGTTGCATAAAAGAGGCGATGAGGTCTTCTGCTTCGCGCTGGCGCAGGCCGTTGCTCACCGGGGTACCCGTGCCGCGGGATATGGAACTGTCGAGGCTATCCACATCAAATGATACATAGATATCATCGCAGTTGGCCAGGTGCAGAAACGTTTGGCGCAGTACATTCTCTACTCCTTTTCGGCGCACCTCAGCTACATTGATCACTTTAATGTTGCCTTTTTTGATGATGGCTTCTTCTTCTTTTTCGTAATCGCGGAGGGCAATGAACACAATGTCTTCCGGTTCTATCTTGGGCGATATTTTGCCAATGTTCTTTAGTTTGTTCCAGTATTCCAGCGTCGGTGCATCAAGGTTATGCACCTGGTTGGGGATGTTGTCTTCGGCGAGGGAGATGGCGAGCGGCATGCCGTGCATATTGCCGGATGGGGTAGTATAGGGGGAGTGCAGATCGGCGTGGGCATCTATCCATACCACACCGAGGCGGCGCTTGGGACGGGCCATTTTAAGCCCCGCTATGGTAGCGCCCGCAGTGCTGTGGTCGCCCGATATAAGTAACGGGAAGAGGCCTGATTTTACGGTTTCGCAAACAGATTTGGAAACCCGCTCGTACATGGTGTTGATGCCCTGTATGCGCTTGGCGTAGGGAGAGGCTACAGGCTCATAGAGCAGCCGGTTCTCATTCTCCACCACCTCTGATGGGAAGTTGACAAAAAGGTTGCTCATAAAATCGAGCGCGGCTATTTTGATGGCATCTATGCCCAGGCTGGCGCCGCGGGTGCCTGCCCCAATCTCTGAACGTACTTCTATGATCTTGATGTTGCGCATAGGATATAAAGATACTAAATAGGGGATAGCAGCTATAATACTTTACGCCCTGATTTTGTTTGTGGGCAATGAATTTTTATTGCCCTCCGGATGGTTAAATGGATTGTTGCTCACTTTTTCGCTCAACTTATCATTGATAATCAATTAGTTGTGGGTGAAATGAGCAATAAAGTTGCTCACTTTCCTGCTCACTTTTTGCACTATTGTTGCACTCTTTTGCCACATTCTTGCGCACTGTTGCACTATCGTTGCACACCCATTTGTTTGAATCAGAATTTACAGAATTAAAGAATGAGCAGAATGGAACGCTGTAT
>CAIRES010000010.1 GCA_903877645.1 uncultured Bacteroidota bacterium | reverse complement strand
TGAGCATAAAGCATCGGGCCTTGATGACCTGCTGGCAACTGCTATATCTCCTGCCGTAATACAGAAGTTAAGTGCAGGTTTCACCCAGTTCAATAAAACTGTAGAGTCTGTAAACCAGGTAGCCGGTTCTTTCAATGTAACACAGGCGCTGATCAAGGAAATAGAAACAGCATCGGGCGATGTAAAGAAGTTCCGCGATAATATGTCGCAGGTGGCTGCCGGCTTTGATGGCTTCAATAAGTCAATGAGCGCTATGTCGCAAATGTCAACTGCTTCTCAGGGTATGCTGAAAGATTTTGAATCAGCAGGCCAGGGCATGAAAGCATTTGCCAAGAACATGACCGATATGAACAGCAACTTCGACCAATTCACAAAAACACTGACCGCTATCAACCAGATGACCACATCTTCTGCAAACATGCTGAAAGAATTTGAAGCAGCTACACAGAACATGAAGTCTTACAACAAGAACCTGACCGACCTGAGCAAGGTATACGCAGCACAGTTGGAAGCTTTCAAACGATAACAGATCAGAACTAACCCCATTATATAAATCAGCCTACTGCCGGCAACAGCAGGTGGCTATTTAAAACAACTAAAAACACTTAAGCATGGCATCTTTAAAAGAAACGCCTCGGCAAAAGATGATGGGTATCTTGTACTTGGTTCTGCTTGGTATTGCAGCGACTACAGTTACAGACCACGTTCTTGACGCCTTCAGAAACCTGACGGTAAGTTTGGAAACATCATCATCTAACGTACAGAGCACAGTTAATAATACATTCGCCTCATTTGAAGCTACCAAGCTAAAAAATGAGCCGGAGCGCGCACGCCCGGTATATGAAAGGGCTGTGCAGGTTAAACAATATGCAACAGACCTCGACAAGTACATTAATGACGTAAAGACAGAATTGTATGAAAAAGGTGGTGGCGTAGATGCAAACAACGGCGATGTAAAAAATCGTGCAGATATAGACCTTTCTCCACGCCTCATGATCCGCCAGGGTAAGGCATTAGAACTCAAGAAACGCATCGAAGACACTAGGAACAAGATACTAAATGCACTGGAGCCAAAGGACAGGGAAGGCCTGCAACTGGCCCTTAATGCACAGGACCCGCCAAAGCGGCCAGGTAGTGTAAAAACAACATGGGAAGAAGATAACTTCGGCGATGGCATACCATTGACGGCAGCTATCACCGCGCTGACCAAAATACAGGCCGATCTGAAGAACACAGAATCTGATGTAGTAAAAAAGATACTTGGCGAAGCTGATAAGGCTGTGATCAACCTCGATAAATTTGAAGCAGTGGCAGTAGCCCCGTCTTCTTATGTACTCGTAGGCCAGCAATACCAGGCACAGGTGTTCTTAACAGCATTTGATTCTAAGACCCAACCGGAGATCACTGTAGGCGGCCAAAAGCTGAATGTAGTAGACGGTAAAGGTATGTACACAGTAGCTGCTTCATCAGAAGGTGAGAAAAAATGGTCAGGTACCATCCGTGTGAAGAAAACAGACGGAACCATATCTGAATACCAGCTTCCTGAGCAAACGTATACTGTAGCCCGCCCATCGGCATCAGTTACAGCAGATAAGATGAACGTACTGTACATTGGTGTTGATAACCCTGTAAGTGTAGCAGCAGCAGGCTTCCCTAAAGACAAGATCAGGGCGAGCATCAGTGCAGGCACTATGACCGGCAGTAATGGCACTTACAATGTAAAAGTTACTACCCGCGGCAACGTAAAGATCAATGTGACCGGCGACCTTGGTGGTGGCAAAACAGCCCTGCTGGGCGCTGCCGAATTCCGTGTAAAGCCTATCCCGCCCCCACACGTAAAATTTGCGAACAAAGGTGGAGGCAGGTTAGCCGCGGCAGCAATGAAATCGCAGAACAGGATATTTGCTATACTTGAAGATTTCGATTTCGACGCAAAGTTCAACATCAATCACTTTACGATGTTCATGAGCAAGCCAAGGAGCGATATTCAGAAGTTTGAATCAAACAGTAATGAATTTACTCCTGAAATGAAAGCAGCAATGAATGGCGTTGTTCCGGGTACCCGTATCACATTCGACTTCGTGTTTGCAACTGGCCCTGATGGATTAAAGAGGTCGTTAGACCCGATCATTTTCACGGCAGAGTAATTGAAGAAATCTAATTCTATAGATTATGAAAAAGAGAATCATACTTGCACTATTAGTACTCATCCCCTTCGGGATGAGTACTATGCTGCACGCACAGAGTACTCACAGGAAGCACAAGAAGAAGAAGACAGCGGCACCTGCTGCTGACACTATGGCCACCACCGTAGCGCCACCACCTGTGGTAGATACTACACCCAAGGCGCCATTGGTGATCATACCGGCTGATGCGATAGACACATCCCACCTGTTATCTGACGGGCTTGTGGCTGATACCAGCTACCTGGCTTATTCCAACTTCACTATGGACAGTACCCGCCCTGTAGATGGTTTTTATAAGATACCTATGCTTCGCGGCGCGCGCCCTTTCCCGCTGCCCAATGAGAACAAATACAACATCACTTTCTACAAGCGCATCTGGCGTGTGATAGACCTTACGGATTCTGTGAACCGAGTATTTGCAGTACCCGGAGAAACACTGATGAGCATCATCATGGATGCCTTGAAAGCTGATAAGATCATCGCCTACGCCGACGAAGGATTTAAAAGCAGGATGAGCTATTCGAAAGTATTGCGCTCATTATCAGACAGCACTATCGTAACAGACCTTGATTCGCTAACCGGCGACCCGATAGGCTCTCACTCGGTTTTCAATCCTTTTAACCCGGATTCTATTACCAAACTGGAGATCAAGGAAGACTACTACTTTGATAAGGTAAGAGGAAGGCTCATTACACAGATCATCAGCCTGGCACCTATCAAGAAGGTGAAATCGAGCGCAGGTGATGTAATAGGTGAGCAACATCCTTTCTACCTGTATTTCAACCAGTGCAGGGTGCCATTTGCAGGCAGAGAAGCTTATGACACACAGAGGGATGTATATGGCATCAGCTACGATGACCTGTTCATGCAAGGCAACTTCAAGACGCTGATCGTGAAGGAATCAAATCCTGCCGACCTGCGCATCAGGGACAAATACCCTAATGATGAAGACAAACAGAAACAAGAAGCACAGCGCATCGAAAATGAGCTGAATAATTACAAGAAGAATTTGTGGAAGTATTAACTATAATCTAAATTGCACTAAATAATTGCGTATGAAAAGCAAAATTATTCTATTATCACTATGTATCGCTGCCTGCTTTAGCTCGAAGGCGCAGGTAAGGCTTGATCCTTTTTACCCCTACAGCAAGTGGACATTTGGCCTTGGTGTAGGCTACAGTGAGCTATATGGAGACCTCGCAAAATCGAACTCAGAAGCAGTAGTACACTTGCACCTGGACCGTAACGCCAACGAATGGGTGTCTTACGGGCTGGAAATACAGCATGGCGGGCTGTCATCGTACGAACCTAAGAACCACTGGACAAGTGGCCTGAGCGTGAATAACAATTTCACGGGTGCGTCTATCAATGGTAAGGTTTGCCTGGGTGAATTGTTCAACCACCCTACCAACTTCTTTACCAAGACGATCTTCGGCCTATATGTAGGCGTGGGCGCAGGCTATATGCTGAATGACATCTCCAACGCTACCTTGAAATTCAAGAAGCAGGATGTGGCCAACATCACAGAATACAGCCCATCGAGCCTCAAGACATCAACCGGCAACTTCTATGTGCCTTTCATAGCAGGCTTTAACCTGCATGTGAGCAGAAGGGTAATGTTCAATGTTAACTACGAGTTTGCTTATGCAATGTCTGATTATATCGATAGTTATAACTTCCTTCAGCCGGTGGCTAATAACCAATACAATGATATGTTCTCTGTACTCACTTTCGGACTCGACTTCTACCTCGGTAAGATAGGAGGCAAAGGCAGGTCGTCTTACAGGACAAGGCACAACTAATACTACCTTCTTTTATGCTATTGGCAGTCCCGCACTATGCGGGACTGTTTTATTTCAGGGATACCCTACCCTATGCTATTAACAGGGTGTGATTAAAAAAAGTTGCTATTCCGGCCAAAGGTTATCTACTTTGTATGCCTGATCTGTGTCAGCGGTATTTAATCATAATGAGGCTATCCATTTTCACTATTTTTCTTCTTGCTTTTGCTATGCCCGCAATGGCGCAAAAGACATTTAAAGCAGGATGGAATACCTACAATACCGGTACGATAACGCATGAGTACACCTATAACTACAACACGATGGACAGCCTCAGGCTATTCCCATCGGACAGCGCTGTAATACTGACCTCAACCGACAGCCTGGCGATCATGCATATTGCCTTTCCATACCACGACAAGTCGGTATACAAAACAGTGACGTACCTGAACATTAAAAAGCAGGTGATCAAAACGGAAGAGTATAAAGATGATAACCTGCAACTGACCAAGGAATGGACCTATGACGATAAGAACCGGAAGACCCACTCGGTAGAAGATAATAAAGTAAGCGGCAATAACTACCGCAAGAGCTTTGATTATTCGATAGATAAAAAAACCGGCGAAATGGAGGTGCATGAATGCTCCTACTTTAATGGCAAAATAGAATTCTACACAAAATCGTACTACAACAAAGAGAACCAGAAAACGAAGGAAGTGCGCCTGAACGATAATAATAAAGATGTGGTGCACATAGAGTCCTATACCTATGGCGAAAATGGCCACGTGAAGGAACGGTCGGTATATTTTCCGGAATGGAAGGTGACCAAGAAATTTGAGGAGAAGGACGGCAACCTGCTGCCTAAATGCTGCCGCGCTTTCCCGGTAGGTACTAATGAGAAACCGATGATCAGCACCAGGGTTTTATTCATCAAAAGGCTGCTGGTAAGAAATGCAGCATTACTGAACAGTGTTGATTGCACTGATTTTGAGTATACGTTCAGGAATTTCACTACGTGCGACATCATTGTGAGTACCACCAATATGCACAATACACGCAAGGTGGTGTATAGATTCAAAGAGAAGGTGTATCAATAGCATCCTTTCCTCCCCTATTTCGCTGCAAAGCTGTGGCCGGGTTTGATCATCCCGGGATGGGCAGCCTGGTAGCGGGCGATGTCCCTGATAGATACATGTGCCACATAGGGGTTATCGGTATTGGTATTGATGTAGTGCTGGTGGTAATCCTCGGCGCGCCAGAATACCCCGTATGGCTTCACTTCCGCAGCTATTGGCGCCTTGTACTTGCCCGACTTGTTGAGCGCGGCGATCTGCTGTTCTGCCATTGCCTTTTCTTTTGCATTGCGGTAAAAAATAACGGAGCGGTACTGTGTGCCTTCGTCAGGACCCTGGCCATTGACCTGTGTGGGATCTTCCTGTGCCTCGAAGTATATGCTGAGCAGTTGCGGATAGGTGATCTTAGTGCTATCGTAGTATATGTTCACTGTTTCGGCATGGCCTGTGGAGCCTGTTTCCACGTCTTCGTAGGTGGGGTGCGCTGTAGTGCCGCCTGCATAGCCCGAAACGCCGTCTATAACGCCCTTAATGCTCTCAAAAAGGGTTTCCTCGCGCCAGAAGCAACCGGCAGCAAAGGTGGCCTGGCTGTAATGCGACAGGTCGGCAGGTATTTTGTCGGCGGCAAAGGTATTGGCAACCTGTTTTGCCTTGTTGGGCGCCACGGTTTGGCCGCAGGAGATGAGGCTGCCGGACAGCAGCAGTATAGACAAATAAGATGATGCGTGTTTCATGGTGCTTGGTTTTGTGAAGGTATATACGAAGTTAGGGAAGGAAGGGGTTTTATTGTAAATGTTAAATGGCGTGTAAGAAGAAAGTAAATTAACCCATTAAAATAAAACAATTTATGATATATAGATGTGGTAGCTTTATCCTAGTCACCGCATGATGAAAATGCATTTCGGTCTGAATTAAATTGATGACGGAGTTAAGAAAACATAACTGAATTATTTAATCAAGAACTTACATAGCTTTGCAACCAAAGGCTGAAATTGATAACTATTCTGATCATAGACGATGAAGAAAAGCTTAGGACGCTTCTCAAGCGGATTATCTCATTGGAAGGCTATAAGGTTTGTGATGTTGCCAGTATAGCTACTGCCAGACAAGCGTTAGCAAAACAAAACATAGACATTGTTCTATGTGATGTAAAGCTTCCGGATGGTAATGGAGTGGATTTTACTAAAGAAGTAAAAGAAAAATATCCGAGTATTGAGGTAATCTTACTAACAGCATACGGCAACATTGCTGATGGGGTAAAAGCTATAAAAAACGGTGCATTTGATTATATTGTAAAAGGAGACGACAATGACAAAATCATACCACTTTTAAGCAGGGCCTCAGAAAAGGTGGTGTTACAGAACAGAGTAAAAAAACTAGAAAAGCAATTAAGTAAGCAATATAGTTTTGATAGTATCATTGGTAGCAGTCCATCTTTGCAAAGCGCAATTGAATTGGCGAAAAAGGTAGCTCCTACTGAGGCCCCTATTTTATTGACCGGGCAGACCGGTACAGGTAAAGAGGTATTCGCACAAGCAATACACTATAACAGCCGTCATTTCAATCAATCCTTTGTTGCTTTAAATTGTAGTACGTTCAGTAAAGACCTTATTGAGAGTGAATTGTTTGGCCATAAGGAAGGGGCTTTCACAGGTGCAAATAAAGACAAGAAAGGATTGGTTGAAGAAGCCAGGGATGGAACATTGTTTCTTGACGAAATAGGCGAAATGCCATTGGATCTGCAGCCTAAATTATTAAGGCTACTTGAAAATGGTACTTATATCCGCGTTGGCGACACCAAAGAGCAAAAGGTAAACTTACGCATTATTGCTGCATCGAACAGGAACTTGCAAGTTGAAATTGCAAATGGGCATTTTAGAAGTGATCTTTACTACCGAATAGCTGTTTTTACGATCGAGTTACCTTCTTTGCGGGAACGGATCAAAGATATACCGATTTTATCCCAACATTTTTTGGAGATGTATGCTTCCAAAACAAACAAGAACATTCAGTCATTATCCAAAGAGGTTTTGGATGCCTTAAAACAGCATGAATGGAAAGGTAATGTGCGCGAATTGAAAAACATCATTGAGCGTGCCGTGATATTAGAAGACAGCGATAGCCTGCAATTAAAAAGTCTGCCGTTTGATATACAATGCAATGAAAACGACCATAATTCACCGCTGCATTTAGCTACGATAGAGAAATGGCATATTCAAAAGATGCTTCACTATACTAAAGGAAATAAGACTGAAGCTGCCCGCCTGATGGATATAGGAATTGCTACCTTATACAGGAAAATCGAAGAATATGGATTAAAGTGAACAAATACTCCATTTTGATAAATGACCCTCTCATTATGAGAGGGTTTTCTTTTGTGGTATGCAGGGTCAAAAACAGGCGGATGCCCGACACGCAGTATTATCAATGTTCTCCGAAGATAGTCGTGTCGTTCCCGGTATTGGGCACGTGATTTGACTTTTGAACGTAAAAAGAAAAGTAAATCGGGAAAACTAATAGAATTTCTTTGCAGTAATAAGAAAATATACAGATATATGCTCGTAACCACCATTTTAATAATCGGAACACTGATCGGGTTTTGGCTCCTTTTCAAATCCATTGATTGGTTTGAAAAGATTTGATAACAGGATAAAAGAACATTTTTATGAAAAGAAAACTGAAAATATTGATACTGATGTCGCTGATGGTTTCAGCGAATTCCTATGCGAAAATTGTTAGCGGGATATACATGAGTGCTGCCGACTCCCACAACTTCTCCGCTTGACCGGATTTCGATGCACTTATTTGCATTAAAGCAAAATAAAAGGCCTCGAAAACGATCATGTTTTCAAGGCCTTTTGCAGTGGTGCGGGACGGGATTGAACCGCCGACACAAGGATTTTCAGTCCTTTGCTCTACCAACTGAGCTACCGCACCGTCAGTATTCCCTTTTCGGGAGTGCAAAAATAGGATTTATCCCCGATAAACCAACAATGAAGACCTATATTTCTATTTATTGTTGGTATTTTTGGACCGTAAGTATGAATCGTAACATTATTGGGGCGTTGTTGTATTGCCTGTGGCTGCTTTGCGGGTATTCTGCGGCAAGGGCCCAGAGCATTGATATACAATTGCTGCGTGATATAAACCTGCACCGGAATGAATCGCTGAAGGGCACTATGCTGACCTTTACCAATTTCGATTACCCGGTGTCGGTGGCGATACCTGTGACCGAACTGGTGGCCGGTTACGCTACGCACAATGAGCAGGCGATCCTTAACGGCTGGCAGACTGTTGCCGGATTTGGCATCAACACTATCCTCACTTTCGGGCTGAAGTATTCGGTGGCGCGGCCGCGGCCCTTTGTTACTTACCCCGACCTGAACCCTTACGAACCCTACCGGGACTATTCCTTTCCATCCGGGCACTCTTCATACGCGTTTTGCTCGGCCACTTCGCTCAGTTTATGTTATCCCAGGTGGTATGTGATCGTACCTTCTTATTTGTGGGCGGCTACTGTAGGCTACTCCAGGTTATACCTTGGTGTACATTACCCATCTGATGTGCTGGCCGGGGCAATCATCGGCAGCGGATCGGCATGGCTGTCTATGAAGGGTAACCAATGGTTGCAGCACAGGCTGCACAAGAAGCCTACGGCGCATTAAGGCCACTTCAACTACATGATCTTGCGCTTTACCCAAGCCCTGAAGGACTCCCACTGCATGGTGCTGCCATCGGGCGGTGTGAGCGCGCCGGTATAGGGTGTACCCCTACGGATGTAATATTTATTGAAGGTGGACTGATTGATGCCCCACTTCATAAGAAACTGCTTGCGGCCATTGTTCTTAACAATACGCAGGGTGGATTTTGACTGAAAATGGTAGACCCTGCTTTTGCCTACGCCTTTATATATACGACAGCCGGCATACCACATTTTCATTGCGAAATCATCGTCGCTGCTGACGCCGGGGCTGAGCTCTATGCTGTATCCTCCGGTGATGAGCCAGTACTTGCGGTGTACTATAGTGGGTGGCCATGTGGAGCCGGTCCAGTCGGCTTTTTCGATGGCGGGACATTCTTTGAGCAGGGCGGCTTCGTTGAATGTTTCTATGCTTTGGCCGTAATCGCGGTGGATGACGCAGGGGTTGTTGTAATTGATTGGCTCTATCATGGTGGCGGAGAGCATAAAGCAATCGGTGCCAAGCTGATCAATAGTCTCCATGAGGTGTGTGTCCCAACCGGGGCAAACGTACATATCGTCATTCATATATACGACGTAGTCCATGGTGGCGAGGCCACCGGCTTCGTTGACTGCTATGCAGATGCCGACGTTGCCGGGGGAGGAGGTGTGGTCGATGCCTTCATCTTTGGCCCACTGGAGAGTGCCGTCGCTGCCATCGTTGACGTGCAGGATGACCTGGTGCTGCCATGCCGAGTTTTTGCGGATGCTATCGACGCAGAGTTTGGCGAAGGCGAGGTTGTTCCAGGTGGGGATGATGATGGAGAACATGGTTGTTAGTTGTTAGCCCTCCTTCGCTAAAGCTTCGGCGGGTGATAGAGAACATTGTTTTTTTGTAGTTAGTAGTTAGTCCTGATAGCTATCGGAAGTCGTTTGTTCGCTTTGACGGTGAACTATTTTTTCTTGTGATAGTTGGCGGGTTGTTGCTCACTTTCATTGCTCACTTCATTATTGATAATCAACTATTTATATCGTTTTGAGCAATAAATATTGCTCACTTTCCTGCTCACTATTTGCACTATTGTTGCACACTTTTGCCACATTCTTGCGCACTGTTGCACTATCGTTGCACACCCATTTGTTTGAATCAGAATTTACAGAATTAAAGAATGAGCAGAATGGAACGCTGTATTTATGCTTTGATGACGTAAAGGTAAATTAGAAAGGAATACGACCCAACACGTTTTAGTTATGCGTGGTTTTATAAAATAGATATAGCGATTAATTGCTCAATGAAGGATGGCAGGTGTTGTGTGTTGGGAAATAAAATGAATATCATTAATTTATTTTATTAACTTAGTATATCAATTGAGCATCAAGTATGCGGATGGCACGTTTTTGGTTGGTGTTGTGTGCCTGGCGCAAACTGGTCTGTGCCCGCGGAAGGAGCTAGAGACACTCGAGGGCGAGTACACATTCGCCAGTCGGGAGACTGGTACCCGGCAGGGACGTAGGAAGGAGCCTACGCCCAATAACTCATTTTTTTATTTTGGAAGACTACGGGCAAAATGGGATTTCTGTTTAGTTATTATGAACATTTATGGCAAATATTTAGCCGCATATCTGCAAGATTGGTTATTTATTCAGAAAGCCGACAGAATTACATTTGACATTTGCCTATAATTAAAACCTAAAAATAAAATTTATGAAAAGAATCATTGTAGTTGGCCTAATGATGGCAAGTATATCTGCATTCGCCCAAAAAATTGATGCGTCTAAAGTGCCAGCATCAGCACTCGCTACCTTCAACAAGAATTTCCCCAATTCAAAAGATGTAAAGTGGGAAATAGAACACGGCAACTACGAGGCTAATTTTAAACAAAACGGTCAAAAGACATCTGCTCTTATTGATGACAAAGGTGGTTTGTTGGAAACCGAAACAGACATTGCAGTAACTTCACTCCCGTCCGGAGTTGCCGAGTATGTAGCTAAAAATTATAAAGGAGAAAAAATAAAGGAGGCTGCAAAGCTGAAGATGGCTAACGGTGATACTAACTTCGAGGCAGAAGTAAAGAGTATGGATCTGATATTTGATGTCAATGGTAAATTTATAAAATCAGTAAAAGACTAACAGACGCTTTGTAAAGTTCATTGTGACAGACACAATGAACTTTACCATTTTTTAAAATCATTACATGAAAAAGGCTTTTCAAATCACTCATCATTACTGCCCGGACAACTGGTGCAAACCCTATAGCCTATTCATAAAGCACTGGCTGTTACCTTATAAATACATATCATAATTAATGGAGCTACACGGTGGGATTATATAGCACTATGCTCCGTTAATGACAACATATACGTGTCTCACGTGACACAGGTGGATTGGAAATGTGTAATTCGTTGTAGTTGTAATAAAATAAACGCAGTAAGATGTTTACAAATTTGTGTAGATTAAAACTTGCGATAATACTGCTCTTCATTTTTAATGATACTGTTATCGCTCAGAATAGAAATCTCGACCACTATCTTGAATTAGGGCTGGCAAATAGCCCCCTTATAAAGGACTATCAAAATCAGGTTACAGGTGGTTTGATTGATAGCCAGCGTCTAAGGGCAATTTTTAGGCCGCAGGTAACGGCAACGTCAAACAATTCTATTTCACCCATTATAGGAGGCATGGGCTACGATGCAGCTTTGAGCAATCAGCAATCATTTAATGAGCTAATAAATGTAAATCAAGCCATAATCGGGAAAAATAATCTTAACTCACAGTATGAAAATATTCGCTATACAAATGATTCTGTCAGGAACGGAAAGAAGCTAATTGAACAAGACTTAAAAAGAAGTATTACTTCCCAATATATAACTGCGTATGGCGACTTGCAACAATTGAACTTTAATATTGAAGTAAATAACACTTTAAGAAACCAAGAGGTAATATTAAAAAAACTAACCCAAAGCAATATTTATAGACAAACAGATTACCTGACTTTTTTAGTTACAATGAAGCAACAGGAATTGCAGATGAAACAATTGCAAATCCAATACAATAGCGACTATGCTACGCTTAACTACTTATGTGGCATATTTGATACTACCACCGCTAACATTGATGCTCCCGACATTAAGCTACAATACCTGAATGATCCCTCTTCTTCGGCTTTGTTCCTTCGGTATAAAATAGATAGTATAAAACTGGCAAATGATATTTCGGTCCTTAAGTATAGTTATCGCCCGAAATTAAGTGCATTTGTGAACGCAGGATATAGCTCTACCTTGCTTTACCAGGCTTATAAAAACTTCGGTACAGGCATAGGCATTAACCTTACAGTTCCCATTTATGATGGCCACCAGCGTTCATTTCAGGAAAAGAAGATACACCTTTTAGAAAACACAAGCCAGCAATATAAAGATTTTTTCACACGACAATATGCTCAAGAGACAGGTATGCTGAAACAGCAATTAGCCGCTACAGAATTACTGATGGCTGATATAAATGAGCAAATAAAGTATTCCGAAGGTTTGATCAATGTAAACGGAAAATTATTAGAAACCGGCGACACCAAAATTGTAGATTTTGTAATCGCAATTAACAACTTCCTGGCTGCAAAAAATTTACTAACGCAAAATAATGTTAGCAGGATGCAGGTGATTAATCAACTGAATTACTGGAACAGATAAATGAAACGAGATGCGTATATTGAATACAAAATATTATTGGCTGACATACTTATTGGTTGCGGGTATTTGCTCGTGCCGTGGCGAATCTAATAAAGGGGATAATACTGATGAAAAGACGGCTGTGGCCGCTAGCCAAGGCACACCCGTTACCGTAACGACCATCAGTACCGAACCACTTGTGGAATATGTCGACCTGAATGCCACAGCCACATTTCTTCAGAAAAGTTACATAAAGGCTAATGTAAATGGCTATGTACAATCAGTAAATGCTTTGCTGGGAAGGCATGTGACCGCTGGGCAAACTTTATTTACTCTTAAAACCAAAGAAGCGCAAAGTATAGGTAAAGCGGTGAACAAACTAGACCCTAGTTTCAGATTTTCAGGAATAAGCAACATGAAAACCAGTATAAGCGGATACATCACATTACTTAGTCACCAGGCAGGAGACTATGTGCAGGACGGTGAACAATTAGCTGTAATAAGTGACGAACGCAGTTTTGCATTCCTGTTGAACCTTCCTTTTGAATTAAAGCAATACTTGCCCCAAAATAATACCGTAGATCTTACCCTGCCGGGTGGTACCAAGCTAAAAGGTATGGTAACAGAATCGATGCCAACGGTAGACCCAGGCTCGCAAACACAAAGCATTGTAATTAAAGTACCCAATAGCCAAACCATCCCAGAGAATTTAATTGCAAAGGTGCGAATAATAAAAATAAAGAAAATGAACGCCACTTCACTGCCTAAAGCCGCTGTGCTCACAAACGATGTACAAAGCAGCTTCTGGGTGATGATGATGATTGATTCAAACACAGCGGTTAAAGTGGTTGTAAAAAAGGGAATGGAGACAAATGATAAAGTGGAAATACTAGAGCCGAAATTTAATGTAGCCGATAAAATATTGCTTACAGGGAATTACGGACTACCAGATACCGCAAAAGTCACTATCGCACAAAAAACAGAATGAAAAATTTCTTCGTATCATATAAAAATCCGTTAACGGTAGTCGCAGCATTCCTCATCATAGGAGGTATGTTTGCATATAGCAAAATGCAAACTGCTCTTTTTCCGGAGATCACTTTCCCAAAGATTAAAATCATCGCGGATGCGGGGTTACAACCTGTGAACAGAATGATGATAACGGTAACAAAGCCGCTGGAAAATGTTATAAAGCAGGTACCCGATCTTAAAACGATCCGCAGTACCACCAGCAGGGGCAGTTGCGAAATATCTGCATTTATGAACTGGGACGCGAATATCGACCTCGCCAAACAGCGTATAGAATCTAAAATAAATGAAATTAAAAACGTACTTCCACCTGATGTGCAGATCAGGGTGGAGAAAATGAATCCATCCATATTGCCGGTAATGGGCTATACATTAGAAAGCAATACGTTGTCTCCAATTGAGCTTAAACAGTTGGCCACTTATACCATAAGGCCATTTTTATCGCAGGTAGCAGGCATTTCTGAGATACGCATAGTAGGAGGTAAACAAAAAGAATACTGGATTACGCTTGATCCGGAGAAAATGGCTTCGTTATCTATAACGCCGGACTCAATAAATGCCATCATGGCGCAAACCAATTTCATTAAATCAAACGGTTACCTTTCAGACTACCGTTATTTATATCTTACCGTAACCGATGCTACCGTTCGCACAGCAAAAGAACTATCTAATATTGTTGTAAAGAATGATGGTAAGCGAGTGGTGCTGCTTAAAGATATTTCTGACGTGCAGATACATGAGAGAACGGAGTATACAAAGATCAATGCGAATGGAAAAGAGGGGTTGCTGATAGCTGTAATAAAACAGCCAAATTCAAATCTGGTAGATATTTCCAGTGATATTGAAACGAAGGTAAAGGAGTTAAGAAAGATACTACCCAAAGATGTTACTTTAAAGCCTTACTACATACAGGCTGACTTTGTAAATGAATCTGTGAAAAGCGTTACAGACAGTTTATGGATAGGGCTGGCGCTAGCTATTATTGTAGCTATTACTTTTTTGCGCTCTTTGAAAGCAAGTGCCACCATTCTTATTACTATACCAGTCACCCTTGGATTCACGCTTATAGTTCTATATACGGTAGGCTATACATTTAATATCATGACGCTAGGCGCAATGGCAGCAGCTATAGGGCTGATCATAGATGATGCAATAGTAGTGGTTGAGCAGATACATCGTACCCATGAGGAACACCCGGATGAGCATACTAATGACCTAATCCCTAGAGCAATCAACTATTTATTACCCGCGATGATCGGGTCTTCCATAAGTACTATCGTTATATTTCTTCCGTTTGCATTAATGAGCGGTGTGGCGGGTGCTTACTTTAAAGTAATGACAAACACCATGATCATTACACTTGTGTGCTCCTTCTTTGTTACATGGATCTGTTTGCCTGTCGTTTACCTTTTCCTTACTCGGAGGAAGAAGGTTGTTGTGACTAAGAAGCAAGAAGAATTACACAATGCGAAACGCCAACCATGGGTATCTTTCTTTATTCACACACCCCTGATCAGTATTATTTTTGTTGCCGGGCTTATCGTTTCCATTATACTGATATTGCCAAGACTTACGACTGGTTTCCTGCCGGAGATGGACGAAGGAAGTATTGTGCTGGATTATAGCTCACCTCCCGGTACATCGCTCGAAGAAACAGACAGGATGCTCCATGAAGTAGAGAAAATAATTATTTCTACACCTGAAGTAGATGCCTATTCCCGCAGAACAGGAACACAGATGGGCTTTTTTATTACAGAACCCAACCGTGGAGATTACCTGATACAGCTTAAGAAAAAGAGAACCCAGAGTACAGATGAAGTCATCAATGGCCTGAGAAAGAAAATTGAATCTACCCAGCCTGCCCTGAGAATTGACTTTGGCCAGGTGATCGGAGATATGCTGGGCGATCTTATGTCGTCAGTACAGCCTATAGAAGTGAAAATATTTGGTGATAATCAGCAAAAACTGAGGGAGCTATCAACGCAGGTAGCAGTAGTTGTTTCAGGGGTTAATGGCACCGCAGATGTATTTAATGGAATCGTGATTGCAGGTCCGTCAGTGACTATTGTACCAGCTTATGAGCGACTGGCTCAATTTGGTATTAGCCCGGCAAACTTGCAATACCAGTTGCAGACCTCTATGGAGGGAAATGTAATGGGAACCATACTTGAGAAAGAACAAGAAATAAATATACGGGCCGTTTATAATGGCAACAGCAAGGTAAGTGCGGCAGATTTGGGCAAATTGCAGGTATTTCTACCCAATGGCAAACTGACACCGATAAGTTCACTCGCTCAAATTGTAGTAGATTCAGGTGATGCTGAAATACAGCGGGAGAACATCCAGTCTCAGGGGGTAATTACCGCACGACTGGAAAACAGAGACCTTGGCAGCGTAATAAAAGATATTCAACAGGTGGTAACGTCAAAGATTTCGCTGCCACAAGGATATCATATAGAGTATGGCGGATCATACGCTGAACAGCAGCAATCTTTTAAAGAACTATTGATGATATTGATTTCCTCCAGTCTTTTGGTATTCGGTGTGATACTTTTCCTTTTCCGGGATTTCAGAGTGGCGTTATTGATTGTATTGCTGGCGGTTTTGGGAATATCGGGTAGCTATATTGCGTTGTTTATTACACACACACCGCTTAATGTAGGCAGTTATACCGGCCTTATTATGATAGTTGGAATCATAGGCGAGAACTCTATCTTTACCTTTTTGCAATTTCGTGATGCATTGAACGAAATGGGTGTAGATGAGGCGGTAGTATATTCCATATCAACCCGTCTACGACCAAAACTGATGACCGCATTGGGCGCTATTATAGCCCTATTACCTTTAGCCTTAGGTATAGGGGCAGGAGCTCAATTACACCAGCCATTGGCCATATCAGTAATTGGTGGCTTTATCATTGCCTTGCCTTTGCTATTGATTGTTTTGCCCTCCATGTTAAGACTTTTGTACCATAAATCATAATATACCATAATGAAGGCATTTCGAATGTGGAGGGGGTAGTGGTTATTAATAATGCGGGGGTGACCTCTCCCCGGCCCTCTCCAAAGGAGAGGGAGGTGTTACCTAATCCAGCACGGGGCTTTGTGGTGGTGACGAATTCAAAAGATTGTGAGGTGGTAGTGTATGATATGGTGGGTGAGGTGGTGTACAGGGGTGTTATGGTTTCGGAGGAGGAGGAGGTGGATATTAGTGGGTTGGCGAATGGGGTTTATTTGGTGCGAGTGTCAACCCCGGCCCTAAAGGGAGGTGTTACGTATATCACGAGAAAATTGGTGAAGGCGCAATAGCGTGGTTCGACAGGCTCACCATGACATTTTGCTCAGTAGCGTGGTTCGACAGGCTCACCATGACACCATGATTTTGCTCAGTAGAATTACCCAAAGTACAAGCGAGCGTGGCAACGGATGCTGAATAGTAGCAATAGTGCTAAGTGCCAAAAAATCATTTTCAGTGGTAAAAGACTTGTTCACCTGTTCAGATGTGGCTTTGGAGTAAATTATGTGATAAAAGCCCCGATGTGTGATTTTTTTCCTATCTTAGTGAAAATATATATGTAGTGAGGCGCGGCCTGTATATCATACCTTATCTTCTGCTATTGTTTTGCGGTGTATGTGACGCACAGTATAGCTATGTGCTGACCAGTATAGCGGGGACTGGATCCGCCGCTTTTTTAGGAGATGGGCTACCTGCCACAAATGCGCAAATAAATAATCCAAAGGCTATCACACTTGACGGAGCCGGCAATGTATATTTTGCGGATTACAGCAACCAGCGTATCCGAAAGATAGACGCTTCGGGCATCATCACGAGCATTGCAGGCACCGGCACAGCGGGGTATACGGGAGACGGATCGCCGGCCACAGCGGCTAATATTAACTACCCATGGGGCATTGCTACCGATTCGACAGGGAACGTCTATTTTTCTACAGGCACGGCTGTGCGGGAAATAAATATATCGGGCATCATCAGCACAGTAGCCGGAACGGGTACTGCGGGATATAGCGGGGATGGCGGAGCTGCCACACTGGCAACGCTCAATGGTGCGGCAGGCATAGCCATAGACGGTTATGGAAATATCTATATAGCAGACGGGAATAATAATTGTGTGCGAATGGTGGCCACTACAGGCGTGATCAGCACTATAGCAGGGAATGGAACAGCAGCGAACGCAGGCGATGGCGGCCCGGCCACCGCGGCAGAACTGAACAACCCGAAAGCTATAGCGTTGGACGTCGGGGGAAATATTTATGTATCGGTATCAGGTGCGCGGGTAAGGAAGATCAGTCCGGCAGGCATCATCAGTACGTTTGCAGGTACCGGCACCACAGGTTTTTCGGGTGACGGCAGCGCTGCTACTGCTGCTAAGATAGCGAACACAGTGAGCAGTATCTGCACGGACAATGGGGGTAATGTATATATCAACGACAGCGCCAGGATCAGGAAAATAAATACCACGGGCAACATTACCACCGTTGCAGGAAACGGTTTCAGGGGGGGCTTCGGCCTGCAATGCAGCGCTACTACAGATTCACTGTATTCGGATAATTTCATCACTATGGATGGCGCAGGGGCGCTATATATATCTACCGATGGCGAACAACGTATACTAAAGGGATTAGCCAACGCTGCGCCACACTTTTTGGGTGGCCATTTGCAGAGCTTTGGCGTATGTATAGGATCGGGAGCCAATCCAATAACTACATTATTAGCAATCTCTGATTTGGATGCAGGACAATTGGAAACCTGGAGCGTGATCTTATCGCCAACACATGGCACACTTGTGGGTACTTATTATACCAACTCTAATGGAGGAGAAGTAGTTCCGATCGGGCTATATTATTCGCCATCAGGTAGTTCTATTGCTACAGACGTTATTAAAATGAGAATAACCGACTGCCAGGGCAATTCTGATACTACTACGATTAACATTGCTATTACCGCATCTCCTTTTGTGCCTGTAGCGATGCCCGGCCCCACAAATATATGCCTCGGTACATCCGCGTTTTTATATGATACGCTGGGCGGCGGGACCTGGACGAGCAGCGACCCCACAACGGCCTCGATAGGCTCTGTATATGGCAACATAACGGGAGTAGCTCTGGGTTCTACAACAATCAGTTACTCGAGGTATATGAGTTGTGGCACAGCGTCGACCACCACCACGGTGAATGTGGTATCAGTGCCATCCGATATCAGTGGCACCCCATTGGCATGTGCCGGCGGGGGAACAGCCACTTTGAGCGATGCTACTACGGGAGGAATATGGAGCAGCGGCAACACGGCAATCGCTACTATCGGCTCAACAGGCATCATGACCGGAGTTACAGCGGGAACTGTTTTCATTACCTATACTCTTCCTTCAGGCTGCTTCATAACCGCCCATACGACGATCAACCCATTGCCCTCCATCCCAAAATCATCAAGCTCAGACACTTTAAGTGTATGTGCCGGCAGTACATTGCTCATGCTTGACTCGCTGAGCGGTGGCACCTGGCATTCGAGCAATAGCAATGCATCTATAGGGATCACTACGGGCATAGTGTATGGCGCAAGTGTGGGAACGTCTGTGATCAATTATACGTTGCGCACAGGTTGTGCCAAGTCTGCAACACTGACCATAAATGCTGTACCATCCGCAATTTCAGGGCCTGCAAATGTATGCGCAGGTTCATCGATAACGCTTACCAACTCTACTACCGGAGGCACCTGGAGTAGCACTAATACATCCATAGCTACAGCAGGTACCGGGGGAATAGTGACCGGCATAAACGGCGGCGTAGTTGACATTAGCTATACCAACGCATCAGGCTGTGCGGCTGTTCAAACGGTGACGGTAAATAATTTGCACCCGATAACGGGATCACCCATCTTATGCGGCTCGCCAATAACCCTTAGCGACTCAGCAACAGGTGGTGTATGGAGCGAAAGCGGCCCGGCGGTATCGATAGGTTCATCAACGGGTATAGTTACCCCTGTGTCGTTGGGAACAGCGACAATTTCGTACAGTTTACCTACAGGTTGTGTAGCCACAAAAACGGTAACAGTCAACACTCCCCCATCTGCCATTGCCGGTCTGGCAGCGCTGTGTGCAGGCGCAACACTCTCTTTCAGCGATACTTTGTCAGGAGGCACATGGAGCAGTAATATTACTGCTGTCGGGACAATAGGGGCATTGACCGGAATATTGACCGGAATTTCTGGCGGAGCAGATACGGTGAAGTATACGATGACTTCAGGATGCTTTGTGACAAAGCCGGTAACTGTGAATACATCCCCTACTGCTATCACGGGGCCATCAACAATATGCAGTGGCGATGTGGCCAGCGAATCAGAAACTGTACCCGGAGGCTACTGGAGCGCTACGGGTACAAGTATAACGGTAGGATCTACGTCGGGTGCGATAACAGGTGTAGGTGGAGGAGTAACAACAATAGTTTACGCAATGCCCACAGGCTGTGCGGTTACAAAAAACGTCACGGCAAACCCACTGCCATCAGTAATAGCAGGCACAGCGCCAATATGCCTTGGGGCATCCCTTACATTAAGTGATACATTAACCGGAGGGGCCTGGAGCAGTGTAGGTGGGGGCATCACTACCAGTTCTGCAACCGGACTGGTAACGGGTATCGGCATCGGGACATCAGTGATCACTTATACCCTGCCATCAGGCTGTATGCGCACAGCCGCAATAACTGTGAACCCATTACCGGGAGCGATAACGGGTATCTTAAGCACGGGTATATGCCCCGGCCAAACAGAATCACTGACAGAAAGCGGCGGTGGTATATGGAGTGCAGGAGGGACTGCTGCAAGCATAGGCAGCACGGGTATAGTAACGGGTATCGCAGCCGGCCCGGCAACCATTACTTATACATTACCTACAGGCTGTAAAGCAACTGCAGCCCTAAGTGTAAACCCCATGCCAAGGCCTATCACAGGCACAACAAGTCTCTGCCTGTCGTCAACAACTACTCTTGCAGACACTACCACAGGCGGCGCATGGTTCAGTTCAGATTATTCAACAGCATACATAAGTAGTGGCGGAGACGTGACCGGCTATGCCACAGGTACAGCTACCATCAGTTATATAGCAGCCGATGGGTGCATGGCAACAACGACATTTACAGTAAATCCAGCACCCGGCGTTATCACCGGAATATTCAGCCTGTGTGTGGGTGGCACTACTACCCTCTCAAACAGCGCTACAGGCGGCACATGGAGCAGCAGCGACACGACCAAAGCACGAGTAACCAGTTCGGGGGCTGTCACGGGGATATCTACAGGAAGTGTAACGATCATCTATAGCACGGGGACGGGCTGCACGGTAAGCCAAGCAATAACAGTGCTGCCACCACCAACGAGTATTACAGGTTCGCTAAGTGTATGCAGAGGCCGCACTACCGTACTGTCTGACGGAACGGCAGGGGGCGTGTGGAGCAGTACAGGATCAGCAGTTGCTATAGGCAGTACAGGAATTGTTACAGGCACGGGTACAGGCATTGCATCTATCTATTATACTACCGGCCCCGGCTGTGTGGCAACTGCTGTGGTAACCGTAAATACGATGCCGGCAGCAATAACTGGCGCCGGCAGCCTGTGTGCAGGAAGTACAACAACCCTTACAGATGCCGGTGGCACATGGAGTTGCATACCAGTAACTACAGGTACTATAAGCACGGCAGGTATACTGGCAGGAATCAGCACAGGCACACTAACAGTATCATATACCACACCCGCAGGATGTGCGGTAAGCAAAATAGTAACAGTAAATGCACTGCCGCCCGCAATAAGCGGGCCTTCCGTAGTGTGCATCGGGCAAACAATAGCAGAAACAGACAGCGCCACCGGAATATGGAGCAGGAGCAATACCAATATAAATATTGGCAGCAGCAGCGGCGTGGTCACAGGCATGGTCGCAGGTACGAGCATTATCACCTACACCCTTTCCGGTACGGGCTGTGCAGCAACAAAAACTGTGACGGTAAACAGCGGGGCGGGCCTGATCAGCGGGCCGACACAGGTGTGTATAGGCTCCAGCATCATACTGGCAGCAGGGGGAACAGGAACATGGAGCGCAACACCCGGCACCGGCAGCGTGATCATGGGCACTACAGGCCTGGTAACGGGTTCCACTGCCGGCACTGCGACGGTGACTTTCTCCACCGGAACAGGATGCACCACATCGATAACCATAACAGTAAACCCGTTGCCGGGAACAATAGGCGGCACCGGCAGTATATGCCAGGGCAGTTCGCTAACGCTCACAGAGACAGGCAGTGGCGCATGGAGTACCGCAAGCAGCGCGGTGAGTGTAGGCAGTACAACAGGCCTGGTAACGGGCATTACGGCAGGCACACCCACCATCACCTTTACGCTAACTACAACAGGCTGCTACCGGACGGCGACAGTAACCGTAAACCCAAACCCGGCAGTAATAGGCGGGCCGTCGGCAGTATGTATTGGCGCCCACATCAGTCTTACAGAGAGTGGCGCGGGAGCGTGGATAAGCGGCAGCACAGGCGTGCTGACAATAGGATCAGGAACAGGTATGGTAACCGGTATTACAACCGGCACCAGTGCAATAACTTTTACCGCGCCTACCGGGTGCAGCGCAACAACGACAGTAACCGTGAGCAACTCACCAACTGTGGTCACAGGTACAGGATTGATATGCACCGGCACAACAGACACACTTACTGATACTGCAAGCGGAGGGATATGGAGCAGCGCGTCAGCTACCATTTCCATCGGCTCATTGAGTGGCATTGTAACAGGTGTATCTGCCGGTACTGCGATCATTACCTATTCGCTGGGAACCGGCTGTACTGTAACTACTACAGAAACAGTGACTGCCGCTCCCGCTGCTATCCGCGGCATCGCTAACTTATGCGTGGGCGCAACAACGGCACTTACAGATGGCACAACAGGTGGTACCTGGAGCATTACCCCTTCAGCCACAGGCACCATCAGCACAGCAGGCATAGTAACAGGAAGAAGCCCCGGCACCGCTTATGTCACCTATAGTACCGGCACCTGTGCCGTTAACGATACGATAACTGTGAACACTACCCCACTACCAATAACAATTGGCAGCGGACCGGCTACCGTATGCCAGGGATCCACCATAACCGCAGCAGATGCTGTGAGTGGCGGCATCTGGAGCAGCACCAGCAGCACGATAACCATGGGCAGTACGGGTATAATAACAGGGGTAAACGCCGGTGCAGCAGTGATCACCTATAGCATTGGCAGTTGCACAGTTATGGCGACACTTACCGTAAACCCTGAGGCCCCCTTAACCGGGGCTGCGGGTATGTGTACAGGTACAACCACCACCTTAAGCGATGCTGTGGCCGGTGGCAGATGGACTGCGACTGGTGCGACCAGCGTGGGTAGTACCGGCATAATAACCGGGGTGAGTGCAGGAACCGGCCATATTACTTATACCTTACCTACCGGCTGTACTGCTACCTATACGGTAACAGTAAACTCATCGCCGGCATTGATAACAGGTGTGCTGCATGTGTGCATAGGCAGCACCACCAACCTGAGCAACAGCGCAGGCGGAGGAACATGGAGTATAAGCGGCAGTGCAGCAAGCATAGGTAGCATCAGCGGCATAGTGACCGGCCTGAGCGCCGGTACTGCACCGGTAGTGTATTCACTTGGCACCGGCTGCACTGCAGGCACAACCGTGACGGTAAACCTACCCCCCCCTGCTATAACAGGCACTATGAATGTATGCCCGGGAGGATCGCTATCGCTCACAGAGAGCGGGAGCGGAACATGGAGTGTGGGAGCGGGAGGAGCGGCGATCGTAGGGAGCGCAACGGGAATAGTTACGGGCGTGAGCGCAGGCACATCCACCATCAGCTTCACATCTTCGTATGGATGTATGGTTACAGCAATAGTAACAGTGAACCCGTTACCGGATCTAATCTCCGGCCCGCATAATGTATGTGCAGGCGCAACAATAACGTTAAGTGATGCGAGTGCAGGAGGATCATGGACCGGCAGCGGGCCGCTGACCATTGGCAGCACCGGAGCAGCCACAGGCATAAGCGCCGGCACCGGAGTAGTGACCTATACATTACCCACAGGCTGTGCTACCACTATGAGTGTATTTGTAAACGCCCTTCCTGCCGCAATATCAGGCACTACAGCTATGTGCTTACACTCAGGGGTTACATTGAGCGACAGCTCGCCGGGTGGTTTCTGGAGCAGCCCTGATGGCACCGGCATCATTACATTAGGGTCAACGACAGGCGCAATAACCGGTATCGCATTGGGCACGGCAACGATCAGTTACACCTTAGACGGATGCTCCATCAGCACTACGGTCAACGTAACTTCTTTGCCTGACAACATAGCCGGCAATACGCACCTGTGTGTAGGCATTACAGATACACTCACAGATCGGGGAGGCGGTATGTGGAGCAGCAGTAACCCTGCGGTGGCAACAATAGGCTCCTCCACCGGCGCTGTCACAGGCATCATACCCGGCGCAGTAAGTATCACTTATTCGCTGGGCGTGGGGTGTACCGTGAGCAAACCGGTAACAGTAAACGTCACCCCTGCCAGCATTACAGGGCCTTCCATAGTATGCTCCGGCAACACTATTACTTTACACGATATTACAGCCGGCGGCGCATGGAGTTCCGGTAACACTACCCTCGCGACTGCCGGTACAGGAGGCATCATAACCGGAATTGGCGGTGGTACTGTAAACATCAGCTATACATCTATAACCACAAATTGCGCTTCGGTATACCCCATCGCTGTGATACAAGTGCCTGCAATTACCGGTGGTGACCATATTTGTGCATGGGGATCAACAATGATGGTGTACGACTCCTTACCGGGAGGCAGCTTTACCAGCACTTTGGTAACAATATCAGATTCGGGTGCGGTATTGTCTTATGCGCCTGGCACGGCCTCTATCACTTACACAGAAAGCCATGGTTGCTATGTAATCACTCATATAACAGTGAATCCGCTACCCGGAGACATAACCGGGATCAGGAACCTATGCATTGGCGCTACAACCACTCTCTACGACACATCAACAGGTGGTGTATGGAGCCTTGCAGGTGGCGCAGCAGTAACAGTAGGCAGTAGCAGCGGGTTGGTAACAGCTATAGCAGCTGGCGCTGCCACCATCAGTTATACAACTAGCCGTTATGGCTGCTCGCAAAACATAACCATAACCGTACAAGCCACGCCATCAACAGCAGGCACAATAACAGGCAGCAACAATATATGCTCAGGAAGCAGTACCACATTTACTGATACTACTGCAGGAGGCGTATGGAGCGGTGGTGGTGTAATAGCAACCGCAGGAAGTAGTACAGGTATAGTGAGTGGGATAAGAGCTGGCACGGCAACGATCACTTATACGGTTACCAACCATTGCGGCACGATAGCCACCAGTAAAACGGTGACCGTAAACCCTGATGTAACGCCGGCTATCAGTATCAGTACAGCGAATGATACCTTATGTGCCGGTATTGCTGCAAGCTATATTTCAGCAATAGTAAATGGCGGAACAGGCCCTGCGTATCAATGGATGGTGAACGGAGTGGCAGTGACGGGCGGCACTGGCAGCACATACAGTTATATTCCTGCGAATGGGGATGCTATCGTTGCCCGGCTTACCAGCAATGCCACCTGTGTTAGTCCGGCGAGTGTACTGAGCGATACCATAACGATGACCGTAGACCCGCAGGTGATCCCTTCAGTAACGATCATTGCCAGCCCCGGAAGCACTATATTGACCGGTGCAACAATAATTTTTACGGCAGCGGTAACCAATGGCGGCACAGCACCTGCCTATCAATGGATGCTGGATGGTGTAGCCATACCAGGTGCAACTGATGCGACCTATACAGCAAGTAACTATAATGACGGAGATACCGTTTCCTTTGTAGTGATGAATAGCGGAATATGTGGCGGCAATACAGGACATTCAAACGCAGTGGGAATAACCGTGATCAATAATGAAGGAATACAACCCCTGGCCCATAAAGGTGAACCTGCTATTTGGCCGAATCCTTGTTATGACCGGGTGACCATTACCGGGGCCATAGGCCATGAACTTATTATTTATGATATGATGGGTGTAGAGGTGTATAGAACACATGTGATCCTGGACCGGGAACAGATCAATATCGCCACCCTGGCGAATGGCATCTATATGGTAAAAGTGACCGATGCCTCAGGAGCTACAGTTACACACAAACTGGTGAAATCTTTATAATGGTATCCGCATACCAAATTCATCTGTAACGGCTTTTAGCATAATAAATTACATTTTAAAAAATACACCAAATCAAATCATTATTTAGTGATATTTTTTTCATTTGTTACCTAAAATAACAACTAAAAAAGATAAATAACTTCAAAGTGAACTATCTTCGTAAAGACCGTATAGCGCAAATATGTGTATCACTATATTTTAACTGGATAAACGGTAGTTAAGATGGGCCAATGAGAAAAATTACCTTGTTTATCTGCATTTTACTGATCACTGCATCTTTACTACCTCAAAGATCAAGTGGGCAGATAGCTGTAACTTCAGGGGCAACGGCACTAACACTTGCCAATAAGCTTGTAGGTACCGGGGTGACCATAATATCTGCGACGCTCACCTGCCCCAGCAATGCCAATGGTACATTCTCCGGCACCTCTTCACTCGCATTTGATAGCGGGATCATACTTACTAATGGCCAGGCCAATACTGTGGGTACTACCTACGGGGCGAATACCGCTGCTTCTCATGGGGCCAATACGAACAACGGCACCGGTGGCGATGCACAATTGACTACATTGTGTGGCAATCCAACTTATGATGCCTGTGTGCTTGAGTTTGATTTCAAACCCACCGGCGATACCGTAAAATTCAATTATACTTTTGCATCTGAAGAATATTCGTGTTGTACCTGTACTGGGTATAATGATGTCTTTGGTTTTTTCATATCGGGTCCGGGCTATAGCTCTCCCACCAACATTGCGGTGGTACCCGGTACATCGATCCCCGTGTGTATCAATAGTATTAACTGCAGAACAGGTACAATACCCCTGTGTACTTCGATAGGCGCAGGCTCTCCGTTTTGCACCTATTATGTAAATAATACCTCCAGTACAACGATCGTTTATGATGGCATGACCACAATGCTAACTGCTGTCGCCTCTGTGACCCCCTGCGATACCTACCATTTGAAGTTAGGCATCGCCGATGCGAGTGACCATATCTTAGATTCGGGCGTATTCCTGGAAGCAGGTAGCCTTACCTCTGTGAATACACATATTTCCCCGGTAGGACTCAACCCACTGGATACAGGCTATTCATCACAATTTTGTGTACGAGGCTGCTTACCCGGCAAGTTTGTTTTTTCAAGACATGGCGCACCGGCAGATTCGTCGGTCATCCATATATCTATAGGAGGTACCGCGACCAACGGATATGACTATAGCAGTATTGCAGACAGCATCATTATCGGTGCGCATGATTCTACAGATACGTTATACATTTACCCGTTGTCGGTAACTCCTACGGGGCCAAAAACAATAAAAATATCTATCGTTTCTTCACTTACCTGTGGCGGCACATCTACATTCGTTGACAGCGCCCAAATGACCATACTAGACTCGCTTACTGCCATCTCAGGTGTAGAGCATATTTGTGTAGGATCTAATTCGACATTAAGCAACGATGCAGCCGGCGGTATATGGAGCAGCATATCACCAACGATAGCTACCATCGGTTCATCAAGCGGCATAACTACCGGTGTAGCCACCGGCACGTCTGTTATCTCTTATTCACTGGGGAGTGGCTGTGCAACTTCTGCTGTGGTTACAGTCAATTCATCCCCTGTAGCTATAGCCGGCACACCCAGGGTATGTGTAGGCGGCACAACGGCATTAACTGATGCCACGACAGGTGGTGTATGGTTATCAAGTACCCCATCAATTGCTACTGTAACCTCAGGAGGTGTCGTTACCGGTGTTTTGCCGGGCATAGATACCGTCACTTATACTATTGGCGGATGCAGCGCTACAAAAGTAGTGAGCGTGAACCCATCTCCTTCGGCTATAACCGGCAGCACATCTGTTTGCACAAGTAATACAACAACATTGAGCGATGCTACTACCGGGGGGGCGTGGACTTCTGCACCATCAACTACCGGAACTATCAACCCTATAACAGGTGTGGTAACAGGTATAGCAACGGGAGCATTAATAGTAACCTATACTTCGGCCGTAGGTTGTAGTGTCACTACAGGCATGACGATCAACCTGACTCCAGCCCTCATTACCGGCTCTGGTTCTGTTTGCTCGGGCTATCTCACAACATTGAGTGACGCTACAACGGGAGGTACCTGGAGCAGTGGCAGCGGATATGCATTTATCGGCTCCGGAACGGGCGTAGTTACGGGCGTATCTGCAGGCATCAGCTCCATCACTTATATGATGGGTACGGGCTGTTATACTGCGACACTGCTCACCATCAATCCCACACCATATAGCATTCTTGGCACTTTCTCCGTATGCACAGGGGCAACAACCACATTATTTGATGCCGGTGGTACATGGAGCACAAGTGGCAGCAGCGGTATTCTTTCTGTAGGAAGTGCAACCGGGGTGGTAACGGGGATCGCTACCGGAACAGGAACTGTTGTCTATACATTACCTACAGGCTGTAGTATATCAGTAATAGTGACAGTAAGCCCTTCGCCGTCAGCGATCACCGGAACGACAAATATCTGCACGGGTAGCACTTCTTCACTCCGCGATGCAATACCCGGCGGACTGTGGGGCAGCAGTGATTATTCGGTAGCCTATATAAATGTAAGCACCGGACTTGTAACCGGACTGTTAAGTGGCATTGCCGTGATCACCTATTCACTTCCATCGGGCTGCTTTGCAACAACCGCGGTCACGGTCAATACATCGCCGGGAGCCATATACGGTTCGACGAGTGTATGCGTTGGCGCTTTCATGACGGTCTATGATGGTACGAGTGGCGGCGTGTGGCGGAGCAGTGATGTTTCCAAAGCGACTGTGAACCCCACAACGGGTGCGGTAACCGGAGTTGCAGCCGGGAGTGCCACTATCAGTTACGTGATGCCCGGGGGGTGTTTTGCGACCCAATTGATCACAGTGGTTGCCCAACCGGCCGCAATCAGCGGTACATTAAAGATATGCCGGGGAAGCACAGCCTTGCTCGCTGATGCCTCGGCCGGTGGTATATGGAGCAGCACACCTGCCACCACAGCCACGATAAGCCCTGCTGGGCTTGTAACAGGCGTTGCAGCAGGCACTGCCACGATCGCGTATACCAACAGCACAGGCTGTGCCGCTTTAGCGGTGGTAACGGTCAATCCGGTTCCGCCTGCAATAAGTGGCCCCGACTATGTATGCCTGGGTTCGGCAGTAACTGAAACTGATGGTAGTGGTGGCACCTGGTCAACAGGTAGTACCGCATTAACAATAGGCAGCATTACGGGTGGCGTAACAGGTTTCGCACTGGGTACCGGCATGATCACCTACACACTACCTACCGGATGCACTGCGACTAAAATATTATCTGTCACTGCAACCCCTTCATCAATAAGCGGCCCATCCACATTGTGTATAGCACAAAGCATCACACTCACAGATGCGGGCAGTGGCACATGGAGCAGGAGCAGCAGCACGGTAACAATAGGCAGCACCAGCGGCATAGTGACCGGCGTGGGCGCAGGCCTAAGTACCATTACTTATACCTTACCTATATCAGGTTGCTACACCACTAAAACGGTGACGGTAAGTACCACCGCAGGCACTATCAGCGGCACACCAACTGTGTGTATAGACGCGACTACCGCACTCACTGATGCCGGAACAGGTACCTGGAGCAGCAGTACAAGCACTGCTACCGTAGGTAGCACTACAGGTATAGTAACGGGGATAAGTGCCGGAACAACAATAATTACTTATTCGATCGGGACAGGCTGCATAGCTACAGCTACGGTAACAGTAAATCCCCTTCCCCTTTCCATAAGCGGAACAGGCACTATTTGTGCCGGCGGCAATATTACGCTCAGCGACGGCACTACACCGGGATCGTGGAATACCACATCATCCCTTATTACTATCGGCAGCACTGGCATCGTAACCGGAATAAGTGGAGGAACTGCCTCAGTTTCTTATTCACTGCCCGCCACCGGTTGCTATCGCACTGCAACGGTGACGGTAAATCCAAGCCCCGGAACAATAGGTGGCCCATCAGCATTATGTGTGGGCGCACACATCACCCTTACCGAAACAGGAAGTGGTACATGGATCAGCGGCAGCCCAGGAATAGCAACAATCGGATCCGGTACAGGTACAGTTACAGGGGTTACCACAGGCACAAGCGCCATTACATTTACAGCGCCAACAGGCTGCCCTGCTATCACTACAATAACAGTGAGCCTGTCGCCTACGGTTATCACAGGGCCGGGCACAGTATGTACAGGCACCTCAGTATCGCTAACCGATACCGCTGGTGGTGGCGTATGGAGCAGCACGGCCACTACTATATCAGTCGGGTCATTGAGTGGTATCGTGACGGGCATCACAGCAGGATCAGCGATCATTACTTATTCACTTGGCACAGGCTGCACTGTCACAAGAACAGAGAGCATTTTAACATCGCCTGCAGGAATAACCGGGATAGCAACCTTGTGTGTACATGGCTCTTCAACGCTTACAGAAACATCTACAGGCGGATCGTGGAGCAGTTTCCCCTCGGCAGTAGCCACAGTAACAGGTATCGGCCTTGTAAGTGGCGTGGCTGCCGGAACAGCCATAATTGATTATACAGCAGGAGGATGCTTTGCCAGTGACACCGTCACGGTGAATGAAACGCCCGCCGCAATTGGCGGTCCGGCAATTGTTTGCCAGGGAGCTACGATCACAGCTACCGATGCTGTAACAGGCGGCACATGGACAACCGCAAGTACCAACGTAACCATAGACGGCACCACAGGCACCATAACCGGCATTAATGCAGGCACAGCAACGATTACATACGCTATTGGAAGTTGCTCAGTAAACCGCACAATAACAGTGAACGCTATCGGGGCAATAACCGGGGCAACAGGTTTATGCGTGAGCGGATCAACTACTCTAAGTAATGCTGCAACCGGCGGCACATGGACAATATTCCCGACAACTGTAGGCACTGTAACCGGTGCCGGTGTCGTTAGTGGCAGATCTGTGGGTACCGCAACAGTAAGCTATACAACTGCGCCGGGTTGCTGGGCAATAACCACAGTGACTGTACATACATCGCCTGCGGAAATAACAGGTACTATACACATTTGTACTGATGCCATTACTGACCTTGCAGATTCTACCGGTGGCGGTATATGGAGTACCGGCAGCGGCAATGTAACAATAGACACCAGCACAGGTGAAATAACTGGCGTACATTACGGCACAGCATACATTACTTATTCATTAGGTACCGGCTGCGCTGTAAATACCACTGTAACCGTTGACCCTCCGCCGCCATCTATAACCGGCGATTTGAGTGTATGTGTCGGTACAGACATAACATTGCATGATGCTACAACCGGTGGTACCTGGATAAGCGATAATGTTGGCACTGCTGCAATTGGGCCCGCAACAGGCATCACCACGGGCATTACAAGAGGCACTACCACGATCAGGTATATTACTACCACCGGCTGTGTGACTACCTCAACAATAACTGTAAACCCGTTGCCTGCCTCTATAACCGGCATTCCCGTTGTGTGCCTGGGGCTCACCACCACGCTCACTGACGATAGCACAGGCGGCACCTGGAGTACCTCCGGCACCATATCCACTGTAGGTTCCTCAACAGGAGTAGTGACAGGCAGCTCAACAGGAACTGTGGTCATTACCTATACCCTGCCCACAGGATGCAGTACAAACACAGATATACACGTGAATGCCCGGCCCGCTTTAATAGCCGGGCTCAGAACTATGTGTATTACCGCAGGCACAGTACTTAGCGACCCTTCCCCGGGAGGAATATGGAGCAGCCCCGATGGTACAGGAATTATTACAGTTGGCTCTGCGACCGGCCTGATCACGGGCATCGGCCTGGGCAGCGCAACGATCAGCTACTCAGTAAGTGGCTGCCCGACAACTACTACCGTAACCGTAACATCACAACCGGCAGCCATCACCGGCCACAACCATTTGTGCGTGGGCATTGCAGATACACTCACCGATGCCGGTGGCGGGGTATGGAGCAGCAGCAACCCTATCATAGCTACCATAGGTACCTCCTCAGGCGCAGTAACCGGCATCATCCCCGGCATATTCACAGTTACCTATTCGTTGGGCACAGGCTGTACCGTAACCATGCCTGCCACTGTGAACCCTTCCCCTCCTTCGATCACAGGTGATGACTTTATTTGCCAGGGGGCAACGACGATATTAAGAGATGCGGCGACAGGTGGCACATGGAGCAGCAGCGATACCCACTTGGCCACTGTTGGTACATCAGGACTGGTGAGCGGAATATCCGGCGGCACGGTGAACATCAGGTACACAGGAACTAATAGCTGCTATTCCCTTTACCCGGTAGGTATCATTCACGTACCCGTTATTATCGGGGGCAGCAGCATCTGCGCGTGGGGATCTACCCTACCTTTGTCCGATTCGCTTATTGGTGGCAGTTGGACAAGCACCCTGGTCACTGTGTCACCTGCGGGAGTTGTGCTTTCGTATGCACCTGGCACAGCCAGTGTGACTTATACAGAAAGCCATGGTTGCTTTACCACGTCTACATTGACCGTCAATCCATTGCCATCGGAGATCTCGGGCAACCCAAGGTTATGCACCGGGCTCACCTCCACGCTTACCGACACATCCACCGGCGGCTCATGGAGCAGCACCGCCACAGGGGTGGCCACTGTAGGGTCTTTATCCGGTATAGTGACGGGCATTACCACGGGTACTTCAGTTATTTCTTATACCTTACCGGTTACCGGCTGCGCCGAAATAGTAACAGTGACGGTGCATGCATTACCTTCTGCCATTACCGGCACAGCAAGCGTATGCGCGGGTGCCACCACCACACTCAGCGACACAGCAACAGGCGGCAACTGGACGAGCAGCAACACTTCAATAGCCACAATAGATGCCACATCAGGGTTAGTAAGCGGATCATTTGCCGGCACTACAACTATCAGCTATACACTCGGAGCATCGTGCGCTGCCACAAGAGTAGTAATTGTCAATGTATTGCCCGGAATTGAGGGCGTTACCGGCGGGGGCGAGTACTGTGCATCAGGCCATGGTGTGCATATTGGCATGAGTGGCTCTGCTACAGGCATTCACTATCAGTTGTATAACGGCAGCACGGCAACCGGTGTTCCGGTTGCAGGTACAGGCAGTTCTATTGACTTCGGGCTGATAACACCGGCTGGCACCTATACTGTAACCGCTACAAACGTAGCTACCAGCTGCGCCAACAACATGAGGGGCAGCGCAGTAATTGAGATCATCCCTTCGGTAATACCGGGCCTTCACATTTTGTCGGCAACCAGCGACACCATGTGCGCAGGAGTGACCTCACATTTTACATCGGCTGCCATAAACGGCGGTTCATCACCTGTTTATCAATGGGCAATAAACGGAACGGCAATGACCGGTGCCACCGATGGCACCTACAGCTACATACCTGCCAATGGTGATGTGGTCACACTACGAATGACCAGCGACACCCTCTGCGCAAGCCCTGCAGTTGTGATCAGTAATACCGTGACGCTTACCGTGGATCCTGAACTTATTCCGACAGTGGTGATCACAGCACATCCTGTTGGTGCTATACTTGCCGGGCAACCAGACACATTGACAGCAACTATTACCAACGGCGGAGCTACACCCGAATACCAATGGAAGGTAAATGGCTTAGCCATACCGGGTGCTACCAATGCCACCTACATAGATACAAACCCTGCCAACGGAGATACAATAACGTGTGCCGTAACCAGCGGAGCACCATGTGGCGGCAACACCGCTGCATCAAATGATGTAGGCATCTTAGTGTTCGATAACTCAGGAGTTCCTGTTACTGGTATCAGCACCGGCCTGACCGTTTTGCCTAACCCGAATAAAGGCGCGTTTACCATCAAAGGCACGTTGGGAACAACCGACCAGGAGATCACGGTCATCATCACCGATATGCTAGGCCAGGATGTGTTTACAGCGAGATCTGTAACTCACAATGGTGTATTGAATCAGCAAGTACAGTTGGGCAAAAGTATCGCGAGTGGTATGTACCTGGTGAATGTGCATACTGCTGATGGCACAAAGGTGTTTCATGTGGTAGTGCAGCAGTAACTTTATTGCGTAGCTTGGGTGATAATTGCGGTACAATACCTGATGTTCAATTATTGTACCGCATTAAAAATGACAGCATTTTTGAAATACCACAGATGCTTTCATAGCGGTTATTCGGATCGCCTATTGCTCTACAAATAGCTTACCATGAACAGGCCCGGCAATATTATACAGGTTGATGAATTAACGGCATATCACCAATACAGCTATAGTATGTGTGCCTTATTTGATAATGAAACGTTATCAATATTATTAAAAAAACATCCCCCTACCCCCTTCGCCAACGCACATAACCCACGCCTAAAGGGGGAATTCTCATAGTGAGCATGAAGCTCAATTTCAGCAAAGTGGAATTGTTGATA
>CAIRES010000009.1 GCA_903877645.1 uncultured Bacteroidota bacterium | reverse complement strand
GCGCGCCGTAGGGGCCGGGCTTGCCCCTGCCCTTCTCGCGCAGTTCACACAACATCACACGCGCCGTAGGGGCCGGGCTTGCCCCCGCCCTTCTCGCGCAGTTCACACAACACCGCCAAAAATTACACCATTACTAGAGTTACCCACAAAATTGTGGATAACACTAAAACGGTTATATAGTTACTGGGCCTGTATTCCAACTCTAAAAAAAACGAAATATCCACAAAATTTGCTTCGGGTTAAAAGCCACTCTACCTTTGTACCCCAAAAATATTTTTTCACTGCTCCGACTCGCAAAGGGAAGCTCCCGTTTAGGGGTCGGGGGTATTTTTTTTTATGAACAACACTCTTCAGGCTCAGGCCCAAAAACTGTTTTTCCAGTCCGATCTTTCGATGACTGAAATTTCTGAAATGCTCGGCATCCCACGCCGCACACTCCACTATTGGATACGCGAAAAAAACTGGGACCGCATCAAGCGTAGTGCCGCACAGATGCCGTCCTTGCTCGCCGAGAACATCTACCACATCATCGCTCGCTTCACACAGCAGTTGCTTGGCGAAGATCGGATCAACCGTCCCATCACCCACAAAGAGGCGGACACGCTGCACAAACTCACCATCACGGTCGGCAAACTCAAAAACCGTAACACCCTGAACGAGAGCATGGAAATGTTCGGCATGTTCATGGAGAGTGTAAACAGTAAGTCGCCCGAAATGGCACAGCAGCTTATGCCTTATGTTGATGACTATATCGCTGGCCGTGCAGCAACAAATATCCGCCAGTTCCGCCCCGACAACATGAACGACCTCGGCCTCATCCCCAAACAGGAACCCGACCTTACCGAAGAACAGCTCGATATGCAAGACATCATGGCCTGGACGGAAGAAGCAAACACGATTTCATCCGCCGATGTTCCAACGAAGGAGGAACCAACAGAACCAGCCCAGCCGGTATCAAACGAAGCATCCACCGTTGTTCGGCATGAGTACGATATTGATATTCCCGAAGAGCTTACACGCTCAGAATTACCGCTCGGTGATGATTTCTCACGCACCAGCTATGCAGACGTTATGGAAACGGCACGCAGGATACGCCTTGGCCATCAGCAGTATGCCGAACTTTTCCCCGATGATAAAGAAGCACAGGAACTACTGGCCTTATTAGATGGCCATTCCCCCAATGCTAAAACTGCCGCTTAAATTAGCGCAATACCATTTCTCACCGCAGGGTTTGCATTGTTCGCCATAGCACGGCGAAAGCGAAGCTTGCCCATGCCCATCTCGCGCAGGGAAACTACCCTCCTTATTTTCAGGAAGGGACGCGGCAAAGGCGTTCAGGCTATTTGCTAGCGGGGGTGGTGGCACTCACGCATCACACAGCACGCCTGGTTATGTACCTACGGCACATAGCACAGGGGAGAATGTATATTGGGTAAATGAATGACTTTGCGGCCTTTGCGAAACCTTTGCGCACTTTTTATCCGCCATAGCTTTAGCGAAGGAGGATTGTTTGAACCCCACTCGTGCCCATCTCAACACGTAGGGTCCTTAACCGTACTGACGCTACCGGCACCGGCAAATAGTGAGCAACAATTATCCACAAACAACACCTCAACTCACTGATTACCAATAAAAAATTGAGCAATAAAACTGAGCAATAAAAGCCAAAAAATGCAGCTGATGCGGTAGGTAGAGAATTTGTATTGGTATACGCTGTAGTTTCAACGAAAAAGGATTGCGCTAAAACTGAAAAGCGAAAACATATTGAGCAAGTGATTATTCCCTCACTAAATTGTAATAGTTATTGTCCACATTTTTAAACCCTAATGAAATGGCCTGTTGCAGGTCCTTCAGGGCTAGGCTTTGTTGCCCATGTTGTAGTGGCAGAACGATCGCGCATAAAATATGTCGCCGGATGTTGGGCTTATCTGTACAGCTTTATCCAGGTCCGGAAGTGCTTCGGCAAACCGGTGCAGATGTTGCAGTACTTTTGAGCGGTTCACATACGCTTCGGTCAGATCAGGGTTTTGCGAGATCGCTAATGTGTATTGCGCAATGGCCGAATCCGGCTTGCCGGTCATGTCGTAAAGATTGCCGAGGTTGGTATGTATGGCCGGTGAATTGGGATTTAGCTGTAGTGCCATCCTGAAAAAATAGCCTGATGAATCGAAATTCTTTGTCATGGCACAAATATTGGCCAGCCCGAGGTAAACACGGGATTCCTTATCACCTTGCGCCAGTGCTATTGCCTGGTAGTAATATGATCTTGCTTCCGCTACCCTGCCGCTATTGCGCATCAATGATCCCAAAGCAATGTAGGGCATGGTAAAGGACGGATCTGACTCGATAGCCTTATTCAATGAATAAAACGCAGAATCGAAGTACACCCTCTTTTCCTGCTGATCGGTTGTTGACTTAAATTTATCGGCGTATTCACTACCCAGGTTGTTCCAGGCATCAGGTGCGCGCAGGGGCTCATTTTTCACCTCGGTGCTCCACAAACTAATGGAATCATACCAGTCGCAGCATCTGGCATTGCTTAAATAGCCAAGGGTGAGCAGGCAGATAACCGTTGCCCCAACAACCAGTAGCTTTGGCGGCATCTTATTGTAGCCCGGCTCGAAGACAGCAGACACATACCATCCTGCTATGAAAAACAGGCCAAAGTAAGGCAGGTAAGTGTACCTATCTGATATAATGCTGCTACCCACAGGAATGACCTGCAACAGCAAAGCAATATTGGCAACGAAGAACAGGGTACCGAAAATGACGATCCTGTTTTTTCTGCCGTATTTCCATACGATAAACAACAGTGCTGCGGCTGCAGCAGGATACAGATAAAACACCAGCGGCAGCGCATTATTTACCTTGAGCGGATACGGATAGAAATTGCACAGCGAAACAGGCACTAGGGCTTTCCATAGATACATGATGAAGGCATAGCCACCCAGGGCCAGCCTTTCGATTATAGTAAAGTGTTCATTCAGCACATTTATGGCGCCAATGTTTTGCTGGGCGCGGATGGATATGACACCTATAGCAATGGACAAACATAGCAGAGGCAGCTTCTCTAAAATGATACGGCGATGCCATTTCCTTTGCTCAAAATAGTCGATAATAAACAGCACAACAGGCAGGGTAATGGCAACCGGCTTCGATAATATGGCGCATACAAAAAGGAGAAGTACACACAGGTAATAAATGAAACGGGACCTGCCTGCTGCGCGAACATAGTATACATAAGCAATACAAGACCACATAAAGAACAACGTATACAACAGGTCTTTACGGTCTGCTATCCAGGCCACAGGTTCTACGTGCATTGGGTGCAGTGCAAACAAAAGCGATGTAACTACAGCGGCGGCTGTGCGGCGGGTGAGCTGCATCACGAACCAGTACACCAATAGGGTGACAAGTATATGCAGTACCAGGTTATCGGTATGGTATAGCCTGGGCTGGAGGCCTGTAAAGCTGTATTCGATGGCATAGCTTATGATCGTCAGTGGGTGGTAGTTGCCCATTGAGGTTGTAGAGAAGATATTTTTGATGCCGTCCCATGAGCAATCTCTTATGAGGGGGTTGTTAGTAATATAGCCGGGGTCATCCCAATTGGTGAACAGGGCATTGCTGCAATTTTGAAAGACCACCCATATAATGACAGCAATACAAGCAGGAAAGAGCAGTTTGGAATAGCGCTCCATAAATGCCTTCGTTGGGAGCTGCGGCACTTTCGCCTGAGCATCCCGGTCGTTGTTTTGTTTGCCTATAGGGTGCGATTTTTTCATAGATATGTTGTATCAAACATACAACTTTATCATAAAACCTCATTAAATGCTACATCATAGAATAGTCTTATTATCGGGATTGAGCATAATTCCATTTATTCACCACCATTCACTACATTAGTACAACGATTCACGCTATGCAAGAGCTCATTGGTTACCGGAAATTCCCTACTGCTGTGGATGCCGAAATAGTTGCGGAGCAGTTGCGAGTGCACGGCATCACCTGCTATGTAGTGAAGCTGCAAGCCAAGCTGGCGGCAATATACATAGGCACAGAATATACCGAGCCTTTTGAGCTACAGATACCGCAGGAGCGTTTCCGACAAGCTAATCAAATACTATTCAGCGAGGCGGCAGCGAATATGCAAGAGGTAGATCCCCACCATCCTTTGCTTGCGCTGAACGATGATGAACTGAGATCAGTCATTTCCAAACCGGATGAATGGGGGCCGGAGAATTATGCAGTGGCCATTGCACTACTTAAAAATAGGGGCATTAATATATCAGAAGTACAACTGGGACAGATGCAGGAGGCGCGGATCAATACCCTTGCGGAAAGAAAACGAATATCGGGCTATGTCTTGTTTATTGGTTATGCCTGTGTATTCATGCCTTTCTGGCTAAACGGGCTGCATTATTACCATAATGCAAAGATGCTCCCTGTGTGGTATTTCCCCGGCTTTTTCGGTATGATCATCGGCGCTGTGATCATTTCCGCCAAAACCACCCTACCCGATGGCCGGCGCATATCCACTTTTGATAACAGCACTGTCAGGCATGGCATAGCGATATTGGGTATGAATATTTTGGCATGGATTATTAATGCACTGTTTCTTGCGTTTATAGTGTTGTAGTTAAAGTATTTGTATCCGCTCGCCATAGTATTTAGCCTGGGTATTGAAGAGGAGGTCGTACATCATGCGCACCCGTGCCATTTTTTCGCGGAAGATCTGATCCCAGAAGGAGTTACCGTTACCCGCATTGAAGGCTATAGCGGTTATTTGCTTGTGGTTGCAGATATACAATGCCCGCTCGTTGTGAAAGGGCTGTGAGATAATAGTAAACTTATCGAGCCCGAAGATGTCGCGGCAGCGGAGGATGCTATCCAGCGTGCGGAAGCCGGCCACATCCATATAGATATGTTCGGCAGGTATGCCGTGTGCTACAAGGTCTTCCTTCATCAGGGCCGGCTCGTTGTAAAAGGCAGTGCTGTCGCCGCTCACTATAATGTAGTCAATTTTGCCGGCCATATATAGCGCCACGGTGGCGTCTATACGGTTCTGGTAATATGGATTGGTCTTGCGGCGGGCCTTATCCTGGTACTTGGCAGTGCCGAGCAGCAGCCCTACTTTGTTCTTAGGAATGGCATTTACATCCCAATAGAGCTGCTTTTGGGTGGTGTGGCCTACGGTATAGTCGGCCCAGGCTATGGCTGTGATGATGAGCAATAGCAAGACAATGACCCCAATACGCAAAATGCGTCCAAACATATTACAGTGTGTAAAATAAGTGCTAAGGTACTCAATAGCAGTGAATATGTGCGGTGCAGAAATCTACCGTGTGGGGAAAACAATACCTTTTCCCTTATGTTTTTACCGATCAAACGACTATATTTGCACACTTAATTTTTTTAAACCATACATATAGAATTATGAATCTTTTTTTCCTCGTACCGTGCTTCGGTATTCTGGCATTATTGTACACATTCGTTAAGAGCGCCTGGGTGACCAAGCAAGATGCCGGTAACGACCGGATGAAAGAAATCTCGACATACATAGCCGAGGGGGCAATGGCCTTTCTGAAAGCTGAGTATAAAGTGCTGGGGTACTTTGTGGTCATAGCCGCATTACTGCTGGCAGTAATGGGCTATAGCAGTTCCAACTGGCTTATCGCAGTTGCGTTTGTTATTGGTGCATTCTTCAGCGCACTGGCAGGGTTCATCGGTATGCGTATTGCTACCAAAGCCAATGTGCGTACAGCACATGCTGCCCGTACCAGCCTCAGCAAAGCGCTGGCGGTATCATTTGGCGGCGGCTCGGTAATGGGCCTTGGCGTAGCAGGCCTTGCTGTACTGGGCCTGGGTGGCCTGTTCATTGTATTACTGATGCAATTTGCACCGGATGTTTTCCACCTGGCGCCTGATGCGATTTATGGAGCTAACGTGGCCCTGGCTGATAAAGTGAAGCTCTCGATTGAAGTGCTTACCGGCTTTTCGCTGGGCGCTGAAAGCATTGCGCTTTTTGCCCGTGTGGGCGGTGGTATCTACACCAAGGCTGCAGACGTAGGCGCTGACCTGGTAGGTAAAGTAGAAGCAGGCATACCGGAAGATGATCCCCGCAACCCCGCTACCATTGCCGATAACGTAGGTGATAACGTAGGTGATGTAGCAGGTATGGGCGCCGACCTTTTCGGCTCTTATGTGGCTACAGTACTGGCAACAATGGTACTGGGACAGGAAACAGTATCTATAGACAAGTTTAATGGTTTTGCACCGATCCTTTTACCAATGTTGATAGCAGGTACAGGTATACTTCTTTCTATCATCGGCACTTTGTTTGTACGCATTTCAGACAAGGCTGGCCTGAGCACCAAGGCAGTACAGAATGCCCTGAACATGGGCAACTGGGGTTCTATAGTGCTTACCGCTATCACTTCTTATTTCTTAGTGATGTACCTGCTACCTGATACACTTACGCTCCGCGATATCCCCTTCACTAAAAATGGTGTTATAGGCGCTATCATGGTGGGCCTCGCTGTAGGTACATTAATGAGCATGATCACTGAATACTACACAGCTATGGGCAAACGCCCTGTGCTGAGCATCATCCGTCAGTCATCAACGGGCAGCGCTACCAACATCATCGGTGGGCTGGCAGTGGGCATGGAAAGCACGTTCTTACCTATACTTGTATTGGCAGCGGGCATTTATGGCGCCCATGCCTGTGCACGCCTGTATGGTGTGGCTATAGCCGCAGCAGGTATGATGGCTACAACTGCTATGCAGTTGGCTATCGATGCCTTCGGCCCTATTGCCGATAACGCAGGCGGCATAGCTGAAATGAGCGAATTGCCTAAAGAAGTACGTGAGAAAACAGATATACTTGATGCGGTTGGTAATACTACGGCAGCTACCGGTAAAGGTTTTGCTATTGCGTCTGCGGCACTTACATCATTGGCCTTGCTTGCGGCTTATGTGGGTGTGGTAGAAAAGAATGGCTATGACCTGCACAATGCGATCAATATCTATCATGCTGATGTACTGGCCGGCCTTTTTGTAGGTGCTATGATACCGTTCATATTCTCTTCACTCGCCATCCGCGCGGTGGGAGAAGCAGCGATGGCGATGGTAGAAGAAGTACGCCGCCAGTTCCGTACCATTCCGGGTATAATGGAAGGCACAGGCAAACCTGAGTATGACAAATGTGTGGCCATCTCTACCAATGCTTCTTTGAAGAAAATGGTATTGCCGGGCGCTATCACTATTATCTCCCCGCTTTTAGTAGGCTTCCTTATGGGCCCTGAGGTATTGGGCGGTTTCCTGGCAGGCGCTACAGTAAGCGGTGTGCTGATGGGTATGTTCCAGAACAATGCCGGTGGCGCATGGGATAATGCCAAGAAATCATTTGAAAAGGGTGTAGAGATCAATGGTGAGATCTACTACAAGAAATCAGAACCACATAAAGCATCTGTAACCGGAGATACCGTAGGTGATCCATTCAAAGACACATCTGGCCCATCAATGAACATCCTGATCAAACTGATGTCTATTGTGGCGCTGGTTATCGCTCCTACCATTGCCAACCTGCACAGCAAGGATGCCAGGCAGGCTACAAATATGCCCGTGAAAACACAGGTGATTACCGGAACAAATACTGTAGCCCCAATAGCTAAATAGCAAAGGGCTTGTACCTAATAAAAAAGTGCCCTGCAATAGCGGGGCACTTTCATGTTTATCTATATTGGTTTGAAATCAGGCAAATATCTTGTTGAGGTACTTGAGCCAGTATTCATTGACGATGTTTTCAGCCATGTTGATGGCATCGCGCTCGTCGTCGCCAACTACGACAAGCCAGTTGAGCCACCTCTTATTGCCACTGCTGGACAGGTCGATCAGTTTTTCGCATGAAATGGAGTTAACCAGCATGGCCGAGACCGGCAAATTATTCTTAAAAGTAACTTTATATTCCATCTGGTTATCGGATTGTTAATTACTATTAATCAAATTTGATGCCAAAGTTATAACTATTTGATTATCATAGCATTAAAATAAATAAAATTACAGATTAATCCAATTTCAGGAAGGAGTATTACAAAAACTGGAAAATAAATAGTTGGCTTTCAAGCAGTTAGCAAAAGCAGTTTGTTACCTAAACCGCGGATGGTACTTTTCAAGGGTTTGGCGGAGGTAGGTACGGTCGAGGTGAGTGTATATCTCAGTGGTTGTGATGCTTTTATGCCCCATCATCTCTTGCACTGCTCTAAGGTCGGCCCCACCTTCTACGAGGTGTGTGGCAAAGGAATGGCGGAGTGTATGGGGGTGTACTTTCTGCTTGAGGCCGATCTTCAGGGCAAGAGTTTTGAGGATAGTGAAGACCATGACCCGTGTGAGCATAGCCCCCCGGCGATTGAGGAAGAGAATATCTTCATGACCTTTTTTGATATTCATGTGTATGCGTATGTTATCGCGGTAGAGATTGATGTGCTTGGCGGCCTCTTCGCCAATAGGAACAAGACGCTCCTTGTTGCCTTTGCCAATCACTTTGAGAAAGCCTACATCGAGGTATAGGCCGGAGATGTGCAGGCTGATGAGCTCGCTGACCCTGAGGCCGCAGCTATACATCGTCTCCAGCATGGCATGGTTGCGCACCCCTTCAGGCTTGCTGTGGTCTATAGCGGCGAACAGGAGGTCTATCTCCGCAAGACTTAGCACATGGGGTAATGCACGGCGTTGCTTGGGTGCATCTACCAGTTCTGTAGGGTCTCTTTTAATGACCTCCTCGAGGAGCAGGTAGCGAAAGAAGGACTTAACCCCACTGAGTACCCGGGCCTGTGTAGCTACAGATAGCTCCAGGTCATTGATCACAGCGAGGAGGGATTGGAGGTGCTCCAATTGCAGGGATTCCACCGCCACACCGGGAAAGGCATCGGCCATGTGATCGCGGAGCATGGCCACATCGTGCAGGTATGCCTCAACGGTATTGTCAGACATCGACCGCTCGAGCTGCAGATATGCTTTAAATCCTTTTAAGTATGCTTGCCACATTTTTTGAATGGCTCAATGACTCGATTGCTCAGTGGCTCAACGGCGTAGTGGACCAATGAGTCAGTGGCCTGTGGTTATTGGCTTGTGCAAAGATAGGTTTTTAGTATCTTGCGGTATGCTACAACTGGCTATAGTTAATGGCCCCAACCTTAATCTGCTGGGCACCCGCGAACCGCATATATACGGAGATCAAAGCTTTGAGCAATATCTTGTACAGTTACAAGAACGATTTCCGCAAGTGGAACTATTCTACTACCAGAGCAATGTGGAGGGTGAACTGATCAACTTCCTGCATGGTTGTATGGGTAATGTTCAAGGTGTGATACTCAATGCGGGGGCGTATACGCATACCAGTATAGCGCTTGCCGATGCTATTGCCGCTATCGGCATACCGGTTGTAGAGGTTCATATCTCCAATGTGCTGGCACGTGAGGATTATCGTAAAACGTCCTTTATAGCTGCTAAGTGTGTGGGGAGTATAAGCGGATTGGGAATGGAGGGCTATGCGCTGGCAGTGGGGTACTTCTTTTCAAGTCAAAAGTGAAAAGTAAAAACCATAAAGTGTGTTATTACCCCCTGAAGCCTCTTAAGAAATCTGTGATCATCATTCGTTTTTTGCCCTCTTGCCGCAGTTCAACCCCTACCCTAAAGGGCGGCATTACCTGCCTTGCATTCTCTTTTTTTGAACAACGAACTTATCTTCAATTAACCTCTGAAACCTCTTAGGAAGGAGACGATATCCATCCTTTTCTTGCCTTCTTGCTGGAGTTCTTTGATGTAGAGCCAGCCGTCTTGTGCGGCGAAGCGAAGGAAGCCAGCATGGTCGGTTTCAAAGGTGCCGGGATCGGAGACGTGGTGTTCGGTAATAAAGGTGGTGGAATATATCTTTATGGACTTTTCGCCAAGAGAGGTGCAGGCCGCCGGGTATGGCGCCATGCCCCTGATAAAATTCTGTACCTGTGCTGCTGTTTTGTTCCAGTCGATGATCGTATCTTCTTTGAATATTTTGGGAGCGTGCTTTGCGTTGCGGTCTATCTGCTGGGGTATCTCCTGCAGGCTGTTTGCAGCAAGGCCCTTAACTGTAGTGACGAGCAAAGATGCACCTGCTGCCATGAGCTTATCGTGCATAGTGCCTGCATTATCTTCAGGTGTGATGGGTACATGCTGTTGAAGCAGAATATCGCCGGTGTCTATGAGTTGCTGTAGCTTAAAGGTAGTCACCCCTGTTTCGGCTTCGCCATTGATGATGGCCCAATTGATGGGTGCGGCACCACGGTATTGCGGCAGTAAAGAGCCATGTACATTGATGGTACCCATTGGTGGCATGTTCCATACTACTTCGGGCATCATGCGAAAAGCTACCACTACCTGCAGGTCGGCATTAAGTGCTTTGAGTTCATCGAGAAATGGCGGGGCTTTCATTTTCTCGGGTTGCAGTATAGGTAAGTTTTTGGATAGAGCGTATTGCTTCACTGCAGAGGCGTGTAGCTGCATCCCCCGCCCTGCGGGCTTATCGGGTGCAGTAACTACAGCAACAATGCTGGCCCCAGCCTGCACAAGGGCATCCAGCGATGCTACTGCGAAGTCGGGAGTACCGAAGAAAATGATCCTTAACTGGTTGAAGGGTTTCATGCGGGAGCAAAGGTAGAATTAAAAACCCCAAACCCCTAAAGGGGCTTTCCTCAATATTTCCTACAAAAGAACTATTCTTCAATCGCAAAAAATACTTCTTTCACAATTTTCGGATGAAGTGATTTACCGGCATGAAAGGGGACTACAATTCGCCTCTTCCCTTTTAAATATATTCTATGACTGCCATTACTCCGGATATATTCATAACCTGCCTTTAGCAGTAAACTTTCTGCTTCCTTAGCAGTTAATATCGGTAATTTAGGCAACTTTTACCTCCATAGTTGTTGTTAGGATTTCTTTGTTGAGCGCTTCTTCAATTTCCGATTTATCCATTGTACTCAAGTAAAGATCCATTGCCTCCTTGATGTTTGCCCTAGCCTCCTCAAAATTATCTCCTTGCGATTGGCAGCCTGGTAATTCAGGGCAATAGACAAAGTATCCATGCTCATCTTCCGTAAATACTACATTCACTTTGTATACCATAATATACTGTATTTTATATACAAATTTACTAATTTTTCACTAAATCACTACTTCTTCTGCTGTACCTGGGCGGGCTGCGCTTGAGCCTGCTGCATTTCCCTCTGTATGACACCAAGGGCGTTTCTTGCGAGGGCGTACTCAGGATTAAGCTGTAGAGTTATCTGCCAGGCATTGATGGCCTGCTGGTATTGCTTGTTGACATAGAAATTCACGCCTATGTTGTAGTACATCTCATCCAGCTTGGGGTAGCGAGGGTATAGCTTGCGTACCATATCAAGGTTCATGGCAGCACTGTCGGGGCGCTTTAGTTTGAAATATGCCATGCTGCGATTGAGGAAACCGGAAACAAATACGGGATCTATCTCAATGGCCCTGTCGAAATAGCCTATGCCTTTATGAATATCCTGTATTCTTGTCAGGGAGTCTTTTTCGGCATCTGCCATGTTGATGTAAGATGAGGCTACATCCGCATTGACCAGGATGCTGTTTGGTGATGTTTCTATGTCTTTGAAAAACAGGGTCTGGTCATTTTTCCAATCGTTGTTTCGGGCTATGGTGCGGAAACCGCAAACGATAATGAGCAGCACCATTACTCCCGCCAGTACCCGCCTGCCGGTGAGTGCAGGTTGTATCTTCTCCATGCCTTTGTAGAGGAAGTAGGCGGCAGCAATGCAAAACCCGACAGAGGAATGATAAATAAGACGTTCGCCCATAGTGCCGCCAATGTTGAAGATAATGTTACAAATGAGCAACAGGTTGACAAAATAGAATGCTATGGCGAAAGCGACAACACTCCTTTGCTTCAGGAAGACAAAGAAGAACCTGATCAGGGCTATATGTATAGCCAACGAGAGCCATACCAGCAAGTTGCTGAAGTCTTTGTAAGGGATGGAATTGTAGGAATAATCGGCAGAAAGGGGGTACGGGAATACGAGCAGCCTGAGGTAGCTGAAGCAAGTAGCGATCTTGGTTCCTAGTTTTTCGGCATCATTGGCAAGGGCATAGGGATTATTAAGAATGTCATTCTCTGAGTCCTGGCTCATAGGAGCCACGATCTGCAACCTGATAAATACATATATGGCCACAACAGCAAGGAATGGCAGGGCTGCTTTCACACTATCTGTAAGCGAGTATTTTTTGAAAATATAGAAGGACAACGGCAACAGGAAAGCAAGTGCAATAGCGTACTCTTTGGACAGGAAGGCCAGCACATAGGCTATTATACCATACACCAACAGGGATTTTTTGTCTTTCTGCTCCTCGTACTTAAAGGCAAGGATAAATGTAAGGCTGATGAATAGCAATGACATGATCTCATCACGGCTCTTTACATTGGCCACCACCTCGGTATGGATGGGGTGAATTACAAACAGCACCACTGCTATGAGCGCGAGCAGCGTATTGTTCTTAAATACCACAAACCGCAGGAAATACAACAGCGCTATCATAGACAGCATGAACCAGATGACATTGAAGAAGTGCCGTACGTGCATATCATGCATTAGCTTCACCTCTTGCGGGCCATGCTCACCGGCATGGGTAATGACACTGTCTACCTTCTTAGGAGAAACCGGGCCAAGGAACTGCTGCTCTATGGCAAATGTGGCGATAGAGAGGGGGCGGTAACGGCCACCGGAAAGCTGGTTGGAGGAATTGAATTGCTTATAATAGCTATCGAAGGCATCCTTGGTCATGATGCTTTTGAGGCCGGCGAAGCCTTCGTACACGTATTCGTTCTTTACGATCACGATGGTGTCATCAAGCGCGTATTCATTTTTTATGGTGTTGCAGTACATAGCAATTGCCAATACTGCCACAATAATGGCCTGCACCTTAAAATCATAAAGCCATGCGGGTATCAAAGAATCCTTTACCGGAGTTTCGATGATCTCTTCAGGCTTTTTTTTCACTGCCTGTACCGGCCGGGACGTAGCGTTTATATTTTTCTTTGCCATTTATCTGATAAGTAATAAGCCAAATGTAATAGTTTATCTGTTTATTATCAACCCCCTGCCCTATTATCATTGATTAGCCTGCATTTTTAGTGCATCATCCAGCGCTTTGCGCGCTTCGGCGCTTTGGGGGTATAATTGTAATGACTGACGGAAAGCATCGGCGGCTTTGCCATATTGTTTCAATTCGTAGTACAGGATACCGGCATGGTAGTACATCCCGGGCAACTGCGGATGGATGGGATATAGTTTGTATACCGTATTGAGATCGGCAAGCATACTATCGGGTTGCTGTAGCTTGTAGTAGCCGGCAGATCTGTTCATATACCCCAGCACGTAGGACTTTTGCATCTCAATAGCCCTGGTGTACAGACTTATGCTCCGTTTGAGGTTTTTGATCCGCATCGTGTCATTCTGCTCGGCATCTGCGCTATTGATGAGGTTGCAGGCGACATTGACATTGACCAGGAAGCTGTTTGGAGACGCCTTAATATCTTTTGAGAACAAGGTTTGGTCGTTCTTCCAATCGCGGTTGCGGGAGATGGTTTTGAAGCCACATAATGCAATGAGCAGCACCATGACACCAGCCAGCAAGCTATAGCGTGTAGCTACTGTGGCTACCTTATTAACTGCGCCAACCAATAAGCAGGCGATAGCAATGACAAAGCCAACGGAGGCATGGTAAATAAGCCGCTCGCCCATAGTGGCACCAATATCGAAGAGGAAGTTATTGACCATGAGCAAATTGAGCAGGTAGCACCCTATGGCGAAGCACAGCACACTGCGCTTTTTGAAAAAATAGACGAACAGCCCTGCCAAAGCCAGATGCACTGCTAAAGAAACCCACACCCAAATATCCGAAAAGCCTTTGTAGGGAATCTGGTTGTAGGAATAATCGGCAGACAAGGGGTGCGGAAAAATAAGCAGCTTCAGGTAGTTGAGGGAAGTGGCAATTTCGGTAGCTATCTTTTCTGTTGATGAGGCAAAGGCATACGGGTTTATCTGGATGTCGTTATCAGAAAGCTCATTGCGCGGGCCGAGTACCTGCCACCTGATGAGCAGGTAAACCACGGCCACCGCTAAATAAGGAAGCGATGCCCGGAGGCTTTTGGCGAGGGTATCTTTATCGAAAATATAAAAAGAAAGCGGCAATAGCACTACAAGTGTTATGGCATATTCTTTGGAAAGGAAAGCGAGGAAATAGCTGCTGAGCGCGGCCACAAGCAGCAAAGGCTTCTTGGTTTCGCGGTAGCGAAACGCAAAGATAAACGTGCAGCAAATGAACAGCAGCGACATGATCTCGTCCCTGCTCTTTACATTGGCCACCACCTCGGTGTGAATGGGATGAATGGTGAACAGCAACGCCGCAATAAATGCCGGTATGGGATAGCCCCTGAACACCACATACCTGAGAAAGCAGAGCAGAACGACCATTGATAATGTGAACCACAGCACATTGAACAAATGCCGCACATGCATATCGCGCAGAAATTGCTGCTCGTAATGCTCCTTCATTTCATAAGAAAGGCCAAAAGCGATGATACTGTCGACCTGGTTATTGCGGACAGGGCCGAGAAATTGCTGCTCCACCGCAAACGTGGCAATGGACAACGGGCGGTACCGCCCACCAGACAATTGGTTGGACGTATTGAGCTGATTGAAATAACTGTAATAGGCATCTTTGGAGAAAATATCGGGAAGGCCGGCAAAGCCCCGATGTACAAATTCATTGCGCACGATGACCAATGAATCATCGAACGCGTATTCGTTTTTGATCGTATTCCCATATAAAAGCAACGCAAGCAAGGCTACAATAACTGCCTGAACCCTGAATGAAGACATCCAGGATGATAATCCTTTATTCGGCGCGAATCCTTCTTTTTGACCAATAGCTGTACCCACCGGATTATTTATAAGCAGGCCAAATTTAGAAAAAGAAACAAAACGATCTAATAAAAATATTTGCAAAACATAAACAGTTATCCTGTAAGAATTAAACTATACTTCCTTAATATTGTCTACCTAAAAAGGAAAGAGATAAAATGCCCGGACCTACGGACGTATCCGGCGATCATATGCTGATCGCCTCTTTCAGAAATGAAAAACTGAAAGAAGCTGCTTTTACCCAACTGGTACGCAAATACCAGGAGCGGCTATATTGGCATATCCGCCGTATGGTATTGGAGCATGAGGATACCAACGATATATTACAAAATGTATTTATAAAAGTATGGAAAAATCTCGCTGAGTTCAGGGAAGAATCCAACCTGTATACCTGGCTATACCGCATCAGCACCAATGAAGCGCTTACCTGGATAGACCAAAAAAAACGCAGGAGTTCGGTATCCATCAGTGACAATGAAGATATTTTCTCTGAAAAACTGACCGCACAAAAGGATTTTGACCCGAATAAAATAGAGTGGAAACTACAGCAGGCGATACAGACACTGCCTGAAAAGCAGCGGATCGTGTTCAACCTGAGGTATTATGATGAGATGCCTTATGAGGAAATGTCGAGTGTATTGGGTACGTCGGCAGGTGCGCTAAAAGCCTCTTATCACCATGCAGTAAAGAAGGTGGAAGCCTTCCTTACAGGCAATTAAACCTTGCAGCACATTGAATGTCTTAATAATAGTATGAAACAGGCAGATGACATAACGGAAGAACTGAACAGTATGGGTAGCCCGCTGGCCGGTATGCCGCGGGCTATGCCGTATACCCTGCCCAATGGCTATTTTGAGCAGTTTACAGCCCATACCAATGACCTCATCAATGACATAACCACAGCAGATGAGGCGCATGTATGGGGCAAAATAATGCCATTTGATGTGCCACAAGGCTACTTTGAAACAGTAGCCACCGATATGGCTTTAATAGCCATGGGTGATGGCATAGCCGCGGCAATGCCTAAAGACATGCCGCTTACAGTACCCATAGGATATTTTGATGCACTACCCGCAAAAATGTTGCAAACAGCCAAGGCCACCGAAAGCCCCAAACAGCAAAAATTATCTTTCAGGAATATAAGATGGGCCGCGGCAGCTATGGTGATATTGAGCATAGGCGTAGCGGCGTACGATTTTTCGGGCCAGCAGCAAAACGCGCCTGATAATATATTGGCATCGGTATCCAGCAATGATATACATGATTACGTGCAGCAGTCTTACCGGCTGGATGTGGACAGGATAATGAGCAATACCGACATCAATAGTATGCAGGTAGATAATAAAGAGATCGTGCAATACCTCAACGAGACCGGGTGGGATATTACCGAGTAATAATTGAAGAAGCAGGAAAGTGAATATTTTATGAAAAAGTTAGTTCAGTCCATTTTAATACTATTGATCGCCACTACCGGCGCATGGGCGCAGCACGGACAATACATGGAGCGGATACACGCAGCCAAAATGGTGTACATCACCGACAGGCTGCACCTGACCTCTGACCAGTCTGTAAGGTTTGTGCCCCTCTATAATAGCTATGAGCAGGAAATACATAGCACAAGGCAAAAATACAGGATGAGCGCCCCATCTGATACTGATGATGCAACAGCCCGACAGGCCGTAGACGATAACCTGGACTACCAACAAGACGTAATAGGCATAAAGCGCAAATACAATGACCAGTTCCTGAAAATAATATCACCCACACAGTTGGCCGATATGTACAAAGCCGAACGCGAATTCAAACAACTACTGATGAAGCGCCTGGAACAAAAAAGGAACGGTGGCGGTGGCAGAGGAATGGGAAGAAGAGGGTATTAGATTTTAAATTCCAGGTACCAAACTCAATGTACCAAATTCCAGGTTCCAAATTCCAAGTTCCATCCAGATAGCGATCGAGACCAAGTACCAAGTACCAAGTACCAAGTACCAAGTACCAAGTACCAAGTACCAAATTCCAGACTCCAAATTCCAAGTTCCATCCCGATAGCCATCGGAAGCAAGTACCAAATTCCATTTGCAGGGAATGTATGTTTGTCGTATAACGTCTACTCCACCGGCCCTTGTTGTTTTTCCTGTATGGCCTGCGCTGTGGTAGCAGCTTCCTGCTCGTGTTGCCTATCTCCAATAGACCTATATATGCTGATGAGTAACTGGTAGCTGGCAAGGTCTTCGGGGTCCATTTTCAGCTTTTTGTTCACAGCGGCTATGGCATCAGGTATTCTGCCTTTGCTGGCGAGGGCTACAGCATAGTTGTCGTACGATGATTCATCGTTAGGGTCTTGCTTCAGGTGCTGCTCATAATAGACAATGGCGCTGTCAAAGTTATTCGCTTTCAGGAACTGGCTTGCTTTGTAAGCAAGTTGTTCGGGGTCTGCTTTTACTACGGCACACAGGGGTGCATTATCAGCCTTTACGGTATATATGGTATTGGCCGGCGGGAAGAAGCCATTTTGCAACAGGTCTTTGTCCATAAAACGGGTATAGAACAGACCGTAATCCCATTTTCTTTCGTACCGCTGCGGGTAGCGCACATATATAACCGATATACACGGGTTTATCCTTTTAAAATATTCCACGACAGGCTCTGCGGCATTAGTGGCTATCTGTAAGCTATCTTTTGTGGTAAATAGGCCTTTCATTTCGGCCAGCTTATAAGTGCCTTGTTTCAGGCTGTTCATGTAATAGTCTGTTTCGTAATAGCCGTATGCGGCATTCACCCCACCCTCCAACTCATTGAAGTAGACGATCTCATTGGGGTAGTTGGCCAGACACCACTTGGCCGGCAATGCCAGCCCGATGAAGATAACTGCCGCAAAAGCATACTTGCCATACTGGTTCTTCACCTTACCCATCAGCGTGATAAATGCCAGGCCGCTCATGATGACGAGTGGTGGGTAGATAAAGAACAAATGCCGCCAGCCATCATACAGCGGCGACTTCTTATAGATCACATAAAACAGCGGGAACAGCGCTACAAAAAACAGGAAGGATATTTGCGCGGGCTTATACTCCTTGCTCACAAACAGGTAGGGCGATAGCACTATGCCCACCAGTATAATGACCGGTGTGGTGATAGACAGCCACTTAGGTATATAGTACCACGGCACATTGTCGCTCAGTATCTTATTGTCGTTGAACAGCATACCAATGCTGGTTGAGAATTGTGTCATTTCATGCAGGGCAGTGAACGGATTGCTCAGTGGATCCTGCAGGGCATATGGCCAAAAAATGAGGCCAATAGCATAACCAACCACGCTGGCAATGACGCAATAGAGTACCAGCTTCTTTATCTCGGGAGAGCCGATCTTATATTCTTTGCGCCATGTAAACAGGTATTGGAAGAATACAGCCATAGCAAGGAACGGTATGAGCAGGATACCACCCACACGGATACTGATGGCCAACCCAATAGCGACTGCCACACCGGCTATATCCTTCCAACCGATCCTGGGGAAGGCTGCCACCAGCCTGCTGATATAGTAGGCACCCATGAGCATACCGAGGGCATAAGGCACATCCTTGGGGTTGTTCATACTCTCGCCAAAAAAGCGCGGCGACAGGAACAGGAACCATGCGACGAGGAAGGCGGCATCCCAACCCCTTAGAAAACGGGCATAGCGCACGCCAAAGACTATGATGAGGAAACCAAAAATGGCATTGATGAAATGGCGGGTATTGAAGGGATCAAAGGGAGAGAATTTATTGACTGTCACACATAGCAGATCATAAAAGCCGCCATAGTAAAAGGCATTGGATATACGCCCGAATGCTTCGAGGCAGGATTTGTCTTTGCCTCCGGTAGCATAGTAGCTGTAAACCTTTTCGCCGTAGGTATTTTGCGTGATCTCGTCACCGGTGATACCGAAATCTTTACTGGCCCACAGCATAGCCACCATCATTATAGCGAGGCTAATGAGTGTGAGCGTTTTGAAATTGATCTTATTGAACATCTTATATTTTTTTTATTTTTTGGTATACTGCGCACGGGTGCGCACTACAATGGTCATTATTTCGGTGAGCATTTTAAAGCCATCGCTGAAGAGGCTGATCTTGCTGCCCTCTACTGCATTCCAAGCAAGGGGCATTTCTACAATATTGACTTTATCGAGGTATGCTTTATACAGCAGTTCCACATCATGTGCCCAGCCATAGGTTTGCAGGTTGGTAAAGAGTTTCTTACCTGCATCTGCGGGATACAATTTAAAACCGCACTGAGTGTCCCTTATTTTTAAGGGAGTGAGTATCCTCACTATAGTATTAAAAATGTTGCCGGCCACCTTGCGGTCGCCCTGCTTGGTGATCATGGAATCTTTATGTTCCCTGGAGCCGATGTATATGGTATTATCGGCAGGCCTGCCATTCCACATAGCATACCACTTGGTCAGTTCTTCGGGTGGAGCAGCCATATCGGCATCGAGGGTAAGTATGAAGTCGCCTTTGGCCTTTAAAACACCGTTTCTCAATGCACCTCCTTTACCGGTATTGGCTTGCGAATAGATAGATACAAAGTCTTTATTCTGCTTATAAAATTCGTTATCCAGCAACAGGGCTTCTGTATTGTCTTTACTGCCATCGTTGATGATGATGACCTCGAATGCGCCGGGCCACTTTTGCTTAAAAGAACTGAGGCCTGCAAACAACAGTCCTATCCTATCCGACTCGTTATAGCATGGTATTACAAGGGAGAGAGGAAGAGGCATTGTAGTGTCGGTCATAAGTAAATCAGGCGAAAACTTGTTAAGGTTATAAAAGTAGCTATTTTTGTTAAAATTCACCCAAGTAATGGACTTAAAAGAATTAGAACAAGGCGTAAACCCTGATGTGCATTGGTATTACCAGAGCAAAATAAAACCCCTGATCGCCTATACCCGCAAAGTGCTGAAATCAGTTCCCCAGGTCACGATTGTGGATGTAGGTTCGGGTTCAGGATTTTTTGCCATATCAATAGAAAAGGAATTTAAGGAACAGGTGAAGAAAGTGTACCTGGTAGACATTAACTATACAGCTGAAGAAATTGCCGCATCCAAAGGATCCAAAATAGAAAAAACACTGCGCATACCAGACCGGATAGAGAACGGGCTGGTGATACTAATGGATGTGCTGGAACACCTGGAAGATGACCTGAAAATGCTTAAGGAGATAAAGGCCAATTGCGTGGGCGACAAAAATTTCTTTTTCATCACCGTACCTGCATTCAACTCATTGTGGAGCGGGCACGACGACTACCTGGGGCATTACCGCCGCTACAAAATACCTATGCTGCGCGACGTGCTGAACAAGGCGCATTACAGCGACATAAAGAACAGCTACTACCTCTATGGCAGCCTGTTCCCGATGGTGTGGGTAGCGAGGAAACTGAGCAATATGAAGAAAAAAGAAGCCGAATCGAATATGCGGAAGTTCAACCCGCTGACCAATAAGATATTACTGGGGCTCACCTCTGCTGAAATGAAGATTGCCAGCGCCAATAAGATGTTTGGAGTTACTTGTGTAGCGGAGGGGAGGATATAACCTCTTCTCCCAACAGCTGGAAGAAAAAAATCGTTACTCAAATAACCTAAAAGAGAAAAGCAACGCATCAGCGTTGCTTTTCTACTATGAGTATTGTATGAAAGACTAACCTTCCTGTGTTGTTTCCGGCTGTGCTTCAGCAGCATTGTCTTCGGCATCAACTTCGGCCTGGGCTTCTGCAACCTGGGCACGGGCTATGTTCTTTTCTTCTACTTTACGTACTGATTCACGCATTGCTTCGTGACGTTTGTCGCTCTTATGCTTACGGTGTGTTTCTTCACGCTTAGCTACCAGCTCTTCGTGCTCGCCATTCCATTTTTCGAATTTCTCCATTGCTGTAGTTTCGTCGAACAGGCCGAGGGATACACCACGCATCAGGTGCTTCAGGAACAGAACGCCCTTGAAGGATAAGATACGACGGCATGTGTTGGTAGGTTGTGCGCCCTTGTCGAGCCAATGCAATGAGCGCTCGCGGCTGATGCGAACAGTTGCAGGCACGGTCAGTGGGTTGTAAGTACCTAATTTTTCAATGAATTTACCATCGCGGGGGGCAGTAGTTGTAGCCACAACGATGAAATAGAATGGGCGCTTTTTAGACCCATGTCTCTGGAGACGGATTTTTACCGACATAATAATAGAAATTATTTTGCGTTAAACAATAAAAAATTTTTGGATTGCAAAGATAGTGCAGTTGGATTAAAAGAACAAAATTTAAACCTGAAATAAATTATTAATAAATATGAGGTAAACTACCGTATAAGGGTCACATTTCCCTGTTTGTGGAATGTGGTGCCGTCGTTGCCCACAGCCTCTATCTCATATACATATACGTCATAAGGCTGAGGAGTACCTTTATAATTGCCGTCCCATCCTTTAGAGAGGTCGCTGGTCTCGAATACTTTATTGCCCCAGCGATTGAATACCCTGAAGTAATGCAGTGATGATATGCCCCTGTTCAGCAAATACAATGTGCCATTTACTTCGCCACCCGGTGTGAATGCGTTGGGCAAAGAAAGTGCAGAAGATCCGTCTATGTTGATATCCAAAGAATCAATTGCTGTACAACCCCATTCGTTGGAACCATGCACTATATACTTTGTGCTGATACCGGGGGTGGCCAGCGGATTGGATATGTTGGCATCACTTAGTCCGGCAGTCGGGAACCAGGAAAAATAGGTGCAGTTGCTTTGTGGTGTTATCTGGTATGACTGTCCGGGATATAAAGTGATTGGGCCATTGTCCAGGAAGATCACTGCGTTGGGCCGCACAGTGATGTGTGCAGAAAGCGTATCGAGGCAACCAAAAGCGCTGGTAGCTATCAGCGTGTAATACTGCGAGGTTATTGCCTTGAGCCATGGAGCAGCAGAAAGGGAATCGCTCAGGTATATGCCGGGACTCCAGTGATAGGCTACCCCACCCGTTGGCTGTAATTGCACCGAATCGCCGGGGCATACATTGAATACAGAATCAAGATGCGCGAAATCAGCCGGATGAACGGCCACCTTTATAGAATCGACACCTTTACAATTATCAGGGGTTGTCACCGTAAGTATGATCGTAGTATCAGTACCCGGGGTGTACACTGCATAAGGATAGGTGCTATCGTCAAAGTAGGCGGCGGGCGACCAGTGATAGGCATAATGCGTGTACCACGCCGGCGTTACAGAAGCCAGCAGATGCAATGTGTCATTGGCACAGACAGACCGGTTATTACCGATATACACCTGCGGATTAGGCTGTACATCGATAAAGAACGAAGCTGTTTTTACCGGGCAGCCATCAATGGAAATGTTTGCGGTGTACTCGGCAGATGTATCAGGAATGATCAATGGACTTGGCGTTGTTGATGCAGATATACCGGCAGTAGGCAGCCATTGTACAGTGGCAGATGGGTTGATAGTGAGGTATGCCTGCACAGCATTGCCTTTACAGATAGCGGTATCCACATTGTGCAGGGTAAAGGTGTCGTAGATGATAGTGACATTGATGCTATCGGCGGCGGCACAGCCGGCAACGGTAACCTGTAGCCAGTAAGCGCCGGTAGTCGCAACAGTAAGCGAAGGCCCTGTACTGAAGTTACTCCAAAGGTAAGCAGGCGCAATGTAACTCACAGACGAAGATAATGTAACCGCATTGCCCAGGCAGTTGAACTGATCAGGGCCGAGATCTACGATAGGGAATGGAGATACCAGCACATGTATAGAATCCGTGACGGTACAGCCATTGGTGCTGTTGGTGCCATTGTATACCTGTAGCCAGTAAGTACCGGATGTGGACACATGGATGGAGTCACCGGTTGTACCGTCACTCCATAAGTATGCACTGCCAGTAGGCTGAGCGGAATATAATGTGATGGTATTGCCGATACAGAAGGCCGTATCATTACCAATGAAGACATTGGGAAGAGGAATGTAATTGATATGAAACGTGTCCACCAGGACGGCACAGAGGTTGAGATTGCGCACCCAATAGGTACCGCTGGTACCCTCGGCTACGGAGATTGACCCTGCGCCGGTATTCCAGGCGTAAGCCAGATAGCCGGGAACGCCACTAAGTGTAAGCGGCCCTTTGTCAATGCATAACGTAGTATCCATGACAAGCGCGGTAGTGGTGTCTGGTATTTTGACATCAATATAAACGCTGTCCTTGGTCACGCAAATGGGCACGAAAGAAATATCATCGAGCACAAAATCATTACCTGCAACAGCGGTATTAGCATCATAAATACAAATGCTGGCAGTAGTGCTGAGCCCGCTATTCCAGGTATTGAAAAAATTCACCCAGGTACCCGGCGCAGCAGTGATAGAAGTAGGTGTGCCGATTAAAACGCCATTGATCTTGAACTGCATGATCGGCACATCAGGGCCTACAGTTACGGATGAACAATTTGCTATCCATGCTGAAAAATCATAGTCGGTATTCGGTGTCACAGGCACCGTTTCGCACCATACATCTGTGGGAGTAGGGCCGCCGTTAAGGATCAGCATATTGCCTGTTCCCGTGGTATGGTCGCCAAATGAGGTAAACCCACTATGGACACCGAAAGGGTTTGTATAAACAGAATAGTCGCCTTCTATCAATATACTGCTTGGGGGCGCCGAATAGGTGTATGAGCTGGTAAACCCCGTATTGCCTGCACCAAAGTCACCATTAGCGACCAAATTGTCAGGCACCAGCGATTTTACAGTGATATAATAATATGATGAAACGGTACCAACAGTAAGTGTTGGCGCAATAACATTGGTCGCAGACAAGCCGGTAGGGGGTGTCCACAATATGCTTAATACTGAATCAGTACCAACGATCGAAGCGGGAAGAACAACAGTAGTGCCCGCACACTGATGCAGTGTATCCACAAGGCTTAGTGCATTGCAAATACCGCCGCAGGAAAACGTGGCGCAACTGGCGGAGCTTTCGCTCACAAGTGTATTCACACCTGTTGCGGATGCAACCGTGCCGTAGATATTGAGGCCACTGGGATTAGATTCAGGCCCACCCGCATCATTGTAATTAATAACTGTTACATGTACTGTGTGTGTACCGGCAGTCAGCGCAATTGTTTGTGTATAATGTGTGAATGTAGTGAAATAAGTTCCTACTGCCGGTAGGGTCTCTGCAAAAGAAAGAGTTGTACCATCTATATCCATTACCGGCACATAATTATCCGCTGCTATGTAAAAATCAAGAGTAATGTTGTCATCAGTACACATCCTGAAAGAGCGGCCAAAGGTCATGCTATATACAGTACCGCTGGGGCCGGTACCATCTGTAGTATATGTATTAGAATTGATGCAACTGAGCCAGCCGCCAGGTGTACCCCCGGGATCGCCTGTCCATCCGCCAAGTGTGGGGATAACATCAGCGGCACTTCCCGGAACAACTTCTATCAACCCGGTAGAAAATATAGCGGTCGCAATAGAAGGGCTTTCGGCAGTTACTGTCCAATGTGGATCCGGAACGGGTGTACCTCCATCGGTACCCGGTGCAACCGCAGTGCCTGTCAGCGGATCATAACCTGTATTTATCTTCAGGGAACTTACATTGCATTGAGCATGCAGATTGTATCCGGCGACAATAAAAATAAAAAAGAGTATGTATTTATTCATCCCTAAAGAGTCATTGACCAATTAACTGTTAACTAAGACATATAAAAGGGGCGTATAGGTTGGAAAGTTACATAAATTTAATAACATGACGACATATTACATAATTAAAGTATTCAAATCTAAAAATACCACAAAGGAGAGCATCAAAAATTAACGAATAAGGGTCACATTTCCTTGTTTATGAAAAGTAGTACCATCATTGCCCACTGCGTCTATCTCATATACATAGACATCATAAGGCTGGGGCGTACCTTTATAATTGCCGTCCCATCCTTTGGAGAGGTCGCTGGTCTCGAATACCTTATTGCCCCAGCGATTGAACACCCTGAAGTAATGCAACGAGGAGATGCCCCTGTTCAGCAAATACAGTGTGCCGTTCACCTCGCCACCCGGTGTGAATGCGTTAGGCAAAGAAAGTGCAGAAGATCCGTCTATGTTGATATCCAAAGAATCAACTGCCGTACAACCCCATTCATTGGAACCATGCACTATGTATTTTGTGCTGATACCGGGGGTGGCCAGCGGATTGGATATGTTGGCATCACTTAGTCCCGCAGTTGGAAACCAGGAGAAATTAGTGCAGTTGCTTTGTGGTGTTATTTGATAAGACTGGCCGGGATATAGGGTAATAGGCCCTTTATCCAGGAAGATCACTGCGTTAGGCCGCACAGTGATGTGGGCAGAAAGCGTATCGAGGCAACCAAAAGCGCTGGTAGCTATGAGGGTGTAATACTGCGAGGTGATCGCCTTGAGCCATGGAGCAGCAGAAAGGGAATCGCTGAGGTATATGCCGGGGCTCCAGTGATAGGCTACCCCACCCGTTGGCTGTAATTGCACCGAATCGCCGGGGCATACATTGAATACAGAATCAAGGTGTGCAAAATCAGCCGGATGGACTGTGACTTTTATAGAATCGACACCTTTGCAATTATCGGGGGTGGTAACGGTGAGTATGATCGTGGTATCAGTACCCGGGGTGTACACTGCATACGGATAGGTACTATCGTCAAAGTACGCGGCAGGCGACCAGTGATAGGCATAGTGCGTATACCAAGCCGGCGTTACAGAAGCCAGCAGATGCAATGTGTCATTGGCACAGACAGACCGGTTATTACCGATATACACCTGCGGATTAGGCTGTACATCGATAAAGAACGAAGCTGTTTTTACAGGGCAGCCGTCAATGGAAATGTTCGCTGTATATTCCTCCGATGTATCAGGAATGATCAATGGACTTGGCGTTGTAGATGCAGATATACCGGCAGTAGGCAGCCATTGTACAGTGGCAGATGGGTTGATAGTGAGGTATGCCTGCACCGCGTTGCCTTTACAGATAGCGGTATCCACATTGTGCAACGTGAAGGTGTCGTAGATGATAGTGACATTGATGCTATCGGCGGCGGCACAGCCGGCAACGGTAACCTGTAGCCAGTAAGCGCCGGTAGTCGCAACAGTAAGCGAAGGCGCTGTGCTAAAGTCGCTCCACAAATAAGCGGGTGCAATGTAACTTACCGACGAAGATAATGTAACCGCATTGCCCAGGCAGTTGAACTGATCAGGGCCGAGGTCTACTATTGGGAATGGTGAAACCAACACATGTATAGAGTCCGTGACGGTACAGCCATTGGTGCTGTTGGTGCCATTATATACCTGTAGCCAGTAAGTACCGGATGTGGACACATGGATGGAGTCACCGGTTGTACCGTCACTCCATAAGTATGCACTGCCAGTAGGCTGAGCTGAATATAATGTGATGGTATTACCGATACAGAAGGCCGTATCATTGCCTATGGAGACAACCGGAAGCGGGATGAACGTAACACCAAACGTGTCTATTTTAGCCACGCAGAGATTTTCATTATACACCCAATAGGTGCCATTTGCGCCTACACTTATTGAAGGAGAAGAGGCACTGGTATTCCAGAGATAAGACGTATAACCCGGTGTACCTGTAAGTGTTATTGGCGCAGATGTAAGGCATAGTGTGGTATCCCTGCGTGATGCCGTAGTATCTGTGGGTGTTACCGCAACATATACACTGTCTTTTAGTGTGCATAGTTGCTGGAAGGAGATGTCATCAATTGCAAAGTCATTACCAAAACCTCCTGTATTGAGGTCATACATACAAATGTTGGCTGTTGTAGCCAGTCCACTATTCCATTTCAGAGTATATTGTATCCATGCACCGGCAGTAGCAGATGGGGCAAAAGTACCGACAACGATGCCGTTTATTTTCAATTGAATAGAAGGTAACGGATCATGTAGCAATGCGACCCAAACAGAGAAAATATAATCAGTATTAGGTAGTACCCCCATCGTCTCACACCAGAAACTTTCTGTTGCAGAATAGGCCCCATCTACGATCAGCATATTACCTGTGCCGGTAGTATGGTCGCCCATAACCGGCCATGCAGCATCGTATATGAACGGATTTGTGTTGATCGCATAATAACCCGGCGTAGAGGTTGTTCCTGTACCCTCGTATGTGTAGCCGCTGCTGAAATCAATATTACCCCCGCTGAAATCGCCATTGGCAACAAGGTTATTGGGTATTGTCGAGACCACAACAATATTATACATTCGGGAGGTACCGCCAACAGTAAGTGTCGGCGTTAAAACCGCGCTGGATGAGAGCCCCGCTGTTGGGCTCCACCCGATACTGTCAACGATATTTGTGCCGGTCAGTATTGCTGGAAGTACCACATTGCCGCGCGAGCAGGCATGTAATGTATCAGGCAAACTAATTGCATCGCAGGTGCCGCTACATACATATGCATCACATGCGACAGAACTTTCGCTGACAATAGTGTTGACCCCGGTTGAAGAGGCAACAGTACCATAAATGTTTAGCCCGGTGGGATTAGATTCAGGTGATACGTCATTGTAGTTATTCACCACAACGTGCATCGTATGTGTGCCGGCGGCAAGAAAAACAGTCTGGGTAAAATGCGTAAAAGACGTGAAGTAAGAAGATACAGCACCTGCCGGCTGTGAAAACGTAAGTAAAGTACCGTCAATATCCATTGCGGAAATATAGTTATCGTTGGCTATGTACAAGTCGAGCGTTATGTTATCATCGGCACACATACGGAATGGCCTGCCGAACGTCATATTATACGGGGTGCCTGAGGGTCCTGTGCCATCAGTGCTGTAAGTATTTGAATTGATGCAACTAAGCCAGCCGCCCGGAACACCAACCGGATCGCCTGTCCAGCCACCCAGAGTCGGTATAACATCAGCAGCGCTTCCCGGAACAACCTCTATCAACCCGGTAGAAAATATAGCTGTTGCAATAGATGGGCTTTCTGCGGTTACTGTCCAGTGTGGATCAGGAACCGGCGTTCCTCCATCTGTACCCGGGGTAACAGATGAAGCCGTAAGTGAGTTATAACCTGTATTTATAGGCAACGAACTAACAAGGCACTGTGCCTGAAGCTTGTAGCCAGCCAAAAGAAAAAGAAGAAAAAATATATATTTATTCATACTGCAGATCAGCACTGGGTTATTGATCAATAAGACAGCTTAAAAGTCATTTAAGGTTGGAAAATTACGATTATTTAATGAAATTAAACATAAACCCCATAAATGATATTGCCTGAAATTAATTTTGATTAACCTGTTCCCCAAAATATGAATAACAATTGTCCGTTCGGGTAATAAAACCCGCCACAATGTTATTTTTGCCCGTAGCCATGAAAAGAGTGACCAATTTATATAGAAGCGCATTCAGCGGCTTGTCGCCGGCTACCTGGTGGCTTTCTCTGGTCATGCTCATCAACAGGAGCGGCACCATGGTGATCCCCTTCATGTCTCTATACCTTACCGAAAGCAGGCATTTTAATATAGGCAGGGCAGGCATCATCATGGCACTCTTTGGGCTTGGGGCAATTTGTGGTGGATTCATAGGCGGTAAACTGACAGATAAGTTGGGCTTTTATTATGTGCAACTATCGGCACTAATAGCAGGTGGCATAATGTTCATTGTATTAGGACAATTGCAAAGCTACCCTGCCATATGTGTTTGCACTTTTTTGCTCGCCACACTTAATGATTCATTCAGGCCGGCGAATGCCACCGCCATAGCCGAATACAGCAAAAAGGAAAACCTCACACGCTCCTATTCGCTCAATAGATTGTCCATCAACCTGGGGTGGGCCATAGGCGGGGCTCTCGGGGGTATCATTGCCTCGCATAATTATAATCTGCTGTTCTGGATAGATGGCTTAACCAATATAGGAGCTGCTATACTATTGCGCACTGTATTATCTCCTAAAAAGAACAGCAATACACCTGCAAGAAAAGACAAACCTGCTGCCGGCCATACACGTTCTGCATTCAGAGACCGGCATTACCTGGTCTTCGTTGTACTGACCATATTGTTCGGCTTTTGCTTTTTCCAGCAATTCACCACATTGCCGTTATTTTTTAAACAGCGGCTTCTTCTCACCCCACTATTCATCGGGATGACGATGGCACTGAACGGGTTGCTGATAGCGCTATTTGAAATGGCCCTTGTATTTACATTAGAGAAACGTGGAAAAAATCTACAGTATATCACCACCGGCGCATTGCTGGTAGGTAGCTCATTTGTATTATTCAATATTATGCCGGGCCAAGGATCACTTGCGTTGTGTGCCACTTTTATCATCACCGCAGGTGAGATGCTTTCCATGCCGTTTATGAACACGTTCTGGGTGAGCAGAACAGACCAACACAACAGGGGCCAGTATGCAGGCATGTACACTGCTGCCTGGTCGGTAGCACAGATCATGGCCCCGTATGCCGGAACTCAGATCATACAGCATTTTGGTTTCAATATACTGTGGTGGATACTGGGTTCGGTAAGCGTTCTGACTGCAGCAGGATTCCAATGGTTGAATCACCAGACAAGGAAGCGATAGATGTCACTACACCTATAAATAATGACAATTCTTTGAATAATTATCACATATTCGATATATTAGTACCCAAATTAGGAAGTCATTAACCCATACATAATTTTTGCAATAAAATTTATAAAATGAATAATACTATACTCGTTCTTGGAGGAGATGGTTATTACGGCTGGCCCCTGGCCATGAAAATAGCCGTAAAATACCCTAAAACAAGAGTTGTTATTGCGGACAATGAATGGCGCAGGAACATTGTAAAAAGCTTTGGCTTCCAGACTCTGATACCCATTGCCAAACCAGCCGAGCGCATATAGGCCTTCAGCCAGGTACACGGGCAGGAAAACCTTTATTATGTAAGGCTGGATGTAAACACAGACAGAATAGAAGAGATCATTGCGCATGAAAAACCGCATACCATCTTTCACCTGGCCCAGCAATGCTCGGCCCCCTATTCGATGAAAGGGATAGAGGAGGCACTATTTACAGTAAATAATAATGAGGCGGGTAATATGCGGCTGCTATGGGCTGTGCGAAAGCATGTGCCGCAAGCACACATCATTAAACTGGGCTCCTTTGGCGAATATGCACAAGGCGGAATAGATATTGCTGAAGGTTACTTCTTCCCGCGCCATAAGGGCGTTGAGGCCACTAAGCGTATGCCCTACCCGCGAGAGGCCGATGACATTTACCACATCTCCAAGATCAACGATTCTAATTACGTAGCCATGTCTTGCCGGGTATGGAACCTGCGCATCACTGATGTAATGCAGTCGACCATTTTTGGTTTCATTACCGAAGAAATGGCTGATTGCGAAGCACTCTATACCCGCTGTGATTATGATCATATATTCGGCACAGTAGTGAATCGTTTTCTCACACAAACAGTTTATGGCCATCCACTCACTGTGTATGGCAAGGGTAACCAGCGCACCGGCCTGATGGCATTGCGAGATTCTGTAAACTCAATGGTTACTTTTATTGAGGACATACCTGAGGCCGGCACGCATAAAGTAGTGAACCACGTTACTGAAACTAACTTCTCCATCAACGAGCTCGCTGCATCTATAAAAAATATTGCTGCAGGTGAGGGTTATGATGTAACAATCATCAGAACGCATGACCCGCGCCAGGAACAAGTAGAAACAAAGCCGGAGTATGGCATTGACACCGACTATAGCGGTCATGACACATTGCACTCCCCTTTTGCGGATGTGACCAAAGAAATGCTGCGCATCATGGAGCGGTTCAAAGGCAACATTGCTGAGGGCCTGTTCGTACCGAGCATCAAATGGGCCGACGACATCAGTAAGGTAAAAAAACAGCCTACCCTTTTCGAGACGGTTCGTATTGATGACGATAATTACTGGGAGTTTTTCAGGGAGCAGCACTTCCAGTCTGAACGTATTAACCTTAACCCCGGAACACTGGGCACCACATCAACCCCTGTAAAAAAGATACGGTACAACCAGCACTCCTCCAAGAACATGGAAGGCTACCCGCTGGGCAGCTATGAGCACGGTAGAAACAGCCATGGCGCGATCAACAAGTTGTGCGCAGAACTATGGCCAAGTGAAGGGTACCAGCTTACGGTAACGCACAGCACCTCGCAAACGATGAACCTGATAGCGCTGGCTATGCTGCGCAAGTTGCATAAGGTATCCAAGGGGCCATACAGGATATTCACTACCACGCATGAGCATGAAGGCGGTATTGGCTGCTTCCATCATCTACCGGAATATGAGGTGTATTACATCGAAGATGATATACTGGCAGATCCTGCACTAATGACGGCTAAATTAAAAGAGATCAAACCGCACCTCGCCTTCTTCTCACATGTCTATTACGACACCGGCCATCTTGCACCTGTTGAAAAATGGATGAAGCTGGTTCATCAAGTCGTACCGGAGGCAAAGATCATATTGGATGTGGCACAGTCGTTAGGATTATACGAGGTTCCTTTCGGATATGCAGATGTGATCGCCGGCAGTACCCACAAATGGCTATTCGGGCCACACGGCGGCGGACTGATGTGGATGAAGGCAGATTTCTACGACTGGATCGAAGGTGTGTTCTGGAGCGGACACGGCCTTGGCTATAAGCCGGAAACCATTGCACTGAGCATACCGGGTGGTCAGGACTTCCAGATGTACCCCGCGATTGAAGAAGCACTCCAATTATTTAAACAAACAGGGCAGGATACTATATTGGCGAGGTCATCGTACCTGCGCACATTTTTCCAGAAAAGGCTCGGTGAAGTGTTTTCAAACAGCGGTATAGAGCATGTATTCCTGAATGATGAGAAGTCGAGCCCATTGGTGGCGATCGCGTTCACTGATTTCGATCCTTACCCCCTATACAAATATCTCAATGATTCGCAGGTGCATACCAAGTGTATCAAAAATCACCCGATAGGCGGCATCAATTATCATATACTGAGGATAGGTATCCCTTATTTCGAAACATTTGAGCGGCTGAACTACGTGATCTTTGAGATCAACAGGTATATCTCAGAAAAAGTGCTACAGGAAGCAACAATATAATTGAAAGGAATTTTTTGATCGGGGAAGGGAGTGCTTAGATGGTACTTCTTTCCCCGAATAGCATACTGCCGATACGTACCATAGTGCTGCCTTCCTGTATCGCCATTTTATGATCGGCGCTCATGCCCATAGAGCAGGCAGCAAAGTACGACCGGCCCTTGAATGGCCCTTCAGCAAGCTTATTGAATGTATTGCGCAGGTGAGCGAACTCAGCACGAACCTGTTGCGCGTCATCACTATTGGTAGCCATACCCATAAGCCCGCAGATGCGCACATTTTGCAATTCACTTTTTTGTGCGAGATATGATGCCACCAGGTCTGTGAGCTCTTTTTCGTCAAGCCCGAATTTAGTTTCCTCATTGGCTATGTACATTTGCAGCAGCACATCTATCGTACGTCCGCATTTCTGTGCCTGCTTATTGATCTCTGTAAGCAGCTTAAGGCTATCAACGGTATGAATGAGGTGAACAAACGAAGCAATGTATTTTACTTTATTGCTTTGCAGGTGGCCGATAAAATGCCACCTGATATCATCCGGCAATAGTGGTTGCTTCTCTGACAGTTCCTGCACATAATTTTCCCCGAAATCTCTTTGCCCAAGGTCATACAATTGCTGAATATCACTTGCGGGCTTCAGCTTGGAAACGGCTATGAGCGTCACATGGCCCGCAGCAAGTTCCCTACTTAATTGTTCCCATACGCCCTTATTGATCATACCTGCAATTTTGCGAAAAACTCCTTAATACTGCTCGCTCTCGTTAGGAAAGTCTTTGCTTTTAATGTCCTGTATGTATTTTTTAGTAGCACCGGTGATCTCTTCATGCAGGTTGAGGTAGCGGCGCAGGAAACGGGGAGAAAAATCTTTGGTGAGGCCCAGCATATCGTGCATCACCAGTACCTGTCCATCCACATGCATACCCGCACCAATGCCGATAACCGGTATCTTTAATTGAGCAGACACTTCTGCTCCCAATGAAGCAGGTATTTTCTCCAGCACCAAGGAAAAGCAGCCGGCATTCTCAAGAGCACGCGCATTATGTAGTAATATCTCTGCTTCCTCTTCTTCCTTAGCACGCACGGCGTAAGTGCCAAATTTATATATAGACTGTGGTGTAAGCCCAAGGTGGCCCATTACGGGAACGCCTGCACCTGTAATCCGTTTAATAGATTCACATACTTCTTCGCCACCTTCCAGTTTGATACCGTGAGCGCCGGCTTCCTTCATGATTCGTATGGATGAGTTGAGCGCTTCTTTGCTGTTGCCCTGATACGATCCGAAAGGGAGATCGACGATGACGAGGCATCGCTGGCAGGCACGGATGACGCTTTGTGCATGATAGATCATCTGGTCGAGCGTGATGGGCAGGGTTGTTTCGTGGCCGGCCATTACGTTGGAGGCTGAGTCGCCAACCAGTATCACATCGATACCTGCTTCATCAAATATACCGGCCATGGAAAAGTCGTATGCGGTAAGCATACTGATCTTTTCGCCATGCTGCTTCATTGATTGCAGGGTGTTGGTAGTAATGCGCTTTATTTCCGATTGTTTAATAGACATAATCAGGAGTGTCCCATAGAGTGCAGCCCATTTTGAGCCGCCCCATCAAGGGCTGTTTTATATATTGCAAAAGTAGGATAATCTTCAGGAACGTAAACTAAATAAAAACCTTTCCGGCCATTAGAAGAGCCCTGGAAAAAGCAGCATTATCTATCCGGGTGCCCACATTGTTTTTCCCGCACCAGTCCAATACCAGCTCGGTGGCAATATTGCCCACCAGGTCGTCTTCTGCCATAGGGCAACCACCTATGCCTTTCATAGCGCTGTCGAACCGACGACAACCTGAATTCCAGGCAGCGTCAAACTTCTCCTGCCATTTATCGGGGGAAGAATGAAAATGAGCCCCTATATTGATGCCTGTAAATTCGGGCAGCAGGTTCTTGTATATATCAGTAATGATCTCCGGGTTGGCCATGCCAACAGTATCGGCCATAGCCACAGTCTTGATTCCCATCTGTGTGAGCTTCCTCACCCAGTTGATGGCTATTTCTGCGTTATACACATCGCCATAGGGATTGCCAAAACCCATGGATATGTAGACGATGAGTTCTTTCTTATGCTGCACACAGAGGCCTTGTATCTCTTCAACCTGCACTAATGATTGGGCAATGGTCTTATTGGTATTCCTGAGCTGAAATGTTTCCGAAATGGAGAATGGGAACCCAAGATAGCTGATCTCATCAAAAGCGACTGCATCCTGCGCTCCCCTGGTATTGGCAACAATAGCGAGCAGCTTTGTTTTTGTGCTACTCATATCCAGATGGGGTATCACGGCCTTCGTATCAGCCAGTTGGGGTATGGCTTTGGCAGAAACGAAAGAGCCGAAATCGAGCACATCAAACCCCACCCTCAGTAAGGCATTGAGATAGGCCACCTTTTCATCTGTAGGAATAAAGTGCGCCCAACCCTGCATAGCATCGCGTGGACATTCTACAAGCTGTATATTGTTTTGCATAAAAATACGTGGTTGTTCAAAAACGCAGCAATGCTGCCCCCCCCTCCCCCGAAATAATTACTGTAGCAATATAGCCAGGTTGTTGCTGTTGAGCGGTTTGTTGAGAAATTGTTTTACCGATGAATAATTGTGTACTCTGTTCAGGTCATTCTCATTGATGGAAGACGAAATAATGTAGATGGTATACCCTGCAGTAACAAAACCGGGCAGCTTTTCGAAAGCCTCCACAAACTCAAAGCCATTCATCACCGGCATTTGAATATCGACCAGGATAATGGTATGAGATTGATCGTCCGGCTTCTGATCCCCAATGTATACAAGAGCATCTTTGGCCTGCTGGAATGACTTTATTGATTCACTTTTCCCGGTATTCTTAATGATCTTCTCTGCGATGAAGCAATCCAATTTACTATCATCAATAACAATAAAATTCAGTTTAGTTTGAGCCATTTGACTTGCATGGTATAGTTACTGTAAATGTTGTTCCTTCGTTAACTACAGAAGCAACTTCTATGGTTCCATTCAATTTGGTTAACGCGTCTTTAACATTGTACAAACCAAAACCGGAACCAGATTCTTCAGAAGTAGCCCTATAGAACATCGTAAAGATATTATTTATGTGGTTCTCATGTATGCCTATGCCATTATCTTTTACAATTATTTTTGCCACATCATCTTTTACTTCAATATTTACATCTACCCATTTATCTGTTGATCCTCTTTTTTGAAACTTAAACGCATTAGAAAAAAGATTATTTAATATAATTTTTATTGATACTTCATCAGAGCGGAAAGTATCGTTCTGAATAACGTTAGAAGTAAACCTAATGCTGTCCATTTTACCGGCTATCCGAAAAAGAGCAGCCGTATCCTGCAATATGTTCTCAAAATTAATATCTTCAAAAACCAGCTTCCCTCTTTTCAGGTTGTAATACTCATGGGTACTTTTAATAAATTCATCCAGTTTACGCACAGCAGTTGGAACGAAGAAGAACTGGATATGGCCATTACCAGGGCATACGAGGTGTACAAACAACACATGGAAGAAAAAGAAACCACCCAGAAGCTCAGTGTATCCAATGAGCAACTTGAGTTCCTTTTAAGGCAGAAGTTGCTATCCTGATCCCTTATTTACCCTGCTGTGTTGTATTTGAAGCCAAAGGGTTTGATGTGCCCTGCCCGCTCAGTTTGTCCGCCAAATAAGCCTGCCACCTTTTCTGTTCAGGCAGGTTGGTGCCATGTATGGTTTCCTGCTCATAGCTTTGCTGTGCAGCTTCATACTCCCGGCTTACCGACGAGTATACCTTCATCAATAAGGTCCTTGCATCAGCCGAATGCAGGTCTACATTGCACATGCGCTCCCTGAGTTTGCGCGTATACAACTCGCACAGGTCGAAATGGCCTTGCTCATGCTCCAGTATACTCGGTATTTTAGCATCTGCACGTACCCACGACTTGCCGGGGTAAAACGTATTGAACACTATTACCGCGGGGTTGGCTGCAGTATTATTGACGACCTTAAAACCTATACCACAATGCGTAGCGGCAGCCGACTCCTCATCAGACGCATGAACCGGGCCAATGAAATCATCCCAAGACAACTTACTATGGTCATTCCAGTGAAAAACGCCGGCAGTAGCGGTATTCAGCTCAGTTGAACTTTCTTTATCTTCTTTTGCAAATGTCCTGACAGACGGCGATACAACGCACAAACCAATACAAACAGCATACAACACTCTCCTTTTAGCACAAACCATTTATGCAACAGATTGGGGGATGAAACAATAAAATTTGAATAAAGTAAAATTACCGAAAAAACAAAATCAAAACGCATACTGTCATAAATATTTTACAATATCCAGCAAAAAACGGCGAGCTATTTCTACATTTACAATCGCAATCCCGTTATCACGAATTATGGCCAGCCTCAGTGTCGTTATCATTACATTCAATGAAGAAAGGAACATCGCAAGATGCCTGGATTCGGTGAAGGATATTGCCGATGAGATACTGGTAGTGGATAGCAGTTCTACAGATGCCACGGTGGCTATAGCCCGCGCCTATAATGCAAAGGTGATAGACCATCCGTTTATAGGGTACGGAGAGCAAAAGAACTTCGCGACAGCACAAGCCACTCACGACTGGATACTATCGCTGGATGCCGATGAAGAGGTGACTCCCGCATTGCACAAAAGCATACAGGAAGTGAAGAACAACCCGAGGTACGATGTATACCAGATGCCCCGCCTGACCAACTACTGCGGCCAATGGATACGGCACTGCGGCTGGTACCCGGATAAACAAACGCGACTGTACAACCGCACAAAAGGCAAGTGGCAGGAGCAGAAAGTGCATGAATACTGGAAGCACAATGACGATGCGTCAAAAGGTTTGCTGAAGGGCAATCTGCTGCACTACAGCTTTGCAACAATAGCCGAGCATGTCAATAAGATAGGCAAGTACAGCGAGCTGGCTGCCATTGCCGCAGTAGAAAAGGGTAAGACGGCCAGCCTACTCAAAATAATAGTATCCCCCAAGTGGCATTTCTTTACAGAATACATCATAAAATTGGGCTTCCTTGATGGGTATTACGGACTGGTGATCTGCCGTATGTCGGAATATGCAACTTTTATCAAATACACCAAGATCAGGCAATACAGCAAAGTACGCGGCAACGATGGCGCTACGTGCAGTAAATGTGGATAATTTTCACATTTTCATGTAATATTAATACCCCTCAGTACGGCTTCTTTTCTTACTTTTGCGCAATTCGTTTTTTCAATGACTGCTACACAATCTACCACTCCCGCATGGCTGCTGCTCGAAGACGGCACAATTTTCAAAGGACTGTCTTTTGGCGCTAAAGGCACCGCCGGCGGAGAGATCTGTTTCAATACCGGCATGACCGGCTATCAGGAGGTGTTTACAGACCCCTCTTATACCGGACAGGTACTCATCATGAACAATGCCTATACAGGCAACTATGGCGTAAAAGACGTGGACGTGGAAAGCAATTCCGTGAAGATCAGCGGGCTAATATGCAAGAATGTGGCACACCGCTATTCAAGGATGACCGCCAACGGCAGCCTGGAAGACTACCTCATTGCCAACAACATAGTAGCGCTGTATGATGTGGACACCCGCGCACTGGTGCAGCACATCCGCAGCAAGGGCGCCATGAATTGCATTATCTCCACCGAACTGAAGGACGAGGCCGGCCTGAAAGCAGAACTGGCCAATGTACCTGATATGGACGGATTGGAGCTATCGTCACAGATCTCTACAAAAGAGCCTTATACCGTTGGCTCACCCGATGCTCCTATACGCATTGCGGTGATGGACTTTGGTGTGAAGATAAAGATACTCGATTGCCTCGCAGCACGCGGCGCCTACCTCAAGGTATTCCCCGCCAAAACAGGCATAGAGGAACTGAAAAAATTTGAACCGCATGGTTACTTCATCTCCAATGGCCCCGGCGACCCCGGCTCTATGGATTATGCGGTAAAGACAGTGAAGGACATACTGGCTACAGAAAAGCCTTTCTTCGGCATCTGCCTCGGCCATCAGTTGCTGGCCCGTGCTAACGATATCCCAACCTTCAAGATGCATCATGGCCACCGTGGCCTTAATCACCCGGTGAAGAACCTCATTACCGGCAAATCAGAGATCACTACCCAGAACCACGGCTTTGGTGTAGACCCTGAAGCCATCAAGAACAGTGACCTCGTAGAGGTAACACACCTCAACCTGAACGACGGCTCTATAGAAGGTATCCGCATGAAGAATAAAAAAGCATTCTCTGTGCAGTACCACCCCGAAGCTACACCCGGCCCGCATGATTCAAGGTATTTGTTCGATCAATTCATAGATATGATCAAGAGTAACTAATGAATGGCACAATGAATAAATAACTTTTTATTTCACCCGCCGTAGCCGTAGCGAAGGAGGGCTTAAGACTACCAACAATGAAGCAAGAAAAAATTCTCATCATAGGTGCCGGCGGACAGATAGGCGTGGAACTGACACTTGCGCTACGCAAGCTATACGGGGAAAACAATGTGATCGCTTCTGATATCCGCGAAGCACACCCATTGCTGAAAGACAGTGGCCCCTATGCCATACTCAATGCTATGGATGCAGAAGCTACCCTTGCTTTGGTGAAGAAAGAAGGTATTACACAGATATACTTACTCGCAGCCCTGCTCTCTGCCACAGGCGAAAAAATGCCGCAGAAAGCGTGGGACATCAATATGCAAAGCCTGCTGCAAACACTGGAGCTGGGCGTGCAGGAAAAACTCACCAAAATATACTGGCCAAGTTCTATAGCCGTATTTGGCCCTACAACCCCTACCGAACAGACACCACAGAAAACCATCATAGAGCCACGAACGGTATATGGTGTAAGTAAGTATGCCGGCGAATTGTGGTGCCAGTATTACAACCAGCGCTGGGGACTCGATGTACGCAGCCTGCGCTATCCCGGCCTCATCAGTTGGAAATCGGAGCCCGGTGGCGGCACTACCGACTACGCTGTAGAGATATACCACGAAGCCCTGAAACATCAAAAATACACCTGCTTCCTTTCTGAGAACACCTATCTGCCCATGATGTATATGGATGATGCCATCCGTGGCACCATAGAGCTGATGGAAGCACCTGCCGATAAACTAAAAACACGGATGGCCTACAACCTGGGCGCAATGAGTTTTTCGCCCAAAGAGATAGCCGCAGCCATACAAAAACACATCCCCGACTTTAGCATTGACTACAATCCCGATTTCCGCCAGGCCATAGCCGATGGCTGGCCAAAAAGCATTGATGACTCTGCCGCCCGCACCGACTGGGGCTGGAAGAACGACTTCGACCTCGATAAGATGACAGCAGATATGCTGCTGCACCTGAAAGAGAAGATGATGCAGGTGGCGTAACAATTATTCAATGATTAGCAGGCAACAACAAAAATTGCTCGACTTTGAACCTGTAGACAAAAGCATTATTCATGCGGATGCTGACAATAAAATAAATTGTAGTCTTTCGGAGCAATTTGTCTGAACTATGATTTGTAATGATCGGTATTGAGGGCTCTGATGCCTTTGTTATTTGCTTCGGCAGTCAGAGACTGCTCACCGGGAGGGACGTAGAAAAATTCTACGCCCAACTACTCACTTTTTTATTTTTGGGAAGACTACTAGCAACATGGGGAACATGGGAACACCAACACCAGCGAAAAGCTATTATAAATATTGTCTTAAATAGTTTTCAATATTATTAACTTCAGCTGTTAATCTCTTTCCAAACTCATCTTTATCGTCATTTTGATAACCACTAATAATAGCCATATTCTCTTCATCACGCTTTTCAATCTCAATAAGTAACCTTATTGCAATGTACAAATCGGTACGACATTTTATAAAGTCCTTTAGAACATCATCTATTTCTTTCCCCCACATGGCTTCTGCTTCCATGTATTCTACTTCAAACGCTGCATTAGCCTCATCAACAACTTTCCAACGAGATACATAAACGGCTTTATCAACTGTCCTGCCGTCTATATTGCGAATGTTGACGTTTCGGTTTTCATCTAAAATATCCTTTTCTTCATAACCACCATCTTTTAGCGCACTGTATATTTCACCAGCAGGCTTGAACGGCTGTCGTACCGTATAAATTGCATTCCGTATCTTATACACTGCAATTAACAATCTTCTGGCAAGATCATACTCTGTTTTCCCTTTCAATTGCGCTCTCCATGCCTTTAGACCTAAGATTGCCACCACAGCCGCAATAGTAGTTGCCGCAATGGTCACCCCATCCTTTATGATTTGCAATATATATGTTGCCTCCGACATGCCAAATGTTGGAAGGAAAGATACAAATATTTGCCAAAGACTATGTGCAAAATGCGGAAAATCTGTACAAATGAAAGGTTTCGTATTGTATAATCTACCTTTGGGATAATAATTACTTGTTTCAAATGATCAATAATTTTTCATGCGACATTAGTCTAACTAATGAGCAGCAAGCAATATTACAGGGCCCATCAAATATAATTGTGAATGGAGCGGCAGGCACAGGCAAAACGATGCTGGCCATATTGCTCGCCCAAAAGCTCTCTATGCAAAATAAGGTAGGTGTTATCATCTACACAAAATCGCTACGTGAATTCATAAGGGATACGATAGATAACGATGCTGTGACCGTTTTTAATCCAGCATGGGATGATTGTATCGAACAGCATTACGACTATTTAATTATAGATGAGGTACAAGACTTCACCTTGGCAACCATAAAAGAAATCTTAAAAATAAAATTTAAGGGCATCTACTTTTTCGGTGACGACAGTCAGCAGATATACGAATGGCAAGAAAAAAAAGTAAGGATAGAGGACATACAGCGCGAGACTGGTTTCAAAATTGTAACTCTAACTCAAAATATGAGATTGGGTACACCGGTGTGTAAGTACCCCATTAATCGGACAACTCTAAATTAGACTATTTTTTCGTTTCTAAATGTTTTTTCCATTCGTTGGGGGT
>CAIRES010000008.1 GCA_903877645.1 uncultured Bacteroidota bacterium | reverse complement strand
TGATAATGACACAAATGAAGCAGATTAAATAAACTATATTTGTAACAGTGAAACAACTAAATAACGCACTCATTTTTGGGATTAACTATGGTGGGTCAGTTTGGCGAGGAAAAGAGGGGTCACTTTACGCGGAATATCCATTAAGTGTCAAATGTAAAATTTTCGATAAACTATACGATAGCAATACGAGACATTGCATTGATTTTGAATTTACAAATGGAGAGTGTGTTAGTTTTTGGCATGGTGATAATATAGACAAAGCAACCGTGTCGGTAAAAGGAGAAGAATTTAATATAACTATTAGCGGCAAAGGATGGATGGAGCCATATAATAAAGTTATAACCTTAGTAAAACAAAATGCTGACGAACGAGAAAAAGATGAGGAAAGAAAACGCAAGTATGATGAAGCCATGGCAAATCAAAAGAAAAGAGATGAAGCCAAAGGAGGGCAACCTGAAAAAACATGGAGAGATCTTGCATCTGCGGAAGAAGCAAACAACTTAGTTGACGATCTGGAAAAAGACAATAAGAGGAAAGGTACAGTTATCTATAATGGGGATATGCATCATGAATTGATTTCAAATTATTTCGGGAAATTGAATGAAAAAAAGATTTACTTAGTTGGGAATATTGATCTGAAAAAACAAGCGAATTTTCTCGATAATTTCAGGTCAAAGCAAATTGTAGATTTATTTACTCAGGGCTGCAATGTGCTTCTATACTACGATATTACCTTTTGGGGCAAGGGAGATACTGGGTATGCGATTATTTCAAGCGGCGAGGATTTATACCTTTTGGTGAAACATGATTCAGTGCCGGGAGAGGTATATGTTCTAAATAATAAGAAAAATGGAATAAATATATTGTTAGACATTAAAGAGACTAAGAGAGACTGGTATTTATTTGAGTATAAGGACAAATCAAGTATGTTTGTTTTGGAAACTAGGAAGGCTTTTCATGAAACAAAAAGGTATTTTATTAATTCACTAAGGAAGTTGGTTAAAGAATTAAATTGAAATATACAGTCGCTGAAATTGCACCTATTGGGAGTGATTTTAAATGCAATTATTGTTCAAACTGCAATCCATAGGGAATTATCTATGATTAATTTTGGGCTTTCTCCAGCAAGCACGTTTTCATTCTGATACAGGAATGTCATTTTTGATTAAGAATGCACTGGGCCTATCCCGGAATGAGTTAAAATGCTGTTTTGAGCCTCTAGTAAATAGTTAAATGAAAACTACACAACTGCTCTAAAAATGTATTGTCAAATTTGAAGGCTATACTTTCGAAAACAATAGAGTATCTAAAATGCTTGTTCTTCAGAATAAAGTGATTAATTTTGATGAAGTTCTTGAAGGGCAAATAAGTCAAAAACTTTGAACAAAAGATTGAACAAAGGATAGAAAAGTTGTCATAAATTCTATAAAAAAAATAGTATAATAGATTGATAATCAGATAATATTTTTGCGGAGATCGAAATGGGTTATGCTTCCCAAGCTGAGGGTCGCGGGTTCGAGTCTCGTCTTCCGCTCAAAAAAGCCCCAATGTGGAAAACATCGGGGCTTTTTCTTGGTTATTACGGGTACATGTATGTACATAAAATGACAAAACTATTAAGAACGCATGGGGATTTATCCATACCTTCACGCCGACTTTTCAAAATTCATTCAAAAATATCATGTTCAATAAGTTTGTATTAACGTTTTCGGCTGTCGTATGTATAGCCTCTGCTGCTTTTGCGCAAAAGCCATGTGTAACTGATGAGCACTACCAGAAATTGCTGAAACAATACCCGCAACTGGCGGAATATGAAGAGCAGTTTGACGCACAGATCAAAGCGCAGGCAGGTGCAAGAACTACTGCTGCCGGGCCGGATACAGCTACTTACGATATGCCGATAGTAGTGCATGTGATACATGATTACGGTGTGGAGAACCTAAGCGATAATGCATTGTACGAAGCTGCTGCCTACTGGGCTGTAGTGTACATGAAGCAGAATGCAGATACATCCGGTGTGATCCCTCCGTTCGTGCAATACATTGGTAATCCCAAAATCAGGCTGCACCTGGCTACAAAAGACCCAAATGGCAAACCTACAAAGGGGATAGACCGGGTACAGTCGTACCTGACCTTTAGCGGCGGTGATCAAGCGAAGTATAACCAATGGCCGCAAAATGAGTATGTGAATATCTGGCTGATCAACCAGATGAGCGGAGATAATGCCGGTGCAGCAGCGTATGCCTATTTCCCCGGCAGCGCAGTATACCAGCCTTATTATGATGGTATCATCGCATTGTATGATTACACAGACAACACTACCAAGACCATACCTCATGAAATGGGCCATGTGCTCAATCTGTACCACCCATGGGGTAATTCAAACAACCCCGATGTAGCCTGCGGTGATGATCATGTGGATGATACACCGCCTACAAAGGGCCACTTGCCATCAGGCTGCGCACCATCTGCTATTTATGATACTGCATGCGCCACAGGCTATGTAAAAACATACACATCTGTACTGAGCGGCATTATGGATTCTGTGGTGAACTATCCTGATACGACCAATGCACAGAATATTATGGACTATACTTATTGCCAGGAGATGTTCACCATCGGGCAGACAGTGCGTATGCGCACTGCGCTCACCAGCGCTACTGCCGGCAGGAACAACCTGATCACCCCGGCCAACCTTGCGGCTACCGGTGCGCTGGCCCCTATGCCTGACCTGCGGCCCGTTGCAGACTTCATCATGAATAAAGCCAATGGCGGAGGCGCTGTTACTGACAGCAGAACCTACTTCATGACGTTTAACAATGTGGCCAACTTTGCTTTCCGTAATGAAAGCTGGAACGATACTGTTTCCGGTGTGTCCTGGTTATTCTCCAATGGCGCTTCCACGCCAACTTCCACATCTACGACAACGGTGTATAACAAATTTGCCACACCGGGCTGGGTAAGTGTATCGCTTGTAGCTACATCGAACGCCGGCAACGATACACTGACCAAAACACAGGCTGTATATGCTGCTGATACGACTGTAGCCGGAGGTATGAGTTATGGGCAGAATTTTGCCAGTGCATCAGCTATCAGTAACTGGCCGATGTTCAATTATTACAATAACCAATTCAAATGGGAGTTTTATAACGGTGCCGGATACGGAGATAACAGTTGTGTGCGTTACCGTTCTTATGATACATCAGACAGGATAACAGGTACTGCCCAGGGCGATCATGATGATTTCTTTACACCTGCCTTCAACCTGATTAACTCGACCGGGAATGTGTACCTGAATTTTTATACTGCAGGAGCTTATACAAGACGCAACCTAAGTGGGGTGACGATAGTGAATGACTCTATGGAAATAGACGCGAGTACCAGTGGTGGTGTAAGGTGGAATAAGATAGCGGGGTATAACAGCGCTGCATTGACGAATAATGGCGTGTATAACAATGAATTCATACCTACGAGCGCCTCGCAATGGGTGGCAAAGGGTGTGAATGTGCCTGCCGCTTACCTTAGTAATAATACTTTCTTCAGGTTCCGTTACTGGCCCGGCAATGGCGGTAATAACCTTTACCTTGATAATTTTGCTATTTCTCCATTCCCGGCGGGTGTGGAAGATGTAGTAAAGTCAGGGAGCATATTCAGTGTATTCCCTAACCCTGCCAGCAACGGCTGCAAACTTATCTTTAAAACAGGTAATGATGGGGTAGTTACTTATACCATAAAGGATATTACGGGTAAGGTAGTATTCCAGGAGAAGAAGGAATACACTGCCAACAGTCTGCAGAAGCAGGAAGTACCACGCTCAGCCACACAGGCAGCGGGTATGTACTTTGTTACGCTCGTTAATGATGGCGTGGCTACTACGCAAAAACTGGTGGTTTATTAAAAGCCGCGATATAAATATTTTTCCAGATACCCAAGACTTTATGCGAAATATGCGTCTATATATAGTATTAGAGCATTTTTTGAGAGGATTTTATATTTGATCAACGAAATGTTGTAAAAAATGTGTTTTTAATTTAACTTTGGAACTTTATAAATACTAACAAATGAAGAAAAACTGTTTATTCCTGTTGTTTGCAGTAATATGCCTCGCAGGAAAGAGTTCTGCACAGGATGCGCATTGTTACCAACCCGAGGCGCGCCAACGCCTGCTGGCAACTCACCCGGAGATAGCCCAGGCGGAACAAAGCTTTGACGAACAGATAAAGCAAGGCATTAAGAAGATTGATTTCAGTAAGCTGAATGCCCGTACAACGGCTGATAGCAGCCAGTTCTACAACGATAGCTTTTGGTATGATATTCCTATTGTTGTGCATATTGTTCATGATTACGGTTCAGAATACATGACCGACAACACCATCATCAATAATGTGGCCCAATGGAACATTGTTTATGCGAAGCATAATGCTGATACATCAGAGGTATACCATTACTGCCCAAATTTTGTAAAATACATTGGCAACCCGCACATTCGTCTTCACCTGGCTACCATAGACCCCAACGGCAACCCTACAAAGGGTATCACCCGTCACAGGTCATATCTTACCCGCCAGGGTGGCGAGCAGGCCAAGCTGGATGACTGGCCACCAACATCTTATGTGAATATATGGTTCATTCACAACATGAGTGGCCTCAATTATAAGGCTGCTGCCTATGCCCACCTGCCTCCGGATGTGGCGGGTATCCCTTATTATGATGGCGTTATTGCCCGTTATGATTATATCAATAATGACAAAACCATCAATCACGAGATCGGACATGTGTTCAACCTATACCATCCCTGGGGCGCTACAAACGACCCGGCAGTGGCCTGCGGCGATGATGGTGTGGACGATACCCCGCCTACTATGGGCCATGCTGAGGGCGGTTGCCAATATTCTGCGCCAAGCAGTAATCAGAACAGTATGTATGATACTGCCTGTGCGGAAAATTATTTCAAGATATATACTGATATGCACGGCAATGATTCATTAGTGAATTACCCGGATACCACCAATACCCAGAACATCATGGATTATACTTATTGCTCCAGGATGTTCACCAAAGGGCAGGTGACCCGCATGCATGCAGCGCTGAACAGTGATGTAGCCGGCCGTAATAACTTATGGTCTAAGAACAACCTGCTGAATACAGGTGTGACCAATGCTGCCGATTCGTTTGTAAGCCTGCCCGACCTGGCCCCTGTAGCCGAATATAATGTATTGAATGCGGCAAGTATTACGCCTTCTAATCCTTCAGGCACCATGCAATATTTCACTTGTCCTCCATCGGGCGGTAACCCGGCGGGCCTCAAGTTCGTCAACGAAAGCTGGGATGCGACTATTTCGTCGGTAGCCTGGACTTTTGGTGGCGGCGCTGCCGCAGGTACTTCTACCGCTGCTACTGTTAATAATACCTTCACCGGGAATGGCTGGGCCAATGTTTCGCTTGCTGCCACCAGCAACACCAGTGGCACCACCACCAATTCATCTTCACCGGTGTTTGTGGCACAGGCTACCGGTATGCCGGGTAATGGATATTACGAAGAGTTCAGTGGCGCCACTGCGGCACAATGGCCTACTTTCAATTATTACAACAATGACTTCAAATGGCAACCCGCCAATGTAGGTGTATATGATAATGCGTGCATGGAATATGTTGGCTTTGACAGCAGGCTGACCCCATCGGCAGGCATATACCCAACCACAGGGATGCCTTACGGCGATATTGATGATATGTTCAGTATCCCTATGGACCTTTCCGGATATACAGGTGCGTGTAGCCTCAATTATATGTATTCCGGCGCTTCCCGCTCTGCCAATTCATTAGATATCAATGATACCCTCCTCATTGATTATTCTACTGACAGGTCGAACAGCTGGCAAAGCCTGGCTGTACTCACCAAAAGGCAAGTAGACAACAATGGTGCCTATGCATTTGCATATACGCCTACATCACAGGCAGACTGGGCGCAGATGAGCCTCAATATTCCTACAGCAGCCAGGACCAATTATACTGTTTTTCGTTTCCGCTACAAACCTGGTATAGCCGTAGGTTACGACGAAACCGTACTTACCGGTAGCTTCAGCAGCGGCAATAACTTTTATATGGACAGGGTTAATTTCAGCCCGTCGCCTGCAGGTGTAAGCTCTGTACTGGAAGGAACTTCTGATGTGGTAGTAGCGCCGAACCCAACCAATGGCGATGCGTATGTGATCTTAAAAGACCTGGATAACACAACTGCACGTATAGTAGTATCTGATATTACCGGCAAGGTAGTATATACTACTAATGAGCAGATCACCGGCAACGATGCACGTATACTGATACCACATGCTGCTATAGCAGTAAAGGGTATGTACATAGTACAAACCACTACCGGCAGCAAGGTGAGCACACAGAAACTGGTAGTTGAATAATTGAATTTATTGAAATAATAAACAGTAAAGTGGCTGCGGAAACGCAGCCACTTTTTTAATACCGGATAGGTGGTATGCAATTGATAATGAAACGTTATCAATATTATTAAAAAAACATCCCCATAACCCCCTTCGCCAACGCACATAACCCACGCCTAAAGGGGGAATTCTCATAGCGAGCATGAAACTCAATTTCAGCAATGTGGAATTTTTGATAGCCGGATATTATGAGCCGGAATAAGGGTAAAATTTCTATCGTACTATCATTATTGAACCGATACCGATTATCTTTGTCATAAATACAGGCGTACCATGGAGCAAACGAGTATAGTATCCCTAAAACAAGCCAACATATACCAGGGCAGCAGCCTGGTGCTGAATAATGTGAACCTATCTGTAGATAAAGGCGAGTTCATATATATGATCGGCAAGACGGGATCGGGCAAATCGAGCTTGCTGAAGACATTGTATGGCGAACTGTACCTGAAGGAAGGAGAGGGTAGTGTGGCAGGGTTTGACCTGAAAGACCTGACGTGGCAGAAGATACCCTTGCTGCGCCGCAACCTGGGTATTGTGTTCCAGGATTTCAGGCTGCTTACGGACAGGGATGTGTATCATAACCTTGAATTTGTATTGAAGGCAACAGGGTGGAAAGACAAAAACCTGATGAAGGAAAAAATAGACCATGTACTATCTAATGTGGGATTAAAGAACAAGGGTGGTAAGATGCCTTACGAAATGTCGGGTGGGGAGCAGCAGCGCGTGGATATAGCGCGGGCATTGCTCAATAATCCGAAACTGATACTGGCTGATGAGCCGACAGGTAACCTAGACCCTGATACCACGGATGAGATCATGCAACTGCTATTCAACATCTGCCGCGATTACCAGACGGCATTCATTATGGCAACGCATGACTATGGTATTATACAGAAATATCCGGCACGTGTTGTACGCATAGAGCATGGCATGGTAAAGGAGATCAGTGCTGCGGGAGTGTAAAAAACGTCTGAACCAGGATTTGCAGGATTAAAGGATGAGCATGATCGTTCTGTACGATTTAGCATAGAAATCATGCTCAGTTTTTCTCGCGAGATTTGCCACCGCATAGGCACATAGAACACATAGTCTATGTGGCCTGCACTCATAAGTTTTAATAATGAAGCGTTATCAATATTATTAAAAAAACATCCCCCCTAACCCCCTTCGCCAACGCACATAAGCCACGCCTAAAGGGGGAATTCTCACAGCGAGCATGAAACTCAATTTCAGCAATGTGAATTTTTGATAGCCGGATATTATAAGTTCACATAGGTGCTCCGCATTTGAGTATGAATCCAAGGATTTATTTTCTAAATGCCAGCTTATAAAAATACTTGCCTATGCTGGAGGCGATGAATACGGGCAGAACAATTAAAAACAGGGGGTTGAGGCTGATGAGCTTTGTGTATGCCCTCATTTCGCCACGGCGCATCTTCCACCTATTTTCGCTGATGCCGCCTTTTGAAGTATAGGGCCGGAATATCTGCGTGAGCGGGATATTGATAAAATATATTTTGTACTTATAGCCTGCGCGCAGCCATAGGTCATAATCTTCGGTATAGCGCATTGCAGGGTCGAAACGTAGTGAAGGATCGTTGCGCAGCACAGCACAAGATGTAGCAATGAGATTTGCGGGCAGCAATTTAATAAAAGGCAGTTTGTATACCTGTATATCTTCAGGGAGCCGCTTGCCGGTAATAGTATCCTGCGTGTAGGGGTGGTAAAAAAGAGTTATCCCCGGCTTAGATAATAATATGATATTGACGAGGTCCAGCTTGTCTTTATGCCAAACATCATCGGCATCGAGGAAGGCGAAGAAATCGCCGGAAGCTGCGTCCATACCTGTGTTGCGCGCTATGGAGCTGCCTGAGTTGGCTACCTTTTGTATCAGTGTCACCTCGGTGCTGTATTTTTCAGTGATGATGTTGCAGGTGTCATCATTGCTGGCATCATCAACAACAATGATCTCATAATTCGGGTATGATTGCGCCAGCACAGAGTCAATGGCACGGGCAATAGTAGCCGCAGCATTATATGCGGGTATGATGACGCTGAACTTTATTTGTGCTGTACTTTGTTCCTGCATATCAATCTTTTGCGCTGAACAGTTTATGGTAAATGGCTAATAATTTTTTTTCTTCTTCCTGCCAGCAATATTTTTCTCTCGCAGCCACGCAATTGTTTTGCAGCCGCTGGTAGTATGCGTCATCAGTCAGCAGCTTATTTAATGCCCTTGCTATTTCTTCAAGAGTCAATTCGCTGATCAAAGTAGCTATTTCGTATTCGGCATTCACCCGCTCGTACTCTGCAAACTTGTTGCACAGTTGCGGCACGCCATTGTGCATATAGTCAAAAAAACGGTTGGCAAGTGAGAGCCTGTTGCTGAGGCTTGTATCTTCAAACAGTGTGATGCCTATGGTGGCTTGTATGGTATAAGCCGTAAGCTGTGCCGGGGGGATATAACCTTTAAAGATCACTTTTTCTTCGAGGTGCAGTTCTTTAACGAGCGCGGTAGCCTGCTCATAAAAATTGCCTTCGCCGCAAATGATGAGTGTGGCATCAACCTGCTGCATGGCAGGGATCAGTTGCTCAAAGCAGCGCCCTACATTTACCCAACCCTGGTAAAGTATATAGCGTTGTTTTTTTTGGGGGATGGTGAGCGTTTTTAATACAGTGGCATTGCGCACAACGCCGTAATGCACACCATACCGCTTATTCAGTTCTTCGGCATAACAATCGCCTATTGTATACCCGGTAGGGAAGCGGGGGACGGTATGTTTGCCTATCCATGTCCACATTTTATGAACTGCAGGCCGGGATATGACCTCTTTGAGATCAGTAAAGATTTCATGGGCATCATAGAGCCTTTTTTTGCCACTGAACTTAGAAGCGTAATAAACGGGTAAAATGGTGTCGAGATCTATTGCACAGATGGCATCTGCTTTGCTGCGCAAGAGAAAAAAGAACAGGCTGAGCCAATATTGAAAATACATGATCTTGCCCTGCTCGGCGATGATGGCCAGTCTCACCTGTTTGAATGGCTGCTCTTGTATTGGTTTACTTTTTTTTCGTTTGAACCCCACCAGCGTGACCTCATAACCCGCATTGGCCAGCGATGTACAGATACGGATCATACGCTGGTCGTAATTGAGGTCGTTGGTAACAGTAAGTATTATCCTTTTGGGTGCCATTGAGGGGGTGTAAAGATAGATTTTTTAATGAATGGCTCAATGGCCCAATGCCTGAATCCTGAACGAATATCATTGCAGGTTCATGAAAAGCAATAACTTTAAGCAAAAAACGCACTTATGGCAACACAGAGCTTCAAGAGGATCATTAAAATAACGGGGATAACATTGTTTGTATTACTTATCCTGATACAGTTCATACACCCGGCAAAAAATGTGAATGATGTACAATCACCGCAGGATATTGCGGTACTGTACCCGATGCCTGACAGTGTGCATGTGATCCTGCAAAAAGCATGTTACGACTGCCACAGCAATACTACCCGGTATCCGTGGTACAATAATATACAGCCGGTAGCATTTTGGCTCAATAACCACATTACTGAAGGTAAGCAGCACCTGAATTTCTCCGAATTTGGCAAAATGCCGGTAGCCAAGCAGGTGAAAAGGCTAAAGGGCTGCGCCAAGGAAATAACGGAAGGTGGTATGCCCCTGGACAGCTATACCCGGATACACAAAGACGCTGTGCTGACAGATGCCGAGAAGGACCAGATGATAGCCTGGGCCAATGGGCTGGCGCAGCGTATAAGTAGTACGCAGAAATAGTAGGGCTAATGCCTGCCAAGATTAACGATCTGGTGGGAATGGGCTTAATGGTTCTACGCCCGCGGCACCGTAGAGTCTCGCGAAGAGAGGGGACTCTACCGGCACACAAAATTAGTAATGAATATGGACCTTAATATCAGGATAACCAGCATAATCCCAATCCGCATAGATAGCAGTTGAGGAGCAGTCTGTGCTGGATGCAGTCAATGTAGAATAACATGTAGAATGGCCTAAGATAGGAAAAGACCCACCTCCAATAACTGTTACAAAAACACCATCGAGATCAGCGCTGGATAGTGAGAGTACACAATGTGCTGCGCCTCCGCTCACTTCAATCCATCCAGGGCCTGTTCCACTACAAGATGTTGAATTAAGATCCAGCATACTAAGGAATGCCGTAGTTGTAGCCGCGGCAACAGTTGTATTACAAACTATTCCTCCACATGCTGTAGCATCGTGTGCATATATTTTAATATGCACATTACAAGATAGAGCATTTTGAACACTAATACTTTGTGCATTTACTATAGCAGCTAATGAAAAAAGGAGAATAACAATTAGTAACTTCTTCATGATCTTTGTTTTTAGTGCGTTATAAAGCTACAAATTGTATGATTAATTGTACAAACTTTAACAATTAGCCTATGCAAGTCACGGTATTGTTTTTATAAATAAACACTATTGTAATTTCTTTTTTTTCATTAACTTTAGGCTATATAAATATGAACTCTATCTCTCAACTATTAAACAACTCTCAATGAAAAGAATTTACTTACTCGTTTTAGCGACCCTAATTAGTTTGTCAAGCTATGCAATAACGGCAGCATCGTATACTTTTTCTGCATTTTCAAGTACGTATTCCAGTATATCAAGTTCTGGCACAAGTGTAGCAATTATCGGTGATGATTATACAGTAGCTAGTATCCC
>CAIRES010000007.1 GCA_903877645.1 uncultured Bacteroidota bacterium | reverse complement strand
TGGCATTGCCGTTTGCGCGGACACTGCTAACTCTACCGGTGCCGTGGTAGCGGCGCATAAAATGTACTACACCCCCACAACGGGCTACAGCGGCATTGATTCTTTTAAAGTGCGGATATTTGATGGCACGGCAGCAGATACTACAGAAGTACATGTACTCATCAACCCCACACCATCAGTGCTTACGGGCGTGACCACCTGCTATGTGGGTGGTTACACTACTTTATATGACAGTACATCGGGTGGCACCTTCAGCAGCGTGACAACCTCAGTAGCTACTGTCGGCGCTACTACAGGTATTGTGGGCGGTATATCCACCGGCACATCAGTGATGGCCTATACATTAGTATCCACCGGTTGCAATGTGGTGGTTACAGTGAATGTGCAGCCGTACGCAGGCCTGCTGATCAAAACAATAGCCGGTACGGGTACCGCGGGCTTTAGTGGCGATGGCGGAGCAGGTATATCTGCGAAATTGAATTTGCCTGAAGGTGTTGCCGCGGATTTGTTAGGTAATGTTTTTATTGCTGATAATTTTAATAACCGCGCCCGTAAAGTAAATACTTCTGGTATTATCACTACGCTTGCAGGTGATGGAACACCCGCTTTTTTAGGTGATGGCGGCCCTGCCACTGCCGCTGAACTCCATAATACAGGCAATGGATCTGTGGCTGTGGATCTGGCTGGCAACAAATACATAGCCGACTATAATAACTATTGCATTCGCAAAGTAAATGCATCGGGGGTGATCTCGACAATCGCTGGTATTCCGGGTAGCAGTGGATTCACCGGCGATGGCGGCGCTGCGACAGCTGCAAAGATCGCGGGTGCTATGAATATCACAGTAGACGTTTCCGGCAATATTTATTTTACAGATTATCCCAATGCACGTTTACGTAAAATAAGCACCTCCGGCATTATCACAACAATAGCCGGTACTGGTTCCACCGCATATAGCGGTGATGGTTCGCCAGCTACTGCGGCGGCAATAGGCCAACCATATGGTGTAACCACAGACCTTGCAGGTAATGTATACGTTTCAGATAACTTCAACTCTCGTGTGCGTAAGATCAACACGTCAGGTATCATCAGCACATATGCTGGTACTACCACTTCCGGATTCAGTGGGGATGGCACCTCCGCTGTAGGTGCAAAACTAAATACGCCCTGTGGAATTATAATGGATGGACTTGGCAATTTATTTATCGCAGACATGGCCAACGGCCGCATTCGCAAAGTGAATGCGTCAGGTACGATCAGTACAGTCGTAGGTAACGGATCAGCCGGTTTCGGCGGCGATGCATGCGTAGCTACAGGCGGTGTACTGAACGTGCCTACTGGCGTAACAGTAGACGGCAGCGGTAACTTATACATAGCGGACAATAGCAACAACCGCGTACGGGAAGTAACTAACAACCACGCCCCTGCATTTGCGGGCGGCCATATACAGACATTATCGGTGTGCCAGGGATCTGTATACGATTCTATCAACACACAGATGAAAGTAACAGACGTAGACAACAACCAGGGCGAGACCTGGAGTGTTCTGGTGGGCCCTGTTCACGGCTCGATCAACGCCTCGTATACAGCTACATCCACAGGCAGCACCATAACCCCTACGGGTTTATGGTACACCCCCACAACGAGCTATTCGGGCAATGACTCCTTCAAAGTACAGGTAACAGATTGCAGCGGCGCTACCGATACCACCTGGGTGCGTGTATCGATCAACCTTCCTGCTGCGCCGATCACGGGTACACTCAATGTATGCGTAGGGCTGACAACCACACTTGCGGACGTAGTACCCGGCGGTGTATGGACGAGTACCAACCCTGGTGCGGGCAGCATCGGCAGCGCCACCGGCGTAGTGACCGGTATTGCCTCAGGCACGACCATCATCACTTATTCTCCCGGAGCAGGTTGCTCGGCCACAGTTGTAGTGACCGTTCACCCTGCCCCTGCGCCGATCACCGGCAACCCCAATATCTGTATCGGCCTGAGCAACACCCTTGCGGACGTCACCACGGGTGGTGCCTGGAGCAGCAGTTCCTCCGGCATAGCGCCGGTAACGAGCGGCGGCTCAGTAACGGGTTCCACCCTTGGCACGGCCACGATCAGCTACACGGTAGCGGGCTGCCCGTCGCTGATGGCAGTAACGGTGAACCCGTTGCCGTCGATCATCACCGGGATCTTTGAAGTCTGCCAGGGCGTGGGTATCACGCTCATAGATGGCGGCGGCGGTACCTGGACAAGCAGCAGCCCCGGTGTAGGCTCCATAGATGCGACCTCGGGTATCCTGTACGGCATCAGCCCCGGTTCCACAACAGTTACTTATACCTTACCTACAGGCTGCAGTGTGAATACTTCAGTGCTGGTGGATGGCCTCCCGGATGTCATCACAGGACCCACATCAGTATGTATCGGTGGTGTCATCACCCTGCATGATGCGACCGTAGGGGGCTTGTGGAGCAGCCCCGGTTCTGTGGTCTCGGCTATTGCCGATTCGGCAACTGGTAATGTGCGGGGTGTGTCACTTGGGACGGAAACGATCAGCTATACAATAGGCACCGGCTGCGCCTCTACCTATTCAGTAAGCGTGAACGCCTCCCCATCGATGATAACGGGCCTTGCGCTGATGTGCGTAGGTACGAGCGATACCCTCCGGGACAGTGTGAGCGGGGGCGTATGGAGCAGCAGTAATAGCCGTATAGCGACGATAGGCTCTTCCAATGGTGTGATCACAGCCGACAGTGCCGGCCTGGTAACGATCACCTATGGCACAGGGAGCTGCAGCCGGACCTTCACGGTATCGGTAAGCGCGCTTCCGGCAGCTATCCTTGGCCCTAACTCAGTCTGCGTAGGGCTTACGGCCACAGAAACAGATGCCACGACCGGCGGCACGTGGAGCATGGTACCTACGGTCACCGGCACGGTCAGCAGCGGCGGCGTGGTCCGGGGCATAGCCACCGGGGTAGGCGTAGTGAGCTATACGAACAGCGGCGGTTGCAGTGCGATAAAGACAATAACGGTCAACACGATACCCTTAGGCATCACGGGTACACTGAATGTATGCGTGGGCGCCACCACCACCCTTGGTGATGGCAGCGGCGGGGGCGTATGGAGCAGCGGCACACCGGCCTACGGAACGATAGGCTCGGTGAGCGGTATCGTTACCGGTATAGGCCCCGGCACTACAATGATCACGTATTCGCTGGGCGCAGGCTGCAGCACAACTGCCACAGTAACGGTGAACGGCTTACCGGGTATCCCCTCAGGCCCGAATGCGGTATGCCAGAACAGCACCATCACCCTCACCGACGCAGGTGGCGGTGCATGGACCAGCAATAACACCAATGCAACAGTAATATCAGGAACCGTAGCAGGAGTTACTGCAGGCACAGATGTGATCACCTATACCTTACCTACAGGTTGCTATGCCACCAAACCAATAACCATTAATGCCCTTCCGGGCCTTATTGGCGGCCCAACGAACGTATGTTCGGGCTCTTCGATCACCCTCACAGATGGCGGTATCGGCACCTGGGGGGTTACGGGCCCTGCAACGATCATGGCAGGTACGGGCGTGCTGACCGGCAGTGCCGGCAGCGGCACAGCGCTGGCTACCTATACACTGACCGGCACCGGCTGTGCGCGCACCACCCCTGTGACGGTGAACCCGCTGCCTGCAGCCATAACAGGTACCGGCGGTATCTGCCCCGGCGGCAGCATCACCCTGTCCGGCCCTACGGGCGGCGTGTGGAGCACCACAGCCACAGGCGTGAGTGTGAACAGCACGACCGGTGCAGTAACCGGCACCACGGCAGGCACACCGGTAATAACTTATACATTACCAACCGGCTGCGCAAGAACAGCCACAGTAACGATCAATGCTAACCCTGCGCCTATAGGCGGGCCATCAGCATTATGCGTGGGCGCACACATCACATTAACAGATGGCGCAGGCACGTGGGTCAGCGGCACCCCGGCTACAGCAACGATCGTTTCCACAACAGGTGTGGTGACCGGCGTGGCCACAGGCACCAGCAACATTACCTTTACGGCGACAACAGGCTGTAGCACCAATATGACGGTAACGGTGAGCTTATCACCTACCGCGATCACCGGCCCATCGGGCGTGTGTACAGGAGCAAGTATTACCCTTACCGATACAGTAGGCGGCGGGCTGTGGAGCAGTACCAGCAGTATCGTATCGGTAGGTTCACTGAGTGGTGCAGTAGGGGGCATATCCGGAGGTACGGCGATCATCACCTACTCCTTAGGTTCAGGCTGCACAGTGAACAAGACAGTAACCGTGAGCGCAGCCCCTGCCAATATCCTGGGCAGCAACACGATCTGTGTAGGCACAACGACCTCGCTGACCGATGCGACCACCGGCGGGACCTGGAGCATAGCCCCGACGACAGTAGGAACGATCAGCCCGAGTGGTATAGTGCGCGGCATAGCAGCAGGCACAGCGTATGTGAACTACAGCACCGGCGGCTGCTCGGTCAACGATACCGTAACCGTAAATACTGCGCCGACAGCAATAGGCGGGCCGTCAAGCGTTTGCCAGAATGCAACGATCACCGCCACAGACGGAACAACAGGCGGCGCGTGGAGTACCACCAGCAGTAATATAAGTATAGATGGCACTACAGGTGATATCATAGGCATCAACGCAGGCACAGCCCCGATCACCTATGCGATCGGCAGTTGCACCGTGAACAGGACGATCAACATCAACCCTATATCGCCCATTACGGGCAGTACAGGGCTGTGTGTACATAATACGGCCACACTGGCCGATGCGACGACCGGCGGCGGCTGGGCCATCACGCCAACAGCCACGGCCACCATAACCGGCGGCGGCGTAGTGACCGGCGTGGCGGCAGGCGCAGCCACAGTAACCTATACCACCACGGCAGGCTGCAAGGCCATGACGACCGTGAACGTAAGCACCACCCCATCGGCAGTGACCGGTTTACTGCATGTATGTGTAGATGGGACAACGACCCTGAGCGACAGCGCGGCGGGCGGTGTATGGAGCGAGATACTGCCGGCCATAACCATGCTGGGCAGTTCCGATGGCCTGGTAACAGGCCTGCGTCCCGGCACCCAGCTGATCACCTATTCATTAGGCACAGGGTGTTCGGTAAATGTGACGGTAACAGTAGATACACCACCTGCGGTGATCACCGGTACCATGAATGTGTGTGCGGGACTGACAACAGCATTGGCAGATGCGACGACCGGCGGCGGCTGGAGCAGCGGAGCACTTGGCACAGCTACAGTAGACAGCCGCGGTGTAGTGACCGGAGTTGCAGGTGGCATCGCCACGATCAGCTACCTTCCTGTCAGCGGCTGCGCGGCCACAGCAAATGTGACAGTGAACGCACTGCCGGCAACGATAGGCGGCACTCCTACCGTATGTGAGGGGATGACCACAGCATTAACAGAAACAACAACAGGCGGCACCTGGAGCACAGGCAGCAGTACCACAGCCACGGTATCTACATCGGGCGTGGTGACCGGCGGCACCGCAGGCACCGTATCTATCATCTATACCTTGCCCACAGGTTGCCTTACCGCAACGAGCGTATATGTGAACACAGCGCCTGTGGCGATCACGGGCACTACGGCTATGTGCCTGGGCTCAGGGACCACATTAACCGATGCATCGACAGGCGGTACATGGAGTACCCCTGATGGCGCAGGCATCATCACCTTGGGCTCAACGACCGGCGCAGTTACGGGTATAGGGCTGGGATCGGCCACGGTGAGCTACACCATAGGTGGCTGCGCAGTGACCACCCCTGTAGCGGTGAACTCGCTGCCGGCAGCAATAGCAGGCAACAGCCGCGTATGTGCCGATGCCAACGATACCCTCACCGATACAACACCCGGTGGCGTATGGACCAGCAGCAATCCATCTATAGCAGCAATAGGGTCATCCTCAGGCACAGTGACCGGTGTGATACCGGGATCTGTGATGGTGAGCTACTCCATGGGCGTGGGCTGTACAGTGAACAAAGCAGTGAGCGTGAGCCCGCTGCCTGCGAGCATCACGGGCCCCGATGCGCTGTGTGCGGGCGGTACCGTAAGCTTACATGATGCGACCACAGGTGGCAGTTGGAGCAGTGGCACATTGACCCTTGCTACAGTAAATACAGCAGGTGTAGTGAGCGGGCTGGCCAACGGCACCGCCATCATCAGCTATACGGCAGCCACCACAGGCTGCGCATCGGTATACCCGGTAGCGGTGATACAGGTGCCTGCGATAACAGGCGTACACAACATCTGTGCATGGGGAGATACGATGACGGTGTATGATGCCCTGGCCGGTGCCAGCTGGACGAGTACACTGGTAACAGTATCCGACTCCGGTAGCGTACTGGCGTATGCCCCCGGCACAGCAACAATTACTTATACAGAAAGCCACGGCTGCTTTGCCACAGCTACCCTTACCGTAAACCCGTTACCGGCAGAGATAGCTGGTAACCCACGGGTATGCGCAGGCATGACCACGCTGCTGACAGATGCGGCCACCGGTGGCAGTTGGAGCAGCGGCACCACAACAATAGCAACAGTACTGCCTACAGCAGGCACAGTAACCGGTGTAGCAACAGGCTTATCCGTGATCACCTATACATTGCCTGTAACGGGCTGTAAACAACTGTTTACAGTTACGGTACAGACACCACCATCACCAATATCAGGTACAGCCAATATGTGCGCAGGCGCAGGTACGGTACTGGGTGATACAGCATCAGGCGGTGTGTGGACGAGCGGCAGTATGGCAGTAGCCTCAGTAGGGGCAACTACGGGAGTAGTGAGCGGCCTGCTTGCCGGCACATCCACCATTACCTATACCATGGGTGCATCGTGTGCCGTAACACAACAGGTGACTGTAAACGCACTGCCTGTAGTATATGTGGTGACAGGTGGCGGCAGTTACTGCTCATCGGCCGGCGGGCTGCATATTGGCCTGAGCAACTCGGCCACCGGCATCGGCTACCAGCTATACAATGGCAGTGCTGCTACCGGCGCATTAGTGGCCGGTACAGGGCATACCCTGGATATGGGCCTGCTCACCGCAGCAGGTGTGTATACGGTAACAGCTACGAACAGTATCACAGGCTGCGGCAGCAACATGGCAGGCAGCGCTACGATCGCGATCATCCCATCGGTAACACCGGACATCAACATCATAGCCACACCGGGCACTACCTTGTGTGCGGGTTCAACGATCAACCTGGCCTCCACAGCAGCCAATGGCGGATCAGGGCCTCAGTACCAATGGCAGGTGAACGGCTCGGCAGTAACAGGAGCTACCAGCACCAGCTACAGCTATATACCTGTGAATGGCGATGTGATCACAGCAACCATGATCAGTGATGCGGTATGTGCGACACCACCATCTGCCACCAGCAATACGATCACCATGACGGTGAACCCTGAGCTGACCCCTGTGACCTTGATCACCGCCAGCCCGGGCAGCCCGATACTGGTTGGGGAGACAGAAACATTTACAGCAGCTGTTACCGGTGGCGGCACAGGCCCTACCTACCAATGGAAAGTAAATGGGGTATCAGTACCCGGAGCTACTAATGCGACGTACGTGACATCCAACCTCAGCAATGCCGACACAGTGACCTGTGTGGTAACGAGCGGCACACCATGTGGCGGCAATACGGCATCATCGAACAAGGTGGGCATCACAGTGGTCAACAATGTGGGCGTAGTAACACACAGCTTCACAGAAGGGGACATCACCGTACTGCCCAACCCGAACAAGGGTGCGTTCAGCATCAGGGGCGCACTGGGTACTACAGATGAAGAAGTGCAGATCACGATCACCGACATGCTGGGCCAGCAGGTGTACAGCGCCACAGCGGCTACCCACAATGGGGTGCTCAACGAACAGTTGCAGTTGCATAACACCATCGCCAACGGCATGTACCTGCTGAGCGTGCACACCGCAGCAGGCAACAGGGTGTTCCATGTGGTGATAGAACAATAGCAGAAATTATCAATGACATAAAAAGCAGCGGGCCGGTTTTACCGGCCCGCTGCTTTTGCAATGAGTATGTTCTACTTGCTTTTATGTTTGAACAATTGTCGCCGCACATCTTTCGTTATCTGGTCACCTGTATATTTTATGTGGCCATGTATTTTACGTACATACCCAAAATAGCTATTCTGTAGCCGGATCAATAAAAGGATCAGCATCACCAAACTCAGCACACACATAATGATCGTTACCAGTTCCTCATTGCCAATGTATAAAAACACACTAGCTGCAGCCAGCAGGAAAACGCAACAGATAAGCAGCAATAACGGCAGTCCCGAATCAACTTTACGTATACGGGATGTGATCACCACCTTGGTGTTATTGCCTTCGTATTCGAGTTGTAATTCTGTTATTGGAAAAGATTGGGTATCAGTTATTTTTTCAGTATCGGGCAGTACAGTTAGAAACTGGCCTTCATCCTCAAGTACCCGAAAGTCCAGGTCATGTATTTTTATATGATTGCCGATAAGGCTGTACCTCAAAAGTTCCTTGGGGATAGAAAAATTGTATTGGCGTGTCCTCGTGAAAAGCATGGTGGCTATACTTTAAGATATATCCTAAAGGTAGCTATTAAATAAAAATATTTACCGTAAACGTTATAATTAACAGTAGATTAACCCGTTTCCTGTTAGTGTTTAGGTAGATGGGCAAGCATTTCTTTCTCCTGGGCAGAGAGGTTCTTCGGCACTACTATATGCACGCGCACATAACTATCCCCGCGCTGCTTGGGGTTGCTGTACTCAGGCATACCCATTTCCTTTAGCCTGAAGACCTTATCGCTGTCTGTGCCTTCGGGTATATTGATTTTGATGACCTTGTCTATTGTCTGTACGGCGAGTTTGCCACCAAGGATTGCTGTATAAGCATCCAGCGGTTGGTCAAAATAAAGGTCATCGCCTTTACGCTCAAACCGGGGATGTTTTTGCACATGGATAGTGATGAACAGATCTCCGTTTGGCCCGCCATTCATACCTGCACCGCCTTTTTCTTTCATACGTAATATTTGGCCATCAGCAATTCCCGGTTTCAGTTTCAGGTTTAGTGTCTGGTTGGCTAAATTTACCTGTCGGCTGGTACCATTGAAGGCTTCTTCAAGAGTGATGGTAGTCTCGGCCTGGTGGTCTTCACCCTGCCGTTGCATACGCCCTTTTTGCCTGGTGCTGCCACCAAACCCACCTGCACCGCTACCGAATACAGACTCGAAAAAATCTGAGAATTGGCTTTCTTCACCCGAATAATACTGTTGCCCGCCTTGCCTTCGGCGCGATTGCTGCCCGAAATCATTAGGGAAGCCCTGGCCCTGCGATTGCCAATTCTCACCAAGGTCATCGTATTTCTTCCTTTTGGCAACGTCGCTCAGTACGTCATTGGCTTCATTGATCTCTTTAAATTTTTCTTCAGCTTTTTTATCGCCCGGATTTTTATCAGGATGGAATTTTATGGCAAGCTTGCGGTATGCCTTCTTAATATCATCCTGCGATGCTTTTTTATCTACACCTAATATTTTATAATAGTCTTTATACTCCATAGCTTATGCAAAGGTAAAAGATATGCCAGCACTATGATTACTTATTTTAATACCTGGAATGAGTTGTAAAAGTTAGCCACTTCAGCATTAGTAGGATAGTCTTTTTTGGCGATCACAGTAAGGTCAAATTTCTTATTGTTGCCGATACACTCTTTAACCGTGGTGATCACATTGTTTTTTGGCGGGTCATATATGAATTCCCTACCGGGGTAACCGTTTTGCACTATAGGCTCAGACAGGATCTCCAGCTCTGTAAAATCTTTCTTGCGCATGCTGATGCTGCTGTCTAATGCTGCATTCATGCGGGTAGAATCCGATGTAAATTGCCTTGGGCAATCCGTATAGCTGATCTGGAACAACCTGAATTTATTCAACTCAAATGTTGCGGGTTTCCATGTTACATAGTGTACCACTTGCTTCCCGAACGGGGTCATTTCAGTCTTGTCGTATGCTTCCACTGGGGTGGGCATAAATACGGAGAATGAGCCGTCTTTTGCCGTATACCTGTCCCATTTTCCCGTATTACTGGAGCAAGACAAACAGAATGATGCGAAAAGACAAAATATAACGATCTGGATCTTCATATACAGGTATGATTTAAAAACATGCGACTTATTAAAAAAGGATTACCAGGCTTTTACCTGGTAATCCCTGTTATTTATTTCTTTTTTGCAGCTTCCTTGTTTTCTTTATAGCGCATATCAGGCGTGCCGTCTTTCTTCAGTTTGCCTTTTGGTTTTGCTGCTTCTTTATTCTCTTTATGGCGCATATCGGGTGTGCCATCTTTTTTCATTTTCCCGGGTGCAGCTCCAGGTGTTTTTTCAGAAGTGGGTTTATCGCCCTTTTTAGCGGTTACCTTTTTTTCTGTTTTAGGTTTACTTGGCGTGGTTCCTTTGTCTTGTGCGAAGGAAGCTGTGCCCATGACGAGCACCGATAAGAGAATGCAAATTAGTTTTTTCATTGTGTGTGTATTTTGCCCGAAATTATAAAATCAACTTGATAAATTTATCTATTTAACTGTTTTTTTAATGACCACTGGTTCTATTCCAACCATTTCTTAACGATCAGCGAAGAATTGGTGCCGCCAAATCCGAAGGAATTCGATAAAAAATGGTCAAACCCGGAGTTCAGCGTATCGGTCACAATGTTCAGCCCCTCAGAGTCTTCGTCAGGGCTTTCAAAATTGATGTTTGGGGCTATAAAGTTGTTTTCCATCATCAGCATCGAGTATACTATCTCGCTGGCGCCTGCCATCCAACACTCATGTCCCGTCATAGACTTGGTGGAGCTGATATATGGTGTTTTAGCGCCGAAGATTGCTTTTATCGCTTTCGCCTCGCTGGCATCCCCTGCCTTTGTAGAAGTCGCGTGTGCATTGATATACCCAATGTCTTTTGAGGAGATGCCCGCATCCTTCAGTGCTTTTTCCAATGATCTTAAAGGCCCTTCTACTGTGGGGTTAGAGATATGAGAGCCATTGGAAGAGAAGCCATAGCCGATCACCTCGCCCAGTATTTTTGCCCCGCGTTTCTGTGCCGATTCCAGGCTTTCCAGTATCACAGTTGCAGCGCCACCGCTTGGTACCAGTCCATCGCGAATCCGGTCGAAAGGGCGTGAGGCTTTGGTGGGTTCGCTTTCTTTTTGGGAAAATGCGGCAATGCTGTCGAAGTAAGACATGGAATAGATATTCGTTTCCTGTGCCCCGCCGCAGATCACACAGTCCTGCATGCCATTCTTTATGAACACATAACCCAGCCCTATAGCATGAGAGCCACTGGCGCAGGCGGCGCTGATCGTGAAGTTCACACCCTTCGTCTTAAAGATTGTGGCCAGGTTCATATTCACAGTCGAGTTCATCGTCTGGAACACATAGCCCGATCCCAGCATCATCGTGTCTTTCTTTTCGCGCACTATATCTGTTCCTTCAATCACGGGTTGCGTAGAACTGTCATTACCAAAGATCAACCCCACTTCATGGGCTTCCATGTAATCTTGTTGTAGTCCTGCCATTTGCAGTGCCTCCCGGGTAGATACAAAAGCGTAATCTGCCTGCTCCGGCATCATCACTCTTGCTCTTCGGTCTAATATTCCTTTTAGGTTTGGCCGCTCCACATAACCGGTCAGTCCTGATCTGTACCCGAATTCTTTTCGCTCGGGCAGCAACACAATACCGGATTTTCCCGTATAAAGTGAAGCTTTAACTTCTTCAAGATTCTTCCCGATGCACGAATATATCCCCAGGCCAGTTATAACAACTCTATTCATTCAGTATTTTTTATAGAATCACTCCTCTGCTTAATCGCATTAAGATGAACAGTTTAAATGTAATGTCATTTCTTCAAAAGTATATCTTTCTGCAAAAAGACGCACCTTTTTGACGGGGAAATATATACCCCCGGTTAAAAAGAGCGATGACCCGGTACATTTTTACAATTTACAGTTGCGCAATTGTAGTATTCGGTTTATCTTTTCTGAAAATTTCCCGGATGATGCACCGTTTCTGCCTGTTATTGCTATTGCCTGTAGTGTTTTGTTTTGCGTCTTGCAAGAACAAAACCACTGAAAGTAAGGAGCACTTTGATAAAGCAAATGACTTCCTGTTTAGCGACGACCTTGATAATGCTAAGAAAGAATATCGGTTGGCGTTGGATATTGACACCTCTAATTGGAAGGCAGCTTACGAACTGGCGAATATCTACGAGCTCGAAGGCGATTATCCCGATGCAATGGCTTGCTATGAGAAGACGATTGCATTGAATCCGAAATTTGCTATCGCTTATTACAATAAATCGAACCTGGAAGAGACTATAGGGGATGAAAAATCCAGCAAGAAGGACCTCAAAATGGCTATCGAAACCAAAAGTAATTTTTTCTCTGCATTGCTCACCAGGGGAAGGAAGGAATATGCTGATGGCAAATACAAGGAGGCTGTAGCTGATCTTTCATCGGCCATCGCGCTCCGCCCCGATTTTTACCTGGCTTATAGTATGCGTGGATCTTGCAGGTACAAGAGTGGCGACATAGCGGGGGCAATCAACGATTTTGATATGGAGATCAAATCCATGCCTACGCATGTAATGGGCTACGTGAACCGTGCTGTTGCCTACAGCGAGCAGAAGAATTACCGCGGAGCGATCAATGACATGAGCCAGGCATTACAGCTCGATCCCATGTCGTCGCAGGCATATATATATCGTGGGTTGTTTTATGCACAGAGCAATACGAAAGATAGTGCCTGTGCCGATTTCAACCTTGCGCTTAAACTAAAGAACCCACAGGCCGAAGCATATATTAAGCAGTACTGTAAGTGATACCACTTAATGGCACATGTTTTGTCCTGTAATTTTATTACAAGTACACAGACACTATGCGCAAAAAAGTGGTCATACTGGGGGCGGGCTTTGCAGGATTGCAGGCTGCCCGGCATATCCGTAGCCACGGTTATGAGGTTACCCTTATAGATCAGTACAATTTTCACCAGTTTCAGCCATTGTTTTACCAGGTAGCCACTGCCCGGCTGGAGCCCAGCGCCATTTCTTTTCCGTTGCGCAAGGTCTTTCAGAATGATAGTGGGGTGCATGTGCGCATTGCTAAAGTGAAAGAGGTGAACCTGCCTAAAAAACAGGTAATTACTGCGGAAGGCAATTTCTCTTACGACTACCTCGTTATCGCTACCGGCTGCACTTCTAATTTCTTTGGGAATAAGAACTTTGAGCGCTATGCCTTTCCCATGAAGTCTACCGATGAGGCTATAGCCTTGCGCAACCGGATCCTGCTGAATTTTGAGGATGCCCTCAGCGCCCCGCCAGATGAACTGGAAGAGATCATGAACATTGTAGTGGTGGGTGGAGGCCCTACCGGTGTGGAACTCGCGGGGTCTTTGGCCGAAATGAAGGCAAACGTATTACCTAAAGACTACCCGGACATGGACCTTTCCGGCCTCAAAATATACCTTATAGAAAGTATGGAGCATACCCTCCAGAATATGAGCCCGGCATCTCAAGATAAATCGCAGCAATACCTTGAGAAAATGGGTGTGCAGCTTCGCCTCGGCGCCGTGGTACAGGATTACGATGGCAAAGTGCTTACGCTAAAAAACGGCAATACCATCAAGACCCGAAATATGATATGGACAGCCGGGGTGATGGCTAATGTGCCACAAGGTATACCGCCTGAAATGATCGTAAAAGGTAACCGTATAAAGGTGGATATATACAACCGCCTGGTAGATACAGAGTGTGTTTTTGCCATAGGCGATGTGGCCTATATGGAAAATAAGGATTTTCCAAAGGGACATGCACAGCTCGCCAATGTGGCCATCAAGCAGGCAAAAAACCTGGGCAAGAACATGAAGCGGATAGCACATGGCAAAAAAAAGCTGTGCGCTTTCGAGTACATGAACCCCGGCACAATGGCCACCATAGGCAAACATAAAGCTGTGGTAGACCTGCCATTCATGAGCTTCCAGGGTAGGCTGGCATGGTTTACCTGGATGTTCCTGCACCTCATGCTCATTCTCAGTGTAAAGAGCAAGCTGATGATCTTTATCAACTGGGCCATCAGCTACTTTACTAATGATACCACCCTGCGTCTTATCCTTTTGCCCACCCAAAAAGAAATAGAACTCACCGAACACGAGCCAATACCTACAGAAAACAAGTAAATTGAGATCCTTTGGTGCTGTATTGTTTGAATATTGATGCGAAATAGCAATAGATAACATAGCCCACGGTTTCAACCGTGGGAGTAAAAAGTTAATTGAATGCAACGGTTTTAACCGTTTACTGCACTTTCTAACGGCAGAGAAAACAGAAGATCATCTAAAATCGTGGATGCGAATTTCGCGAGTACGTAAACCGTTAAAACGGTTGCAAGCCTTTTTCTTCTTTTACCCACGGTTGAAACCGTGGGCTATGTTCTTAAAATTATTTTCATTCGCAAAAATTAACAACTTGTACACGACACTTTCCTTATTTTCATACCTTGGCTATGTAAACATAATTTGGAATTTGTGATTTGGAATTTGACCCGGAATGAATTGGAAACAAACTAAATGGAAAATTAAGTACGCCTGGCAGTACTTCCCCTTTACGCTCAATACACTGCTGTGTGTGGGTGCAGGGTGGGGTGCCTGGTACCTGCTTTATACACCTACACCCAAGGGCGAAGAGCCGTCTGCATTTCTGCCGTTCATCATCATTATGGGCAAGATGGTGCTGTGGTTTCTGTCGGGGCTTGTAGGGCTATCTATAGTGAGTACGTTTATTAGTTTCTTTTATTATCTGTGGCTGCGCAAAAAGAAAGGTGCGCACCTACAAGTTGCCTTCACTACCGACACCCGCAAGGGCAAAAAAAGTAAACTCTTCCTCAATGCCCGCCTCGATGGCGCTATACGCCCTGTACTGGGCTTTGTAAAGGGTCGATTGTTTTATGACGATCATCTCATGACCGAGCGCTTCGGGCTGCTTTCATCAAAACGAAAAGAACAGAGCCTGCGCCGCGAGGCCATCACAGGCCGCAGCCGCATGGAGCTTCCCGACATCAAGGAATATGAGCTGAGGGGCGGCTTCGTATACTTCCAGGATATGCTGCACATCTTCTCACTTGCTGTGGCGCAACCTATTGCCGGACACTTCTACCAGCCGCCTGTGCTGCAGGAGCAGGAGGGGGATGAAGTATCGCCCAAGAAGACCGAGAACATGGATGTGCGCATAGAGCAGCTACGCAGGGTAGAGGGGGAGCACCTCAGTTATAAAGACTTTGAGGCAGGCGACGATGTGCGCCGCATAGTATGGAAGGTATATGCCCGCAACCGGGAACTGGTGGTACGTGTACCCGAGATGTACGAGCCCTATGCCTCGCACCTGTATTTCTATGCCTCCTTTCATGCGGCAGTAAAAGCGCAGTGGATGGGCGAGGGCTACCTCAAGGAAATGCTCAACTACTACAAGAACTACATCTGGACGGTCTATGACACCCTCTCCAAAAAAGAATGGGAAGTGCGCTACATCTCCGATCAGTCTTTCGCTATACTCGACCAGCTTACCGAGACCGAGCGTGTGGCCCGTGTTATCAGCAACAGTAGCTGGCATAAGGATATGGGCTTACCCCAATACTTTAATCCGCGCACCGGAGCAGTGCTGTGCGTCTCTTCCCTCACCGATCCGCAGGAGCTCACCAACCTGCTCGATCGTTGCGATACTTCCACGGTAGTATACTTCGTGAAACTATCCCGTACCTTCCGTCACTTCGTACCGCTCACCCTCCTCAGCCGCCTCATCTTCAGCGCCCCCCAGGATCGCCTCTCGCGCCTCCGCACCCGTTTCACCTTCTCGCCCATGCGTGTGCAACTGCAAAGAAAGGAGCGTGAGATCGAAGACATCCTCAAGAAAAGCAATGTTATTAGTGGGGTGTTGTAGCTTCATCAAGGTCCTCTTCTCAACGAAGCCCAATAGATACAGTCATTTCGCAGTGCAACGGAGAAATCTCCTCAGCACTTGCAATCAGTTCAATCAAGGAGATGAAATCATTTGCGGTAGCAATTACGTTTGATATGCATACCCGCTGCTTGCTACCGCAATAAGGAGGACTTGCATCTATCGGGCAGGGTTGCTAAACCTCAGGGGATTTCTTCGTTGCACTGCGAAATGACGGGTGCTATTTGGCTTTTTTCGAATTTACACCATCTCCTCCCAAAGATCCCGCCACTCCGGGTTCATCGAATTGATCAACGCATCCTTCCTTGCCCTGCTCCAATTTTTCAATTCTTTTTCCCTGCCTATTGCATCTTCTATCCTGCCATAACCCTCATAGTAAACCAGGAATTCAATATTGTACTTATCAGAAAAGCTCTCTTTATAAAAATGAGTTTTGTGCTTGTATATTCTAGTCAGCAACTTTGAGGTTACGCCTATGTACAGCACATTGCGATGCTTGTTCGTAACCATATATACATAGCCACCTTTCTCCATGATTCTCAAAGATAAATAGATAGTGTCATTTCGCAGCGAAGCGAAGAAATCGCCTCAACACTTGCAATCAGTTCAATCAAGGATATGAAATCATTTGCGGTAGCAATTACGTTTGATATGCATACCCGCTGCTTGCTACCGCAATAAGGAGGACTTGCATCTATCGGGCAGGGTTGCTAAACCTCAGGGGATTTCTTCGCTTCGCTGCGAAATGACTATTGCTATTTCGCTTTCGCTATCACCTTCTCTAATCGCTTCAACTTAGTTTCACTTTCCACATCATCCAGCCGACCGGTAAGTGTACGAACGAAAACTGCCTTGTTATCCACTGTCACAAAGGGTAGGGAGTGTTCCGCATAGGTAGGCAGTTGGTTCGACGGTGCATGCATTAGTTGTTCTATGATGAGCGCAAAAGCATCCCCGGCATATTTCTTCACACTGCACAGGCTCACCAGTATCTTCATGCAGTGATCTTTGGTGATCACAGTGCCTACATCACTTGTTGCTACTATCTTGGGCAGGGCCTTGTAGAGTACATCCGGTACTTCTGCTGCTATGGCGCTGAGCGTGGTCATAGCGCCCCATTGCATGCGGTTGTTTTTGCTGTCCAGCAAAGCGATTATGTCTTTTGCATAGCCGGCTATCATAGCCGGTTTTCTTTCACCTATCTCGTAGAGTACTTTGATCGCATCGTTTTGGATGTCTTTGCTTTTATGAGTCAACAGGGCGACTATTTCCTGCACACCTTTCTTATCATCCTTATCCGCTATGAGTTGAGCTAGTTCTTGGTTGGGCACTTCATCCCTGCGTTTAAGGGAGGATGCCAGTTGATCTATGACGGCCATTATTTACTTTTTGGTAAAGTAAATATACACTTCCTGTTCAATCTACTATATACCACCTGTTGTCTGCATCTATCGAGTAGTTCATACCATTGCTCATCTCATGGATAGTCTTGCCGGTCGTTTTGTCCGTAAAGGTTACTTTTTCATTTACCCTTATGCCGTTATTCTCCCTAGTCAGGTACACGATCAGGGCATTGATGGTGGGTGGTATATCATGTAGCCATTGCTCCTCACTTTCTTTTACAAATGCGCTGCTCATAACTATAGGTTTACAATAAAAGCAATAACATCATGCCATAAGGTCATTCATCATAGTGATGGTGCATCCGCAGCTCCAGGTTTTTGGCTCCAGGGCAATAGTCTATATTATATTCGTTGCAGATGTACACATATTTTTTGCCGGCTTCATTCACCATGTACCTGCGAAAGAAAAACTTCTGCTTGAATTTGTCGGTATACACCACCAGGCCCTTGGTGCTCACTACATTTACTGTTCCATCATCAAAGCCGTAGAGCGCTACCAGGTAGTTGGTGTCAAGAGCGCTAATTACCGGATCTGCTACCGGCAGGCCATGTTCATCAAGTAAGATATTAGCAAACTGCTTTTTTTTGATGAGATCGAGATTAGTATCCACATAATAGTAGACAGGACAGAAGGCAAAATTGTCTGTGAAATCCCGGATCATTTTCTTGTTCATGCCCGTACAGGCCTTGGCCACTTTTTGCGCGTCGGCTATTTTGCCCACTCTTTTAAATGTAGCGATCTTACTTTGCTCTGTATTGAGTTGCACCAGCAGCGCCTTTATCTTTTGTGCAGATACAGGTTGGTAAAATAGTAACAACAGGCCGGCGATAATGGGTAATAGTTTCATATTCAAAAGGGGATGGGTTGAAAAAAATTATTGAATTGCACACTTTTTATTGAAAACCAGCAAGTTGAGGCCGGATTTGTGGATAATTGTTGCTCATTTGTTGCTCTCTTTTGCACATTTCTTACCCATTTCTTACCCATTTCTTACTCACTTTTTACTCACTTTTTACCCATTCTTACCCCTTTTTACCAATCGTCACACTTTTGCTTTTGTTCAACTTAGGAACTCCTACCGCGAAATAACCGGATAACTTCGGGGTTGATGTTTTTTTAATTATACCACATTAACTAAGGCTGGTAAAGGATTGAATGTGTCTTTACCTGGGTAAACAGATCATTTATCACATAAAGGTCGTGCGAGAACCCGGAATTGCAAAATTGGATTTTTATGACAGCACGTTTTTCGTACTGTCATTGTCCCGTACAAGACTATCATAGATCTTTTTTACAAGGTAAGTTGTTGGTTGTGCGGGTAGTTATATGTTATCAGTACCTCGGTTTTTTTGAAAGTCAAATTTTCTTGTAAAATGAGTGCTATTTTCAAATGCAGAATAGAGGTTTATTATGTGAATGGTGTTTAAATCCAGATAGTAATTTCACGCAAAGACCACAAACAATTCCCTATGAGAGCATAAATAACTATCATGAGATCTTTCGGCCAAAGCTTAACCCAATGCGCTGCTTATTGGGTAGTAGTTAGATATAATGCCATAACATTATCTAAAGAGCGGTTAGGAAAAAGTTGTACTTTGGAAGGTAAAATTAGTCTACTGTATGGCTACCCGCCTTTGGAACAAAGTAATTCTATCAACTACTTTACTTATTACTTTCGCTTTCCTTTTCAATTATTGTGTAGGTGTTCCTAAAGACTCTGCCACGATCAGGTTTTATGGCGATGCTTTGGGCTACTACTTATACTTACCATCGGCCTTTATATACCATGATCTAAAGTCGCCGGAGCAATTGCCTACGGATAAGGCAATACAGTCGGACATCTTCATCTACGCAGATCTATTAAAAAGTAACCGGACCCCCAAAGGGTACGCTCTCGATCAGTACACATATGGTGTGGCGTTGATGGAAAGCCCGTTTTTTTTCATCGCACATGCCTATGAGCAAATAAAGGGGCGAACGGATAATGGGTATTCGCTGGCATATATCTACATGATCAAGGTGTCTTCATTTGTGTACGCTTTTTTGGGGCTTATATTGGTCTATTTTATTCTTAAAAAATACTTTGATCCTACCTTATCGTTGGCGGGGACAGCGGTGGTCTTTTTGGGTACTAATTTGTTTTATTTCTCGTTATACCAGACTGGTATGGCGCATGTGCCTTTGTTTTTTCTCTACGCTTTGCTCATATTTCTGACCATAAAAGTACATGAAAAGCCATCTTTGATACGTTTCGCCGTATTGGGCTTTGTAGCCGGTATAATTGTATTGATAAGGCCCACTGATATGATATGCCTGTTAATACCTTTACTGTATAATGCATATAGCAAGGAAACGGTAAAGGCAAAGATCAATCTGCTCAGGCAAAACATTCCCGGAATCTTTTTTGCTGCAATAGCATTTTTATTGCCGCTTGTGCCACAACTGCTCTACTGGAAAGCAATGACGGGTAGCTATGTGTTTTACAGCTATGGAACAAGTCAGTCTTTTAACTGGGCCCATCCAAAGATCATTGAAGGATTGTTCTATGGGGCAAATGGATGGCTGATGTATTCGCCTGTAATGATCTTTTCTGTGGCAGGCTTGTTTTTCTTAAGGTATGTAAAACAGTGGGCGTTGGTACAATGGATGATATTTCCATTATACGTCTATATTATTTACTCGTGGTATTGCTACAATTACATCAACGGCCTGGGGTCGCGGCCTATGATCCATTTATATCCATTACTGGCCATATCCCTTACTGCATTTATCAGGGTCGTATCGAGGGCGGGTATTGTTGTTAAAACGATATTCGGTGCGTTGGTGCTGTTTTTTGTTGCGGTGAATATTAGTTTTTGCATACAACAAAGCAAAAATATACTTGTGAGTGAGTCATCGAGCCTGATGTACAATGAGGACATATTGTTCAGAATGCACTTGAACTATAACGACCTGGTACTGCATGATGTGATGGAAGAGCAACCGGATACGAGCAAGATCGTGCGGCTGTGTACACTTTCCTGCGAGCATTATGAGGATTCTTTGTCTACGAGCTATGAGCACGATACGGCGGCGGGGAGCAAATACCGATACCATAAAAAAGATGAAGAGGTACTGGATATACTTTCAGTGAAGTACGATAAGGAAAAGTTCAGGAATGCAATATGGTTTAAGTGCAGTGGCAGGTTTATGTATCCGTTCCCACCATCGGATTGGAGAAAACATTCGTTCATATTGGCAATACCCAATAAAATTTGGAAAGGCTGTGAAATTGAAAATAAGATAGGTGGGTGGGAAAATGACGATGAACGGAGGCTATCCTACAGCAAACCCGGCCAGTGGGGAGAGGTGTCCTTTTTCGTGAAAATACCTGCAGGACTAAACGATGGCGATGTAATGAAGGTATATATATGGGATCTGGGCCGTCGCGATCTTTATGTTGACGATGTGTGCCTGGAACTATATAAATCGCGGTAGTAACATTCCTGGGCATGCTAAAATGGAATTCCCTTTTCATCTTCAGCATAGGAGCGCACTGGAAAACTGATAGTGGTTTGTACTTGGTGATCGTGCATACTGCCACTGGTGCTACTATGTATCCAATGTTGGAGGAAGAATAAGTCTATCTTATCTGATGGGCTAATTGAGGAACTATCTCGTCATTTTGCGTTCCGGCGTTGTTGCGGAATGATAGCATTCGAAACCATAAAAAAACCTGCAACAGATCGCTCCGTTGCAGGTTCATATATAGTTTGTAAGAAAGCTTATCGCGCTATATTCACTGCCCTTAGTTCCCGTATCACGGTTACCTTGATCTGGCCGGGATATTGCATTTCCTTTTGTATCTTATCTGCTATCTCGAAAGAGAGCTTATCGCTGTCGGCATCGCTGATCTTGTCGGCTTCTACCATTACACGCAGTTCGCGGCCTGCCTGTATGGCGTAGGCTTTCTCTACACCCGTATAGGCCATGGCCAGGTTCTCCAGGTCCTTGATGCGCTGCAGGTAGCTTTGCATCATCTCGCGCCTTGCACCGGGGCGGGCGCCGCTGATGGCATCACAAGCCTGAACAATAGGGGATATGATGTAGAGCATTTCCATTTCATCATGGTGCGCGCCTATGGCATTCACTATAGATGCGTGTTCGCCGCAGCGTTCTGCTACTTTGGCGCCCAGCAATGCGTGGCTCAGTTCTGTTTCTTCATCCGGCACCTTGCCTATGTCATGCAGCAGGCCGGCACGTTTGGCCAGCTTCACTACCTTCTGGCCCAGGCCCAGTTCTGCCGCCATTATAGCACAGAGGTTGGCTGTTTCCTTGGAGTGCATCAGGAGGTTCTGCCCGTAAGATGAGCGGAAACGCATTTTGCCTACCAGGCGAACGAGGTCTTTATGCAATCCGTGTACGCCTAGTTCTATAATAGTGCGCTCACCGATCTCCATGATCTGGTCTTCCAGTTGCTTGCGGGTCTTTTCCACCACTTCCTCAATGCGCGCAGGGTGTATACGGCCATCCTGCACCAGGCGCTGTAAAGACAGGCGGGCTATCTCGCGGCGTAGCGGGTCAAAGCAGCTCAGTACTATTGCTTCAGGGGTGTCGTCAATGATCAGGTCCACACCGGTTGCTGCTTCCAGCGCGCGGATGTTACGCCCTTCACGGCCAATGATCTGGCCCTTGATCTCGTCGCTTTCCAGGTTGAATACCGTGATGGCGTTCTCAATGGTCTGTTCAGCGGCTGTGCGCTGTATGCTCTGTATGATGATCTTTTTGGCTTCCTTGGTGGCATTCACCTTAGCCTCTTCCATGATGTCCTTTACATAGGCCATAGCACGGGTGCGGGCTTCTTCCTTCACCACTTCCATCAGCTCTGTTTTGGCTTGCTCAGCAGAAAGGCCGGCAACCTTTTCCAGGCGCTTCACATGTTCCTCATGATGGCGGTCCAGTTCGGCACGCTTAATATTGAAGGATTCGGTCTGGCGCTCCAGGTTTTCCTTCAGATGGTCGTTTTCCTGCGCTTGCTTTTGCAGTGAGGCAGTCTTATCATTGAGCGCCTGTTGCTGCTGCTTAATCTTGTTTTCCGCTTCTACTACTTTTTGGTTGCGCTGCTGTGTTTCTTTTTCCTGTGTGCTTTTTAACTGGAGGAAATGTTCTTTAGCTTCTAATATCTTCTTTTCTTTGAGTGTTTCGGCAAGTGTTTTTGCGTCTTCTATCGTTTTTTTTGCTAGTGCTTCTGCGTCTTCTACTTCTTTTTTAGTGTTTTTTGCGAAGATGGCCTTACCTAGAAATATGCCTATTACTAAAGCCGCTATCGCTGCCACGACAGCGGCTATTATCGCTGATGATTCCATAATTTTTTGTAGCTTTTATAAGATTAACATTCATTTTCGATCATCCATCTGTAATTTTATGTTATATAATATACAGATTGGCTCAATTTAATGTGCTAAGTTAATCAAAGATTTCGGTATGAGGCAGGTTGCTCCCATACATATAATTACATAATGTTTAAAACTTCCTGTGGCTGCAAATCCACTGCTGCTTACCTTTATGTCATCAAAATGAACCTATAAATATATGGTATTACCCCTCGCCTATGCTTATTGTAATGTACCTGTAATGCCTGTACGCAGCGAAGCCAATCACCGTGCCGAGCAAACCACCCAGCTTTTATTTGGCGAAAGGGTGGAGATCATAGACATTAATAATAAGGAGTGGGCGCACATACATATCACTAATGATGATTATGAAGGGTGGTGTAAACTTTCCCAGATCACGACCTTCCCTAAAAAAGATTACCGGAAGGCCGCCAAATACCTGGCAGCCTCACACTCTTCCAAACTCATCATGACCGAAGGGGAGATGTTCCTTCCTATGGGCAGCGAGCTTACCGGGCTGAAAGCCGGCAAGATAAAGCCGGTAGCCGAAGCAGGCAGGTTTAAAGGAAAGAAGCTGAACGTACGCAAGGCCGAGCTGAATGGGGCCAGACTGGTAGAGGCTGCCATGCGCTACCTGCATGCCCCCTATAACTGGGGCGGCCGTAGTATAGATGGAATAGATTGCTCCGGCCTTACTCAAATGGCCTTTAAACTGTGCAACCTGGCCATACCCCGCGATGCTCCGCAGCAAGCGGCACAGGGCCAACTTGTAGACTTCCTGCAAAATGCCCAAAGCGGCGACCTCGCTTTCTTTGATAATAAGGAAGGCAAAATAGTACATGTGGGCCTGCTGATAGATAACCAGACCATCATCCATGCCACAGATACATCCGGAAGGGTAGTAGTAGACAGAATAGATCAGGGGGGCATCATTAGCATATCCTTAAAGATGCGCACCCATAACCTGCGTTTTGTGAAAAGGTTGTTTGAGGCGTAGTATTCAAATTTATTTTTCCTGTTTTAAAGATCATAAGGCCCATGAGTTGCCAAACTTCATGGGTTTTTATGCTATTGGGGGCAACCATTAGGGCCAAATTCTTCATTTTCTTCCGTTTTTCAGAAATTCATTCCACTGCATGGAATTTTTGTACCATGCCAGAATTTTAATTTATTGATTATCAATGTTTTATGAGTTTGGCACGTCGTTGGTTATATACCTATCAAACAGCAACAAACAAACTTAATCAAATAACTCAACCAAACTAAAAACAAACAAAATGAAAAACATCATCTCTAAAGTAATCGTAGCAGCAGCAATCATCGTAGG
>CAIRES010000006.1 GCA_903877645.1 uncultured Bacteroidota bacterium | reverse complement strand
GTACCGGGACAAAGGTATCGAAGGCCTGATTGGAGAAACGCGCGGCAGAAAACAGCCAGGCGCTATCGGACCTAAAGAAAAACTTCAATTGCAGCAGAGGCTGTCTGATCCTACCTAATGTATTCGGCGAAAAACAGTTTCCTATCAAAATGCTCACAAGTCTGCGCAGGAGATGCAAAACTTAGAACCAATAAAAACAAAAAGGTTAATATCTTCATATTGCACTTAGATAGATCAAATATACAACTTACTAATCTGCCGCCTTATCAACGTATCAACCTATTTACGAATCAACGTTTCAACATATCAACTTATCGCCATATCAACCGATAAAATTATCAACCTTAACCGTATCTTTGCCGCCTGTCTTAAATAAAACTAAGTATGTCATCAACCTGGTTTCGTCGGAATAAGAAAGGAATACTAACGAGTACCGAAGAGAAGAAAGAAACGCCTGACGGGCTGTGGCACAAATGCCCGGAATGTAAGGCCACTACTACTGTGAAAGAGCTGCATGACAATCTTTACATCTGCCATCAATGCAATTACCATAACCGCATTAACTCAAAGGAATATTTCGAGATACTGTTTGACAACAACGAATACGAATTATTGTTTGAGAACATAGTACCGAAAGACAAGCTGGGCTTTGTGGACATGAAGCCTTACGGCGACAGGCTGGTAGACGCACAGAAAAGCACCGGCCTTAAGGATGCCATGACCGTAGGTGCAGGCAAGCTGAACGGGCAAGGATTTGTTATCGCCTGCATGAACTTTAATTTCATTGGCGGGTCTATGGGCTCGGTGGTGGGCGAAAAGATAAGCCGTGCTATAGATTACAGTATTGCGCACAAAATGCCGCTGATGGTCATTTCCAAATCGGGTGGAGCCCGTATGATGGAGAGCGCTTTCTCACTGATGCAGATGGCCAAGACCGCAGCTAAGCTCACACAACTGGCCAAGGCACAGCTACCTTATATATCACTAATGACCGACCCTACTACCGGCGGTGTTACCGCATCGTACGCCATGCTGGGCGATATCAATATTGCTGAGCCTAAGGCGCTCATTTGCTTCGCGGGGCCACGTGTGATCAAGGAAACGATCAAGAAAGACCTGCCGGAAGGCTTTCAGCGTTCTGAGTTCCTGCTGGATCATGGGTTCCTTGATTTTATAGTAGACCGCAAAACACTGAAACATAAGCTGGCACAGGTGCTGGAGTGGTACGTGAAGGCCGCTTAATAATGACCCAACGACTGAATAGCTCAATGCATTTCATTAGCTGCAATGCTATTGGCTTAATTTTTTAATGTCCTCAATAATACAAATTTCCTGATCCGCCTTGCCTGATAACGTATACATAAAGAACCGCCCTGCCACCTTTGAATATGCCATTGAAGACCGGCTGAAGGCGGGTATAGTGCTTTCGGGTTCTGAGATCAAATCGGTGCGTAATGGTAAGGTAAGTTTCAATGACAGCTATTGCTTTTTTGAAGATGGCGAACTCTGGATCAAAAGCCTGCATATAGCCGAGTATGTAAATGCCGGCTATGCCGGACACGCGCCTGTACACGACCGCAAATTACTGCTGCAACGAAAAGAGCTGAACAAATGGCACCTGAAGGTGAAGGAAAAAGGCTTCACCATAGTGCCATTGAGCATGTTCATCAACGAGAACGGCTATGCCAAAGTAGAGATAGGCCTGGGCAAGGGTAAGAAGCTGCACGACAAGCGCGACACCATTCGCAGCCGCGATGTGGAACGAGAAATGAAAAGGCACATTAAGTAAATCCCAAAAGGCAAATTCAAAATTCCAGGGTACAAATTCCATAGTACAAATTCCAATTCTCAGGGCACAAATTCCAATTCCAGCTACATGCCTATTGTGTGAGCAACACAGGAAAGATATCGTGCTACTTAAGGCTATCACATAGGCACATATACCATATAGGTGGGAGTGATTATACCTATGTGTACTCAAACTAATGAAGTACAGACCACATAGACTATGTGCCCTATGTGCCTATGTGAAAGAAAATCTCGCGCGTACAAATTACCCTACTCAATCTCTTCTGTAAATACAATACCGTGATGCGCCAGCTCGGTAAGTACCGGGCGGTATACAGATGCCATGTTGGGCAGCAACACTCCTGTTGGTTTTGTTATCTTTTTGGTGAGTACCAGCCGTGCAAGTATCGCCATTGGCAGCCCTACTGTTTTGGCCATTGCAGAGTGTTCTGTATCGTCGCCCCTCAGCACCATAGAGCTGGTGATCTTTGTTTTTTTATCGCGGTGCTCGTATTCAAATTCATGCTGCATTACCACCATATCGGTATCGCCCGGTTCCATCTTCCATTTTTCCAGCAGCAATGTGAGCAGGATGTCGGCTGATGAGTGCTTGCCTGCCGGCAATGGTGTCTCATCAAACAAGCCCAGCCATTGCAGCATAGCTATCACTTTCTCATCCGCCATTGCACCCAGTTTTTTGGAAACTGCTTTCATATCTGCCAGGCCGGTCTTTTTCTTCATCCAGCCTGCGAGGGTATTACCCTTGCCTTCATGCGCATCAGTGGCATCAGTGAGCCCGAGGGCGATGATAGCATCCCAGCCTTTGCAAAACGCAGGATGGCGCAATGTGGCGCGCATAAAGGTGTGCACGTCAGGTATATCATAGATGCCCAGGTAGTGCAGTGAATCCCTGTTGGGGTAATAAGCCAGTGATCCCAGCCCAGGAACGGTGATCTTCTTGTTTTGCTCAAACATCTTATCTAAAGGCAATTCTACATGCTTGCCTTTAGATAAATATTTAGCCCCGCCTGCGCCCGCTGATATAACATTCTTAGGGTTCCAGGTGAATTTATAATGCCATGGATTATTGTCACTTTCCGGTGCGATAAGCCCACCGCAGTAGGACTTAAAACTAGTAATAATGCCGGCAGCGCGGTGTATGCTGTGTATGATGCGGGTGGCTGTCATGTGATCTATGCCGGGGTCAAGGCCCATCTCGCACATAAACATAAGGCCGGCCTCTTTCACCTCTTTGCTCATCGCACTCATTTCATCAGAAATATAGGAGGAGGTGATGAGGTCTTTTTTATACTTGAGGCAATCCTTTGCCAGCAGCAGATGCAGTTGTGGCGGCATCAGCGACAATACCATATCAGCACGTTTCACCAGTGCTTCCCTATCAGCAGTATTGGTGATGTCGATAACAACAGCTTCGGCATTTTTGTTACCGGCTATTTTTTCCTTTATTGCGGTAGCATCGCCATCAGCGACGATCACCTTCCATTTATTACGCTGGGCATGTGTAAGAATGTACTCAATCAGGTAAATCGACGACTTGCCGGCGCCTGCAATCAAAATTGTTTGCATAAATTACATTCGTATAAGCTTACTGAGACTAATATGATACCGCAGCAAATTTAATATTATTGCTTAATCATTGTATAATATGCTTTACCTATATTTTTAACAAATAAATACACATGAAATATGTCAAAAACTATATGGAAAAATCATGCCACCTTAGATGAGCTCAATGAACTCTCCAAAGATACAATGTCTGAAATATTGGGCATTTTGTTTGTAGAAATCACAACAAACCAGCTAAAAGCCGCCATGCCTGTAGATATACGAACCCGGCAACCGTATGGTTTGCTGCACGGCGGCGCATCAGCAGCCCTTGCCGAAACCATAGGCAGTGTGGCCTCCTCGCTATGTATTGATAGAGAAAAACAGATATGTGTGGGTATTGAGATCAACTGCAATCACCTGCGTGGCAAAAAAGACGGCATAGTGACGGCAACAGCCGAGCCACTGCACCTGGGCGCTACTACCCATGTATGGGATATACGCATACGCGATGAAAAAGAAAAGCTGGTGTGCGTGAGCCGGTTGACGATGGCGATACTCAAAAAGCCTTAACTACTTCTTAGGTATGCCAAACAACCTGCTGGTGAGCATAGGAATGAAGAAGATAGCCAGCGTAATGCCAGAGGTAAGCCAGTCGGCAGTATGGCTTTCCAGCATTTGTGTTAGCTGTGCCTGGGGATAAAAATGCTCATACAATGAGGCCAAAAGTTTGATGCCCAGCAATGCGATCACTGCATAGGCACACGACTCAAGAAACGGGAAACGCTCCATGAGCTGCACAAAGCCCTGAGCCACGAAACGCATAGCCAGGATACCGATGAACACCCCGCAAAGGATAATGAGGATATTCTTAGAGAAAGCCACTGCGGCAAATACATTATCTATAGAAAAGGCAAGGTCCATCAGTTCCACAGAAATGACCGTAGCCCAGAAATTGCCCAGGCGGCCCACCGTGAAATTATAGAAGGCGCTGTTCTCTTTTTTGATCTTTTTTTCTCCGCTTTCTTTCTGCCGTTTCTTCTTCCACCACTCCCAGGTGAGGTATAGCAAGTACAGGCCACCGGCAGCCTTCAGCCACCATACCTTTACTAATAAAGCCGCAAAAAACAGGCAGATACCCCTGAACAGGTATGCCCCAAAGATACCATACTTCAATGCCCGTTTTCTTTGGTGCGTAGGCAGCTCAATGACCATTGTGGCCAGCACGGCAGCATTATCTACCGACAGCAGGCTCTCAATAATAACGAGATTGCCTATGATAAGCAATGTGGCAATGGGGTCATTAATGATCTGCTGTATGAGTATATTCATCAGGGCATAAAATTAGTTATAAAAAAGTAAAGCCGGATGCAAAAAATGCACCCGGCTCTTTAAATGAACTGAGTCCTGCGTTTAGTGTGGCTGGCTGCTGATGTAATCATTGAGCGCCTGCTTATTGGCATCAAAGCTGAAAACATTGGCCACTTTAAAGTAGTTATTTGCATCAACAGTATGGCTGTATGCATACTTGGCTACATCCAGCTTTGAGTCGTCAAAGGAGAACAGCCTGCACAGTTCCATTACCTGGTCCGTGGTAAAGTAGTTGTTCTTAATAATGGTCTTGGCGGTAGATATTCTTGTATCGTCAAAATTAACAGCCGCAATACTCTTCTTCATTTCGGCGAAAGTGCCACGATCTACTGCCGGTGGGCCTGCGGGCTGCGCCGGTGGCTGATAGCTGTCATTATTATTAGTGGTCGTAATAGTGGTGGTGGTACGCGTTACCTGCTGCGGTCTGCCATAGCTCATCACATATTCATCATGCGGCGGGCGGTAGTTATGATCTATCTCAGAACATTTCACAAATCTAAGCCGTGCACCTTCCCTGCCCATAACTATCTTCAGCGTCATATTCACCGCCTTGCCATCTACAGGATCTGCTATGTTCACGGTTTTACGGATACCCGGCGTGCGGTTATCTGCAAACAGAATCTCTATGTCATTACCATATTGCGGCAGGCCCTCTACACGTATCTTGGTTTGCGGCACATTATTCTGGTTCACTCCGTTAAGCACCAGGAAGAATGGAGCACCGTTTTCCGAGAATATGGAGAGCGTACTTGGCTCCTCGCGCTGCGGACGGCCGTTATATACGTACCCATCCTGCGCTAACACAGCTACAGGAGCAGACAAAAAAAGGATGAATATCCAAAATGCAGATCTCATAAAAATAGATTTGGACAAAGATGTGAAAATACCGGGAAATAAGCAATGATGCATTGAATTTTAACCGACTACACGTTACAATTCCGCTATCTTATTCAAGGTAGCCCAGTTGCGGGTAGTGGCAGAGAGCCCCAGTTTTTTTTCGATCAGGGAATTGGGAAAGCAGGTTTGGCCGTAATTGGCAGTGAGGATATACACCTCCTTTCTTACGATACGGGCATCCTCTGCATCATTAGAATAGACACCTAATGCACCCCGCACGGCATAAGGTGGCATAGCCGATAAAAAGGTAACATAAAGGCTCCTGTTATCGCTCAACTTCAGATCTTCGTATGGGTTGTTTCTGATCACATTATGTAGTTCATCAAACCTCCGCACTATTACGACTACTTCATAGCCCAGCTTTTCTTTGAGCTGCTTTTCTATTTGTTGTTGCAGCACGGTCTCTTCCGTCTCCTCCGTTTCAAACAGCACATTGCCGCTCTGTATAAAAGTGGAGATATTATTAAAGCCCGGCAGCACAAAATGATCAGCAAGCTCCTCCATACTCACCACCTCGCGGCCGCTCACATTTATGCCATCTAAAAAAGCTACATAACGGATCATCTTATAAAAGAACAGTTGGTTTGACGTAAATATTCCTCCAAACTTATGAAGAAAGGAAGTTAATATTTACTACTTAAACCTTATTGTTTCGTTAATGACGAATACCGGGGGTAATGCCTGCAGCGGGATCACTTGTAATTGGCACTATAGAAACTGAGGTAGGTATCTGCGTTCTTATCAGCAAACATCTTGCGGTAGTTAAATGCCGAGATCACCTCCACATGCAGTTCTTCAGGGGCATACCCTTTGAAATTGTCCGTTGCCAGCAGATCGCTCATATAGCTCTTTGCCTGCGCTGCATTATGAAACCCTTTCATTATCAGCACCCCCTGCCCTACATTGTACATATCCAGCAGCACGCTTATTTTGTCCGAATCATGCCCGGAAGCATTCATATCTTTAATGGATTGCTTCAACGGCCCTGTGCGGGAGTCGATACCCGGCAATACGATGATACAATAGTGGGCGCTATCGGCATTGTAGGCATACTGATCAGGCACCACAGGGCCGGCAGCCTTTACTGCTGCTACTACTATGGCCTTTGCCTTTGCTATTTTAGCCAGGGCCGCAACGCTATCTGCCTTAGATGCATTTTTAGAAGCCAGCACCGCCTCATCGTACCACGACGGCAAGCCACCATTGCGCACCTCTTTAATGTGCTGCTTTACCTCAATGGCCCATGGCGTAAGCGTATCAGAAGGGTAAGTGTGGATGAATTTTGCAATACCTGAATCCGCCTTATCAAAATCGCCAGAGCCTGCATACGCCATTGCCTCCGCTATTTCGAAACGTTTTTTATACGTCGGGTTATCAAACCGGTGTTTGGCATTATTGATGCGCATCAATGCTTCGGTGTATTGGTGCTGCATCACCAGTGTGTAGGTGGCATCGAAGTAGTCGGCAACAGTTTGGCCGGCTATGCGTTCATCACCCTTGCTTTCGCTGGTGCGTGGGCGCACACTACTTGCGTATTGCGATGTGGGGTATTTAGCCAGCAGCTCATCGCTATACATTTTTGCCTTATCAAACTTGTTCTGTTTCATGGCTACCTGGTAGCGCAGGTAAAGTTCTTCTTCCTTTACATTATTTTTAGGGAAGCGTATATCCAGTGTGTCAAGCGTATTATTGGCCATATCATAATCGTCCAGTTGCTTCACATACGCTTTGGCCAGCAGCAGGTATGCCCTTGCCTCCATTTTGGCTGACAGCTCTTTTTGCTGCGGCGTATTGGGTATGCGTGCCATCAGGCTTTCTTCGGTAGGGAGGCCATCATTTTTATCACTACTCTCATCAGCCAGCACATCATCGCCCGATGAGCCACTGCCGAAGCTACCGGCCGCCGCCCTGCGCCAGTTATCGGTAAGGGGGCGGTTGCCAAATTTCTTTTTAAAATCGGTACTACCCTGCGTCATCAGCGATGGGTTGCTGAAATACCAGCTATCACCGCCTTTACCGGTTTCATCATCTGATGTGGCCGCGGCTACCGCTGCGACACCCGAATTTTGCGCATTACTAATACTGTCTTCCTGCATTTTTTCGAGGTAACGCAGGTATTTCCTAACGACAGCTTCCTGCTCTCTCCGGCTCATTGCTGCGAGGTCTATCAGGCTATCCTGGTCGTGTATCACTTTGGCAGGCGCAGCAATTTCCTCCAGCCCTTTGCCTCTTTGCACAGCAGTGATCACAGTAGGGTCTTTAGCAGCCCCGGAAGCATATTTTGCGGCGCTGTCGTACGCACTCTTAGCCCCGTAATAGTTGGAAGAAGCATAGTACACATCACCCAACGCGGCAAAAGAGATCGCCTTCTGTTTCCTGGTCGCTTTAGGGGCATTGGCGCTCTTAGAGAAGTAAGTGATCGCCTGATCATTCTCATTGGCTTTTATAGCCAACTGGCCCAGCACAAAATAAACCTGGTCATAGTAGTTCACATATTTACCATCGTTGAGCACTTTTTTTAGCGGGCGCATTGCTTCGGCCACATCCTCGCCGGCCTGTAGTTTATTAAAGGCAATATACTTGCGGCAATAAAAATCCATTTCGATCTTGGGGTAGTACGACAATACCTTTTCAAAGCTGGCTGCCGAGCCTTTGTAATCGCCCGCGTTCTGCATCATCTGCCCGTTCAGGAAGGCGGCCCTCATGCGCAGCCAGTAAGGCAGGTTGTTATCGTCTTCTGCCACCATCAGTTGCTTGGTCGCTTCGGTACGGTTATTATCGGCAAGGTAGGCAAATGCCTTTTCAACAGCCAGGCGGCCCTTAAGGTCCTCGGGGAATTTAGGATCAGAATCCAGCAGTGAAAGGATGGCCTGTGCATTCTCCACCTGGTGCGACTCGGTATAGGTGCGTGCCAGCCACAGTATAGACTCGTTATGTACCGATTTATGCTTCAGAAAATCAAGCCTCGATTTCTTTTCTTCATCTACAATCGACGGCCCTTCCTTGCTATGCCCACCGCTATAGCCGTCTTTGGCATGTTCCTTCTTTTTCGCTTCTTCATCCTTGGCAATAATATACCTGAACGCAGTGGAAGCATTATCGTATCTGCCCCTGTAGTAAAACGCCTCTCCCAGCAATAGATACAGGTCGTTCGACCACTTCACACGCGGGTCATGTATCTGTATCGCTACAGATATTTTGCGTACTATGGTGTCCATGTCCGATGACATCATGGATGAATCCCGGTTAGGGTCAAACGGATAAAGCCCTATGAGGGAATCATAGTTCTCCTTCCGCGTTCGCTGCATATTCGTCAATGCCTCCTCCATCTTTTTGTTGGCATTGTAGTAGTAGTTGTAATGGGTAAAGGAGTTTTGCAGGAACCTGCGCAGCGGCGACCAGCGTTTCTTCAGCATAGATTTATTGGTCCATGCTTCATGCTTCTGCTTCATTTTTATTTCCAGCTTCAGCTTCTGCGAGTCTTCTTTTTTCTTCTCTTTCGCTTTGGCCAACGCCTCCTTCTGCTTCTTTATTTTGGCCAGGCTGTCCGTTCTAGTTTTGCGCACCAGCTTGAGGCTGTCCATGTGCTTTGTACGCACGGTCTTTATGCTGTCCATGATGCGCGTTCTGGACCTCTTGGCGCTGTCCAGGGAATGCTTCCTTGTAGCGGCCAGGTTATCCCTGAAAGTTGCCTGGGCAGTCTTAATGCTGTCCATATGGTCATGCTTCACAATAGATACACTATCTGCATACCGCTTACTGGTTTTGTATTTTTTGATCCGGGCAAGGTTGTCCGTCCGTTTTTTCTGAATGGTCCTTATGCTGTCGGTTTTCTCTTTCCGTATCGCGGCCAGTTTTTCGGTAGCTGCCTTACGGGCGTCAGTCAGGGAATCCATGTGTGCCTGCCGTGCGTTTTTGAGGCTATTGCTCTTGGCAAGGCGAGATCGGGTAACGCTGTCGCGGTAATGCTTGCTGTCGCGGTACTTATGTAGTGCTGTAGTGCTGTCTGTAAAATGTTTACGGACCGCCTGCACACTATCTGTTTTTTGTTTGCGGGCAAGGCGGGTGCTATCTGCTATATGGGCACGGGCATCCCTAGTGCTGTCGGCAATACGCGCCCGCTCTTCGCGGAGGCTGTCAGCTTTGGGTTTATGGCTTGTATCTGCGGCTTCGTCACTTTCCCAGTCTGCATCCTTCATTACCGGGTGCGTATAGGCTAATGTACTAAGCAGAAAAAAACCTAATATAATAAATAATATTACCTTAAAATTCAATGTCTACACGTTCTATTGATATTCATAACGTAAAAGCCGTCAGAATATTATACATATTTCACTCAAAAAGGGAATATCACCCTGATTGTCCAAAAATAGCTAAAAAATCAAATCTATAGAAGCCAAAATAATGATAAATTAACAAAACTCTTTCCCTAAATTGCTGTCCATTCTGCTACTTTTAGCTGGTAAACAGGGCTTTTCAGAAAATATTCGGGTTTTCACTTCTGAAATTGTTTTCACAAAAAAACAGGAGCGCCGGAAGAAAATGAAAAGTGACGGACAACAAAATACAATGCGCTACGCAGGGCTTGCCACACAATTGATGGTGATGATGCTGATCGCAGTGTGGGGCGGAAATAAAATTGATCAATGGCTGCACTGGAAAGTACCGGTGTTCCTTATCCTTTTTCCTCTTGCAGCATTGGGTTTGTCTTTGTGGCAGATAATGAATGAATTCAGTAAACCAAAAAAATGAAGAAACAGTTCATCATAGCGATCACAGTAATTTTTGCTTTGCTTAGTATAGCATTCTACACGCTGTGTAACTATATGCCTGCCTTTAGCTTTGTGACCTTAGAGGCCGCAAACGCAATAATGGCGGCACTTGCACTTATAGCCTGGGTGCTGGTGATGAACAAAATAAAAAGCAATCCATCAGCGTTTGTAAGGGGTGTCTCCGGCTCCTCTTTTCTGAAGCTGATGGTGTGCATGATCGCTATGCTGGTGTATGCGGTACTTAACAAAGGCCACATTCATATGCAAACGGTGTTTGTGCTGTGTGGCATTTATGCAGTATACTCCGTAACCGAAACTTTATTATTGTCTAAAATAGCAAGAGATTAGATTTTATGGGCAAGCAAGAAACGTCGATAAACTTCCTGGAGCAATTCTTACCGCATGGCGCATTTGAGCAGGTAGCGCCATTCTTTAAGACCAATACTATTCACCTCACCATTACGCATGAGCGCAAAAGTGTGCTGGGCGATTACCGCCATCCCGTGCCTGACGCGCCCTTCCACCGCATCAGCATTAATGCCAACCTTAACCCCTATAGCTTCCTCATCACCCTGCTGCATGAGCTGGCTCATATGTTCACATTCCAGCATTTTCAGCATAAAGCGCCGCCACATGGCAAGGAATGGAAGACACAGTTCAGGCATATACTGATACCCTTTATGGGCAAGCGTTTCTTTCCGGGAGATGTGGAAAAAGCACTATATGCCTATTTACACAATCCTGCCGCAAGTACCTGCACCGATGCCGACCTGTACAAAGCATTGTACCGCTATGATGAGCACAAACCCGGCTTTAAACTGGTAGACGAAGTGGGCATCAACCAACTCTTTGAAACAGAAGACGGACAGGTGTACCAAAAGATAGAAAAGCTGCGCACCCGCCACAAATGCAAGAACATCATCAATGGCAAGGTGTACCTCTTCCAGGGTATAGCAGAAGTAAAAGCTGTGCGCAAGCAAATGAGTGCGTAGCGGAAATCGGTTATACCTACTCCGCATTATTTATTGCCAACACATAGGCTAATTGGTCCACGTTAGATTAGAACTTTTAAAAAGTTGCCAAATCATATTTTCAGACTTACACCTCATTGCATGCATTAGCTATAAATAAAAAAAATGAAGGCTACAGACAAATCAAAACCAATAAAATGCCGTTGCAATGGCTCGAGAGGCACCGATTGCGATTGGTGCCAAGGAACAGGCTATATAATTGAGAGCTTGCATTTGATCGCCTCAAAGCCTCATTTAACCGATAAAAATGAACCTCAGGTAAAACATCAATCGTTACATAGCCAATTTGAAAAAATAAATAATGCCATAGCAAACTTGAAAAAAGATAATGATATACCATATAAAACAAGAACGAGTAATAATAGCTTTAGTCTGAGAAGCTTATATGTAGTTGCTAAAGAATTTAATATTGGGATGGAAACCATCACAGATTTTTTTTCTCAAAAAGGTGATAACATCGAAAGTAATCCAGCCACCGAGCTAACGGAAAAAATGTATGACGCTTTGCGAGAAAAATTTGGGAGAAATAAACGGGCTAAACATGGAATTGAACATAAAATATTGCCAAAAGGTACTACACTGAAAAATAATAAAATAGCGAAAGATAATAAGAAGATTAAGAATGCCATGAAAACTACTTTCATTTTAAGCGATTTAATAAAATGGGAAGAAAATTTGAGGCTTCTAAAAAATAAGGAAATTCATGAAAATGAAACTCAGAAAAATAAAAAAAAGTCTCCAGTTATAACTAAGAAGCAAAATAAAAAAACAATAGATAACAGGTTTATAAAAGGAAATAAAAAACCAAAGCAGTTTAATAATTCCTCAATAAACACACCTACTAAAAAACCTATTTTAAATCCAGATTTTGAAATTAGTGATAGTAAACATGAATATAAAGAAGAACGAAAATTAGATGCTTCAGGAGATTATTATCAATTTAGAGAACAAGGAAAATTTGGATCTCATTCAATGCATGATAATATGGGGGATGAAGCGAACCCTTAAAATAAACGATAACCTCCACCAACATTTCCGCTTACAACCCGTTCCATAAAGCTAAATAAAATGAGTGCAGACCATCCCGATAGCTATTGAGGAGCTATGTGACTCTATGTGCCTATGTGGTAGAAATTCTCGCGCCATTAATTCGGCTCTACGCCACCATAAAATTACACAGCTTATACAACACCCTCGCGCCCACCATAGCATCTATGCTGTCGCCTCTGTGGTCACCGCCGGATACTTCGTTCACATCAAAGCCGATGAGCTGCCTGCCGCTCTGGTGCAGCATCTTGAAGAGATAGAACACCTGCTCCGTTTCAAATCCACCGGGCACCGGCGTTCCTGTATTAGGGCATAACTTCGGATCCAGCCCATCTATATCAAAACTGATGTACACTTTCTGTGGCAGTGTATCGATCACTTGCTTGCAGATGTCTTTCCATGTAGCGCCTTCATATTGCTGCGCCTTGATGTCTTTATCAAAAAACGTTACTACGCGGCCATTGCTACCGTTGATCATTTGAAGCTCCTCATCACAATAATCACGTATACCCACCTGCACCAGCTTCTTCACCTGCGGCACCTGTTGCAGCACATTGTACATGATAGAGGCGTGAGAATAGGTAAAGCCCTCATACGCCTCGCGCAGGTCGGCATGGGCATCTATTTGCAGTACCGCAAAGTCTTCGTGCAACACGCCCAGCGCTTTGATGTAGCCGAGTGGCGTACTGTGGTCGCCACCTATCAGGCCCACCTTCTTGCCTTCCTTCATCAGGCTCAGCGTCATTTCATAGACCCAGTTCAGCAGCATTTCACCACCTTCATTGATCTCTTTCATTTTATTGCTCAGCTGCTCATTCTCTGCTATCACGCCACCTTCTATGATGTCTGATATGATGAGCTCTGCACACTGGCGCAGGTAGTCGCTCTTGGTGCGGATGTTTTTATCAATGGGCAGCATATAAAAGCCCTTCTTCCAGCCGTCTACTACATCGGGGTCATAAAGGTCTACCTGCATGGCGGCGTCAAATATTTTTTCGGGGCCGCGTCCGGTACCGGGCCGATAAGAGACCGTTACTTCCCACGGTATGGGCAGCAATACCAATTCGGCATCATTCTCGCCAAAAGGCAAGCCAAATATATTATTAGATTTTAATCCTACTGAATTCGGGTCGAAATTTGAAATGTCAGACATGGGGCAAATTTAATGTGCAAATGCGAGAATGTGCTACAGGTGCCCCGTACTATAATTTTTGGTAATAATACCTTAACAAGAACGAAATGCCAATTATCTGAAAAATCCGTAATTTGCATATCCCTTTTATGGAAACGATATTATTCAGAGATCTGGGGCTGATGCCATACGATGCCGCCTGGGACTACCAGGAAAACCTGATGCAGGCTGCGCTGCGCATCAAGGCCAGGCGTTTCAACCCATCGCCGGAAGATATACATGAAGAAACACAACATCACCTGCTCTTTTGCGAACACCCCCATGTATATACACTGGGCAAAAGCGGCCATATCGAAAACCTGCTGGTCAATGATGCGCGCCTGCAGGAGCTGGGCGTATCTTTCTTTAAAACCAACAGGGGCGGCGATATTACTTACCACGGCCCTGGCCAGGTGGTAGCCTACCCCATCCTCGACCTCGAAAAATTTGAGACCGACCTCGGCAAGTACATGAGAAATCTGGAAGAGGCTATTATTCGTATGTTATTGCATTACGGCATAGAAGGCGGCAGGCTGCCCGGGGCTACCGGCGTGTGGCTGGATGCAGATATACCCGGCAAAGCCCGCAAAATATGCGCCATGGGCGTGCGTTGCAGCAGATGGGTGACCATGCATGGCCTGGCACTGAATGTAAACACAGACCTCCGGTACTTCGACTATATAGTACCCTGCGGCCTAACTGATAAAAAAGTAACTTCGATGCAGAAGGAACTGGGACGCCCGGTAGATGAACAGGAAGTAAAAGATATACTGAAGCAGGAATTTGGCATGGTATTTAGTGCGGAAATAGTACAGGACGACATAATGACAACGATTTTAAATACAGTAGCATAATAATTATTTATTTTTTACGTTAATTTATAGGTGAAGAAAAACGAGATCACATATTACTGGGGCGACCGCAGCCTGCTCATCAGGCTGGGCAACCGCACGGACAAACGTGTGCGGGCGCTGTATATTGCCGAACTCATCTTTACCGGTTGCATGGCCACCATCTTCATGCTGCAAGCTATGCCGCTGAGGCATAGCACTGTGCATATTGTAGCCTGCGTGGGCGCCTCGGCCATATTCATGCTTGCGGCGTACCGCTTTTTGTCGCGCATATTTTATGACGAGCAATTACTGCTCGACCAGCGCTCGCTGACCATCATCCGCAAAACGTTCTTCGGAAAGAATATCCGCAAGTACGACTGGCGGGAGATAGGCGCACTGCACTACGAGGGTAAACCCAAAAAGGCCGACCACCCGCTGAAAGGCCACAGCTTTGACTACCTGGGCTTCGACACACAGGACCACCTGATACAAAGCCTGCACCACAACGGCAACATGTATTTCGACTCCTACGAAGGCCGTGTATATTTTGCCTCCGGGGTTTACTCCTGGAACGCAGAAGAAATGGTGCAACTCATGAAGCTCTACATCGGCTCCTCCCTCCAGCTCGGCCCCGAATGGAAAGAGATGCTGCAGGAGCAGGGATATGATGATTAAGATTCCCTTCCTCTATTCCGCTTTTATGCCATTGTTTGCTTTCTTCACTAACCCTGTGATTGGCAAAAAATGCTAATGTTCCATACACTGAAAATTTCTTATTTGGATAAATCCGATAGCATTTTATCTATAAGTGTTTATTGGGAAACCGCCGTCTCTAAAGCTATGGCCATCGAAGGGGTTTTAGACGCGTTTTATTTTTCAGATGTCCCATTATGTTTTGTGCCTTCGGCGATGGCTAATTGCATTTTTTCAGCGTAGGACTCTTCGGTCCACGCCGGGTAGTAAATACGAATTCATTTACTTCAGTTTCACGTTCCGAATAACACCCTACGATCAGAAAAATTCGGTGAACGTCCCAAACTGTGATTTTTGTGGATGACTCAGATCTTGGTTTTATCTAAAAGTATTACCAACAAATAATCATGTCCGGATACATAATGTTGTACTTTTTAGTGCTGTTTTTAGCCATAGATTCTCGGTGCCATGATTTATTCATTATTCGATAATTAGTTATCGGCTCATTTTCGACAAAACCAGAAATAACAACCCTATAAATTGATATTTCCGTAATTATTTACATCGACCTTCTTATAGGCATCACTCAAATAATAAAACGAAAACAGACTTGAAGAGTATACAATATTTGAGTTTGTATTTTCATAATACCTCTCATTTAAAAAAACACAATCATTCAACATTTGATCAAAATCGATATTATCCTCAATTTTTGGCAATTTGTCACTGTAAAAAAAATCTGCTGTCAGTAATCTGAATTTTTCTCCTTTTTGAAAAATCCTCATTATATATCCATTATAGATTCTGTTACACCTAGAGCTATCAAAATTCTGTTGACAAATAGCAGATTCCGAAAAAAATAATATACAGATAACTACGAATAGATATTGCATGCAATAGGGTACCGGGAAAGTTTTCCGCTTATGTCCACAAAGATTGACATAAATAATAATTTTATCCTTTGCTTTTCGCATAGCGTTTCGCCCTTACTTACTCTACCTCTTTCGTAATTTCATCCATAGAAGGAACATCACCAGCAGCCTTCGTCTTTGGCTTATTTACGACCTTCAAAAATTCATCCTCTTTGATAGCAATAGACCAAGGTCTGCAATATTTTGCAACAGTTTATTCGCTTTAGGATTTAATACATCAACCTGGCATGTAATGCATACCAAATTTAAGCCAATTTCGTGAAATAATAAAATTCAATCATATTACAACACACCAAATATCTATTTTATAAAAGGGTCTATAGATAAAACGTCTTGGAGCATATTTCTTTCTTAGCGACCTTTATGTCGTTAAAGTCGATTTCTCTACCACACAATCATTTGTGGGCTTTCGTGAACTTAATGATAATCCTTATTGCTCATTTTAAGTTTTCAATTAAAGCTACCGCTCAGAGTGTAAAGTAAACGTAGGACTATCAAATGTCCCACCCAATAAAAATGGGACATCCAATGGGACATCTGAAAAATTAAATACGACCAAAACCCCTATCAATACTATCACACGCAAAATAAAACCATATGTTTTATCCACATAAAAAAAGTTTTCAGCAGTGGGACATTCTCCTCGGTTGAACAGAATAAATTTCCTGGTACAAGGTCCTGCTTTTATGTGGGAAATCGGGCCGCACGCGTGTAAATCAAAATCCGGACTTATTTTGTCTAGTCCTGAAAAAAGTTTACACTTAAAAAGTGTAACAAATGGAAAAGCTAAGTAAAGATCAGGGCCGGAAAGGTCAAAAAGGCAGTCGTGGGCCACGTCACGATATTTCATTCATACGTTTTATTGCCCGGGAATAT
>CAIRES010000005.1 GCA_903877645.1 uncultured Bacteroidota bacterium | reverse complement strand
TATCCTGAAAAGTGTAAATAGGTTAAAAAATTTGGAGAATTATTACTGCTTTACAGCAGAAAAAAAATATTATATAAGGGTCTGTGATGCACAGCGATCCTTATTTTAACACATTATACCCGCTGGGGTTATTTTTATTTCTAAATGTTGCTTAAATTTGTACATGCTTACCGGTAAAGAACTTATACTGGCTACAAAACCATACGCGAAAGAGATAAGGTGGAAGAGTTGGTACTATACGCTTACATCATTCTTTTTGCTTATTGGAGCCATATTGGGCACATATTTTCTGCCTAGTATCTTTTTAAGGGTACTGTCCAGTGTATTTGCTGCAATGATGCTGTCAAGATTTTTCATCATATTTCATGATTATCAGCACCATACTATATTGCGCAAGTCTGCAATAGCGAATGCGATATTTACCATATTTGGTATTTATATGATCACGCCCCCCAATATCTGGAAGCGCTCGCACGATCACCACCACGGGCATAATGCCAAACTGTTCAGCGCCAGCATAGGATCGTTTCCTATAATGACCAAGCAGAAATTTATGGAGGCCAGTAAGATGGAACGCTTTGAATACCTCGCTGTGCGCCATCCGCTCAATATGTTCTTTGCGTACTTTACTACGTTCATCTACGGTATGTGTGTGCAGTCATTTATGAGCAACCCCCGCAGGCACTGGGATTCGCTGGCGGTACTGATACTACATTTTTCTATCGCTGTTTTTCTTTTTGTAAAGTTCGGCTGGCTGGTGTGGTTCCTTACCTTCTTCCTGCCTTTCTTTTTGTCGCATATGCTGGGTTCTTATCTGTTTTATGCACAGCATAATTTCCCCGGTGTTACCTATAAGAAGAATGTGGAGTGGACTTACACTCATGCTGCATTAGAGTCTTCGAGCTTTATGGACCTTAACCCCTTTATGCAGTGGGTTACTGCCAACATTGGCTTTCACCATATTCACCACCTCAATTCAAAAATTCCGTTCTATCGTTTGCCGGAGGCTATGGCTGCGATCCCTGAATTGCAGGAGCCAAAGATGACCACCCTTAAACCATCTGATATCGTAGCCTGTCTGCGATTGAAGGTGTGGGATACTGAGCAGAATAAAATGCTCAGTTTTGAGGAAATGGGAATGGCTTAAAAGTCAAATTCTATTGTCCAAATTCCAAAATCCAAACTGACTTCGATTGTGTTATTTATTGAGGCAGTGTAAGGTGCACCTTCTTCCCATCAATAAAACAGTACGGCGGCTCAAAACCGGGCATTGATGTGGCGCGAATATGGCGTTCTATCTTTTCATTATCCCATGCCAGGTCAATTATTTTTATAGCCGCTGCTTCGTGGCGGTAATGCAGGCTGGTGCCGTATTTGGCCTCGAGGAGCTGCTGTGCTACCGGGTTGTAATTGCCGCTGACCACATGAGCCAGTGTTTGCCGAAACAAATTTAATGAGGCATTATAAGTGAGCTGATACAGGTCGTGTACCCAGCAGTTATCCGGTACCGGGAAGCGTTTTTGAAATAATATATCACCGTGGTCAATGCGGGTATCTATCCGGTGAATGGTGGTGCCGAATTCTGTTTTGCCATCGAGTATAGAATAGGAGAACTGGTTGCTGCCCCGGTACTCTGGCAGAGGGGCCATGTGCAGGTTCACTGCTATTTGTACGGCTTTATCTATATGTTCCTGTTTGATGATCTCGTGGTGCTGTACAGAGTAGATGATGTCGCAGTGGGGCAGGTCGTTCAGGCTGTCGAGTATGGGTATGTTATGCTCCTGCGCCAGTATATTAAGGTCGTGCGCATTGCCGAATTCTTTGCGGGCATGGGTGAGCAGCCCTGTTATTTCTATATCCAGTTTATCTTTCTGCTCAATGAGGTGGGCGAGGCATTCATAGCCGATGGGCTTGGAGCCGAGGAAAACGATCTTTTTTGCGGGCATGGTAGTGCTTATCCGTCAAAAATAATGATTTAACCGCTAAAGCCTGCTTCTGTATGGTTAATCCTGCAAGTTGCCTATTTTAGCAGCCTGTATGATCCCCCGCAAAATACTGATACTGACCAATCGTGTGCCTTACCCATTGAAAGATGGGGGCAATCTGGCCATGAATGCAATGATAGAAGGCTATCAGCGCGAAGGGTGGAACGTATACCTGCTGGCTATGAATACATCGCGCCACCATATTAAGGACGAAGAACTCACGAAAATATATAAGCAGCTATACAGGTTCGACTGGGTAGATGTGGACAATCACCTGAAGTGGTACTCGGTACTCAAAAATTTTGTATTCAGCCGGGAGCCGGAGCACGCAGTGAGGTTTTACGACGAAGCATACAGAACAAAATTACGGGAGATACTCGCAGACTTTAAACCTGATGTGGTGCAGATAGAAAGTGTATACCTCTCTACCTACTTGTCCGATATACACGAAGTTGGTAATGCGGTAGCAGTGCTGCGCCTGCACAATGTGGAATACCAGATATGGCAGGGGCTGGCAGGTAAGCACAAGAACATCATCATGCAATACTACTTTGGCAACCTTGCTACCAGGGTGCGCAATTTTGAGCGGGCTGCCTGGAAGGAATACGACCTGCTGCTCCCGATCACAGAGAAGGATGCAAGTATAGTGAACCGGCTGGAGAATGTGAAGCGCATGATCGTAGCGCCCTTCAGTATAGATACCTCCAAAATAAAGCCGGGCGGCAATGAACGGTGGGTAGGCTACCACATAGGTGCTATGGACTGGATAGCCAACCGTGCCGGTGTCAAATGGTTTATAGAAAAAGCATGGCCGCAGGTGCAGAAGGCTGTGCCCGGTTTTGAGTTCTATTTCGCCGGGCGCAAAATGCCCGATGAGTATAGGAAACTAAATGTGCCGGGTGTGCATTGCCTGAGCGAGGTGGCGAGTGCGGAAGATTTTATTGCGGATAAAAAGATCCTGATTGTGCCGCTATGGAGTGGTGGCGGCATACGAGTGAAGATACTGGAGGCTATGGCCGCAAGTAAGATAGTGATCACTACGCCTACGGGTATAAAAGGTATAGAAGCAAGGAATGGAGAACACTACCTGCAGGCACGCAAGCCCGAAGACTTCGCCAAGGCCATCAAATGGTGCATGGACAATAAAGAACTTGCCGAAAAAATGGGTGCGAATGCCCGAGCGCTCATTGAAGAAAAGTACGAGCAACACAAAGTAATGCGGGATGTGACCGATGAAGTGGAAGGTTTGTTAAAAAGACAGTAGATTGGGCCTCTTGTGTTTTTACTATTCCAGTTTGAAGGACATAGGCTGAACATAAATTGAAGTAACAGGCCTGCCGTTGAGGATTGCCGGAATGCACTCAAACGGGATCATATTGCCCACGCGCTGGGCTTCAGCATCAAGGCTTTTTGTTACACCTTTTTTTACCCACGCCATACCCGTACTGCCATTGCTGTCTACGATAAAAGCAACCAGCACTCTGCCTTCCTCGCCGTTTTCTCTTGCTTCATCAGGGTAATGCAGATTATGACCAAGAAGGTCTATCAACAATTTTTGGCTGGTCAAGCAAAAAGGAGGGCGGTCTACTTTGACCTCAGTTGTATCATTCCCTGAAATTACCAGCGCTTTACGTGAGGTATCCTTTAAATAGTATGCTACTTGTTTTAAAGAGTAGTCGTATTTCCGCTCTACGGTGTCTTTTGTTTTGTAGTAAGTCCATATGCCTGTCTTAATGCCGTTGGTGTAGTTGCCGGTCGCCATGATATGATCATCCGATAGGTCTGTCAATGTCCACACGCTGTCTTTAAATCCGTTTTTGTAGTAGCCGGTTTCTTCCTGCAAACCGCTGTAGGTTTTTGTGTATTCGCCATGTTTTGTAGTGCCATCAGATCGGAGTACTTGATATTTCTCAGTATAGTCGGGTTTGGTATGTTTTTCAGTAACCTTTTTTGTTTCCTGGGCAAAGACAATTAAGGGCAGGATGATGAATAGCAGAATTGAGATATTTTTCATGGTTAAGGGAGTTGCGTTTTATCTATTATTATCAATTAGCCATTCAACTATTTCTTCGTACTTTATTTGCCCTGTTGACATTGCGATAATAAAATCATACATCTCGTTTTCGCCTGTCGATAATTCAATGCCGTATTCAGATAGTAAAGCAAGCATTCCAAGAAATGCGGTCCGTTTATTACCGTCAACAAATGGATGGTTAATTATTAAACTTTCGCCCAACGCTGCTGCTTTTTCAAAAGGACCAGGATAGAGGTCTTTACCATCAAAGGTTTGAAATGGCCGTGCGATCGCAGATAATAGTGCGTTTCTATCCCTTATTTCTTTTGCTCCTCCAAAGTCTAGGATTGAGAATTCATGTAGCAACAAAATGTCAATTTCGGAGATCATTCAGCCAGCTTTTTCAAAACAGAGCTATATTTGGATTTAATATGGCTATAATGGTGAGATAAATTCATGCTGTTATTATCACCGGATTTTATGCCGCCAAGAAATTCAAGCATGATCTTCAGGCCGGTCTCGTCCTCAATAGATCCTACTTTTATGGCAAATTGCCGGATGGCTTCCTCCTTTAATTCTGCAACACTCATAGCGCAATATTTAGGATAAAGTTACAATATTACGGATGTGTTTGCAATAGTTTATCCTGATCGCCCTATACAGCCATACTATACCCCTGAATTACCCCCTGAATAAAATACATCGTACCTTTGCGGTATTATAAATGCCATTATCAATAATGTGTGGCTTTCGACTAATTACTTTATACTTTCTACTGAATAAATTATGCTGAATACAATAGAATCTGCGCTGGAGGACCTGAGGAACGGAAAACTACTGATAGTAGTGGATGATGAGGACCGGGAAAACGAAGGCGACTTTATCACTGCTGCAAGAAACGTGACCCCCGAGATCATCAATTTTATGTCGAAACACGGGAGGGGGCTTATCTGCGCACCACTCACCGAGACCCGCTGTGCAGAGCTGAACCTGAGCCTGATGGTGGAGAACAATACTGTTTTGCACCAGACTCCCTTCACCGTATCTGTGGACCTGATAGGGCATGGTTGCACTACGGGTATATCGGCACAAGACAGGGCCAAGACCGTACAAGCGCTCATAGACCCCAATACCAAACCGGAAGACCTTGGACGGCCAGGGCATATCTTCCCGCTACGTGCAAAGGACGAAGGTGTGCTGCGCCGCAGCGGACATACCGAGGCCACAGTAGACCTGGCACGGCTGGCAGGCTTTGAGTCCGCCGGTGTGCTGGTAGAGATAATGAACGATGACGGCACCATGGCACGACTGCCTGAACTGCTGGAGATCGCTAAGAAATTTGACCTCAAGATCATTTCTATAAAGGACCTCATCAGCTACAGGCTGAAGACAGAAACATTGATCAAAGAAGAGGTGCGCGTGCATATGCCTACCAAGCATGGCGACTTTGAGCTGGTGGCCTTCCGCCAAACGAATACAGGCGAGAACCACCTGGCATTGGTGAAAGGCACATGGGCGCCCGATGAGCCGGTACTGGTGCGCGTGCACAGCAGTTGCTTTACGGGCGATATACTGCACTCGCTGCGCTGCGATTGCGGCGACCAATTAGAGAAAGCCATGGAAATGGTAGAAGCCGCCGGCAAAGGCGTAGTGCTGTACATGAACCAGGAGGGAAGGGGTATAGGTCTGTTCAATAAACTCAAGGCATATAAGCTACAGGAAGAAGGCAAAGACACCGTGGAAGCCAACCTCGCCCTCGGCTTCAAGACCGACCAGCGCGACTACGGCATAGGTGCACAAATACTGCGCCACCTGGGCGTATCTAAAATGAGGCTGATGACCAACAACCCCAAGAAGCGTGCAGGAATTGTAGGCTACGGACTGGAGATAGTGGATAATGTGCCGATTGAAATAGTACCAAACGAGCACAACGAGTTTTACCTGCAAACAAAACGGGATAAAATGGGGCATGAGATTTTGAAGTGATTGGCTGATGTGAGGATTAGCTGATCAGCTAATGTCGTTAGTTTTTTTAATTGATGTAGTAAAGTAGATTCAAATTTTTATCAGCCATTTTGAGCATTAGCTAATTGGCGTATCAGCTAATCAGCTAATTGAAATTTATGAAAATACTATTTCTGGCGAACCGTGTTCCGTATCCGCCATACAGAGGTGATAAGCTGAAGATATTCAATCTTGCAAAAAGGTTGAAAGGTGCGCATGAATTGCACCTGCTCACCTTTGCCCAAAGCGAGGAGGATATGGGCTATAAGGCCGAGCTGGAAAAGATATTCACCAACGTACATTTTGTTTATCTGCCCAAGTGGAAGTCTGCACTGCAGTGCATGAAGGGGGTGTGGGATATGCGGCCATTGCAGGTATTATATTTTCAGTCGGCAGAGTTGCAAACAAAATTAAACGAGCTTTTATCGGAGCATAAATACGATGCAGTGCATGTGCAGCATTTGCGCATGTCGCCTTATCTCGCAGCGCGCAAAGACATACCCCGCATACTCGACCTGCCCGATGCCTTTTCACTTTATTGGGAGCGCAGGCGCACCGTGAAGCGCGGACTGATCACCACTATTTTTGAAAACATAGAACAACGCCGTGTGCTCCGCTACGAGCAGATACTAAAGGAGTACAACATGTCGCTGGTATGCTCTGCCGAGGATCTTGCCTATCTTGAAAAGGTACACCACAGCGGTAACCTGCGCTTACTGCCCAATGGTGTAGACATGACCACCTTCGCACCACGCGGGCATGACTACGCACACAACAATACCATACTCTTTACCGGCAATATGGACTACGCCCCCAATGTGGATGCAGTAGTATATTTTACCGAAACCATACTGCCGCTGGTGCGCGCAAAAATACCGCAGGTGAAGTTCATTATCGCGGGCCAGCGGCCGGTGCCAAAGGTTACAGAGCTGGCCAATGACTATGTTGAAGTAACCGGATTTGTGCAAGACCTTGCTGTTACCTATAATAATGCCAGTGTAGTAGTGGCCCCCCTGCGCTTTGGCGCGGGCACACAGAATAAGGTGCTGGAGGCTATGGCTATTGGTGTGCCGGTGGTTTGCTCCAATATTGGTTTTGCCGGGCTGGGTATAAACAGCGGCGAGGGTGCCATCATGCAAACTGATCCCACAGCTTTTGCCAGCAGCATTATACAATTACTTTCGTCTGCCGACATGCGCCGGCAGGTGGGGGAGGCAGGCGTGCGGGTGATCAAAACAAAGTTTGACTGGGATATCGTAGCAAAGACTTTGGAACGTTATTTCATTGAGGTCAAAAACCACAAATAGGAGTACTTCCGGCAAGAGAAATTTGCCACCAAATAGGCACATAGAAAACATAGTCTATGTGCCCTCCACTCATAATCCCAAAGTACACATAGCTGCAATTACTCGCCCCTATGTGGCTTATGTGCCTATGTGGTGGAATTTGTCTTTTGGAATTTGTACCCTGGATTTTGGAATTTGTCTTTTGGTACTTGGAATTTGTCTTTTGGAATTTACCTAAAGCAATTTCTTCAGCACATTATAAATAACCCCGGGCTTGCCCAGTGTGTAGAAGTGCAGTACCGGCACCTTGTTCTTCAGCAGGTCCTGGCACTGGTGCAGCAGCCATTCTTCGCCCACCATCTCGCAGTCGGCATCGGTCTTGGCTTTCATCATTTCGTTGCACAGTTCTACCGGTACTTCTATGTTGAAGACGCGTGGTATGGTGGATAGCTGTTTCTTGTTGGTCAGCGGCTTCAGCCCCGGTATGATGGGTACATTGATGCCGTTCTCCCTGCATTTTTTAATGAAGTTGTAGAAGTGCTCATTACGGTAAAAAAGCTGGGTGGTCACATAGTCAGCGCCCAGGTCTATTTTCCTTTTCAGGTAATAGATGTCGGTATCCATGTTGGGTGCCTCAAAATGTTTCTCGGGGTAGCCGGCTACGCCTATGCAGAAGTCTGTTTTCGCTCCGTCTATAATATCTTCTTCCATGTAGTGGCCCTTGTTCAGCGTCACTATCTGCTTCACCAGGTCTTCGGCATAGCGGTGGCCGTGCGGGTGCGGGTTGAAGAACTTTTCATTGGCTGCCGCATCGCCTCTCAGCGCCAGTACATTTTTAATGCCCAGGAAGTCCAGGTCTATCAGCGCATTCTCCGTTTCCTCCTGGCTGAAGCCGCCACAGATGAGGTGGGGTATGGCCTCTACCTTGTACTTATTCATGAGGGCCGCGCAGATGCCCACAGTGCCGGGGCGCTTGCGGATCTCCACACGCTCAAAATTACCATCAGGCCGTTTTTTGAATACCTGCTCGGCACGGTGATAAGTGACGTTGATAAATGCAGGATTGAACTCCATCAATGGGTTGAGGTGTGTATAGATCGACTCTATGCTTTTGCCCTTCGTAGGGGGCAGTATCTCAAAAGATATGATGGTGTCCTTTGCCTCGGCGAGATGTTGTGTGAGTTTCATACGTTATAAGTGGCGCAAAAGTATAATTTATTGGGCAAATGAGGCACTGTGTTTTTTGTTTTATTGACTCGTTTGGGCCAGCCGATCCACCTTCTTCCCAAGATGCCTGTTGCCTGTTTAAGCGCCCTCTTCGCTGGAAAGTGAAATATTTGACATTTGTTTTTTCATATTTATTCTTTTTATTGGTAAAAAGGCGTATTTTAGGTGCAAATTTGATAGCAGTGCAAAGTATGGGTGAGTTATGCCTATGCGTGCATGTGCCACATCCTATTGAAAAACCTATTATTTAAATTTGAGATCATGAAGAAATTCTACTTATTGCTGTTGATGTGTTGCCTTGGATTGCAGGGATATTCGTACACTTCCACTACATTTTATTCATCTGTACCGGGTGACGTAACTGTGTTAACAAATTGGAGTACGACCACGCTACCTAGCACGTTGAATCCAACACCCGCAGATTTTCTTGAGCCGACGAATACATTCATTGTTTATTCGAACATGAACATCGGTGCCGGGGAGTCGTGGAATGTGGCAGGAACCGTGCTCATGGGTACTGTCAGTACATCGAGGATCCTTAAGAATGCTGGAGCTGAGAGTTCTATCACCATTGGGACGGCGTTGATTATGAAATCCACTTCAAAAATAACTACCGCTCTTATTACTGACGGAGACCTTGACATATACCTTAAAGGTGACCTCTTTGTACAAGGAGCCGCTACCATATCGCCGTCCTCCGCGGCCTTTCATATCAACATACATTTCAATAATATTGGGGGTCAGTCACTTACCTGGACAAGCACCGGTGCCAGTTTTTACACGGATCTCATTGTTGAATCAGGCTCTACATTAACGTTGAACAGTAATGTGCCATTACCGCAAGGGTCTACCTATCCGGATAAGGTAAATGGAGGTGGGACATTGATCTGCGGCACTTATCAAATGAGCAGTGCCAATACTGATGAGTTCGACATTCTTGACTATGCTTATGTATACACTGCAAATGCAGGAGGGTTGGACTCTTCGTTGAAACAAATGTCTGGGATAAATTACAGTAAAATGGCTCGCTACTTCTATAATGGTACGGTGCCGCAGGTAACAGGAGTTACATTGCCTGATTCGTTGCTCACCCCAGCCGGAACTGTAACGATCAATAATAGTACAGGTGTAACGCTCTCGAAACCTGAAGTATTTTGGGGCGGCGTACTGTTCCTGAAAAATGGCACACTGGCTAATGGTGGCAATTTTTACATAGGTAGCGGAGGTGTTGTATATGTGGATAACGGCGCCTTTGCGTCGCGTCCTACATACCAGAATAACAATGTAAGGGTGGTATACGAAGATCTTGGTGTCACAGCCCTTGCTGTTACAACCGGCAATGAACTGCAGCCGGTATCGCCGGCCAGTACCCTGGATACAGTAGGTTCTGTTTTTGTTCATAAAGCAGGCGCTACCATCACGCTGGGCTCAGCAGTGCTGCTCGACAGTGTCTTCCTGCAGATGGGTACATTAAATGCGGCCGGCTCTGCCATCAATGTTATCGATGGCATTTTTGTCAATGACGATGCCCCTACTGCATTTGTACCGGCTGGTAATACCGTGTACTTCCTCGGTACATCAAGCTTTATTTCTACCATAGGTGGTGCCTCACGTACTACGTTCGATAATCTTGCCCTCGACAGGGCTACGGCAGGCTTGTCCCTCGCTCAGTCCATAGCTGTGAACAACACCCTTACCCTCACAAATGGCCGTCTAACTATTAATGGTGATACGCTGATGATGGGTAACGGTGCTGCGCCTGTGGCTGGCACCTTGTCTTCAGCCAACATGGTCGTGGCTGATGCCGGCGGTATAATGGCTAAAGGAATAAACCTTGATAATACTTCTTACACCTTCCCGATAGGGGATGTGGCCGGCAATTATACGCCGGTATCTTACGGCACCCTCATGGGCGGTTACACAACCAACAGCTTCCTGGGGGTTAATGTGGTAGCGGCTAAGCCCGCCGCCAATCGCAACACTAATAACTACCTGAAACGCTACTGGAATGTATATGTGGGCAACATCACCTCCCCTCAATATTCTTTGACCGGTACTTATGTGCCTGTCGATCTCGTAGGACTTTATACCCTGATGTCGGGAGGCATATTTACCGGCGTTACCCCATGGATCAGGTATGCGCCTGCTACTTCCACTACGGTAAGTGCAGCTACAGTCAATGCAACACCTGCTATATTTACCGGCATAGGTACTACCGCCCCTACCATTACCAGCACGCCCGACCTTGAAGTTTGTATGCTGCCTACTACGCTCAATGTGTTGACAAGCACCGGCGATGATACGCTTACTTATAGCTGGGCGCCATCAACAAACCTTGATGTAACTACAGGTACTACCGTGGTGATGACACCAACGGGGCCGGGTGTTACAGTATATACTGTTACCGTAACAGACGGTAATGGCTTTACTGCGAGGTCTACGACTGCGGTTACTGTTAATCTGTCGCCGAGCATTACAGGTGGTATTACCAATTCTGCGCCTCCTCCCGGTGGTGTATGTGTAGATAATTCGATCTCATTTTATACGGGCCCTGTGTCTAATGTAACTACTTATTCATGGTCCGGCCCCGGCACCTTCAGTAGCGGCGGGGCCACAGGGACGCCTGTTATTGATTCGGCCCAAATGACCGATGCAGGTGATTACGTACTTACGGTCACCAATGGCCCCGGCCTTGGTTGCAGCATCAGCTATACCACGACAGTTGTGGTGAACGATACCGCAGCGCCTGTTATCGCTACAGGCGGCGGCGTATATTGCAACTCGGCCGATGTTACTGCTACAGGTGGTGGTGCCGGTAATGCGATCTATTACCAGGATGTAGTGTCATTAGGTATTTCTACAACCATAGTTCCTTTCCCTGTTACAGAATACGCATCAGGTACTTATTTTTTCAGGGCAGTAACCCCTGCGGGCTGCTGGGGCAGGCAGGATAGCGTAACCGTAACCATCAATCCATTGCCCAATAATTACAGTGTAGGTTTCAGGGGCGCAGTAGTTCCCGGTTCCTATTGTGCCGGCGATACCGGAGTACATATAGTATTGTCCGACGGTTCTGATACAGGTGTTTCTTACCGGGTATATCATGGGGGTGTGGCAGTGGGCACTGCTGTCGCCGGCCTTGGCACTACAGATACTCTGGATCTCGGCTTATTTACCGATGGGGGTAATTATGCGGTGATAGCTACTAATTCTAGTACAGGTTGCACCAACCTGATGAATCTTACGGGTGCCGATAGTGTCAATATTAATGTGGTAGCGTTACCCGATCGTACTGTTTTGTTCGATCATACACCGGGTACCGATGGCGGCTATTGCGCCAATCTGCCCGATGGTGTTTCTATAGACATCCCTGCTGTGGCAGGCATTTCAGGTTATACATACCAGTTACTTCATAATGGGGTACTTGTAAGCCCGGCAGCTTATGTCGATGGTGTTAGCCCTGAGTACTTCGGTAATTTTTCTGACACGGGTATATACCAGGCCATAGCAGTGGATCTCATGTATGGTTGCACAGATACTTTAACGGACTATGACTCGATATGGATAAATCCATTACCTGCCATATATAACGTAGTAGGCAATGACACAGAATGTGCTGATGGTGCCGGTTTCCAGATGATGCTGAGCAATGGCGCCAGTGGTGTTACTTATGGTTTGTATGAGAACTTGTTTGGTGGCGGCAGTGGTATCGCTGTCGGTACATTCAGCCCGGTTGGTTCCGGTAGTTTCACATTCCCTGTGGTGTTGCAGACAGGCCCTGCTACTGCCGGAGATTATTATTATACTGTGATCGCTACAGATGCCAATGGGTGCATAGACACCATGGCCGACAGCGGTTACATCCGTGTCAATCCATTGCCGTTTGATTATGGCATCAGTATCATTGATGGCAGCGGGCAGTATTGTGCTGATTCTGCTATAGCATACACTAATGCCCTCGGCGGTTCTGATCTTGGTATCCGCTACCAGTTATACAACAATGGTGTATCCTATGGCGCACCTATGGATGGCACAGGTGGCACTATCAGTTGGCCGGCAACTACAGATACCGGCACTTATACGGTATTAGCCACAGACACTATTACCGGTTGCAATATCACATTTGCTACCACTACACGTATACAGCAGAATGTACGGCCCGGTATTTATGCAGTATCAGGCGGTGGCACCGAATGTGCTGATGGCGCGGGCTTCCCGATCACATTATCTAATTCGGATGATGCTTCCCTGGGTACTATCAACTATTACCTCTACGAGAACGGCTCACTCACCGGCACACAAACGGGTACAGGCGCTACGTTTGATTTCCCTAACCAGCAAGTAGGCCCGGGCCTTACATTCGGCGATTATACCTATGTGGTAGTGGCAGTAAACTCCACAACAGGCTGCTACAATAATATGACCGGCAGCGGCTTCATTCATGTGAACCCGGTTCCCAATATCTATAATGTAACGGGTGGCGGCGCGTATTGCGTGAACGATACGATCACTTACGACAGAGGCCTGGATGGTTCGGAAACAGGTATTTCTTACCAGTTATATAAAGATGGTACACCGGTAGGCACACCAATGGCAGGCACCAGCGTATCGCTGGATTATGGATTGACATCTGTAGTGGGTACTTATACTATTGTGGCGCTCAACGGCGGCACCTCATGCACAGTGAACATGGCCGGCAGTGCAGTAGTTGTTGCCAATCCTGTGCCACAGCGTTATTTACTCACAGGCGCAGGCAGCTATTGCTATGGCACGGGCGGATTGCCTGTGGGCCTTTCTAATTCAGAAGTTGCTCCAATCAGCTACCAGTTGTATAACAACTGGACACCCGTAGGCGCTCCTTTGACCAGCAGCGCAGTAGGCGCTATTTCTTTTGGTGCCGAAACACTTTCGGGTACTTATAGTGTGGTGGCTACTAATGGCAGCACAGGTTGCACAGATACCATGGGCAGCACAGTACGCATGATCATCAAGCCATTGCCTGCGGTATTTACTATAGCGGGTGGCGGCAGTTATTGCTCCGGCGATACAGGCCGTCATATATTCCTTAGCGGTTCTGTTACCAGTGTTAAATACACCTTGTACGATGGGTCGGCTGTTGGCCTGCTCAGGGGTTCCGGTACCGGGCTCGATTATGGCTTGTTTACCTCCGGTGGTACTTATACCATAGGCGCTATTGATACCGTATCAGGCTGCTCTACCAGTATGGCCGGCTCTGTTACTATTTCTATCAATGCACATCCGCTGATATGGGATGTTACCGGTGGCGGCACAGCCTGTGCCGGCGGCGGTTTCCACATCGGCCTCGATGGCGCCAATACAAATGTGCGTTATCAATTGTATAATGACGGTGTGGCTACAGGATCACCAATAGCAGGCACAACAGGTGGTACTATTGATTTCGGCCGCGAAACAGTGGCAGGTACTTATACAGTTATAGCTACCGATGTGATCACTCTTTGCGCCAGCCCGATGTATTCCAGCGGAACGATCGTGATCAACCCGCTGCCAACCGTATTCCCTATGACGGGTGGCGGTACATTATGTGCGGGCGGCGTGGGCTATCACATTGGCCTTGGCGGTTCAGAATCCGGTATACACTACCAGATGTATACCGGAGGTATTCCGGCATTTGGCCCGGTAGTGGGTACAGGTTCTGCTATCGACTTTGGTGTGGAGGTTACTGCAGGTACCTATATGGCTATTGCCACCAACCTTGCTACCACTTGCGCAGATACTATGCATGATACTGCAGTCATCATTGTGCACCCTGCACCTACAGCCTACGACCTGACAGGCGGCGGCACTTATTGTGTGGCAGACACGGGTGTTCATGTAGGCTTACTCAATTCTGATACAGGAGTTATCTATCAGCTCAATGTTGATGGTGGCCTCAGCGGCAGCCCGCTCAGTGGCACAGGTGGCCCGCTCGATTTCGGTTTGCAGACAGCAGGTGGGTTATACACCATCACTGCCGTGCGCACGCACACAGGCTGTACCAATGACATGACCGGCGGCGAAACCGTGACCATTGCGCCATATCTTACACCTACAGTTACCCTTACTGCTACACAAGGTACTAACATTACCGTGGGCCAGGCTGATACACTGATAGCACATGTGAGCGGCGCAGGAGTGCCTACCTTCCAGTGGTACATCAATGGCAACCTGATACCCGGTGCTACAAATGATACCTTCTTCTTCAACCGTTTCTACTTCGACCTCGACTCGGTGGTATGCGAAGTGACCAGCCATGGTGCATGTGGCGGTATTACCAGCAACCAGCTCATCATCATCACACTGTACACTAATGGTGTGCCGCAAATAGCTGCCAATAACAGCGACCTGAAACTGGCGCCTAACCCGAATAAGGGTGCGTTCACAGTGAAGGGCTCACTGGGTACTACAGCTGATGAAGAAGTGGAACTGGAAATAACAGACATGCTGGGCCAGGCAGTGTACAAAACCAAAGTAATGGCTACGGGCGGTATGCTCAATGAGCAGATACACCTCGGCAATACATTGGCCAATGGCATGTACCTGCTGAATGTAAGGACCGCAACACAAAACAATGTGTTCCATTTTGTGATGGAGCAATAGTTTGTAAAGACTTAATAAAACAAATAACGGGCGGCAGCAATGCTGCCCGTTTTGTTTGAGAGCGGAGTAAGAGAGCGGGAGCGGAAGGTGAGCACTGAGTAACAGAGCGTGGAGGTGTTGGGTATGATCCTGATCGGGTGCAACTATTCGCGCAACACTAGTGACTCATTGAGCCATTAAGCAATTTTTTTCACATGGTTATCTGTTGGGTATTTCATAGATTTGCGGAATGCATATCGGGTTGTATTTTGGTAGTTTTAATCCTGTTCATACGGGCCACCTCATAGTGGCTGATCATGTGATCTCGCATACAGAGATCGATAAGATATGGTTTGTGGTATCGCCGCACAACCCGCTGAAAGATTCACATTCGCTGCTCAATGAATACGACCGCCTGCACCTTGTGAACCTCGCTATTGAAGACAATCCGAAATTCAGGGCAAGCAATGTGGAGTTCCAGATGCCCAAACCTTCTTATACCATTGATACCCTTACTTATCTTACCGAGAAGTTTCCGCTCGAGCGGTTTTCGGTGATCATGGGAGCCGATAGTTTTCAGAATATCCATCGCTGGAAGAACTTTGAGCAATTGGTATCCCGCTACTCGTTTGTGGTGTACAACAGGCCCGGTTTCGAGATAGAAGATACCTACGGCGCCGACATCATGCTGCTGGATGCGCCGCTGCTGCACATATCTGCTACCTACATCCGCAAGCAGGTGAAAGAAAAGCGGTCGATCAAGTACATAGTGCCCGAGGCGGTGGAGCAATACATAATGGCCAATAAATACTATGTGAAATAGCTCTGTTGCTTCATGCCTTGTGTGGCTGAATTGTTAAAAAGCTGGTTTTTAAGGGGATAAGTGATACATATCATTTTTATTGTGCGCCTATTTCGTAATTTTGGCATGATATTTATCGTATCAGTATTGAAAACAACTTTTATTGATCGTTTTAAATTTTTGAATTATGGCAAAGATCGGGAATACTATTGCTACCTTATTGGTAGGCGCTGCTGTAGGTGTGGCTGTAGGCTATGTACTGGCTACTGACAAAGAAACAAGGCAGGATGATATGGAAAAGATAAAGAAGGGCCTCAACGGGCTGAAAGGCAAATTTGTCAAGAAAGGCCAGGACCTTGAAGAAGAGATATACCACTCTTAAGTAACTGCTCACAAAGCACAGAGCGATAATGCAGACTTGCTTGTATTGAATAAATAGAAGCAGAGCACTTTTCTTTTTGTACTTTGTGTTTTAAGTCCACACACTAATGAATATATTAGGAACGCTGAAAGAAAAGATAAGGCAATATGCTGATGTGTATATAAAATTGCTGAAACTCAATTTTATAGGACGCACCGCCAACCTGGTGAGTTATTTCCTGTTTGCCACCATAGTCATCTTCATTGCATTTTGTATCATCCTGTTCTTCGGCTTTGGGCTGGTAGAGGGCTGTGTGGCGATGGGCCTGCCTAAGGTGGCTTCTTTCTTCATTGTGGTGGGCTTTTACTTCTTGCTGCTCATCATTGTTATTTTGCTGCGTGGCCGTATCACCAGGTCCTTCGCAGGCGATGTGGTGAAGCTGCTCACAAAAGACGAGGAGAAAGAAGAGGAAGAAAATAACCGCGACTAATACCTGATAACAATCATGAGCCTTTACCCAAAACGGCTGCGGAATATGGACGACCTGGAGCGTGAGCGCCGGGCGCTGAAGCGTGAAATAAAGCAACTCGATAAAGAGGAATTCCTTTCGGTGGAAGGGCTGCTAAACAAGCAGGCATGGGGCGGGGAGACGGATATTTTTGACACTATCATAGATATGCTGCCTATCTCTAACCCACTGGTGAAGAGTGGGGTGGGGATAGTGAAAGACATCATCAAAAAGCGAAACGCGAAAGCCACAAAACACAAAGCGGAAAGCACTGAACATAAAGGGCCGGGTATAATAGGCCGTGCCGCCCGGGAATTTATAGGTGGGTATGTGAAATGGAAGGCTGTAGAGCTGTCGTTTAAAGGCTTGCGGTATTTGGTGAAGAAGCGCAGTGAGAAAAAGCAAAAAGCGGCGGATGAATCATAATGAAACGCTATCAATATTATCACTTAACATCCCCCTAACCCCCTTCGCCATCGCACAAGCCCCCCACCCGCAAGGGGGAATTCCCATTGCGAGTACGCAGTGCTAATTTAGAATTTTGGCATTTTTGATAGCGGGTTATTATAATATAAATTGCATCAGTCACTAGTATACATTTGTTCCGTCAACGTGCCCTAATGAATAGCCAGCAAAGGTATGTGGCTGATGTGTGCGATAGCCTTAGTATGGCTTTTGTGAAATAACCCCTGGAAGAAAGAATGTGTGTGTGGTATGAGTGCCAGCATATCTATGCCATGAGAGATAGTGAATGTGCTGATGGCGTGTTCTATATCTGACTGGCAGGGTACGATATGATAAGCCGGAGATGCTGCGAATAATATTTGTTTGGCCGTAGCATCAATGTCGGCATCATCTGCCGGGTTATAGTTGTCGGTGCGGACATTGAGTACATGTAATTCAGCATCGAATAATAATACTAATTCTCTTAATTGAATTAATGCGGCATCAATGTCTGAGTGTTCATTGGCGAAAGCAAAGCATATTTTTTGCGGCTGATGGAACGAATATCCGGGAGGTACGGCAAGGACGGGGTATTTTAAATCTTTCAGGGCTTCAATGAGCGTGCTATCCGGCCATGAATCCTGATCTTCAAGATTATTATTTCCTACTACTACGAGGAATGGTTTATTGTGTTCCAGTGCATATTCTTCGATCACTTCTACGGTGCCACCATAAAATATCTTACCACTGATCTGTAGTGATGGGTAGGCGGTTTGTGTATTAGCAATTAGCCGGCGCATTTGTATCTCCGAATCATTTTCGGCATCGGCTACAATAGACGTGGGCATGGGGATGTCGCTAAAAACGACCGGTACCATAAACGAATGGATGATCATCACTTCTGCATTTTGCACAGATGCAATGTCGCATGCATACTTAACGGCGTTTTGGGCAACATCTGAAAAATCGGTAGCGGCGATGATGAGTGGCATAGCTGTATGTTTTTATGAAAGGTATAAAAAATATGCCTTGAATTAAAAGGTGTGAAAAAAAGCAGGACGTTCCTAAAAATAGAAAGCGCCGCAATGGGCGCTTTCATAAAATGTCTGTTATCGTTCCTTAGGCCTCCTGCTTGTATTTCTTGCCGAAGAAGAAGGGTAGCGCTTTGCGGAAGATCATGCCTGTGGTACCGAGCAATATATTAATATCGAGACGGATGCTGCGGTTCTTCATGTAATAGATGTCCCATTGTATTCTCTTGCGCAATTCGCGCTCCACGCTGATCTCGCCAATGTAGTCTTTGATCTGTGCCATGCCGGTCATGCCGGGCAGCACTTCGAGCCTGAGGTTGTAGTAGGGGATACACTCAGAGTAATAGCGTGTGTGGTAGAGCATGTGCGGGCGCGGGCCTACAACGCTCATATCTCCAAGCAATACATTGAAGAACTGCGGGGTTTCATCGATGTGTGTGAGGCGGAGTATCTTGCCGAGTTTAGTGATGCGGTCATCATTGATAGATACCTGCTTTACATCGGCCTCATCATTAACAAACATGGTGCGGAATTTGAAGCAGTTGAATTCAACACCCATGTAGCCGGTGCGCTTCTGGATGAAAAACACAGGCCCTTTGGAAGTGAGCTTAATGAGCAATGCGATGAGTGGTGTGAGCCATGACATGACCAAAACGATGAACACCGCAGAGATTGTAACATCCATGATGCGCTTGGCAGTAAAGTAGTAATTAGCGGGCTGATGATCCAGTAATTGCTGGTTCATTTCGTGAAACAAATACCTGATGCTGGCTATATCCGTTTGTGGTATAGGGCTATTTTGCCTTTCTATTGGCAAATCTAATATGACGTCTTGTTTCATTTATTGTTTTAAGGATGCACTATGAGTATGCACTATTCTCTCAGCAAAAATCGTGCTAAACTTTATAGTAATCAACCTGTTGGTTATTATTTGGCTGCAAAGGTAATGATTAGCTCCAAAAAAAGCGAATTAAGCGATATAATTATATGCGACCATAAAATATGTGATTGATGTTTGATTAAACGGAATATAATTTGTTAAATTTACTTTTCGATATTTGGGCAATTAAGATCGTGATGTGAAAATAGTGTGCATAAAAATGTCAGCGTTTTATCAGTATTAATTATAAAAATTTAATCATTACCCTGTATATTTATCAAAATTTTAAACAAATCAATTATGAAACGATTCTATTCTCTAAACCTATTAATCGTTGTTACGATCTTAATTGGAAGTGCCACAAGATTGTCGGCACAGCTCACCACGTTTCCGTACACAGGTGGACAACAGACCTATACGGTAGGCCCTGGTGTTACTGCAATAGGTGTGGATGTGCAGGGCGCATGTGGCGGCAAGGAATATGGCGGCAGTTATGGCGCAGGCGGTAAGGGCGGCCGTGTACAGGCTAGTCTTGCCGTATCTACAGGGCAGGTATTGTATTTGTATGTGGGCGGCATTGGCGGCAATGGACCTACAGGCAGCCTTAGCACGGTAGCAGGTGGCTTTAATGGCGGCGGCAGCAATGGCGGCAGCTATTATGGTGGAAGTGGAGGTGGAGCATCTGACATTAGGGTGTCACCAGGCACTATATCAGGGAATCAGGTAACACCATATACTACAATTAACCGTGCGATCGTTGCCGGAGGTGGTGGCGGTGCAGGTGAGTATTGCCTGTGTAGTACAGATGTTGGCGGCGATGGCGGTGGTACTACCGGAGGTAATGGTACATATTCAGGCAGCTATATTGCAGGTTATATGGGCGCTGGTGGCACTCAAACCGCAGGAGGTATTTCAGGTACATATTATGTACCCAACACCACACCATACCAGGGTGCTATTGGTATAGGTGGCATTGGCTACCCTAATGGCGGTTATGGTGGTGGTGGTGGTGGTGGCTATTATGGCGGTGGCGGTGCCGGCTATGATGGTTCCGGTGGCGGCGGTTCTTCTTATCCTGCAACTGCCGGTGGTGGTGTAACTAACATTACCCATTCACAAGGCTACAATACTACGTCAAGCTTCACAGCGGGTAATGGTGTTATTATTATTTGCTCTCCTAACTTAGGTTCTATACTTGGTTCAAGCACTGTTTGTACAGGCTTAACTACAACATTATCCAGCACAGGCTCTGGTGGCACATGGACCAGCAGTAACCCAACAGCAGCAACCATTGATCCAAGCAGCGGACTCGTTACCGGTATGGCAGCAGGTGTTACTGTTATTACCTATTCTGCGACAACAGCAACATGTGGCTCCGGCTTTATCACTACGACCGTAACTGTTAATCCTAATCCTGTAGCAATCGGAGGTTCAGCAAATGTATGTCTGGGATTAACGGCATCTTTAACTGACGGCAGCAGCGGTGGCACCTGGAGCAGCAGCAATATTACCCGTGCTACAATTGGTTCTACAACAGGTACGGTGAACGGACTTTCTTTAGGCTCTACTACTATTACTTACCAAATAACTGCAACCGGATGTTATACTACATCAGTTGTTAATATCAATCCATTGCCATCAGCTATCACCGGTTCATCAACTGTATGCGGCGGCGGCTCTTACACTACTGCATGGGCCGATGCATCTCCGGGAGGTACATGGACAAGCGGTTCTTTAGGCAATGCAACCATTGATCCTTCTTTAGGCATCATCACGGGCGGTACTCCGGGTTCTTCACTGATCACTTATACATTGCCAACAGGATGCCTTACTACAAAAACTATTTCCATCAACCCATTGCCATCAGCAATAACGGGAACTGCAACGGTTTGTGCCGGGGCAACTACTACATTGAGTGACGTGGGCGGCGGCACTTGGAGCAGCAGCAATATCGCAATAGCAGGCGTAGGGGTTACTTCAGGTGTTGTAACCGGTGTTACATCGGGCACTGCCAATATCTCCTATACATTACCTACAGGCTGTGCTATAAGCACTTCGGTGTTTGTTAATGCTTCTCCTGTAGCTATTACTGGTGTTACCAACGCATGTGTTGGCGCTACTACGGCATTAACCGATCTTTCATCAGGTGGTACATGGAGCAGCAGCAACCCTGCATTAGCAGTAGTATCTCCGGGTAGCGGTGTTGTTACCGGTATTTCCGCAGGCACTCCTAATATTAGATATACATTAAGCTCTACCGGTTGTTATATTACCGCTCCGGTAGTTATTGACCCACTACCTGCTATATATAGTATTACAGGCGGCGGCGGATATTGTGCAGGTGGCTCAGCCAATCACATTGGTTTGGGTTATTCAGATGCCGGCATCAATTACAAATTATATAGTGCAGGTGTGCAGGTAGGCTCTACTGTTGCCGGATCAAATTCAGGCCTTGATTTTGGAGTGTTCCCAACAACCGGTACTTACACAGCAATTGGCGTGAATGGCACTTATGGTTGCACCAGCAGTATGTCGGGCAGCACGGTAGTATCTATTAACACTCCGCCTACTCCTTATGCAGTTGGCGGTGGCGGCAGTTTCTGCCCGGGTGGTACCGGCCTTCCGGTTACACTGAGTAGTTCTGATACCGGTAATTTATACCAGTTGTACCTGGGAAGTGCATCAATAGGCAGCCCTGTTGTTGGTACCGGCTCTGGTTTAAGCTTTGGAATATACACTGGTGTTGGCTCATATACTGCACTTGCTACTTCATCATCTACAGGTTGTTCACAAAATATGACCGGACATGCTTCGATAGCTAATTATCCGGTGCCTACCGCATATCCAATGAATGCAGGCGGCGGTTTTTGCGCGGGTGGTACAGGAGTTCATGTAACACTTGGCGGCTCTGATCTGGCCACAAACTACCAATTATACAATGGTACCAGCACAGTAGGTAGCCCGGTTGCAGGTAGTGGTTCATTTATCGACTTCGGTGCTATTACTACTGCAGGTGCTTATATAGTTATTGCAACTAATCCGTCTACTACATGTACACAGGCTATGACCGGTACATCAAATGTTATGGTCAATCCTTTGCCAACAACGTATGTGGTAACGGGTGGTGGTAATTATTGTGCCGGCAGCACAGGTGTGCATGTTGGCCTTAATTATTCAAATACAGGTATTACCTATCAATTATTCAATGGTACTTCGCCTGTAACAAGTATTTCAGGTACAAATGCAGGATTGGATTTTGGTTTGCAGACCGGCTTGGGCAATTATACAGTAGTGGCTACTGATGCCAGCACTTTATGCACAAAAAGCATGACCGGCCTTGCAACTGTAAATACAACCCCTGTTCCGTCGCTTCATACAGTAACAGGCACCGGCGCCTATTGCGCAGGTGGCTCTGGTGTGCATGTAGGATTGGATGGTTCTAACACAGGGATCCGTTACCAGGTATATTTAAGCGGTACGCCTTCTGGTGGTTCTATGACGGGTACAGGTTCAGCCCTTGATTTCGGTCTGCGTGCAACTACAGGTGCTTATACAGTTGTAGCTACCAATGTGTCTACATCATGTACAAACAATATGACCGGCAGTGCTACAGTAATCGTAAATCCGGTTCCTACTGCATATACGACAACAGGGGCAGGTACATCTTATTGTGCCGGTGGTACAGGGATCGATGTAATGCTGAGTGGCTCTGACGCAGGTGTTACTTACCAGCTATATAAAGGTGGCGCTCCTGTAGGCAGTTCAATGTCAGGTTCAGGATCTTCTATTGATTTCGGATTATTGACTGCTGTTGGTACTTATACAGTCAAAGGCACAATTACTGCTACAGGTTGTATTTCAACTATGGCTGGTAGTGCGCCGATCAGTGTTACTGCATTGCCATTTGCTTATGCCCTTACCGGCGGAGGCAGCTATTGTGATGGAGGTACAGGCGTTCACGTTGGACTTACCGGTTCTAACCTCGGTGTTAATTATCAATTGAGTTCAGGCAGCGGCCCGGCAGGTTTACCTGTTGCAGGTACAGGCGGCGCGCTTGATTTTGGTTTTGAGACAGGTGCAGGTACATATACTGTAACAGCAAGTGACGGTACTACCGGTTGTGGCAACAACATGACCGGCGCTTCAACGATCACTATCAATAGCGATCCTAATGCATACGGCATTATAGGTGGCGGTAATTATTGCGCTGGTACAGGCGGTCGTCCTGTTGGCCTTTCTAATTCAGATAATGGCGGCATCACTTATCAGTTGTATAAAGATGGTACTGCTGTAGGCAGCGCGGTTCCGGGTACCGGCTCTTCTTTGTCTTTCGGTACATTCTCTGCAATAGGTTCTTATACTGCGGTTGCTCGCAATCCTTCTACAGGTTGCAGCACAGATATGGGCACTCCTGTAAATATCGGTATCACTGCTCCGCCTGCTACACATGCTGTAATCGGTGGTGGTGTTTATTGCTCTGGTGGTTCAGGTGCTGAAGTAGACCTTGATGGTTCTGATGCAGGTGTTACTTACCAATTGTTCTATGCAGGCGCTCCAATAGATACTGCTGTAGCCGGCACAGGTACTGCACTCAATATGGGTGTACAAACAGGTGCAGGATCTTACACTGTTATCGCTACAAGCGGTACTACAAGCTGTACGGGCAACATGACAGGATCTGCAATGATCACTATTACTGCTCAGCCTACAGTAGATACGGTTACCGGTGGTGGTAGCTATTGCGCAGGCGGTGCAGGTGTCCACGTGGGTTTGAATACTTCATCTACCGGTATCACTTATCAGCTATACAATGGTACTACTCCTGTAGGTGCTGTAATGTCAGGTACAGGTTCAAGGCTTGACTTCGGCTCATTGTTGGGTAATGGTACTTATACTATCGTTGCAAGTCCAGGTGGCCTGTGTGCTACTAATATGTCTGGTAATGCAATGGTGAGCATTAATCCTTTACCTTCTGTATTTGCGATAACAGGTGGCGGCGCTTATTGTGCCAGCGCAAGTGGTGTTGCTGTAGGTTTGAGCAGCTCTACCAGCGGCGTGAACTACCAGTTATTTAATGGCACTACTACTGCTGGTCCTTTGGTTTCTGGTACAGGATCTGCGCTTGACTTTGGTTTGCAATCACTTTCAGGTGTTTATACCGTAGTGGCTACAGATGCAACAACCGGCTGCACCAGCAGCATGGGCGGCTCAAGGATAGCTGTAACAATACTGCCTACACCTACTGCTTACAATGTAACCGGTGGTGGCAGCTATTGCGCCGGCGGAAGTGGTGTGAATGTAACGCTGAGCAATTCTAACACAAATATCAATTACCAATTGTATATGGGCACAAGTGCTGTAGGCAGTCCAATGGCAGGTACAGGTACATTCATTGATTTCGGTTCGCAGACTGCTGCCGGTACTTACACTATAGTAGGTACTGATGCATCCAGCCTTTGCACCAATAATATGAATGATGCGGTAGATGTAACGATCAATCCGATACTTACTCCTGTTGTTTCTATCATAGCCAGCCCGGGCCTTACTATTCTGGCAGGTCGTGCAGATACATTAGTGGCTGCTGCCGCAAGTGCAGGAACAGGCGCTACTTACCAGTGGTTCATCAATAGCTTCGCAGTGCCGGGTGCTACAACAAACAGGCTGATCAGCAGCAACTTCAACAATCACGATACCGTGAAATGCGAAGTAACCAGCGGCAGCCCTTGCGGTGGTGTTACATCTGCTCACTCAGTAGTGCTCAACGTTTACAGCAATGTCGGCATACAGCAGATGAATTCGGCTGATGCTAATGTAAGCGTAGTGCCTAACCCTAACAAGGGTACATTTACGATCACTGGTTCATTAGGTACAAACAGCAATGAAGAAGTATCTCTTGAATTGGTTGATGTGCTGGGCCACGTTGTTTATACAGGTAAGACTGTCGCCGACAATGGTAGAATCAACGAGAAAGTACAAATCAGCAATACAATAGCTAATGGCATGTATATATTGAACATGCATTCTGAAAGCTTCAGCAAGGTATTGCATGTTGTGATAGCACAATAAGCAATAGTTGTTATATAAAATTGAAAAGCGGGAAGCAAAGGCTTCCCGCTTTTGTGTGTACGGGTGTTGGGCAATATTTAACGCTGAATGGAAATTGAAAAGCAAAAACTTATTCTAATTTTGCAATAGCGTATAATTAACGAAAAGGTAATAATGGGGAAGGCAAAGAATTATATCAATTATATTTTACGGTTTGCAAAAAGCAAGGATAAGAAAAAGGTATTACAAGACCTTACAAGAGAGGTGAAAGACAAAGGCGTTATTACAGGAGTACAGAGCCTGCTGCACAAAAGATCGCATTTTTATGAGGGAGAGTTTGAAGAGGCCGAAGATATATTTGAAGCCCAGCACCTGGTCATAAAAGAATATGATAAACATACTAAAGTAACATTGCCTGATAATACCCACCCATTGGTAAGCATCATCATTCCGATGTATAACCAGGTGGACTATACTTACAATTGCATTTGCTCGGTGTATGAAAACAATGACTTTAAAGATTACGAGATCATTGTGGCTGATGACCAGTCGACGGAGGATACTACCATCGTTAGGGAGAATTTTCAGAACATTGTATATCTTAGAAATGAGGCCAACCTGGGCTTCTTGAGGAATTGTAATCATGCGGCCACTTATGCCCGGGGCAAGTACATCGTATTTCTGAACAATGATACGCAGGTACAGAAGGACTGGCTGGCAGAGCTACTGTACATCTTTGAGCAATATCCCGACACGGGGCTTGCAGGCTCCAAGCTGCTGTACCCGAATGGTATGCTGCAGGAAGCCGGCGGCATTATATGGAGAGATGGGAGAGGGCATAATTACGGGCATACCGGCAATCCGCTGAAGCCTGAATTTAATTATGTAAAGGAGGTGGATTACATATCAGGTGCATCAGTAATGATACCGGCTGAATTGTGGAAAGAGGCCGGAGGGTTTGATGAGTATTTTTTGCCTGCATATTGCGAGGATTCAGACCTGTCTTTCAGGCTGAGGGAGATGGGGTATAAAGTTCGGTTCACACCATTCTCGATGGTGGTGCATTTTGAGGGGGTAACGCATGGACGAGACCTGGATAAGGGCATCAAGCAATACCAGGTGGTGAACCAGGCGAAGTTTAAAGAACGCTGGGCTAAGCAGTTGCAGAAGAAATCGAAATTCTGGGAGCACCTGTATACTGAAAGAGACCGATCAGGTGGAAAGAAGCACGTGCTGGTGATAGACCATTACCTGCCGCAGATAGAGAAGGATGCAGGGTCCCGCACCATCACCAACTTCATAGACACCATGCTGGCGCTCGATTATAGCGTGAAGTTCCTTGGCGAGAACTCCAATACAGGCAAGCATTACGAAAAGATGTTTCAACTGAAAGGAGTAGAGGTGCTGTATGGCAATCAATTCAGTTTTGCAGTGCGTGGATGGCGGAAATACCTGAAGAAACACATGGGGCAACTGGATGCGATATTACTGAGCCGGTCCTCCGTCTGCTTACCCATCATCACTTTTTTGCGCAACAACCACTATAAAGGCAACATCATTTATTATGGCCACGACCTGGGCTACCTGCGGCTGGAGAAGGAAGCAGCAGCACAGAAGGACAGCGCACTAAAGATGCAGGCTAAGAAAATAAAGGACATCGAGGACTATATGTACCAGCAGGCCGATAACTCGCTGGTGTGTGGCTATGACGAACTGGAATACCTGAAAAAGTACATTAAGAAGCCATTGCACTATGTGCCGCCCTATTTCTTTGATGTGGCTAAAGACCAGCCTGGGGTTGAACAACGGGACGGACTGTTCTTTGTAGGTGGGTTCAATCATCCGCCAAACAGGGAAGCCATGCAATGGTTCCTGGATGAAGTATATGAGCCGCTACACGGGCAGGGGATAAAGCTGACCATAGCAGGCTCTAAGATGCCTGACTTTATCTTTGAGTACAAAAAGAAGTTTGAATTACTCACCGTATTGCCTGATGTGCCGGTAGACGAACTGAGCGGCCTGTATACCCATGCGCGCGTAGCCATAGTGCCCCTGACATCAGGCGCAGGAGTGAAGGGTAAGGTGATAGAGGCTTTTGCCAAGGGCGTGCCTGTAGCAGGCACAGATGTGGCTTTTGAGGGCATGCCCAAGGGCGATGCATTCTTATACAAAGGGCAGAACAGCACACGTGCGCTTACTGATGAGATACTAAAGCTATACAATGATAAAGATCATTGGAACAGACTGGCGGGTTTTGGGAAAGAGTATGTGCTGCGGAATTTTAGTAAGGAGAATATGCGGGAGGTGTTTAAGAAGGTAATCGGGTAGGGTTATTTGATTTGGGTGGTTATGTCCGTTATTTTATCTGTTACTGTCACAACTTGTGTACTATCTGTATTGAAACTGATCAGTGGCGTTTGTTTCAAATCTGATGAATCAATAAATGCAATTTGTTTGCTTTTGCCTTGATAGAAATTGAAGAAGTAGCCCTGCGCCAGATACCAGGTTAATGCATCTTTGCCATTCACATCTTTATAGTCGAGGATATAAAGCTTTGATGTTGCCGGACGTATTACACCGTTAACAGCCGCTTCTTTGAATTTGTATACCATGTTCTCGGCTTGATTCATAAAGTAGTTATTTACTCCTAAAGAAAAGTAACGGTAGTTGCTCCATATAAAGAGCGTACTAAAAGCAGTATAAGCGATAAGTTGCAACGTCTTTTTCATTTGTAGCTGCTGCAATGCAATAACCAGCATAAGTATAAACACGCAGAAAGGCGCCTGTAGCCATCTTTGTTCAAAACGAATAGTGACGGTACCGGGAACTATTAATAGAATAAATAGAACCGCAAGTAAAATGAACTCGGGGAAAAATGTGTGTTTGCTTTTTGTTTTGGAGTATTTAACTACCTGTACGACATATAAGCATATTGTGATCAATACACTAAACACTAATACTAATACAAATTCCTTGTCTTGTTTTGGTAGCGATTGGAATCGAAATCCCGCAGTGTATTCAGGGCCTGAATTGATTTGAACGATGGATAGAATCGCATCTCTAAAGAATGCCATTGCTGATGAATAAGAAAATGTGATTGTGGCGTTACTTGTACCAAGGAAAAAGGGAATGGAGTAAAAACATTTTTTCATGAGCACATTCAGTGCCAGTGAACCTAACGCAATGGAGGATAGGGCTGATCTTTTCTTAAATGACATTTCCTTTAATGCAGGGAAAAAGAATAGTACAAGTATAATAAACGGAAGGAGGATGACATAGCGCTCGTGTGTATATAAACAGAGATTTGCCCAAATGATGCTCCATAACAGGTGCTTATTGTTTTTTGCGGATTCTGCATTGACGAAGACCTTTACGAGACAGTATAGAAATAATAGGAAGAAGGTCATTGCCATGCCTTCAAGACACCCTCCGTTGAATAGTTGTGATATGACGTAGTAGGAAAAACGGGAGAGTCCCCACACCAGGCTAAGCAAGCAGGAAACAATTGGCACGTTTAAGAGTAGGTCAAGTATAATGGCGAAAATAAAAGTATTGATCGCCTGTATTGCGACATTGAAGCAATAGTACGCCTGTAGGTTTTTGCCAAACAATTCGATGATCCAATGCAAGGTAACTCCATGTATGGGGCGGTACTTGCCGGATAGAATATCGAGATTTATCTTTTCACCAATACTTATGGGGCCTGAATGATTCATGAAGATATACAAGTCATCTCCATAGATAGTATTGGTCTTCCACTTCAGGTAATAGAAGTAAATGATAACAGGGGCTGCAAGCAGAAAGATGAGAAAGTAGTAATTCTTTTTGTTGCCCATGTTATAATGCTAATCTGTGTTTGCTCCTGTAAATTTAATCTTCCTGTTCGGATTATAGTAGGGGTCGTTATCGAGGTAGTGCTGCCAGCTTTTTTTAAATACCGTGAGGTCGTGCAGGTGCTGCTTATATGATCTTTTGCTGCGCATGGGATGGCCTCGGCTGGCAGATTCGTGGTGGTATAGGGTTACGTAGGGCAGGTATACACAGCTTAAGCCCAGGTTCACGAGGGTGATGCACAGGTCAAGATCGTTATATTCAACTTCCAGGTGGTTATCCATGCCGCCCGCAAGGTTAAAGTTCTCTTTTGAGCAGAGCAGGCAGGCGCCGGTCACTGCGGCGTAATTGGCCACGGTTTTAATGGCATCAAGGTATCCTGTTGCGTCTTTGGGCATGTGGGCATAGATATGTGTGGCGGTATCGCCGGTGCCGAGCACAATGCCGGCATGTTGTATGGTGTCATCGGGGTACAGTAGCTTTGCGCCTACAGTGCCTACACCACCTTTTTGTGCGTAAGCCATCATCAGTGTCAGCCAGTCGGCATGTATCACCTCCATATCGTTATTGAGCAATAGCAGGTATTCTCCCTTGCTGGCGGCGGCACCTGTATTGATGAGCCTGGAAAAATTGAATGGTATGTGGGCATCGATGCAGGTGAAGTTGCTGTGCCTCGCACTATATGCTTTTACCAGTTCAAAGAATTCGGGTGAGGTGCTGTTGTTATTGATAAGGATCACCTCAAAATCCGGGTAATCCGTTTTTTGAAAAACAGAATCTAATGTCGTTTTCAACAAAGTCACCTGGTCTTTGGTAGGTATGAGTATACTTACCTTGGGTGCATCGGTATGCTTGAAATTCACCCGGTACTTTCCTTCTACTCCGGGTATCGGTTCTACGGTTGCATCAAGCTTGCTCCACTGCAGGTATGCTTCGATGGCTTTTTTTGTGGAAAGATGCTGTTCTTCTGTATAACGGCGGCCTATGGTTGCTGAGATCTTATGTACTAATACCTGGAGAATGTTAGATGCCAGTTGGGAAGTGCTTGTCACAATGAGCAGTAACTCGTAGACGTTAGCAAACTGTATAGATGCATGAATGTGGAGTGTGGTGTTTAAAAACGCCCTCTGCATACAATACACATCGCCTATATAGTTGTGTGTCAGCAGCAGGTCGGGGGAGAGGGCTGGCTTGAATATGGGGTTGCTGTATTTGCCTTTTTTATTTCGTGTGTCTTCGTCGGTATAAATGATCTTTGTATCAGGCAGGGAATTGATCTGCTTCGCCAGTTCATAGAGGTAATGCGGCGCCAGTGCATAGTGTTGGTCCATCAACACTATATAAGTACCAGTAGCGTTCGGTAATTCATCTTTCAGCAGATCAGAAAGGGTGGGGATTACCTGTTTTGGGGATATGTGTACACGTGGGTCTACGCGGTACTGTTGTAATTGCTTTTCGCCATCAGGAGTGCAGGTGATGAAAAGTTCCCAATTGGTGTATGCCTGTGCAGTGATCGAATGGATGACCGTGTCCGGTATTGTATCATTCACAGGTAGCAATATGCTGAAACGGGGCATATTAGCGAATTTGGATACAACTTTGCCATTATCGGCTTGTGCGGCTATCCATTGGTTATAATCAATGGTTTGTTGTTTGATGATACCACTGCGGTGCAGTTTTTTGCGTAACGCATTTCGGAAAACCTTCATTCCCGGCGATGTCATCGCAAACAGTGCGAAGTCGAGCAGCGCTTTCGACTTGCTTTTGCCGGGGGATGATATTTTGTCGAGGTTTTTTTTCATTTGGATATTCACGCAAAATACGCAAAAAAACATCCCCCTTGCCCCCTTCGCTCACGCACATAAGGCTCACCCGCAAGGGGGAATTCCTATACGAGCCGGATGGGTTTAAAAAAGCATCTGGTAGTCTTTGCATATCTCCTGTGCAGTGCCGCGGTGGGTAATGTGGCCGCCTTCCATCAGGATGGCATTATTGCATATTTTCAGTACACCCTCGGGAAAGTGGGAAACGAAGAGGATGGTAGTGCCTGCTGCCTTGAGCTGGTTTATTTTGTCAGCGCACTTGGCCTGGAAGCCCTGGTCGCCTACGGCCAGCACTTCGTCTATTATAAGAATATCCGAATCATTGGCAAGGGATATGGAGAATGCCAGGCGGGCCACCATACCTGATGAGTATTGTTTCACCGGCATACGCAGCACCTCATCGCTCAGCTCAGAGAATTCTCGGATGTTGTCTACTGCATTGGTATTACGGCGGGCAGTGCCGTAGAGTGCCAGCAGCAGGGTGATGTTCTCGTACCCGGTCAGTTCCAGCTCCAAGCCAGCCCCGATGGCCAGGATAGGCGCAAATGAGCCATTTACCGTCACGGTGCCTTTTTGCGGCTTGATGATGCCTGCGATGGTACGCAGCAGTGTGCTTTTGCCCGAGCCGTTGCGGCCAAGTATGCCCAGGCTGTCGCCCCGCTTCACGTCAAGGCAAATGTCATGCAATATGGTCTTTGTCTTGAAAGGGCTTTTGCGTTGGGTAATGAGGTCCTTTAATGAGTACACGCCCACATTGTTCTGCCAGAAGCTGATGGTTACATTTTCAATCTTTATGATCGTATCCTGGCTCATGGGCGCTTATATGGCGGAAATGAATTGATTTTTTAACCTGTTGAAAACAAACTGGCCAATGATATACATACCTACGGCAATGATGATACACTCCATCCACAGGTGCATGGAGGGCGGGGTAGTGTCATAAAATATGCCGCGGCCCAGCTTGATGAAGTAGTAGATAGGATTGCACTTCATGAATATGCGGTAGTGGGGCGCAATGTTGCTCTCTGGGTACCCGATAGGGGTAAGGAAGAACAAAGCAGGCTGTATCGTGCCCCAGATAATGCCGATGTCACGAAAGAATACATTGACCGAACACAGCAGCAGGTTGAGCCCCAGGGCAAATACGGCAAACAGGATGATGCAGGGCACGATCAGCAGCAGGCGTGGGCTATATACCAGGCCGCCCCAGTTCATAATTATGAGGAACACAATGATGGTGAGCACCAGGTTGAATAACTCGCTGAGCGTCTCAGATAAGGGAAAGAAATAAGCAGGTATATTGAGGGCTTTGAGCAAGCCAGAAGACCCGACAACGCTACCCACAGACTGGCCGGTAACATTGGAAAAGAAAAACCAGAGTATAAGGCCGGAAGTAACAAAGAGGATATAATGGGGTATGCCGGAGTTTTGCTTGAAGATGATGATAAAGATAAGCAGGTAAAGCAGGGGTTTGAAAAAGCCCCAAAAAAATCCGACCAAAGAGTTTTTGTACCTTAATATTACGTTTCGTTTGCTGAGCGCATATATACGCGTGATATTTTGCACTTTGTAGATTTTGTTGATACTTTGTACCCGGTATTACTTGCCGGCATGTTATATGAAAATTATTGTCAACGCACGGTTCCTTACACAACCCATCTCAGGGGTGCAAAGGTATGCAATAGAATGTAGCAGGCAAATAAAAATGTTTTGGCCGGATGTGGTATTTGTAGCGCCCAAAGATATTCTGCATACAGATATAGCAATAGAACTCGGAGCCGTTGTCATTGGGCGGAATACCGGACACCTTTGGGAGCAGGCAGACCTGCCCCTGTATATGGCGAAAACAAAACGCCTTCCGCTCCTTAACCTGGCCAACACAGCACCGTTGTTATATAGCAATAATTACATCACTATTCATGACCTCGCATTTTACCACCACCCCGAATGGAATTCAAAGTCTTTTGCTACATGGTATAATATATTGGTGCCGAGGCTCGCTTATGGCAGCAGGCATATATTTACCGTGAGCCAGACCATGAAGCAGGAAATAGCAGGCTGCTATGGGGTGGATAAAGAGAAAATAACAGTCACTTACAATGGCATTTCGAAGCTGATGCAGGATTTAGTGAAGGACAGGCAGGTGGGGAAAGAAAAGATCATACTATCGGTAGGGTCATTTAATAAGCGTAAGAACCATGCGGTATTACTACAGGCATTTCTGCAAAGCAGTATCAGGCAGGAATACCAGCTTGTAGTTATAGGAGATAAAAACAAAGTGTTTAGTGATGGAGGAATAGATGAGGAAACGGTAAGGAATAATAATATAAAGATATGCAGCGGCCTCTCGGAAGGGGAATTGATCGCTATGTATCAGCGGGCAGAGGTCTTTGTGTCCCTGTCGTCCTACGAGGGGTTTGGGATACCTGTGCTGGAAGGGCTGTATTGCGGTTGCAAGGCCATCTGTTCGGATATACCGGTATACCGAGAGCTGTATAGCCATAATGCTGTTTTTTGTGACCCCGGCCAGCTAAGTGCTGTTGTTGACGCGCTGAATAACATAAGTACAATGCAAATTGCGGATACGGCGCCATTATTTGAAAAGTACAATTATGCTGCAGCCGCTCATGCCATTATGCAGGTTATCAGGTAAGCCATAAAAAAAGGAAAAGACCGCAGTTGCGATCCTTTCCCGAATTGAATGATATAGTTTAATTATTTAGCAGCCACCAGTTCTTTCACTTTGGCTATTATTTCTTCTTCGCCACCTTCTTCGTAGCCGGTATGCGAGAAAGCTACCTTGCCATTTTTGTCGATGATCACCGTGTACGGTACCGACTGGAAACTGAAAGAACGCTTCAGGTCAGAATTCGGGTCTATATAATATGGGAAGCTCCAGCCCTGCGAGATAGCATAGGTGCGTACCAGTCCTTCGGCACGGGCTTCGTCTATAGATACGGTCATATAATTGAAGTCTACTTCCTTTTTTAATGCAGGTAGTTTCAGCGACATATTCTTGATCTCTTTTTTGCAGGGTACACACCAGGTAGCCCAAAAGCTGATCACGGTTACCTTCCCTTTCTCGATCGTTTCGTTGAAAGCGATCTTTTTGCCTGAATTGACGTCTTTTATCTGTGTATCAGGTAATTCCTGTGCCTGTAGGTTAATGCTTAAACATAAACCCGCGAGTGCCATAACAATTTTTGTCATAAAAGCTTGTTTTTAAAATAAAGTATGCGAAATCTTTGCCAGAATTAAATTTGCGACTAATTTCGGAAAAACTTTAACAATATTACACACTCTAGATGAAAAAATCAGCTATTTTATTTTTGTTGTTATTTGCGTCAGGCAGGTTGCTGGCCCAGGGTACTTTTTCGGGCGACCTGATGATGAATCTTAATTTTTTTCAAAGAGATACCACCATCAAGGCATCCGGCAACCCGCTATACGACAATTATCTCAGCGGTAGCGAGGGCTGGCTGGATCTGCGGTACAATATAAAAGGCTTTACTTTCTTTCTGCGTGCCGATGCGTTCAATAACTCCAATCTCAAGCAGCCACAGGCGGCAAGTACCGACTTTGGTATAGGTGCCTGGTCTATAACCAAGGATATGAAAGACCTGTCCATTACGGTGGGTAGCATCTATGATGTAATAGGAAGTGGTATCCTCTTCCGCTCTTATGAAGACAGGGGCTTACTCATAGATAACGCACTAATGGGTATAGAACTCAAATACAAACTAACCAACAACATCAGCCTGAAAGGGTTTACAGGGCAACAAAAAAACAATAGCCAGATAGGCACCGCAGGAACAACTAATTCAGCCGGACTCATTCACGCGCTTCCTTATGGTCAGGTTATTCGTGGATTTAATGCAGAAGGCGACTTTAATGTGGGTAAAGTACATATACTGCCTGGTGTAGGTGTAATAAACAGAACACTTACTAATGACGATTACAATGCGGAAGTGTTGAAGGTGGTAGCGAAAAAAGACACGAACGATGCCCCGGTTTTTAATATGTATGCCTTTTCTCTGTACAACACTCTTACCTACAAAAATTTCTCCTGGTACGTGGAGGGCGCTTATAAAACAAAAGAAGGAATTAATGATCCCAACGCTAGCCTTGTTTTCAAACCCGGTAATGTTGAATACACTTCCATCAATTATGGCAAAAAGGGTATCGCGCTTAGCCTTACCGGCAAGCGCACAGAGGCATTTGTGATGCGTACATCCCCAGGTCAGCAAGTTTTGGAGGGTATGCTGAACTGGCAACCGGTGGTAGCAGTGCTGAGGCCGGAACGACTGATGTCACGTTATACACCGGCTTCGCAGGATTATTCTGAAATGGCTGGTACAGCGAACCTGAATCTGGCGCCAAATGACCTCACCAATTTTACGATCACCTATTCACACATCAATACGCTGGATAATGATAAGCTATACCGCGAGCTGTATGTTGATGGGTTTTACCAGGGAATTAAGTCGTGGATCATACAGGGTGGAGTGCAGTACCTTGAATACAATATATACGCGTACCAGGGCGAAGCGAGAAATCGATATTATCCCGTTGTATATGCGATCACTCCCTTTGCAGAAATTACCTATCGTCTTAGCGAGAAAAAATCATTCAGGGCTGAGGTGCAGTATATGAATACCCAGCAAGACTACGGTTCATGGATTTTTGCCTTACTGGAGTATGATATAGCCCCCAAGTGGTCAATCTCTTTTTCTGATATGTACAATGTAGCTAAGAATAAAAATGGCGACAACCCATACTCCGATGATGTTAATTTTGCAACGGAAAAACCAAACAACTACTACAACATGTATGTGTCTTACTCAAAGGGGGCTAACAGGTTCTCCCTGGCTTATGTAAAGCAGGTTGATGGCATTAATTGCAGCGGTGGTGTATGCCGTTACGAGCCTGCATTCAGTGGAGTGAAGGCTACGATCACATCCAGTTTTTAGTTTGTATAGTAGTGCGATCCCTGCTGAAACATACCATCGGTGCAGTATTGCTGGCGGCGTTGATGCCTGTATATGGGCATGCGCAGTCTGTGGCAAAGTCGGTGGACGCTTTAAAGATCAAAGGTGCGATCACTATTGATGGCAAACTGGATGAGCCTGCATGGCGAAACGCTGCAAAAGCTACGGGGTTCACGCAATTTGCCCCTGTACCCGGTGAGCCTTGTACCCAGCGCACAGAAGTAAGTATCCTTTATAGCGACGATGCCATCTATGTAGGCGCTATGATGTACGACGACCATCCGGACAGCATTCTGAAACAACTATCTGCAAGGGATGACGATGGTGGCAATGCCGATGAATTTGCTGTGATATTCGATACTTATCTCGATCATCAGAATGCTACACAATTTGCAGTTACAGCAGCCGGTGTGCAGGTAGATGCTATCCTTAAATTTGACGCCGGTGATGTATCCTGGAATGCACCCTGGTATTCCAAAGCCCGTATTACAAATAAAGGCTGGTGTGTGGAAATGAAGATACCGTATTCTGCATTGCGCTTTCCGGAAAGGGATGTGCAGCAATGGGGCGTTAATTTTTACAGGGGCATCAGGCGAAACAGGGAAAGGTCCTGCTGGAACCCCGTACAGCCTACAGTTGCCAACGGCATTGCACAGGCGGGTGTATTAAATGGCATACAAGGTATAAAGTCGCCGGTGAGGCTATCGTTACTACCCTATATATCTGCATATACGCAGAATTATGCCGGCTCCAACACCAATGCCCTGGACGGAGGAATGGACATCAAGTATGGCATCAACGAAAGCTTCACGCTGGATATGACCCTGGTACCCGATTTCGGGCAAACCATTTTTGATAACAAGGTACTCAACCTTTCTCCAATAGAAGTGCGGTACAATGATAACAGGTATTTCTTCACAGAAGGGCTGGACCTCTTTAATAAAGATGATCTTTTTTATACCCGTAGGGTAGGCGGCACACCGGTTAACTCATCAGCACCAGCGGGCATAGGTACTAATGATACCATTGTAAGCGATCCGGCCACCACCCGCTTGTATAATGCCACAAAGATATCCGGTAGAACAAAGGGAAACCTTGGTATCGGTTTTTTTAACGCAGTATCAGCGCCGGCCTATGCCACGGTTGAAGATACGGTTACACACACTACGAGGTCATTGCAGGCAGCGCCCCTCACCAATTACAACGTTATCGTTTTGGATCAGGCACTGAAAAATAATTCCTATATCAGCCTCATTAACACCAATGTGTGGCGCAAAGAAAATAGTTATAATGCAGACGTAACTGGATTGCTGTTTAAATTTGATAATAGCGCCAATACGTATGGCATATCAGGTTCCTCAGACCTTAGCCAGATATATGCGGCAGGCTCACCTGATCTTGGTTATCGGTACTACCTGAATTTTGGCAAGATAGCTGGCAACTATACGTGGGCTATTAGCACCAGATCGATCAGTGATCATTTCAATCCGAATGATCTTGGTTATCTTGACCGCAATAACATTACCTACTACCTGCTCGATGAATATTACAACATCTACACACCCATAGGGAAGATCGTATCCGCATACAACCATGTGGGAGTTGATTGCTATAGAGTGTTCAATCCGGATGTTTTTCAGCAGGCCGATATATTCGGGTCACACAACGTTACCTTGCGAAATTACCTCACTGTAGGCGTATACTGGACGCTGCAGCCACTTACCAACTACGACTATAACGAACCACGCACCTTTGGCCGCTACTATGTGTATCCGAAGAACTATACCGCAGGCGGGTTTTACTCATCCGACTACCGCAAGAAATTCGCCCTCGACCTGCAACTGACCAATCGCTGGTTCTCTGAACGCAATCGCAATACTTTCTCCTGGTCTATTGCCCCCCGATACAGGTTCAACGACAAATTCTCTATGGTGTATAGCCTTTCCGGCCAGTATGCAAAGGATGATGCGGGCTATGTAGACAATCTGAACGGGGATATTTACTTCGGTATCCGCAATGTGAATACCATCACCAATGCATTGGATGCTGCCTATATCTTTACCAATAAAATGTCGCTGAAGCTGGATGCCCGGCACTACTGGTCCGAACCCGACTATTCGGAGTACGATCTGTTGGGCGATGATGGTAAACTGAGTTCCAGTACCTATAATACCAACCACAATATCAATTTCAACTCATTTAATGTGTACACCAGCTTTGTATGGCAGTTCAAGCCGGGTAGTGAGATGAGTGTGGTGTACCAGAACAGCATTTACTCATCCGGAGATAATATTATCAGTAATTACTTCACAGATGTGAATAATATGTTTCAGTCGCCGCAAACCAACAGCTTGTCGGTAAAAGTGGTTTATTACCTTGATTATCTCTCCATACGGGATGTCTTTAAGAAGAATAGTTAGCTCGTAGGTAAGCATTCCATTTAGTCGTAAATTTGTACAAACACTGAGTGTAGAAGAATGATATTTTCATCAAAGCTGATAGAGGACGCAGTACAGGAATTTTCGAGGTTGCCGGGTATAGGCAAGAAAACAGCGCTGCGCATGGTGCTGCAATTGCTGCGCATGGACGAGGGCGAGGTAGATGAATTTACAGGTGCGCTATCGCGCATGAGGCACCAGGTGAAATTTTGCAAGACCTGCCACAACGTATCGGACAGTGATGTATGCATGATCTGTGTCAACTCTGCCCGCAACCGCGGCCAGGTGTGCGTGGTAGAAACCATACGAGATGTGATAGCCATAGAAAGCACGCAGCAATATAATGGCTTGTATCATGTGCTGGGTGGTATACTTTCTCCGCTGGACGGCATAGGGCCGGAACAGCTCAACATTGGCACTCTTCACGACCGGGTAAAAAGCAACGAAGTAACCGAGCTCATCATGGCACTGAGCCCCACCATAGAGGGCGATACCACTGTGTACTACATAGCCCGCCAACTAAAAGACCTGCCGGTAATGCTCACTACCATAGCACGTGGCATAGCTTTTGGCGGAGAGCTGGAATACGCCGACGAAATGACCCTTGCCCGCTCCATAGCCAAGCGCCTTCCTATTGAGAATTATGTGGTGGTGAAGAGTTGATTGGTTAAAGGATTAATTAAAAAGTTGAGGCCGGCTGGCGCTAACCTATCATCCATGCCAATTCTGAGGTCGTGCAGAAATGAAATACGATAGAAATGATAACTAATATGAAGCTGATTAGATTCCATTCAAAATCATCAGCATAAGCTTCTGACGCGATCATGCCTATGACGAACCACAATATCAAAGCGGGTATTGAAAGAATAAATAAATAAAAATCAAAGTACCGTAAATTATGCATCCCGCCACCAAACTCTTGCTCGAAAAAAGATGCAGACATACTGCCATACAGTACCGGACAACGACCAATGTATATCGTTGCTAAAAGTAAGTATAGCATCATGATTATTGTATGGCAAGCCGGAATGTAGGCAACGTACTTATACAGCCATTCTAATATTCTCTTCATGAAAAATGGTTTATCCGAAAAACCAGGAGTCCCCCGAAGTTATATATCTTAGTATAGCTAGAAGTGCCATGCTCGTACTTGTTGGGTCGAATTTAAATTTGCTACGATAGATTATGCCACCTAATATGGAGGCTAAGAGCCAAATTAGTAATCCGAATACAGAAAGGATCAAGAGTCCGAAATCAAAATATCTTAACTTCTGCATTCCATACCCGAAGGATATCTCAAATTGATTTGCAGATATTGTACGGTGTTCTTCTGGTATCTGCTTCAAGTATATGATTGCTATAATCATGTAAACGAACATGATTATGAAAGCACAAACAGCTATGTACGGCAAATACTTATGCAGCCATTCTAATGTTCTCTTCATAAGGGTACATTAGAACGCAGAGTAGCGAATTTTATTATCTGCCTACACGGCATTCTGCAATCCCCAAAGATTGAAACCATGAACCAGCACCGATGGCAGCAGGCTGCGGGTTCGGTGGGTGATGTAGCCCCATAAATAACCTATGGGCATGAGCGTGAATAGACGGGTAGCATGTAGTTCCCAGTCAAATGTTTTTTCGCCCTGGCTTTCTACCGGAAGGTGCATGGTGCACCAGATGAACGATGTGACCACAAAGCCCATTCCTACATTCTTGAATGCTTTGCCCAGGCGGGTCTGTAGCAACATACGCAGAAATTCTTCGGGCAATGCTGCTGATACCAGGCCAGTAAACAGCAATCCTGCAATACCCATCTCTTTATATGCTTATGTCCAGTGCGATCTGTCAGGGGCTGTCAATAGGGTAATGCTGCCTACAATGATATGAATGAATATGGCCAGGTACCAGTAGCGCACATTGCCGCCTAGTTCGCTAGGCTTATATTTGTACCGGAACAGGTAGATAAGCGCCAGCGCAATAGGGAAGGCAAATAGCAGCAATGGCATAAACGATAATTTCAGCCACGGGTTCATTGTCTCCCAGCCGCCATGAAAGCGAACAATAAAAAACACCATGCCCAGCAACGTACAAACTGCGATAGTGGCTACTTCCTGCCACACCGGTTTTTTGATAGGGAATTCTTTATCTTTTTTCGGGAATAGCGTGGTAACCACATCAGTAACAAATGCACCGAACCATACTGCGAATACATAGCCAATGCCGTACAGTAGTCTGTGCTGAGTATATTCATGGTAAATAACAACTGCGAAGGTAAATAGCGCTATAAGGAAAGCAGCAGGGTAGCGGCGAATGATGTCTATATGCCTGTGTAGGGTTTGGCTGATGATGTTCATGTGCAGTAAGTTTGCACAGCCAAAGTAAGGAACTATTTTATGAATGGTGCAATCGTAGGGCAGGAATCACCCTAAATTTCCCCTTTGAATACAAATGCCGCAGGCCCTGTGAGCACTACGTCAATTGCCGAGGTTGGGGTATTCTTTGTGAAGGATACTTCAAGCTGCCCGCCGGGTGTTTCTATACTTGTTTTGAAGGTGCCTGTGGCCGAGCAGGTGGCTGCTATGGCCGCGGCAGTAACGCCTGTTCCGCAGCTCAGGGTTTCATCTTCCACTCCGCGCTCGTAGGTGCGCACAATGAGCTTATCTCCCTGCTGCTGGACGAAATTTACATTGGTACCGCCCGGTTTGAAAGCATCACTGTAGCGGATGCGTTTTCCTTCGTTAAATACATCGGCAGTTGCGGCGTCCTTTACCCAAAGTATGTAGTGCGGTGAGCCTGTATCCAGTATGGTATGTCCGTCATTCATCTGCATACCTTCTACATCTTTCATGTGCAGGCTGATGAGACCATCAGTGGCTATTGTTGCTGTATGGGGGCCATCAGTAGCTATGAAACTGGCGTGGTCGGTAACCAGCCCGAGTGATTGTGCAAACGCCACCAGGCATCTGCCGCCATTGCCGCACATGCTGCTCTCCCTGCCATCAGAGTTGTAGTACACCATCCTGAAATCATATCCATCGGCATGTTGCAGCAGCATCAGGCCATCAGCACCTATACCAAAGCGGCGGTGGCATAGCGCCGCTACCTGCTCAGTTGTGAGTATTACTTCATTGGCCCTGTCGTCTATCAGGATGAAGTCATTGCCGGTGCCGTGGTATTTGTAGAATGTCATTTGGATGTGCAAAGGTCGTAAGGAAACGGGTATACTCCAAGCTATTAAATGTTAATGTGCGGGGTGCAATAAAAGTGGCAATCCTGCATTTTTCGCCACTGTTTCAGCCAGCATCTTTCCATCTTCACTGAAGGGCCAGTAAAATAGGTTATTTATCGGGTGGTCGTTGCGTATGCTGTTTATGGCGTCCATGCAAGCCTTTTTAGCCAGCCCATGCCGCCTGAATTCCGGCAACACAGCAGCCGAGCACAGGTAGATTGCATCATAGGTTATTCCGGCCTGTGTTTCATCAAAAAGTTGCCTTTCTGATATTTCTTCCGAGAGGAACCGCCCCATGATATCGTGCGTTGTGGGGATCAGCAATAGCCACATGATCGGCCCTTCGTCATTCGCCACCTCGGTCATCGTAGCAGGGTGAAGTTGCTGCAATTTTTCTCTTACTTCCTCATTTACATCAAGCTGGTCCGGGTCATTCCTTACGTCAAAGAATTCGGTGACCAGTTGCAGCATTCTTTTGAAATTATCAGCCATTGCCAGGTATTGAGTTGCAAAGTTAGTCGTTATTGTTGCCTGATACGATAAGGCCATAAAAAATAAGCCCCGGCTTTCCGGGGCTTATAAAAAAGTGATCATTCGGATGAACTATTCTTCTTCACCGGCGCCTGCAGGGCCAGAGCCGCGGTTTGTGCGGAGCATCTCCTTGATCTTATTGTCCAGGTGGTTCATTTTGTCGTACAGTTTTTTGGTCTGTACTGTATCGCCTGCCTGTGCGGCTGCGCCACCTAATGACTGCAATATCTGGATCTGCTGCTTGGCATCTTCGGTCATTGCATTCCTGCTGTCATCGGGTAGCGTGGCTATCCAGTTCAGGTCGTCAAAGCTGTTGCGGGCTATCTTATCTGAAAGTGCATTGCCCTTTGCTATGGCTCCTGCGCGGTAATAAGCCGCGGCAATGAAGTAGCCGGTATAGTCGTATGCATAAGAATGTTCGGTAATGCCCGTTACCAGTTTGTCCAGCAGCGTTATAGCTTTGTCTTTCTTGCCTTCGGCAGAGAGCTGGTTGGCAATGAACGAACCATCCATGCGGTAAGAAACGAATTCATGACGGTTAGGTTCGTCAAAGTATACATCGTTCCTTTCAGCGCCACCCCACAGGAATTTGTTTACAAACAGGTCGTAACTCTTATCCGTATTGATAGTGCCTAATACCTGCGATGCGATCTTGTTCACATCAGTGTACTTGTAAGGCATCAGTCGGTAAACGACGCCTTCCATGTGCAGGTAATCGCCTGTGCCGCCGTAGTCGCCTGAGCGCAGGCCAGCGTCGAAGTAAAGCGGGCGTTTCCAACCTTCTTTAGCTACTGCTGCTATGATGTTCAGCACGGCGAGGTCGCTCTTATATGCCATTGTTTTAGGATACACAAACTTCATCTCTGTAGATATTCGTCCTGTATCTTCCAGGGGTACCATATCTCCTTTTACGAGGTCGTCCTTGCTCAGCGATTGTACAAAGAAATTCTTGGTAGGCATAAAGTTTACCGATTCCGACCCGCGCTGCCCCTTGTTGGCCGGGTCGTCGCTATCCATGAAGTTACAGATGTCGGCCAGGTTGAAATACTTATCAGCAGGCACCTGAGAGTTCTTCAGGTAAGAGATGTAGTTGTGATGGTCGCCTACATAATCCTTTTTCTTCCAGATCATTGGTACCGCGTCTGCATCATTTATCTTATAATTCAACTGATCTATGTACCAATCGATACCCAGAAGGCTGGTATTGATGATACGTACATCCTTACGGAAACCTTCCACTTCCTGTATGTACCAAAGCGGGTAGGTCTGGTTATCACCAAAGGTGAACAACACAGCATTAGGTGCGCAGCAGGATAGTGTATTGTGCGCTACAGCACGGGCGAGGGTCTTTTTAGAACGGTCATGGTCTTTCCACTCTACATCAGCCAGTAATACCGGCCCGGCAAGCAGGCAGATGGTAGTGGCAGCCACTGCGGCGGCAGGCCCCTGTATCGCTCGTTTGAACCAGTCGTGCATCATCAGCACGCCAAGGCCTATCCATATCGCAAAGGTATAAGTGCAACCTGCAAATGCATAGTCACGCTCACGTGGCTGTAACGGTGGCATATTCAGGTAAATGCCGATGGCTGCGCCTGTAAAGAAGAACAGAGTCAATACCACAAAGCCATCTTTCTTATTCCTGTTGAACTGGAATACAAGGCCCATGATACCCAGTATCAGCGGAAGGAAGTATAGCTTGTTATGCGCATCATTGTCGCTATAGCCAGAACCCATATTATCGGTATTGCCAAGGCCACGGAACTCGTCTACAAATGGTATGCCTGATATCCAGTTCGCCCTTTGCGGGTCGCCCTGGCCTTCTATATCGTTCTGGCGGCCTGCAAAGTTCCACATAAAGTACCTCCACCACATCCAGTTCATCTGGTAACCGAAGAAATACTTCAGGTTATCAGCGCTGGTAGGTTCATCATTCGGGCCAAGGTTCAGGAATTGCTTGTAGAAGTTTACGTGGTTGGCCTCGTTGTTATCATAGATACGTGGGAAGAAATGTGATTCATCGCCTGAATACAGCGGGTCCATTTTCTTGCCTACGATATCATAATGATCTTTGCCATCTGCGCCCTTCATTTGTGCATAGAGTTTCCTTGATGTGTCGATACCTGTCCAGTTGCTCGTAAAGTATGGGCCGAAAAGGAGTGGCTGGCTGCCAAACTGCTCGCGGTCCACATAGTCGAGGAAGGTGATCGGGTTGTCGGGGTTGGTCATATCAATAGGCACATCAGCACGGGAGCGCACAATAGCTGAGAAATAGCTGGAGTAACCGATGATGATGAACATTACGCAAAGCACACTGGTGTGCAATACATGGTAGTTTTTCTTTTTGGCAAACAACAGCAGGAATACCAGTAATGCAGTGAGCAACACCAGGAAGGTGATAGCACCTGTATCGAATGATGAACCGAAACTGTTGGTAAACATAATGTCGAAAGAAGAGGCTATACGGGGTATGTATTGTATGATGCCGAACTGCACAAATGCCAATACTACGCAACCCATAATGAAGGCAAGGATAGTACCCTTGTAGGTAGCCTCGTAGCGTTTGAAGTAGTATACCATCGCAATAGCAGGTATAGTAAGGAGGTTGAGCAGATGGACGCATACAGATACACCTACGAGGTAGGCAATAAGCACCAGCCACCTGTCGGCATGTTTTTTATCGGCCACATTCTCCCATTTCAATATTGCCCAGAAGGTAATAGCGGTAAAGAATGAAGATGTACCATAAACTTCCGCTTCTACCGCTGAGAACCAGAATGTATCAGAGAAGGTATATGCAAGTGCGCCTACAAGGCCTGCGCCTATTATAGTGAGCAGTTGGGTCTGGTCGGGTTCATCATCACCCTTGGTGACGAGTTTTTTGGCAAAGTGTGTGATCGTCCAGAACAGGAATAATATAGAGAGTGCGCTGGTGAGGGCAGAAAGCGCGTTGATGCAGGTAGCTGCGCCCACTGTACCTAATGTGCTGATCGATGGCTGCCCGGTAGCAGTGCCGCCACCTGCAAACAGGGAAAATACCCTTTGTACGAGCATAAAGAATGGAGCGCCCGGAGAGTGGCCTACTTCCAGTTTGTATGCACAGGACAAGAACTCGCCGCAATCCCAGAAGGAAACGGTAGGCTCCATAGTTTTTAGATAAACAATAAACGCGATTGCGCCTGTGATCCAACCAACAAGGTTGTTGACTTTGCGATAGTTCATGATATGTTTTTAGACAAGGTGACAAAAATAGTAAAAGTTGGCACTTTATCGGTTTTTAGTTGGTTAATAAAGGTTAACGGTTAAATAGGCTGGAAAACCAACGCCAATACTGAGAAAGACTTATAGCTAAAGGGTAATGCGATGATTTGCGTTATACGATCAGGTTACTCAGGTTTTTAAGATCGTCGCGGTCAAGGATCTGCGCAAGTTGGATGTCTTTCATATTCTTTAGTTCTGCAACCAGGTGAAACGCATCCTCCTCCGGGTCGTTGGTTTGGATCAGCAGCAGGTAATCAAGGTGGCGGGTTTCAGGCAGCAGGGGTTCAGTGCCATCTTTCAGTTTGTACAACAGGCAGGATTGGCTGCTGTTATCCAGGTCGTAACGGTAAGTAGGGAAATTGAACTCATTACTGTTTTTCTTCTTCAACGATATATTTTGTGCAGGGTCGCGCACAAAGGCAAGGTCCAGATATTCATTCAGGGCCCAGCAAAGGTGATAGGCAGGCATCGCCGAGGCGATACCGACCATGGCTGCATCTGCAAAAAAGTCTTCCTGCATGGCGCTCATATCCAGCATTAGCTTGGCCATAAAATTCTTTATGTGACAAAAGTACGGATACGATCATTCAAAATACCTGCTTAATTTTCATTTTGTTTGTAATATTGTACTTTCTTAAATAAAATCCTGCAAATATGGCTCCCGAAATACTGATCTTCTTAGGTGTTGTACTGGTTATCATCTTCCTCAGCTTCGTTACGGTGCAGCAAGGCAATGTGGCTGTGATCACTGTCTTCGGAAAATTCAAGCGCATCATGGGGCCGGGCCTCAATATGCGCATCCCCATCATCGAGCAGATATACAAAAAAATATCTTACCAGAACAGGTCTATGGAACTGAAGTTCCAGGCCATTACACAGGACCAGGCCAATGTTTATTTCTCCGCTATGCTTCTTTATTCAGTCCTCAACCAGGATAAAGGAACTATAGAAAATGTGGCCTTTAAATTTATGGATGAGCGTAGCTTTATGCAAGCCCTCGTGCGCTCGGTAGAAGGCTCTGTACGCGCGTTTGTGGCTACTAAAAAACAATCGGAGATACTGCAATTGCGGGCCGAAATCATACATCACGTAAAAGACCAGCTTGATGCCCAACTGGAAGGGTGGGGCTATCACTTGCTGGATATACAGATGAACGATATTACCTTCGATGAGGCTATCCTCAAATCTATGGCGCAGGTAGTAGCTTCAAGCAACCTGAAGGCGGCTGCCGAGAACGAAGGGCAGGCCCTCCTTATTACCAAAACGAAAGCAGCCGAGGCAGAGGGTAATGCTATTAAAATATCCGCCGATGCCGAAAGGCAGGCTGCGCAGATGCGTGGGCAGGGTGTAGCGCTTTTTCGCGAAGAGGTGGCTAAGGGTATGGCTACTGCCGCAAAAGAAATGGAGAGCGCCAAGCTGGATTCTTCTTACATATTATTCTCGATGTGGACTGATACCATTAAACACATGGCCGAATATGGCAAGGGGAACACCATATTCCTTGACGGATCGGCTAATAATTACCAACGCACCATGCAGCAGCTCATGTCCACGCTACAGGGCTTTGACTCAGATAAGCACCCGCATTAAAGAAAGGATTGTTTTTGGTTTTTAAATTTCAATTACTTTTGAATTAAAGACGGCGTTATTTTTTTTAATTTTTATATTTTTTGCGCATAAATTTGCGCTCTTTAAAAAATAGTTCATGATAGATGTTTTGTTGGGTTTGCAGTGGGGAGATGAAGGTAAGGGCAAGATAGTAGATCATCTTGCGCTGCAATACGATATTATTGCCCGTTTCCAGGGCGGGCCTAATGCAGGGCATACATTGTATGTGGATGGCAAGAAGGTCGTATTGCGTACTATTCCTTCGGGCGTGTTTCATAGTCATTGCCTCAATCTTATAGGCAATGGTGTCGTGATAGACCCGGTATCGCTGCAGCAGGAGATAGAGCAACTGATACCGTTGCGGCCCGATGTCGTGAGCCGTTTATTTGTAGCCCACCGTGCCCACCTGATACTGCCCACGCACCGCGCGCTGGATGCGGCATCGGAGGCGGCCAAGGGTGTAGATAAAATAGGCTCTACGCTGAAAGGCATTGGCCCTGCTTATATGGACAAGACCGGCCGCAATGGCCTGCGCGTGGGTGATATACTGAGCAAAGACTTTCGTGCGAAATACGATAAGCTGGCCCAAAAACACATACAGATGCTGGGCCAGTATACTCACAAAATAGAGTGGGAACAGTGGGAGCAGCCTTTCTTTGAGGCTTGTGACTACCTGCGTTCTTTACAAATTGTAAACTCCGAATACTGGCTTGATGGCCACCTGAACGACGGCAAGCGGGTGCTGGCCGAAGGCGCGCAGGGCAGTATGCTGGATATTGATTACGGTACGTACCCATTCGTTACTTCGTCCAACACTATAGCCGCAGGTGTGTGCAACGGGCTGGGTGTAGCGCCATCGCGCGTAGGCGAGGTATACGGTATTACCAAGGCATATTGCACCCGTGTGGGTGGCGGGCCATTCCCTACCGAGCTCGATGATGAAACAGGCGAAGAACTGAGAAGGGTAGGCAATGAATTTGGTGCGGTAACGGGCCGCTCCCGCCGCTGTGGCTGGATAGACCTTGTGGCGCTGCGATATGCAGTAATGTTGAGCGGTGTTACGAAGTTGATCATTACCAAGACTGATGTGCTGGATAGTTTTAATCCTATAAAGGCAGCCGTAGCATATATAGCAGATGGCAAGGAAACAAAAGAGCTGCCTTATGATCTTTGTGACGTGGAGATAGTGCCGGTATACGAAACGTTTGCCGGCTGGGATAAGCCCATCAGTGCCTGCACCACCTACGAAGAAACACCCCAGGTGTTCCGGGATTATTGCCGGTTTGTAGAGAATTATCTCGGCACAAAAATTGCATACATATCTAACGGAACCGGGCGAGATCAGTTGCTACACATTTCTTAAGAAATAAAAAAATATTTTTTAGTCAAAAAAAATTTGGCAATTTCACCAAACTATTAAAATTTTACGGCACTAAGTATAAGAGGTATGAAATCAGATACGAACAAAAAAGCCGCAACTAAGAAGAGTGCAGCACCTGCTGCAAAACCGGCCCCTAAGAAAGCTGCTGCTAATTCGAAGAAAGCATCGTCTGAAGATGATGACGATCTTGATGAGGAGGTGACAGCACCAAAAAAGACTGCCGCTAAGAAGGCAGCTAAACCAGCAACGAAAAAGAAAGCATCAGATGATGATGACGATGATGACGAGGATATAGATGAAACGCCGAAGAAGAAGGCGGCATCTAAAAAATCTGCAACTAAAAAAAGCAAGGGCGGAGATGATGATGACGACGATGAAGATGGCGAAGAAGAGGATGATGATTATGGCAAGGAAGAAGATGATGAATTTGATCTCGACAAAGAGTTCGAAGAATTCGACCTGCCGAAATCGAAGACCAAATCTGCTAAAAAGAAATCAAAAGACGATGACTTTGATGTGGATGAAGAGTTCAAAGACCTTGGCTTCTTCAGCGAAGGCAGCGGAGGCGGTGGCTTCGACGACGACGATGATGATTTTTAAAGCAGGTACTGTTTAATGCAACCATCGCAGAACACGATACCGCAACGACATACCGCTACATTCCCCATTACAGGGCCTATGGCACAACTGAAACAAAGAATGCTGGATTGGGCCAACCAATTCAGCATTCTTTGTTTTCTGGATAATAACCAATACCCCTCGCAACATAGCCGGTATGAATGCTTGCTGGCCGTCGATGCCAGGGATACAATAGTCGCTGACGATAGTGGGGTAGACGTGCTTACCCGCTTACAGCAGCTTCATGATGAAAAGCAAGACTGGCTGTTCGGGCATATCGGATATGATTACAAGAATGAGCTGGAGCCTAAGCTAACGTCGGCACATGCTATAAAAACAGGCTTCTCCGTATTCTATTTCTTTATACCGCAAACGGTCTGCTACATTGACGCCGGCAGTCAGGAGTTAACCATAGCAACCTACAATGACCCCACTGCTATTTACAAAGCCATAATGGCCACGCAGTTAACTGTATCGCTTCCGGTCTTGCCCAAACTGCATTTCAGCAACGTTATCAATAAAAACGGCTACATCACCACTATACAAAAGCTGCGGACTCATATAGGAGATGGTGATTGCTACGAGATCAACTTTTGCAATGAGGGCTACTGCGAAAAAGCTGATGTAGTACCTGCTGATGTTTTCAAAGCACTCAATGCTATATCGCCAGCGCCATTCGCGGCATACTACCGAGTGCAGGACCAATACATGATGTGTGCCAGCCCCGAGCGATACCTTACCAAGCGTGGCGATAAACTGCTCACACAACCCATAAAGGGCACTGCCCGCCGCGATGCCGACCCCGCAAAAGACGAGGCAATAAAAGATGCCCTTCGCATTGACATAAAGGAGCGTGCCGAAAATGTAATGATCGTGGACCTCATGCGCAATGACCTCGCCCGTGTATGTGCCCTCGGTACCGTGCAGGTAGATGAGCTTTATGGCATCTACACCTTCCCGCAGGTACACCAGATGATATCCACAGTAAGTGGTGCCATGCGTCACGGAATGCCCTTTACAGATGCCATCCGCCACTCCTTCCCTATGGGCAGCATGACCGGTGCACCTAAGCATAAAGTAATGCAACTGATAGAGCAGTATGAGCATTCCCGAAGGGAGCTGTTCTCAGGCACAGTAGGGTATATCACTCCAGATGGCGATTTCGATCTTAATGTGGTCATCCGCAGCATATTTTACAATGCAGCAACAAAATACTTGTCTTACCAAACCGGCGGAGCCATCACCTACGACAGCGACCCGGCCAAAGAATGGGACGAAATGCGCCTCAAAGCATGGGCGTTAGAGCGGATATTCTCCTGATATAGCACGCTACAGCCACTATGCCGAATATTAAGCTCATTTTATGAACTGTTTTCTTTGAATTTTTAGAAAATACCCCTAACATTGCACTCCGAAATCATAGTTCGATGGTGTAACGGTAGCACCACAGACTCTGACTCTGTTAGTCTAGGTTCGAATCCTAGTCGGACTACTCAAAATTGCGGATATGCCTTGTAAATCAATGATTTATGAGGCATTTTTCGTTCTGGGGTACACTCAGGGGTACACTTGCAGGTAGTCAGGTTACTTTTAGGCAGGTAAAATGATCTCTGGCTGGAGTATAAACCGACTGAGGTAGCAAAATATCAGGGAAAGGAAAAGTACGGTTATGATCAGTACAAATAATCCTCATTCGCGCGCGAAATGTTAACTTTTATTAGCATTTACGCGCGTGAAAACTTAGGTTTTATAAGGTTCTCGCGCGCGGGGAATGTTCGAGTGAAAATTACTCTTACGCGCGCGGAATGGTCATCTTAACACCTCCAACATATTACATTCTCTCGCGCGTGCGCGTAATTGTCGGATAATGCTAAGTTTTGCTAAGTTTTTGTAGGTTTATGTACGTTCTATCCTCGCGCGCGTATTGTTCCGATAAATACCCCTATACCCGCGTAATGACCTCAAAATAATCTACACGCGTAATGACCGCAAATAAACCTTCATTGCCCTTTATGGACTCTAAAAATTATTCATTTGCTAAGAATATCTATATATTTGAGGGATGAGATTTATGTTACTACTATTGTTGTTGCCATTGTTGTCTTTCGGGCAAAAGGTTGAAGTTTCAGCAGGCGTAGGGTACAATACCTATTCTTTCGGTTCTGCATACCAAACCCTGTCCAATGTAAATGCCAAATCAGGTGTTTGTTTTTACGCTCAGGCAGCATACATTCACCCTAAACATTTTGATTACGGTATTTCGTATAATCTGTCCTCTCTTGTACTTTTTTCTCAGTCTGTAAATGCGTTTGCTGATTATAAAATCAGAAAGTCTGGTGTCTCTATCGGTATAAATGTGGGTGAAATATTTTCAAACAGGTATCAAGACGGCTATGAAAATTACAACCATACAGCAACTATGGATTATGGACTAAGAATAAAATACGCACATAGGCTAATTGGCGGGTTTTACGTTAATACACTATTTAACCCCTGTATTGCACACATAAATGAATATGCACAAGATCATGGCCCGTTAAACATCGCATATCCCAATTACAACTATCCAATGGGTAGCGGGATTATGGTTTACCTGCCTGTTACTATTGGCATTGCCTACCGTATTTAGATAGCTAGACAATTGCAAACTGCATTTTGGTCATTTTTTATGGACTCTGAAAATTATTCTCTTTGCCAAGAATATCTATATATTTGGGGCATGAGATACATAATTATTTTGTTGGTGGTATTGTCGGTAGGGTGCAGGAAGTCGGCGGAGCAAAACACCTTACCCACAAGTAAAGTATATTCATATTCGGATGTTTTAACCAATTTCGGGCTTACTGAAGAACATATATATACACTAACAATGATTGGCGATACAACATGGCGGGATACAATAATTTTTCATAATCAACAAATAGAGGAGGTGCTATTTATGAAGGTAAATGATTTTGGAGATAGTATATACAAGGATATACACTTTTATTATCCAGTTACCTTAACTTACAAATCAGATACATGTATTGGTATAGTTTATAATCTACCATTCTATCCAGTACCGGCAGATTATTATGGTACTGTATTAGCAATACAAGTGTATGGGAATAAACAATTCAACGATACTACGTATGCTTATAGGCATAATAATGGCTACATGATTAGCAATTTCATTTCACTACGCTAAATAACCATATCAGGCGTAACAACCCTGTAATTCTCTCTTTTTTATGGACTCGGAAAATTAAGGGGTTGTTAATCAGTCGCCTTTTTATGGACTGTAAAAATACACGATCAACGATTTTTTGCACATCACACCCGCCTATAGTGATTACGGAAAAACCTTTGCCCGCACTACCGTATATACTTACCCTTAAAAAAACGTCATTTGCCACCCCTTCTGGTATGCGGGAGAATATACCCCCTCGCGAGCGTATTTGTCGCATTGTAATTACCCCTTAAAACCTGACAGTTTAAAATTAGACGAACTGTTAGTAATTTTAAATTGCCAAATATGAAAAGCACAAGATTTACGGAG
>CAIRES010000004.1 GCA_903877645.1 uncultured Bacteroidota bacterium | reverse complement strand
TTTTGTCATCCCGAGGTACGAGGGATCTGCACTCTACTGTACTCGTTATTTCACATACGCGAGTATAGATCCCTCGTGCCTCGGGATGACAAAGCAAAAAAGGTTACGAGGGATCTACACTCTACTGTACTCGCTATGCAAATCATTTCTTCATGGAAGGGCGCACACAAACGTATTACACGTGAGTGCAGATCCCTCGTACCTCGGGATGACAAAGCAAAAAGGGTTACATGGGATCTATACTCCACCGTACTCGCTATGCAAATCATTTCTTCATGGAAGGGCATACACACAAACGTATTACACGCGAGTGCAGATCCCTCGTACCTCGGGATGACAAAGCAAAACATACGTCTATACCCCTATAGAAAACTCGTCTTGGGCTGTATTAATTTATAACCGACCTTTGTATCATCCCTGGTCTTTTCTTAGCCCTTCATTTAGTGGTCGGAACGTTGCAGCCCAAAAATGTCCCATTGCAGAAAATGGGACATCCAATGGGACATTCCCACGCGCCAAAACCCGCCGAAACCATTGCAGGAACACACAAGTGCGTATTTCGCTAATAAGAGTTATCCACAAGAAAATGTTTTCGGTACATGGGACATTCCCTGCTCGAGTGCCGATCCTTTGCACCTTGCGAAGAATGAGGGGGAGAAAGACGGGCACAAGGAAAGGCCATAGATACCACCCCGTTTTTTTCCGGCACAACCATTTTATATTGCAAATGCACAATATGTTAAAAAAAAACTGCACAAAAGTTTTGGAATTCATAAAAAACAACCTATTTTGCGTAGATAAAATATTAACTTAACGTTTATTCTATTGTTTTTACCTCTGGACTCTAACAATTTTTATCATCTATTAAACAACTATTAGAATGAAAAGATTCTACATTTCCCGCCTAATGATCCCTATCATTATCCTGCTGGGAGCAGTATCCGGCGCAAACGCGCAAACTAATTACACCACACCTGGTGGCCCTTATTTTTATACTGTACCTGCGGGTATCACATCTGTTGGTGTGGATATGCAGGGTGGTAATGGGGGTAGTTCTATCAGCAGCCCCGGTGGCAAGGGTGCGCGTGTGCAGGCTACTCTTGGCGGCCTTACAGGTGGACAGGTATTGATTATTTATGTAGGCGGAAAAGGATCAATTTATCCGGGATCAGGCAGCGCCTCAACCGGTGGAGTTGGCGGTGGTGGCAGTGGCTGGTATTATGGTGGTGGTGGTGGTGGTGCGTCTGATATACGGACCAATAACACTGGCGCTACGTATGCCAATGCTACGGGCCTTGCCAGCAGGTTGGTTGTTGCCGGTGCCGGCGGCGGCGGCGGCTATGACTGCAATGTAGCCAATGGCGAGAAAGGCGGCGATGGTGGCCTTGTCGGAGGGAACGGCAATTATTGCAGCAATGCATATTACTCTTATTATTGCGGTACAGGTGCTACAGTTGGAGCCGGTGGTGCAAACGCAGGATATTACGGTGGTTCAGGAACGCTAGGCGTTGGGGGTACTTATAGTGGCCCAAGCGGCGTAGGCGGCGGCGGTGGCGGCAACTGGGGCGGCGGCGGTGGCGCTTATGGCGGCGGCGGCGGCGGATCCTCTTTTCCTGCTTCTACAACTACCATTGGTTCTGTTGTTGTTTCAGCTGTAACAAATACTACCGGTTATAACACGCTTACCAGTTCTACAGCAGGTAATGGTATCGTTACTATATATGGACCTACTGTTTTTGCTACGCCATCTCCTTTGGCTTTTGGCTCTGTTACTTCGGGTACAACTTCTGTTCCTCCTACTTACTTTACACTTACCAGCGCATACATGCCCGCATCAGGCTCAGGCGCCAGTGGCATACAGGTGATGCCACCTGCTAATTTTAATGTATCTATTGATGGTACCAACTGGTACAGTGCAACCGGTAGTACCGGGCTTACCGGCCCGCTGCAGGTACCTTATACTGCCGTGGGTGGTGTCATGACCCCTGTGAATGTATATGTTCAGTTTAATCCTACAGCTACTATACCTTATAGCGGCAATATAGCCGTGTATGGTACAGTGCTTACCAATACAGTAAATGTAGCCGTAACAGGCAATGGCGTTAACTCATGTACCGGCGCACCGGGCGGCGGGCTTTCTTCTGTTACTCCTGCTACAGGGGGGCCATTTTCGGTGTTTACACTCGGGCTTTCCCCTATACCTACATCAGGCGGTCTTACTTATGACTGGCAGTCTTCCCCCACACTTACAGGTACTTATACTGATGTACCCGGTGGTGTTTTACCAACTGCTACTATATATGGTATCAGTGCTACTACATATTATCGTTGCATAGTTACCTGCGCCGCTACCGGCACCTCAGCTATTTATGCCGCGACCGGTACTACCGGTGTGGCTACTTTAGTTGGCTTGGCAAGCGGTTGTGCTGCTAACACGGCCAGCGGCGGGGCTGCAGCCGGAGCTTATGTGAGCGCCGGTTCTGCATATCCGTTTGTGCTTATCGGAGCCAGTCCTACTTCGATCAGTGATCCTACTTCATACGGTCTGGGTACAGGTACCACGGGAAATTATAATAATGAAACAGGAACAACATATACTTGTACGCTTACTCCAGGTAATTCATATAACGCTACTGTAGGACAGCCAACAGGTAATTATTTGAGCGGTCAGATATGGATAGACTTTAATAATGATGGCACCTTTGCCAGCTCGGAATCTGTAGGTGGTTTTGCTAACTATGCAAATAGCACCACAAGGCCGACTTTCTCAATTGCGATTCCTTCGGGCGTAAATCCCGGTGTGTGCAGAATGAGGGTGATCACAGATTATTCGGCTAACTATGCTGTAGGCGCACAGGTTCTTTATCCTGTATATCCTCAGCTTCCTGCTTGTCCTACTACCACTACAATGCAGTATGGCGACATCCGCGATTATCAAGTAACTATCGGTAACCCACCATGCTCCGGTACTCCTAGTCCGGGTATAGTAGCGGCCAGTGCATTAAAAGGTTGTACATCGCTTACCCCAAGCCTCTTTAGTGTAGGCGCTACTGCGGGGCCCGGTATCACCTACCTATGGCAGCAGAATACGGGCAGCGGTTTCGGCCCTGCAGGTTCTACCTCTACTTATTTTGCGCCTACTATTACATCTGTCAGCGCCCCTACGGTCATTACTTACCGTATGCTCGTGTCTTGTGGCGCCAGCTCGGCTACTTCACCTAGTTTAACGGTGACGGTCAATCCGGCCCCTACAACCATACTTGGCAATACCTTTGTATGTACTGGCCTTAATACTACACTTTCCTCTACGCCCGGCCCCGGCACATGGACTACCAGCGATGCTACCATAGCATCGGTAGTACTCAGCGGCGGTGCCGGCCTGGTTACCGGTGTTTCTCCGGGTACGGCTGTTATTACTTATGCTGCTCCTGTTACGGGTTGCACCACTACTACGGTGGTTACCGTTAACCAGAATCCTTCAGCTATTTCGGGCATCCCGGTTGTTTGTCGTGGCGCTACAACCTCTTTGGGTAATTCCGTAACAGGTGGCACCTGGACCATCGTACCTACATTTGTGGCTACTATAGATGCTTCTTCGGGCCTGGTTACCGGCGGTTCGGTTACTTCTACATCTATTGCTACGGTTACTTATACATTGCCTACTACCTGTAAGGTCACTACCTTACTTACTGTTAATAGCTTACCTACCCAGTTTGTAGTAGGCGGCGGCGGTAATGTGTGTTCGGGTACGCCAAGCACATATCACGTTACCCTCAATTCTTCTACTACAGGCAACAGCTACCAGTTATTCTTAAATGGCTCGCCTGTAGGCTTGCCGGTTGCCGGCGGCCCTGTGCCATTGGATTTTGGTGTGCAGAGCGCACCGGGCAACTACACAGTTGTAGATACCAATGACCTGACCAAGTGCTACCAGTCGATGCTGCTCACGGCTACGATCAATCCTGTGGCATCACCGCTTCCATATACACTCCGTGTATCGGGCAGCAGCAGCTATTGCGCAGGCGGTGCCGGTGTGGATCTGCAAACCGACGGTTCGCAGGCAGGTACTTATGACAGCTTATTCCTCAATGGGGTAAACACAGGCTATGTATTTCCCGGTACAGGTGCAGCAATGGACCTCAGCGATTGGACAGTTCCGGGTGTATATACCATCAAGGCATCAGGTACTGCGGGTTGCACTACCAATTTCTTTGGCAGCGGCACTGTAATTGTGAACCCATTGCCTACTACATTTAATGTAACAGGCGGCGGCGGTTATTGCATCGGCGGCGTGGGTGATACCATCGGCCTCGATTTCTCCAATACAGGTATCAGGTATGACCTGATCAACGGCACTACTACGGCAGGTACATTAACAGGTACCGGCAGGTCGCTGAATTACGGCCTGTATACTACCGCGGGTACTTATTCTATTGTTGCTACCAATACTACCACAGGTTGCACGGCTACTATGTCGGGTATTGCACGGGTGTTTACTTCGCCATTGCCTAATATATATACGCTTAGCGGCGATAGCAGCTATTGCGCAGGTGGCGGCGGCAGGCACATACAGATGTATGGTTCTGACCTGGGTACCAACTATCAGTTGTTCCTCGGCTCTGCACCTGTTGGCGGCTCAGTAGCGGGTACAAGTTCTACCCTTGATTTCGGTGCGCATACCGCTACCGGTACTTATACTGTGGTAGCTACTAATGGTACAAACTGTACGGCCAACATGTCGGGCAGCTCACATATTACTACCAATTCGTTGCCAACTCCGCAGGTTGTATCCGGTGGTGGCAGCTATTGCGCAGGCGGCACAGGCAGGCACATCATTTTGATTTCTTCTGCTGTAGGTACTACTTACGAATTATATTTAGGTGGCACTACTCCGATAGGGTCGTCAATAACAGGTACAGGTGGTTCGCTTGATTTTGGCTTAGATACTACGGCAGGCGCTTATACTATCGTGGCTACCAACGGCAATGGCTGTACTGCTAACATGACCGGTACTGCTATTATAGCAGTTAACCCGTTACCTGCACAGTTCAATGTAACCGGTACCGGCAATTATTGCTCCGGTACTGCGGGCCTTGATGTGCAGCTCGACTTCTCTTCTACAGGCGTGAACTACCAGTTAGTTAAAGATGGTACTCCTACTTCCAGTGTTTTGGCCGGTGTAGGCGGAGCGCTTGATTTCGGTACGCTCACCAGTGGCGCATACACAGTAGTAGCTACTAATCCTTCTACAACCTGCACCAATGGTATGAATGGCAGCGCAGTGATCGGTATTAACCCGTTACCTGTTAATCACCTGGTTACAGGTGGTGGCAGCCTTTGCGCAGGCGATACCGGCCGCGTGGTTGGCCTCAATGGCTCCGATGCAGGTATCAATTACCAGTTGTATAATGGCATCTCTACTGTGGGTAGCCTGGTTGCGGGTACAGGCGGTATCCTTAACTTCGGATTACAGACCGCAGCAGGTAGCTACACTATACTTGCTAAAGATGCCTTTACAGGTTGCCAGCATACAATGGCGGGTACTGCAACGGTTGTCGTTAATCCGTTGCCTAATAATTTCTATTTAACAGGTGGTGGTATATTCTGCACAGGCACTTCGGGTGTCCATGTAGGATTGAACTCATCTAATACAGGTATCAGGTACCAGTTATACAATAGCGGTACTTCTACCGGCGTCGGCGTTACAGGCACAGGCCTCGCGCTTGATTTCGGTTTACAGAATGCTTCAGGTACATATACAGTTGTAGCTACCAACGCTACTACGGGTTGTACTGCCAACATGGCCGGCAGCTCTATAGTAGCAGCTAATCCGTTACCTGTTGTGTACACTGTATCAGGTGGTGGCGCATATTGCGCAGGCAGTACCGGCCTCGATGTGAGCCTTTCAGGTTCAGATGCCGGTATCAATTACCAGTTGGTAAGGGGCAGTTCATCAGTAGGTTCTGCTGTTTCCGGTTCAGGTGGTTCAATTGATTTCGGTACACTCACTACTGCGGGTACCTATACAGTAGTAGCATCTGATGCCACTACCGGCTGTGTGAGCAACATGGCTGCATCAGCATCTATACTGATCAATCCGTTACCTGTTGTATCTACAGTATCAGGTGGTGGCAGCTATTGCGCTACCGGCACAGGTGTTCATATATTCCTCGGCGTATCGTCAAATGGTGTCAACTACCAGTTGTTTAACGGCACTACAGGATTAGGCACTATGGCAGGTACAGGCGGTAGCCTTGATTTTGGCCTGACTACTACAGCAGGTACTTATACTATCGAAGCTACTAACCCGCTTACCCATTGCAGCGCAGGTATGACCGGCTCTGCTACAGTAGCGATCAATCCATTGCCTGATGCTCATACCGTTACCGGTGGTGGTGGTTATTGCACAGGTGGCGCGGGTGTTCACATCGGCCTCGATGGTTCAGACGCAGGTATCAGGTACCAGTTGTACAACGGTACTACGGGTACAGGCGCACCGGTTACAGGTACAGGTACTTCTATTGACCTCGGTGGTTACACTGCTGTAGGCGCATACACAGTAAAAGCAACTAATATCACTACTGGTTGTACCAGCAATATGGCCGGCAGCACTTCTGTGGCTATAGTGGCTCCTCCTACTGCTTATTCGATCACAGGTGGTGGCAATTATTGCGCTACAGGCCTTGGTGTTCATGTAGGCCTTGCTACTTCTGATGCAGGTGTTAACTACCAGTTGTACAAGAGCGGTACACCAATTGGTGTATATGCTTCAGGTACAGGCGGCCCATTGGATTTCGGTTTGGAAATAGCGCCGGGTTTATATACAGCTACTGCTAATAACCCGTCATCAGGTTGTAACAGCAACATGACAGGGTCTACTACAATTGCGATCATACCGGTGGTACTGCCACATGTTACACTTTCATCAAGCAATGGTGGCAGCATAGTATGTACCGGGCAATCAGTTACTTTCAATGCGTCTCCGATCAACGGCGGCACTGCTCCTACTTACCAGTGGTTTGTAAACGGTGTGAATGCAGGCATAGGCGCAGCATATACTTACCTGCCTAATACAGGTGATGTGGTGACTGCTTTAATGACCAGCAATGCACAATGCGCAATACCTGATACAGGCAGCCTTTCTATGACTATGACAGTTAGCCCGCTCGAGATGCCAACTGTAAGCATAGTGGCTAATCCGGGTGATGTGGTTTGTACAGGCGCTCCGGCTTCGTTCTCTGCTTCTTCATTGTATGGTGGTACTGCACCGGTTATGCGTTGGATCAAAAATGGTTCCTTCGTATCTACAGGCACTACGTACACCTATACTCCTGCAAACGGTGACATCATCGCTTTCATGCTGGGTAGCAACTATCCTTGCCTGCTTGCTGATACAGTATACAGCAACAACATATCTATGTCTGTTACTCCGGGTGTGGTACCTGTAGTAGGGATCACTGCTAATCCGGGTTCGCACATCAATGCAGGCCAGTCAGTTACCTTCACTGCAAGCACTACAACTGGTGGCGCTCATCCTGCATACCAGTGGTTTGTGAACAGTCACATGGTTGCCGGTGCAACAGGTACTACCTTCACTACAAGTGCCTTGCAGAATAATGATTCTGTGAGCTGCGAAGTGACAGGTACTTGCGACCTCGTAGGAGTTAACTCTATACACATGCATGTTGGCACTAACGTTGGTGTTACGCAGGTATCATCAGGCAACAGCGATGTGAAACTGATCCCTAACCCAAACAAGGGCGACTTCAGTATCTCCGGTACAATAGGTACTACCGACGAAGAAGTATCTGTTGATGTGGTGAACATGATCGGCCAGGTAGTATATACCGGCAAAGTAATGACACAAAACGGTTCTATTGACCAGCACATTCAGCTCAGCAGCAACCTGGCGAATGGTATGTATATCCTGAACCTGCGCGCAGGCAGTGAGAATACTATCTTCCATTTTGTTATCGAGAAATGAGTTAGTCAGTAACTGAAATATTCAAAACAGCCCCGGACCTCCGGGGCTGTTTTAATGTAGAGAATGAGTATCTTGGGATTTGATATGAACGGACTATGGCAATTCAAACAGGCTAAAGAGGTAAGGCCATGGGAGCGCTTTGTGCTGCTCGTGCTCGTCATCACCGGCATCATTTGCATATGCAGGTTCGCCGATTGGTGGTTCCGTAAAGACCATATCAGCAACCTGCCGCTGTACATCATTCTCAGCCTCACATTCTGGTACAGTATCTCCCGGCTGATACTCATATGGGTGAACTACCTGCGGGTAAAGAAGCCACCTTATATTGCTGCAAAGCAAGGGCTGAAGGTGGCCATATTCACCACCAGTTCTCCCGGCGAGCCGGCAGAGATGTTTGAGAAGACCCTGGCTGCCTGTGCCAACATCACTTACCCCCACACCACCTACCTGCTCGATGATACGCAAGACCCGGTATTCAAAGAGATAGCCGAACGCAATGGCGCTGTTTGGCTGGAACTGGTAGGGCTGCCGGGCGCAAAGGCAGGCAAGATCAACCGGGCAATGGAACTTACGGATGAGGACTTCATCCTCGTTCTGGACCCCGACCACGTACCGTTCCCTAACTTCCTTGATCATACCCTTGGCTATTTTGAAGACGAAACGGTGGGCTTTGTGCAGGTATCGCAGGCATACTACAACCAGTACCGCTCGTTCACAGCAAAAGGTGCAGCTGAGCAGACCTATACCTTCTACGGGCCAACGCAGATGTCGTTATACGGCTACGGTTGCAGTGTGGCTATAGGCGCCAACTGCACCTTCCGGAAGGCGGCATTGCGAAGCATAGGCGGCCACGGTATCGGCCTTGCCGAAGACCTGATCACAGCCATCCGCATACATGCTGCCGGCTGGAAGTCGGTGTACAACCCGGTAGTCGTGAGCAGGGGATTAGTACCCGAAGATTTTGGCTCCTTCTGCAAGCAGCAACTGAAGTGGGCGAGGGGCGTGTTTGAAGTGACGTTTAACGAGGTTCCTAACCTGTTTGGCGGGCTTTCGTGGTGGCAGCGGTTGTCGTATACCACTATAGGCACTTATTACCTGGTAGGTGCTACCCAGTTCATCTTCACGCTCATACCGTTCCTGTTCTTCTTCACGGGCATTTTGCCCGCAAAGATGGAGTTTGCAGAGTTCGTAGTGTTTGGTGTGCCTGTGATGCTGTGTGCGGTCATCATCTACCTCTATGTGCAGCGGTGGATGTGTGATGCCCAAACGGAGCGGGGCCTTCATTGGCGGGGTATGGTGCTTAAATTTGCCTGCTGGCCTGTTTATTTCATGGGCTTTCTGCTGGCGCTTGTAAATGCCGACATACCCTATATACCCACCGCCAAAAAAGCCGTCACAGGATATATTACCCCCTTTGTAAGGCCACTGGTAGTGCATATCTTTGCTTTTATCATAGCATTGCCGGGGGTGGTCATATACCGGCGGTACTACATGCCGGAGAGCCAGCTTTCGCTCTCGGCTGAAAGAACATGGGGGATGATCGGGTTTGCCTTCCTGGCGTTCATTATGGCCACGGGTGGTGTGTATGCAGCACTTGAAGCACGTAAGATGAAAGTAGAAGCCCCCTGGGATAAAATAGACATAAACAACATCAATGCCGGGATATAAGAAGATAGCATTCAGGATAGGGTATACACTATTGGCGATAGGTATTTCGTCGATGATCGTGTATGCGCTGTCTCATGCCGGCAACTCATCAAAAGGCCCAATAGAGAATGCCATGTCTTATACCGGGGATGTGGTGAAGAACATAGAGCATGAAATGATAGTGGAGCAGCGCACAGATAAGCGCGAGGATAAGTTGAAATGGTTTCATGCTTACCAGCTAAATGCCTCACTTGCTGCCCACCCTAAAAAAATATTGCTGGGCGCATTTGATAACGAGGCCCATGATAATTTCGAACCTGTTGTTGGCCTGGAAGATTCATTGAAAATGACCTTCCCGCTGATACACATGTATGTGGCATGGGGCAGTAAAGAGGATGCTCAATTCCCTGCAGCCCGCGTGAAGAACATTACAGAGTTAGGCTCGGTACCGGTGATCACCTGGGAGCCCTGGCTGTCGGGGTTCAGCGCGGATGAATATCCTGCCTTACGTGCCGCCGCAGATCGTGATAAGAACGGGATGAAGGATGTGGCGGCAGGCCAGTACGATGCCTACATCACTACATGGGCTAAGGCAGCAAAGAAGGCAGGAAAGACAGTTTTTCTGCGCCTGGGGCATGAGATGAACGATGCCTACCGCTACCCCTGGGGGCCACAGAACAACAACCCTAAAGACTTTGTTGCAGCATGGCAGCATGTGCACGATATATTTGTAAAGGAGGGTGCAAAGAATGTGCTGTGGGTATGGAGCCCGCACCCGGCCTATGATTTCAAAGACTATTATCCCGGCGACAGCACCGTAGATTATGTGGGTGCCGGTGTGCTGAACTATGGTGTGGTAGCTGTATGGAGTAAGTGGTGGTCTTTCAAAGACATTTTTGGCAATCACTATAAGCAGATGGCTGAGTACAATAAGCCGATCATGATCACCGAATTCGGTTCGCTTGCAGTAGGGGGCAACAGGGCTAAATGGTACGCAGACGCGCTGGACAGTATGCCGCAGAAATACCCGTTGGTGAAGTCTGTTTTATTCTTCCATTTTTCTAAAGACAATACTACCACACAACAAACGCTCAACTGGTATATAAAAGACGACAAACCCGTAACAGGCGCAATAGTAAAAGAGGTAAATAAGTGGAAGCAATAATGTTATCAACCTATCAGCGGAGCAACTCCACATCACCTTTAAGAAATGCCTTTTTGCCAAACCTGTCTATGTAGCTCATCTCCCAATAATAAGTGCCGATTTCCGCCTTCACACCCTTGAAGGTGCCGTCCCAGCCTGATTCCAGGTTATTGCTGAAAAACACTTGCTGTCCCCACCTGTTAAACACCCTGAAGTAGCTCATACTCCTGTACCCCACAGCCACCGGCCTGAAGATGTCATTGAGTCCGTCGCCGTCGGGAGAGAAAGCAGTAGGTACAAAGAAAGCGGCCTTGTTCACTACGGTTACCTGTACGGTATCATCACCCACGCAGCCATAAGGGCTGATGACATGCACATAATAAACGAATGTTCCCGTATCAGGATAAATACCTAAAGGGTCGTAAATGGTAGTGTCGCTGAGGTTGATGGAAGGGGTCCATGTATATTGGGTGCCTCCTGTGGCATTAAACAGTATCTCTTCTCCCTTTACAATGAAGGTGTCATTGCCGGCAAATGGTTTGAATTCGTCAATGATCACTTGCCTCACCACTGTATCAATACAGTCCTTGATGTTTTCTGAGATCAGGGTCACATTGAATGATCCGCCATATAGGTAGCTATATACAGGGTTTTGCTCCATGGAGCTGTCTCCGTCGCCAAAGGACCACTTCCAAAATATGATCGGCTTGATTGTAGAACTGGACATGTCTTTGAAACTGATGGGTGCGCCGGGGCATTGCTGCCCGCTATCAGAAAAAGCAGCATGGAATTTAGGATATACCTTTACCAGCCTGGTGATGCTATCCGGGCAAGTGGAGCCGGGGTTGACAACTAATTTCACAGTAAAAGTTCCGGTGTCGGGGTAGGAGAAAGTAGGTTCAAAATCGCTGGAGGTATCATTGGCAACGCCCGGCACCCCGAAATCCCAATGGTACGAAAAACCGCCCTTGCTGGTATTGACAAAATTAACGTTGTAGTCTGAGCAATCAACTATATACGTGTTAAAGTCGCTGGAATACTGCGGTATATCAGCCACTACCACTTTTGTGCAACTGGTGACCACATACTGGAATTCCCTCTTAATGGTGTTGATGAGTATACCATCCCTGTATTCATTACAATAAACGGTAACGAGGTAACGGCCTATCCTGTTAGGTGTGCCGGTGATCAGCCCTGTCTTTGGATCGATCTGCAAAGCAGGAAATGCGGTAAGTGGTGCCTGGGAAGAAAAGCCGGATACATACGCGACGCTATCAAATGGCGGGCCAAGTGGAGGGAAGGGTTTGACGGTACTGCCTCCTTCGCAGCAATTTAATGCCGGTGCAAAGCCATAACTGAGTGAATCGCCATCCGCATCAGTAGCAGAGTTGTCGTAGGATAAAGGATTGTTTAAGCAAATGATCTGCGCCGGTTCAAACTTAAATACAGCACTGTTGTTTGGGAATGAGCCAGGAATGGTGCAATAATATGTTGAGCCATTTTGATCAGGGTTCAATACATTAACCACAGCTCCGTTTCTACAGCATCTTTGGTAGCTGATCACATAGCCGCCTGAAATAGCCAGAAAAGCGTATCGTTTCGTAAACGTTTTTTTGATCAGGCATGTGGCTGGAATATTCGCCACACATGCATTCTGAAAGTTTGCCGGCAGGTTAATGGCAGATGTATGAAACATGGAATCTTTAAAATAAAGATTAGACGCGCCGCCTATAGACGTATACGCGGCGATATACGCAGGGTCGTCTTCGGCAATTGCTTCAGGCTGTCCATTCAGGCAATCTTCATAAATAGAAATACTTACCGAATATATATTGTATTTGTACAAACCAACAACACTGTCCTTGATAAATTGATAAGTGACCTCACCTCCTACAATATGCGACGCCCTCGCTTTAGTGCAGGAAAGCGACAACAGGATCAGTAATATGGAGATCAGCTTTTTGTTCATCAGGGGTTAATTATTCCCGTAGCAATAGTTGGTAAATGTTTTAAGGTCATTGATCAGCTTACCCGGTTCTTCTATCATGCTCATGTGTCCGCAGTTTTCATAAGCTGATACAAAGTTAACGGGTGAACGGTAACAAAACTTCAATATTTTATTATAATTTATAAGATTGTCCTCAATTCCAAGTATCCATTGCACCGGGAAAGAGGTGTTTTCGTCCAATACATTGGTGCGGTCGTGGCGGGCTATCATAGCATGGTAACAATTGATCATCGCCTCTGCACTCACTTTCATGGCTCTGGCCACCTGCTCCTCTACGATCTGTGGCCTGTTTTCTTTGGTCTGCGCAGAAAACAGGTTAGGTGTTGTCTGCCTGATGAACAGTTCCCTGCCATTCGCTTTTTGCAGCAATTCAATTGCCCGGAGCCTAATGCTTACTTTCTCGGCATCATCGGGCAGTGGGGTAGAGTGGATGAGACTTAGCCCTGCCAGCTTGCCGGGGTATTTATTGGCAAATTCAACATAGCCACCCATGGAGTGGCCGGCGATGACAGCAGTATTGATGCGTTCCTGCTTCATGATAGCGGCAACACTATCGGCGAGACTGGCCATACTCAACTGCCCGGCCAAAACGCTGTTGCCGCTGCCCGGAAAGTCGGGGAGAATGAGTGTGAAGGATTTCGAAAGTTTTCCTGCCACACCATCCCATAATGCGCTGCTTTCGGGGAAGCCATGCAGCAATATGAGCGCAGGTCCTCTACCGGTTTTGCGGTAAAAGAAATCAGGGGATGCAATGGTCGCTATTTTGGGCATTAGGGTGTAGTTATTTTGCTCTTCCGGTAAATGTTGCCATATACGTACAATAAAGACAGCAACAATGGTGCCAACTCCAGTATCGTTAATCCCTGAATACCGATGATATGCAACAACAACGAAACGAGTATAAGAAAGATGGCAATAAGCGCGTACCGCCCTCTGCCCCTTGCCTTGCCAAAAACAAGTATCAGGTTAGTAGGCAGGCACCACAACAGGTTAAAGTTATTAGCGCAACCTTGGTGGTCTGTACCAAACCACATGATCAGTATGAGTACACCCAAAAGGCCTGTTGCGAGCATCAGTAAAGCGCTCATAATTCCCCCCAGCAGGGCAAACTGCTTGAAGGAAAGGCCAATCACGGTAAGCACAAAGATGAATAAAGTAAGCACCAATGCCCAGTTAATGCCGGCTGGTTGTTTTTCACTGCCGGGCAAAAGAAGCACGGGTGTGGCAGCTATTTTTTGGCCATTCACTGTAGCCCCGCCAATGCCATCGCGCAGGTAATCGGGCAGAAACATAATATCTGAGTTGGTCATCACCTTGTCTATCCGGCTGCCGAGGAGTATGTTCACACCCAGCCGGGTCCAGTGGTCGCGGTAGAAATACTGGTTGATGATGTCCCTGAACGTAATGTGCGAATTTTCAGGGATGGTTTGCCCATATTTGAATGCTTTGCCGAATACATCTTCTTTAGGAAATACATCCCTTATCCGGGTGGCACAGTTGTCGAAAAAGAAATCGTATTTGTAGTATTTGTTTTCCGGCTCGGCGTTCCAGTTGAGGAAGTCGTAAAGGTGTTCTTTTTGGGGGCCGTCGAGCAATAGTACCTGCTCCTGCATGCTTCGTTTGGCCAATACATATTCGGGTACGAAGCTTTTAAAATCTTCCACTCCGAGGCAATAGAGCAGTTTGCCCCGCATGAACTGTAACTCAAAATTCGGACCGAAACTGAACATGCCATAATTATAGACAATGTCCAAATGCTCGGTGCTGTCTACAACGCGCACTGCAGTATGTCCGAATACTTCCCACACTTCCTCATCGCCGGGGCCACAGGTAAGCAGGCTGATGCGCAGGTGGCTGGTATCGGTTTGCGCGCTGGCGCCCAACATGCCCGATAGCAGGATGCATAAAAACAAGAGCTTTCTAAACATGGTACAAAATAACGAAAGGCTGCCTGATTATAGGCAGCCTTTACAAAATATTAATCCGGTAATTATACACTGAGCTATTACGAAACAAGGAGAAGGCCCCTTTAGTGGTTTGGGGTTTGTTTTAAGCTTCTTTACTGCCAGAGAACATAGCGCCCAGGTATTCCCTGTTGAGGCGGGCAATATTCTCGAGCGATATACCTTTAGGACACTCAGCTTCACAAGCACCGATGTTGGTGCAGCTACCAAAGTCTTCCGTATCCATCTGGTGGATCATATTCACAGCACGGCTCTTGCGCTCAGGCTCACCCTGTGGCAATAGCGCGAGGTGTGATACCTTGGCCGAGACGAACAGCATAGCCGATGTATTGGGGCAGGCAGCCACGCAAGCGCCGCAACCTATACAGGTAGCTGCCGCGAACGATTCGTCAGCCCTTTGCTTATCTACAGGCAGGCAATTGGCATCCTGCGCATTACCTGTGTTTACAGATATATAACCACCTGCTGCCACGATTCGGTCAAATGCCGACCGGTCAACCACCAAATCCTTAATCACGGGAAATGAATTGGCACGCCATGGCTCTACCACTATGGTATCGCCATCTTTGTACTCTCGCATGTGCAACTGGCAGGTAGTGGTCTGATGCCATGGGCCATGCGCACGGCCATTGATGTACATACTGCACATGCCACAGATACCCTCGCGGCAATCATGATCGAACGCGATAGGCTCTTTATTCTCAGCCACCAGTTGCTCATTCAGCACATCAAACATCTCCAGGAAAGACATCTCCGAAGAGATACCCGAAACCTTGTACGTTTCAAATGCACCCTTTGCCTTGTTATTCTTTTGTTTCCACACTTTAAGTGTGAGATTCATATTGTAATGTTCCATCAGTAGCTCTTTAAAATATCTTATATAATCTTACAGATGTTCTCTATTATTTATAACTCCTCGCACTCGGATGCACGACTTCATAATCCAGCGCCTCTTTGTGCAATTCAAACTGGCTGTCTGCCTTGTATTCCCACGCTGATACGAACATGAAGTGCTCATCGTCCCTTTGTGCTTCTCCTTCTTCGGTCTGCGATTCTTCGCGGAAGTGGCCGCCGCAGCTTTCGTTGCGGTTCAGTGCGTCTATGCACATCAGCTCGCCCAGCTCCAGGAAGTCGGCCACACGGCCTGCTTTATCCAACTCGGGATTAAACTCCTTAATATCGCCGGGTACACGTACGTTGCTCCAGAACTCTTTGCGCAAAGCTTTTATTTCTTCAATGGCTTCGGTCAGTCCCTTTGCATTGCGAGCCATGCCGCATTTATCCCACATGATCTTGCCCAGGCGCTTATGGAAGCTTTCTACGCTCTCAGTGCCCTTAATATTCATGAGCCTGTTGATGCGGTCATTTACATCTTTCTCGGCGGCTACGAAAGCAGGATGATCGGTAGGTATGGCCTTAGTGCTTATGTCATTGGCCAGGTTATTGCCCAGTGTATAAGGTATCACGAAGTATCCATCAGCCAGCCCCTGCATCAGTGCAGATGCGCCCAGGCGGTTAGCACCGTGGTCGCTGAAGTTAGCCTCGCCTAATGCATACAGATTTGGTACTGTGGTCATCAGCTCATAATCTACCCACAGGCCACCCATTGTATAGTGTACTGCAGGGTATATGCGCATAGGTATTTCGTATGGGTTCTCGCCGGTGATCTTGGCATACATATCAAACAGGTTGCCGTATTTCTCTTTCACCACATCCCTGCCCAGCGCCATTATCGTATTCTTGTCGGTGGTATGCAGGCCTTGTTTGTGTGCTTCTACTTTGCCGTAGCGCTCTATCGCTGATGCGAAGTCGAGGTACACAGCCATCTTCGATGAGCCTACACCGAAACCAGCATCGCAGCGCTCCTTGGCCGCACGGCTGGCCACATCGCGTGGTACCAGGTTGCCGAATGCCGGATACCTGCGTTCCAGGTAGTAGTCGCGTTCTTCTTCAGGTATATCAGTTGCTTTGCGGTTGTCGCCTTTAGCTTTTGGTACCCATATACGCCCGTCATTACGCAGCGACTCTGACATCAGTGTCAATTTAGACTGGTGATCGCCACTTACAGGTATGCAGGTTGGGTGTATCTGTGTATAACAAGGGTTGCCAAAGAAGGCTCCTTGTTTATGTGCTTTCCACGCGGCAGTAACGTTGCTGCCCATGGCGTTTGTAGATAGATAGAATACGTTGCCGTAGCCACCGGTGCAAAGCAATACTGCATGGCCAAAGTGGCGCTCCAGTTCGCCTGTCACCAGGTTGCGGGCTATGATGCCACGGGCCTTGCCATCCACCATTACTATTTCCAGCATTTCGTGGCGGGAGTGCATTTCTACATTGCCCAGCGACACCTGGCGCTCGAGGCCCTGGTAAGCGCCTATCAGCAACTGCTGGCCGGTTTGGCCTGCTGCGTAAAACGTGCGTTGTACCTGTGTGCCACCAAATGAGCGGTTGCTCAGTAAGCCACCATACTCACGGGCGAAAGGAACACCCTGTGCCACGCATTGGTCTATGATGTTCGCGCTCACCTCTGCCAGGCGGTGTACATTGCCTTCGCGGGCACGGTAGTCGCCACCCTTTATCGTATCGTAAAACAGGCGGTAGGTGCTATCGCCATCATTTTGGTAATTCTTTGCGGCATTGATACCACCCTGTGCCGCAATCGAGTGCGCGCGGCGGGGGCTATCCTGGAAGCAGAAGGCCTTAACCTTGTAGCCCATCTCGCCGAGTGTTGCAGCGGCAGATGCCCCCGCAAGACCCGTACCCACAACAATGATCTCCAGCGAGCGTTTGTTGGCAGGATTCACCAATTTACAGGTGGATTTGTATGTCTTCCATTTTGAATCTAACTGACCGGAAGGTATTTTAGAATTGAGCGCCATATTCTATAAATCAAAAATTAAAAGTCAAAACTTAAAAAGGACTAACAAGCGAAAGATCAAGCGATCCACTGCAGGTAGAAAGCGATCGGCATCAGTGCGAAAATTATCGGAACAATAATAGCAAATGCAACGCCTGTGCCTTTGATCAGCCCTTTATACCTGTGCGTACCCATACCCAATGTTTGGAAGGCACTATAGAAACCGTGTACAAGGTGCCATGCCAGTGCAAAGCAACCACACAGGTAGATGACAACGACCCACATATTGCTGAATTCTTCCTTCATCATGTTATACAGGGGCAGTTCACCATGTCCTGTAGTTTGCGACAGGCGGTTAGGGCCCCAGAATTTAGACAGGTGCACGATAAGGAACAATAATACTAATGTGCCCAGCAATGCCATTGAGCGGCTGTACCATGGACTTGTCTTATTTCCGGCGCTTACTGTGTATCCCACGCTCCTGCGCGATCTGTTCTTTGCCCAAAGCAACAATCCCTGTACAATATGCAGAATGAGGAATGCAAATAAACCCAGCTCCACGGTGCGGATAACGAAGTTGGTTCCCATAAAATGAGCAGCTTCATTAAAGCGCACTCCGCCGTCGTTGTAAAAGATCTGTGCATTGATGTAGCAATGCACGATAAGGAACAGGATAAGAAAAAGACCGGTAAGAGACATTTGTATTTTCTTACCGATAGAAGTGCTGAAAAGATTTTTCCAAGTCATGTGAGATCCAGTATGTATTTAGTGTACTTTTTGAAATGCGGTGCAAAGATACTATGTGAATAATTAAATCCTAACAAAAAGAGGGAGGAAATGGGTAATTAAAGTAGTTTTTTGGTTACACATACCTGCTATTTCATCTTTAATTCATAAATTTGTATGACAATTTATGATAGACGTTAGAAAGCAAATTCATTATTGGCAAAACGGGGCAGAGGAAGAATTACTGAATGCCAGGATCATGATTGAAAATAAGCGAATTTTAGCAGGCTTGTTTTTTTGCCATCTGTGCGTTGAGAAAATATTCAAGGCTCTCGTTGTGAAGGTGACAGAGGAACATCCGCCAAGAACGCACAATTTATTCTTGCTAGCAGAAAAAGCACTTATTGTTTTAGATAAAGAGCAAGATAAGTTTGCCTCTGAATTACAGGTATATCAATTGGAGGGCAGGTATCCGGAGACTATGCCGTCTGAACCAAAAGATATGAAATTGGTAGAAGAGTATTATAAGAATACAGAAAACTTTCATTTATGGCTCAAAGCGAAATTATAGAATTGTTGCGGTCGTATATCCGGCTGCTCAACGAGGCAGGGCTCGGTATTCAGAAAGCATTTTTATATGGCAGCTTTGCCCGTAATGAAGGAAATGCAGAAAGCGATATTGATGTAATGATAGTATCTAAACGCTTTGATGGAGAAAGTCTGGATGAGAAAGCTAAGGCTTGGCAACTTACCCGCAAGGTAGATGCACGAATAGAGCCTTTCTCTGTTGGGCTAAAGAGGTTCTTTGCAGATGACGACTCAGCATTACTTGCCCAAGTCAGGAAAGAAGGTATTGAGATCTCTGTTTTTTAAGTTAACCATCGTTGATGATTGCAGCCATATTTAAAATTGGAATAACCTAAAAAGGGCCAATCACGACCATTTTTATTGCCTTGTCTTAATATTAAATTTGCAGTTTTGCAATTCGGACACTTCCTGACATTTGTTTCTGTTTCGCCACCTTCTATTGTATTAGTATGTGTTTGCAAATTAGGAAAATGTGAACAATCTGTTTTAATATTATTGTATAAGTCAGGTAAGGACTAAACGTTAGCATTTATATAAATAAATAAGGGGAAGCCCCTTTAGGGGTTTGGGGCTCAGGTTTTTCAGTATATTTGTTTACACAAATCCAGCGCATGACTTTTTTGACCATTTTACTCCAGGCAGCTACCACTGCCCCTGTGGATAGCAACATAGCAAAGGCCGCGCAGTTGGCTGCTAATGCGTCTGTAGAGCAAATATCATTATGGAATTTATTGAAGGAAGGTGGGGTGTTGATGATACCGCTGCTGTTCTGTTCCATTATATTGGTCTATGTATTTGCCGAAAGGTTCATGGCTATACGCAAGGCCGCTGCGCTTGATAGGACGTTTATGACGCGTATCCGCGAACAACTGATGAACAAGGATACCGGCAGGGCGATAGACATTTGCCGAAATGCCAACACGCCTACATCACGCGTTATCGAAAAAGGGATCAGCCGCATCGGCAAGCCGATTGACTTCATTGAGAAATCAATGGAGAATACCGGTAAACTGGAGATATATCAACAAGAGAAAAACCTTACGGTACTGTCTGCTATATCAGGCATAGCGCCAATTCTTGGGTTCCTTGGCACTATCGCCGGTATGATCATCCTGTTCTTTAATGTGCAGCACCAGGGCTTTTCGTTGGAGACCATTGCAGGTGGTATCTATACCAAGATGGTGACTTCGGCTACCGGCCTTATCATTGGGCTACTGGCTTATCTTGGGTATACCTACCTTAATGCGCAGATCAATAAAAATGTGAACCGCATGGAAGCCGCTTCGGTGGAATTTTTAGACATCATACAGGATACTAACCCTAATCACTAAGCCCATAAGATGAATATTAAGAGACGCTCACAGCACGATCCGCAAGGACATTCATCTGCACTCAATGATATATTGTTCATTCTGTTGCTGTTCTTCCTGATCATATCTACACTCGCCAACCCAAACGTGGTGAAACTGAGTATACCCAAGGCCAAGAGTGATACGAAGGCCAAGCAAACTGTGGTAGTTTCTATCAACGATAAACAGGAGTTTTTTGTGGGCACCACATCTGTGATCAGCGACTCGTTAAAGCCATTCATCTCCCGTGCCATTGCCAAGTCGCAGGATGCCGACCCAACAGTTGTGATCAATGCCGACAAGCAAGCTACCGCAGATAATATAGTAGCCGTAATGCGTGCTGCACATGATCTGAATTTGAAAACAGTATTGGCTGTCGAGAATAATAGCAGGTAGTTGTTAAATCAAGCTCTGCCGTTTTTCTTCAACCGCTCTATAACACCCTTGTTGTCTTTGTGAATGTAGAAGAAGTCGCCGAGAATAGGATTCTTCATTTCGGCCAAAGGCTTCAGTTTGTTATCTTCAATATCGTAAATTTCATAGCCCATACCTGTGAGGAGTGCTTCCAGTCTTGCTTTCTGTTCGCCATAAGTTTCCAGTTGCAACACAGGTTTATGCTTGAGTAATACGTCCTTCATTTCTGAAAGTACATACTCTTCGTATCCTTCGATGTCACATTTTATGAAATCAATTTTGGGCAGGTTAGCAAACAGCTTGCTGCCTTGCTTCATTTTGGCCTGGAAGGTAAACTCATGTACTTCCTGCTGCTCATCAGGCCTTGTTACATGTGCAAGGCCTGTACGTAAGTAGCCGAATTTGCCGGGGGTGGACAAGGTAATATCTTTCTCTTCCTCGCCAAGGGCCACGTTGTAAATGGTGACGTTGTTTATGCCTTTTGTTGCCCATTTGATCACATTGGCAAAATCAACAACAGGCTCAACTGCATAGACGTGGCCTGTTGGGCCTACCCATTTTGCAAAAAGCTTGGTATAATAACCGAGGTTGCCGCCAATGTCCAGAACCACATCGCCGGGCTGTATCATATTCTTATCGAAGTAGTGATACTTGTAGATCACATTATTCTTCAACCCACCTGCTGCATACATGAAATGAAAGCTCTTGTGCAATACTTTCAGATAGGCTTTAAGGCCAAGGGTATGAAATATGATCTTTTTGAACATGAGGTGTGTGCTATACTGTGCAATGAAAGATTGCAAATATAGTCAACTATTGCAAACGGAATAACTGCCGTTTGCAATAGTTGGTATATGATGCCGGGTGCTATGAGCGTGGATCGCGCTTGCTCTGGTATTCCGATTTGTTCTTTTCTTCAAGTGCTTCCTCGTCGGCCTTATCCTTATCGTAGGCACGAATGATCATTTTCACCAGCCTATGGCGCACCACGTCGGCTTCGTCCAGTTTTATCTGTGCTATACCATCTATGTTCTGCAATATCTTGCTTGCCTTTATCAGTCCCGATTGCTGGTTCTTCGGCAGGTCTATCTGTGTAAGATCTCCGGTAATAATAGCCTTTGCAGATGAGCCTATACGGGTGAGGAACATCTTTAGTTGCAGGTCAGTGGAGTTCTGTGCTTCATCCAGTATGATGAAAGCATTGTCCAGCGTACGGCCACGCATGTAGGCGAGGGGGGCGATCTCTATAATGCGGTTGGCCATATAATAATTCAGCTTGTCGCTGGGTATCATATCGTCAAGTGCATCATAAAGCGGGCGCAGGTACGGGTCTATCTTATCCTTGAGGTCGCCGGGCAGAAAGCCCAGGCTTTCACCCGCCTCCACCGCAGGGCGGGTGAGGATGATCTTGCGCACAGCTTTGTTTTTCAAAGCACGCACTGCCAGGGCAACTGCTGTATACGTTTTACCTGTACCGGCCGGGCCTATCGCGAAGATGATGTCGTTCTTCTCACTCGCCTGTGCCATCAGCTTCTGGTTCTGCGTTTTGGCACGTATCACTCTGCCATTCGGCCCGAACACGAGTATGTCATTGTTCGCAGGGTCCTCTGCGGGCCCTTCGCCCTGCTCTTCATCTCCCAGTATTTTGGAGAAGTAGTTTTCAGAAAGGTGGCCGTTTCGTTCCAGGTACTGGATCACCTGTCCTATTTTTACCTGCGCCGCGCTTACCTCTTCCGGCTGTCCTGATAATTTTATTTGTGTGCCCCGCGATAAAAGCTTCAGCAGGGGGAATTTACGTTTAAGGATCTCGAATTTGCTGTTGTTAACCCCGAAAAACTCTATCGGGTTTACGGTCTCTAAGTTAATGATAGCTTCTGTCAAGGTGCTGAAGTTTAGGTTAACAATAAATGTACAAACAATGTGCCAACTTGGTGATTAAGACTGCGTTAAGCTTCCGTTTCTTGCTTTATGACTTTACTTGTACAAATGTTCGAGATATACCTTCCTTATATTTTGTAGCCGTTCGCTTTAAATTCTTCCACTCGCTTGGCTACTGCGGCATCGGAGAGCGCAAACATTCTTGCAGCGAGTGCCGCCGCATTACGCGCGCCGGCCTTGCCTACGGCCAGTGTGCCTACGGGCAGGCCTGCGGGCATTTGCACTATACTGTACAATGCGTCTATGCCGCCCGGCAAGCCGCCTTCCAATGGCACGCCCAGCACAGGTAGGGAAGTGTAGGCTGAGCATACGCCCGGCAGCGCTGCAGCCATGCCTGCGGCAGCTACTATAGCCCCATAGCCATTGTCTTTTGCCGTCACCATTAGCTCGCGCACCTTGTCGGGGTTGCGGTGCGCCGAGGCGACTACCATATTGTTTTCAATGTTAAACCAGTCCAGCCACTTGCTGCACTCCTGCATAACGGCCTCATCAGACTGAGAACCCATAATGATCATTACTTTCATATCGCGATAAGAATATTGATGTGTATGTGAAATTAGCGACATTGCCGCACTATCAACAATATCGCCCCGGGATAATTATCCACCATGTCTGAATATCTTTTTAAATAAAAAGTATATGGAGCATTCACTCAAATAAAAAAAGCTCAATATCAGTGAGATATTGAGCTGCAGAAGGAATTATTTAGATTATTTTGCTGTGTTGAATTTGTCGGTCATATCTGTCTTCCTGCGAATTAGTTTGATGTGGTGGTTGTGTCCGTATTTAAGCATGTTGTGTTCCATGCCATAAACGTCATCTCCATATATGATTACTGTCTTGCCTTTCAGTTTTCTGAACACCCTGTCGAGTAATGGGTCTTTATCTTTTTCGTATTCCAGTTTCACCTGCTCTACATGGCCTGCCAGCTTTGAATTGATGATGTTGAAGTACCCGATGTAGCGGGTATTACCTGCTGTAAAAAAAGTAATGAATGAGGTGTTGTCCAGCAATGGATCCTCTACATAACTGAATTTTGTAACGAAGTTGTTGTAAAAATCGATCATCACTTTATAATCGTGGTCGTTCTTCACGAGGCCGTTTTCCAATAGTATATAGTTCTTCAGCAGTACATCATAATCCACTTCATTATAAGGCTCATTGTTATACTCTACCAGCGTGAAATTCTTGGTCTCCAGGTCATGGAATACATCTCTGTATCTTACTACATGCGCATCTACTTTTGCGTCCTCATCTGTTTTCTTAGAGTATAGTGCGCCCTCCCGGTTATTACACTGCCGCGCCCACCAACTGGCCTGCATGCCGTCTATTGACTGATGAAGTACAAGTGTTGCATCAATGTATTGAGAGTAGTCGAGATCCACTTTTTTATTCTCCGCAGTAGGGTGTATGTTCAGCGATGGCACCTTTGCATCCCTGATCTGTATATACCCCCACATGCCACCTGAATATTCATGAATTTTATCTGCTTTGAAGGCAGCATCTTTCTTATTGGTAGTCACATATCCATACAGGTCATTGCCACCGTTATCGGCCACTACACACCCTGCGCAGGGATACAAATTATGGCATACCTGTGCCTGCGACACACCCGAAGTAAATAAAATGCAGGATACAGCTAATACAAATGTTTTCCTCATAAAGGGATATTATGCAGCCAAAGTAATAAATTTACTGCTGAAAAAGAAAGACCACGCTTATGTTATTATCTTTTTTAATCTTGTTTATTAATATATTCAAGCAATATTTTCAGGTCTTTGTCTGAAACAGTCTGTTGGTCTGCCTTATCGTAAATGGTGAGGAAGTAAATTTTATCTTGTTGTATTTTAACACAGGTAATCACTCGCGCGCCGCCGCTTTTACCCATATTTTTACTTTTAATTGCCAATCTTATTTTATAACAATCTTTACCCAATGATGTGCCTGTATGCGGGTATCTGCGCAATAATTCAAGGAGATTAGCGAAGTCATTCTTAATAGAAGGATACTTTCGGGAAAGCTCTTTTAGCTTTTTGACAAATATGGGCAGATAGTTAAACTCCATAATAAGAATTGAGGTTACAATTGGGCCATCAATTCTTTTGTGGTAGGGGTCTTGATCTTTCCTTTGCTATGGGCTTCCATTTCTTTGAACGCCTGCTTCAGGTCTTCAAATAATTCCAGTTTCTTTACTCCTTTCTGTAGGTCATTCCACTGTTTTATTGATAGCTGTACGGCTGTTTTTTTTCCTTTTTCGTCTGTTACATATTGCACGTGCATAGTAATACAAGTTGTTTGATAAAGTTAAAAAGAAATCAGTATCACACAAAATAAAATTATGTTATTACCAACCCAATAATTCCCTGATCCTCGCAGCCACCTTTTCCGCACTCGGTAGCATTGCCGCTTCCAGGCCTATATTCATCGGTACAGCAGGCAGGTCAAGGGCGCCTATCGTTTGCACAGGTGCATCCAGTTCTTTAAAGCAATTCTGAGCTATACGGCCCGCAAGTGCTTCACAGAAGGAGTTGCGTAGTTGTTCTTCGGTCAGCACAATGCATTTGCCATGCTTCTTTACCGTGCTGTAGATCAATTCTTCGTCAAGCGGGTATATGGTGCGTATGTCTATTACCTCCACCTGGCCTGGGTATTGCTTTGCGGCATTTTTTGCCCAATGCACGCCCATACCATAAGTAATGATGCAGATAGATGAACCATTATCAACAGCTTCAGCAGATGCGGCTAACGCTACAGTACCCTTACCAAAGGGTAGTACATAGTCCCTTGCCGGTTCTATGGTCTTTGCTTCTTCTGTGCCCGGCACTTTGCTCCAGTAAAGGCCCTTATGCTCCAGCATCACCACCGGGTTGCCATCAAGGAACGCAGCCTTTATGAGGCCCTTTATATCTGCCGCATTGCTGGGGTACGCTATTTTGATTCCTTTAATTGTGGCGAGTGTACTTTCCACGCTGCCGCTGTGATACGGGCCGCCGCCGCCATAAGCGCCTATAGGCACGCGCAGTATCATAGACACCGGGAATTTACCACCGCTCAGGTAGCACGATTTGCTGATCTCGGTCACTAACTGGTTCAGCCCTGGATAGATGTAATCTGCAAATTGCACTTCTACAATCGGTTTCAATCCCACTGCATTCATACCTGCCGTAGAGCCTACTATATAAGCTTCCTGTATGGCCATGTTGAACACACGATTATCACCAAATTTATCAGCCAGTGTGGCAGCTTCGCGGAACACACCACCGAGTCGCTTGCCCACATCCTGTCCGTAAAACAAAGCCTCGGGATAGTCTTGTAATAGCTCTTCCACTGCATGTAGTGCCGCGTCTACCATCACCACCTTTTCGCGTCCCGTGGGGCATCTATCGCCGGTTTCCTCGGTGACGGGGGTAGGAACATATACATGCTCCATTACTGTTGCCGGGTCAGGTTCTTTTGCAGCTACTGCCAGGTCAAATTCGCTTTGGGCGTATACACTTTCTTCTTCTTCTATTTTGTCTAATTCCTCCGCAGTAAACCATTGTTGTTCCAGCAGCAACTTACGCAGCTTTGGCCCCGGATCATCCAGTGCATGTTTGGCAAGGTCCTCGGGTGTGCGGTACCATTCTTTGCGCACGCCCGATGTATGGTGGCCCAGCAATGGCACTTTGGCATGTACCAATATCGGTTTGCGGTGCTTGCGCACCCAGTCTATCGTGTACTGCATCGTGTTGTAGCTTTCGCCAAAGTCGCTGCCATTCACTCTTACGCGCTCCATGCCTTTAAAGCCTGCTGCAAATTCATAAGCATCCATAGTGCGAGCCTCGTCACTGCTCACCGATATGCCCCAGTCGTTATCCTGCACCAGGTACACAATAGGTAATTGTTTCAGCACGGCAAACTGGAATGCTTCGCTCACTTCGCCCTCGGTTACACTGCCATCGCCTAATGAGCAAATGGTAACAGGCGGAACAGGGTAGTCCGATAGTTTTTGTTTTTCCCTGTATTGTATGCCCTGTGCCACACCTGTGGTAGGGATCACCTGCATACCCGTAGCGCTGCTCTGGTGTATGATCGTAGGAAAGCCATCTCTGCGTATGTTGGGGTGGTTGTAATATGCCTTGCCGCCGGTAAAGGGGTCACCTCCCTTGGCCAGTAGTTGCAGCATCATTTCGTAAGGTCGGTAACCCATCCCCAGCATCAGGCTCTCATCACGGTAGTACGGGCTTACAAAATCGCAGGGTTGCAACAGAAAGCCTGTTGCCAGTTGTATAGCCTCATGGCCGCGCGATGTGCTGTGCACATATTTACATATCGGTCGGTTGGCATCATAGATATCCGCCATAGCGCGGGCGGTCATCATCAACCGGTATGCCTTAAGCAATAATTCTTTTGTGAGCATGTGAGATCAGCCTTATTCAGGAGTGGCAAAAGTAAATTAAACTGCCTGTTATTTCAATGTCATTTGTGCAAAATAGGGATGGTCCGGGTGTACGATCAGTTCCTGCCTTTGAGGATGTACTAATACGTCCATATCTTCCATAGGTATAGCTCCGAGCAGTGGCTCAGAATCGCCGGGTAATACCATAGCCCGGCATGATGTCTGTCGGTTTTTAAATCTAAGTTCTACTCCTGATACTACATCACACTCTATTATATGCCCATTTGCCAATTGTCCTTTTCTCTTTTCAACTACCGGAAATTGCAATTGTTCCTGTATACTCTCATTAATTGCCAGCATAATAGAACCTATATCTACAAGCATATTCACATGTATGCGTTTTACATCTTCCTCGCCGATCATATGCCTGCGCGAAAGTTCAAGATCAAATCCATTGATAAGTTCTATATCTGCATAAACAAGCCCCATAATTTTCTTTTAAAGTATAAAAACATCATTTGATACTTCAAATGTACAAAGAGCAGATGAAAAGGGCAATGTACATCAATAATTCATATCCATTTTCTTTCTTTTAACATCATTTAACCACCCCTAAAATACTTACCCACACTCATTTGCGTTAATTAATACCTGCTTTTTTAGGTATTTAATTTCTATTAGTGGATAGAAGGTTTATTTTTGTTTCGCTAAAAAGCACATTATGCAAATTGACTTTAAAAAAATAAAGATTGACTTATTGATCATTGCAGGCTTTATCGTCCTCGCCCTGGCCTATTGCTACCCGCAGTTGCAAGGCAAGAAACTGAGCCAGCATGATAACCTGAACTGGCAGGGGATGGCCCGCGAAGGTATGGCCTATCACGACTCGACAGGGAAAGACGTATTGTGGTCAAATAGCATGTTTGGTGGTATGCCCAGCTATACTACCTACATAGCGGCGAAAGATGTCAATTATACTGCGCATTTGCAAACCGTTTTGGAGGCCGTGGGTACACCCGCTTGTTATTTCTTTATTGCCATGCTGTGCTTTTATATACTTATGCGGGTGCTGGGTGTCAATAAATGGCTGAGTGCTGTTGGGGCTGTTGCTTATGCGTTCTCTTCTTACAATGCGGTGATCATAGGTGTAGGGCATATTACCAAGATGCTAACTATCGGTTATTTGCCTGCTGCCCTGGCCGGATTCTATCTCATCTATAAAGAGAAATGGCTAACGGGCGCGGCGCTTATGGGTGTGTTCCTTGCGCTCATTTTTACAAATGTCCATTTTCAGGTCATCTATTATTCGTTTATTATGTTTGTTTGCTTTGGCATCGCATTGTTCTTTGTCGCACTGAAAGAAGGCAGACTCAAGCAATTCTTCATCTCTACGCTTATAGCAGCCGTTGTTGGGGGTATTGGCATAGGTCCGTGTATGGGCTCTATCCTCACTACTAATGAGTATTCAAAAGAGACCATGCGTGGTGGCGCAAGCGAGCTTTCAGGCCACGATAAGGGAAAGACCAATGGCGGCCTTGATAAAGAATATGCTTTCAGGTGGAGCAATGGCATTGGCGAAACTTTCTGTCTCATGGTGCCTTATTTATATGGCGGCGGATCAAGTGAGCCTGCTGATAAAGCACCTAAAACACTTGAGGCAGTAGGTGGCAACGCTGAAGAACTACCGCTCTATTGGGGCCCTCAGCCATTCCTTGGCGGACCGGTTTATTTTGGCGCTATTGTGTGCTTCTTGTTTGTACTTGGGCTTATTGTTGTCCGATCGTCGCTTAAATGGGGTATCCTCGCCGCATCCATTGTTTGTGTCGTACTATCTTGTGGCAAGAATATAGAAGGCATCAATTATTTCCTTTTTGATCACTTGCCGATGCTTAATAAATTCCGTACGCCATCCATGGCTTTGGTGGTACCCCAACTGCTGTTCCCTTTACTCGGTATATGGGGCGTTCAGGAGCTGATCAACCGGAAAAGCGATCCGCAAATGTGGAAAGACCTCAAGCTGGCTGCTGGTATCACCGCTGGGCTTTGTGTCCTGATCGGGTTGGGTGGCAGCATGTTCTTTGACTTTACCGGTGGTTCGGATGCCCAATTACAACCGGAAATGGTGAAACTGCTGAAACAAGACAGGGCTTCACTGGCCATGATCAGCTCTTTGAAAAGCGCCGCATACATACTGCTGGCAGCAGGGTTATTGTGGGCATTCCTTAAGGATAAAATAAAACTCATTCCTCTTGTCGCAGGTCTTGGGGTATTGATCGCTATCGATCTCATTCCGGTTTCATTAGATTACTTAAGTGATAAGAATTATGTAGAGGCTTCCGATTATGATGCTGTTTTCCAGCCTAGGGCTGTAGACAAGGCAATATTAAGAGATCCGGATCCCTACTACCGTGTGTTGGATCTCTCAAAAGATCCGTACAATGATGCCATACAGGCCTACTTCCATAAATGCGTGGGTGGTTACCATCCCGCCAAAATGGAGATATACCAGGATCTTATTGACAAGCAGATGAGTCGTGGCTTTAATGCGCAGGTACTCAATATGCTCAATACCAAGTACATTATTGTAGGTGGTGGCCGCAAAGGTGGGGAGCCGCACGTAATACCTAACCCTACTGCCTGCGGCAATGCGTGGTTTGTAGATGAAGTGAAATGGGCCAATACTGCCGATGATGAAATGAACGGACTTAATGCTCCCGGCATTGGCGATACAGCAGTAATGCCCGGCGCATTTGAGCCGCGCAAGACTGCTGTAATGAGGGAAACATTCAAGAGCGACCTCGGCAATGCCCCATTCGGCAAGGATAGCGCCGCCTATGTAAAGCTGGCGAAGTACGGACTGGATGATATCTCATTCACGTCAAACAATTCCAAAGAGGGTCTTGCCGTATTCTCCGATATTTACTACTCCAAAGGATGGAAAGCATATATAGACGGCAAAGAAACGCCTATCATGAAGGCAGACTATGTGCTTCGTGCGATAAGGATACCAGCCGGCCCGCATAAAATAGAATTCAATTTCCACCCTGATAGTTTCTATACCGGGCAGAAAATTGCAATGGTCAGTAGTATCCTTATCATATTACTGGTGCTGGGTGCCTTTGTGCCTTTATTTAAAAAAAATGCACCCGGGAGTAATGTTTAAGTCATAACATTTGATCATGCGTAACTAAAAATACTTGTACACCTGATGAGCAATGGGCCTACATACCAGATCCGGAATTTTTTTGGCGTCAGGAAGGAAATGAGTATCGGATTTTATATCACCGATTTTTTATTCCGTAAGATATTTCGGCAAAATTCAGGTGTGCGGTGGGCTATCCACCATACCAGCACTATCCATTCGCCTGAAAAAATAATCAGGGGAAAAGGTGTCTATCCCGGCGACTCTCCGGGGGTATACATTAATGCCGCGAATGGATTTAGTATTGGTGATCATTCCAATATCGGGCCAAACGTGGGCATTATATCTACCAATCATGATGTGGTGGATAACGACATGCACGTTGCTGCTCCCCCAATTGTAATTGGTGAATTTTGCTGGATGGGAATGGGGGCTGTTATACTTCCCGGGGTATCGCTCGGCGATTTCACCATTGTAGGTGCCGGCGCTATTGTCAATAAGAGTTTTCCCGACGGGTATTGTGTTATTGCCGGCAACCCGGCAAAGATCATTAAGCAGCTAAATAAGGAAGAATGTGATGCCTTTGCTCAAAGCAAGAAGTAATGTGCTTCTTAGTAATTCTTTTTTCATATTCATTATCAGGTTCTTTCCTTCGCTGGCAAACCTGCTGGTATTGATATTGTATTCACGGCAGCTTTCTCAAAACGATTACGGTAATTACCAGCATTTTTGGATACAGCTCTACATCATTTATCCGCTCATTTGCATGGGTATACATGTGCTTCTCGTCACCTATTCAGCCGATTTTATTTTAGGTCTCTTCAGGCAACTTACCCGGCTACACATTGGCCTGTATATTTTATGGGCGCTTACGCTGAGTGGTGTATTTGCTTTTTTGCAGCAAACGGCATTGCATATATCGCTTTATGTGTCTTTTCTTTTTATGCTCAGTTTTTCTCTTTCAGTTGTACTCGAGACATTTTTAATTGTATTCAGGGCCTATAAAAGCCTTGTTACTATCAGCATCATCTATTCTGCTGCTTATTTTTTTATCCATTTTTATATTCTTACTCATGGTTTTTCGTTGCAGGCGGTTTATTCGTTGCTGCTCATCATCACCATATTGAGGTTTTGTATTTATGCGGTGATGACTGTAGTTCATATCAGTCGAACAGGGTTCCATCATGCCCCTGACGGGGTGGAGCTGAAAAAGGCAAGGTCACTATGGTTGCACCTGGGGTTTTATGATGTGACTCAAAATATATTCAACTGGATCGACAAGTTCATCATTTCATTGGTGATGACGGCGTCTGTATCTGCCGTATATTTTAATGGCTCACAAAATATCCCCTTCCTTCCGCTGCTGCTCAGCGCAGCCGGCAGCGCCGTACTGATGCAGCTCGCTTCTTCAGACAAGGAAAACGAACCGAAGGGTATTGTTTACTTAATGAATCAGTCGGGCAAAGTATTGTCAGGCATAGTATTCCCTGTTTTTTTCTTCCTCTTTCTCTTCCGGCACGAGCTCATAGGCATCTTGCTACTGAAGTATAATGCTGCAATACCTGTTTTTGCTGTATTCTTACTTGTGCTGCCTGTGCGGGCCTATAGTTTTACCACTGTATTGCAGCGAATGCACAAAGGTAATATCATTAATGCAGGCTCGGTTGGCGATATTGTGCTGGCCTGTGCGCTGGTTTATCCGCTATACCGGCTATTCGGGTTGCCGGGCGTGGCGCTTAGTTTCGTCATTACCACCTACCTGCAAGCTGCTTTCTACCTGTACTATTCAGCCCGCCTGTTAAGGGTCTCGCCATTAAAGATGATCCCGTATGCCAACTGGGCCGTCAAACTCATAGCATTTGGCATTCTGTTCACGATCGTTCATTTTATTGGTAATTTGTATTTTAATTCCCGGATCACTTTATTTTTGGGGGCAATGACCATGGCTGTATTGGTCATTGGCTCCTTGTATGTTGATCTGAAAAGCATGAAAAATGGCAATACACAATAACAGGCAAAGGTTAAAAGATATTGATAACACGGGGTTTGGCCCCAATAGCAGTATTGAGGGCGGCAGGCTGGTTAACCCCGATGGCACCAGCAATCTGCGTAAAAGGGGTATACCTATATGGGAGCGCATGAGCGTTTACCATACACTGTTACGCATGGGGCGCAGGAAGTTCGGTTTGTTTGTTTTATTTCTTTATACCGCGGTCAACCTGTTCTTTGCCTGTATTTACTTCCTCACAGGAGTAGAGCATCTTGTTGGTGGCGATGGCGGTGCTTCTTACTTCGAAAAATTCATGGAGGCTTTTTTCTTCAGCTCGCAAACGCTTACTACCGTAGGCTATGGCAGGGTTGCGCCATCCGGTATGCTCACCAATAGTATTGCTTCGATCGAGTCGCTCATTGGTATCCTCATTTTTGCGATCATGACCGGCCTTATCTATGGCCGTTTTTCGCGTCCCAGGGCCTATCTTCTGTTTAGTCCTAATATCCTGATCTCGCCGTTTAAAGACGGTAAGGCGCTTATGCTGCGGATGGCTACCTACAAAAATAATAATCTCACGGATGTAGAAGCGCAGATTACACTTGCGCTACATGTAAAAGAACACGACCGCACTGTTACTAAATTCTATCCACTTGACCTCGAGCTATCCAAGATCACTTCTCTTGCGCTCAACTGGACATTAGTACACCACATCACAGAAGATAGCCCTCTGTTTCATTATACCAAACAGCAGGTAATGGAAACGAGAATGGAAGTAATGGTCACTATCAAAGCCTTTGATGATCACTTCTCCAATGTCGTGCAGCAACGTACTTCATATACCTGGAAACAGGTTGTGTATGGAGCGAAATTCCTGCCGATGTTTGAGCGGGCTGATAATGGCGAATACACTATACTGGAGCTCGATAAGATCAATCATCACGAGCTGGTGAACATGGACCAATACCAGAACAAAACGGTTGGTGCCTAGTGTTCTTTTTGTATCACAGGTGTAGTCAGTAGCAGTTTTTTTTCAGAGTGTGTGCAGGACTCTGTCACTCGTGGCTGGTTGGCGTATTAATGACACCTCTATTATTCTAAAGCGTTATTGGAAGGGTTAAAAGACCGGCATTCGTAATTTGACCACAAAAGGAAAGTAATTTGGGCATTCAGGCACAAAATTCGCCTCTAAAATGTAAATTTGCATATATGCCATCCACAACACACGCCACATCAAAGACACAGCATTTTATTGAGCAGGAAGAACTTTACGGGGCGCATAACTATCATCCTTTGCCCGTGGTACTGAATAAAGGTAAAGGTGTTTTTGTATGGGATGTGGATGATAAACGCTATTACGACTTCCTGTCCGGCTATTCGGCGATCAACCAGGGGCATTGCCATCCCCGTATCATTGAAACTTTTATTGAGCAGGCGCAAAAACTTACACTTACTTCCCGTGCATTTCATAATGATGTTCTGGGTGAATACGAAGCCTATATCACAAAGCTCTTTGGTTACGACAAAGTGTTGCCTATGAATACCGGTGTCGAGGCTGTGGAAACCGGCCTGAAACTGGCACGCAGGTGGGGTTATGAAGTGAAGGGCGTACACAAGAATAAGGCTAAGATCATCACCTGTGCCCACAACTTTCACGGTCGAACTACTACTGTCATTTCCTTTAGTACCGATGATAGCTCCCGCAGGGATTTCGGCCCGTTCACCCCGGGTTTTGAGGTGATCCCCTATAATGATATTACGGCACTGGAAACCGCATTGCAAGACGAGAATGTCATTGCCTTCCTGGTGGAGCCTATACAGGGCGAAGCTGGCGTGGTAGTGCCGGATGAAGGCTATCTTCCCAAAGCCGCTGCCATGTGCAAGGCCGCCAATGTACTGTTCATCGCCGATGAGATACAGACCGGCCTGTGCCGTACTGGTAAAATGCTCGCCTGCGACCATGAAGGTGTACGGCCCGATATTGTATTACTCGGTAAGGCCCTCTCGGGTGGCACTATGCCTGTATCTGCGGTGCTGGCCGATGATGAGATCATGCTCACCATAAAACCCGGTGATCACGGCTCTACCTATGGCGGCAACCCGCTGGCGTGCAAAGTTGCCATTGCATCGCTACAGGTGCTTATTGACGAGCGCATGGCTGAAAATGCAGCCGTGCTTGGCGAGGTATTCCGTGCTCAGTTACTCGCTTTGAACAGTAAGCATATCGCCATAGTTCGTGGCAAGGGCCTGTTTAATGCCATCGTCATAGATCACCCGGATAAGGACATGGCCTGGGAGATGTGCATAGCCATGAAGAACAATGGCCTGCTCGCAAAGCCCACCCATGGCGACAGAATACGCTTTGCACCGCCATTACTCATTACCCGTCCACAGATAGATGAGTGCCTCGACATCATTAAAATGAGCCTGGAAATTTTTGGTTAGATTCACGCTAACATAAGAACATAGCCCACGGTTTCAATCGTGTGGTAATGAGGTATTCATATTCTATATAACCGTTTTAACGGTTCCCCCTTAATGCGCAAGGATAAACGGTTAAAACCGTTCTGATCATGTTGTTTCGCATACCCACGGTTGAAACCGTGGGCTATGTTAAAGTGAGCTCAAACAGACACCTGTTCTGTATAAACTTTCATGAATGATTTGGCGTCTATATGGCTGATCGCTCTCGTTCCTTAATTTACCGCCTCCATTTCGCTATAGACCTTGATCTCGTTGTACAGAGTGCCACGCTCTACCGGTATGCGGCCTACTGCATGTATCATGTCACACAGGTCTTCGGTACTCATGGACGGGCTTTGTTCTTCTGAGCCGGCCATGGAGTATATCTTGGTAGTGTCGTCTATGGTTCCATCGAGGTCGTTGACACCGAAGGATAGTGTGAGCTGTGCAGTTTGCCTGCCCAGCATAGGCCAGTAGGCTTTCAGGTTCTTGAAGTTGTCCATGAAGATGCGCGAGATGGCGTACAGCCTCAGGTCTTCCACTATAGTTGACTCAGCAATGTGCGACATATCATTGCCCTTATTGCGGAATTTGAGGGGTATAAAGCAATTGAAACCTCCTGTCTTGTCCTGCAATTGGCGCAGGCGGCTCATATGGTCTATGCGGTGCTCGTATTTTTCTATGTGGCCATAAAGCATGGTAGCATTGCTGTGCATGCCCAGGTTGTGTGCTGTTTCGTGTATGTGCAACCATCCTGTGCCATCTACCTTGTCGGCGCAAATGATGTTGCGCACATCAGGGTGGAAGATCTCTGCGCCACCACCGGGCAATGATTGCAGTCCGGCATCTTTGAGGCGTTGCATACCATCTTCAATGCTCAGCTTTGCCTTGCGGATCATATAGTCCAACTCCACTGCGGTGAAGCCCTTTATGTGCAGATCGGGGCGATGTGCCTTGATCTTGGAGATCAGTTCGCAGAAGAACTCGAGGTTCATCTTGGGGTGTACGCCACCTACTATATGCACCTCGGTTACAGGCTGGCCGTCGTACTTGCGCACGATGTCCAGCATCTGTTCCATACCCATTTCCCAGCCATCATCCCGGTGCTTGTACTGGCGGGAATAGGAGCAGAAGTTGCAGGTGAACACGCAAACATTGGTAGGTTCTATATGGAAATTTCTGTTAAAATAGACTTTGTTATGATGCTGATAACCAGCTATATAATTGGCAAGTGAGCCTACGAATCCAAGATCCCCTTTTTCAAAAAGCAATAGGCCTTCTGCCTCGGTAATGCGTTCGCGGTTCTGTACTTTTTCGGCTATGGCCGGTAACTGCCTATCTAAGTGTGACTGTTTGAAAACTTCTGAAAGATTCATTGGCTGTTCGATCATTGTAACAATATTTTTCGGGTTATGCTCCCGGATGCAAAGGTACACCTAACAAAATAAATACCTTTACTCATTGCTGATAGGTCTATAGAATAAAAGTTATGGAGCCTGGCTTCAGAATTGGTAAATACCTGCTCGCCAAGAATATTGGTAATGGCAATCTGTTGCAGGCTCGATATACCGGTAATGCCTATGCTTAATGCTCCTGTAGTAGGGTTGGGAAAGATACCAACTTCATGGTCAAGTTCCTGCTCTGTTACACCTGCATTAGCCGGCCAGTTGAGCAGGGTGGGGTTTTGGGTAAGGGTATTATTTTCGCCACCAGTGGCTACCTGTGCGGCCATCATCGCCGCCTGGTCAGGTGTGAACAGGTGCATGGCGATATCATCGGTATAGTTCATATAATCGAGGCTGGCCACGCCGTATGTAGTGAGCTGGGTGTCTATAGCGCCATCATAATGGCAGGCATCGTAGTAGGTGCCACCCGGTATAGTATCGGGATAGTTATAGAACTTATGGTCGGCTTCGGGAGGTGTATCAGCAAGTCCATCATCCAGGTCCGAGCCTGACCACGGGCAGGCTCCGCCATCATCACCCCAGGTATGCCATATCTCAAAAAAATGCCCTATCTCGTGGGTGAGTGTGCGGCCCAGGTCGTAATAATCGGGTGCTCCGTCTGTACTGTAACCACAGGCAATGTAATCGTCGTGAGTAGACGCTCTTTTGCCAAAGGCCTGGTAATTGACACAAACACCTTCCTCATCAAATGGGAAACCCGCGCCGCCGCACTGTGATTTAGACACTGTAATACCCAGCAGGCCATTATAATCGGTAAAGTTGATGCACCATATATTCAGGTATTTCGACACATCCCAGGCATCAAGCCCCCCGGATGCAGCATGCTTGGCATCGCTGTAATCATTTGCGTCACCCGAAAAGCCATCCATAGTGCTCGGTATGATCTCTAATTCGTAGCCGGGTGTGCCCCAGCCGTTAGGCGCGGTATGTGCCAGCCCGAAGTGGATACCGGATGATGCAAACCTTGTTTTCCAGCCATAGGGTATCAGCACAGAGTCGCTATTCTGTGCGTTGTAATCGCGGTTCAATACCGCAATCTGGGAATCTATACGCTGCTGTATACCGGCATAACCCCCGATCTGGTTGAACTGAGCTGAGGTGACAATGACATGAAAGATAACAGGGATAGGCGATGCGACAGTTGCAGTACGTTGCGCCGCCCCGTTTTTTAACGATTGTTTATACTTATCGGCAATGCCTTGTTGCGATGCCCTTTGTTGTTCTATCCTTTGTGCCCATGACGGGTCTTTGGCTATTAAGGCCGCGCGGGTGAGCTCTATGCCGCACATCCTTTGTGCGTGTAAATGAGCATAGCTACATAAAAATAGCAGGGCAAGTAAAAGAGGCGCTTTTTTCATTGCTACGAAGTTACATCATTTGGACAATTGAAATATGTAAAAGTTAACTGACAATCACAAACGGATTCAATTGTTGTGGGTTTGGATGCGAGATGTCTCATCGGCTGAAAGTTTTTAAAAGAGGTGCTTTTTTCATTGCCGCGTCCTGAAACAGGTTTACACTATCGCCTAAGCCCTCTTCCGGTGCTTTTAATTCAGAACATTATCTGCGCAGTTGAGAACATTGTGATTGACTAGGCACCGGGCAATAAGTATGTTTGTTACAAACAACAAACAAACTATATGAAGCAACTCAAAATGCTAGCTATTGCCGCGCTTGCCCTTGTTACATTGCGTTCCTCATCGTGCAAAAAATCTGATTTCACCCCCGTTGCGTCTGTGGGCTCGTGGCACGTAAATGGCACTCCCTACACGGCTAAGACTGTTACAAAGTACAGTGTTGATCTTTCAGGCATGGCCGCAGATGGAGTCAACTATGCCTCGGTATTCGTGAGTGGCATGCCTGGTTCTGCACCTGATGCAGGTACCAACTATAAAATAGTTGGATACGATAAAATGAATCAGCTTGCCGATGACGAATGTATCGTACAGATAACAACTTCATCTACTGATATGTATGTAAGTACAGCTCACAATGGCGGCACTATGAACCTGAAAGTGAATAACGACCGCATATCAATGACTGTGCCGGCAATATGGGCTACCCACTATGTGTCGTATAGCGCCCAGCAAGACAGTGTAAAGGTAGACGCTTCTCTTGCGGAATAAACTGGATGGAGGCTCGGGTACTCGATAATGATATTTGGTGTAGATTGGCCTGAAATTAGATAAGATACATACGATGAGACCAGACTCCGTAATTACCATAGATCCCGGTGCCGGCGATGCACTGGCAATAGCCGGTGGTGCATACCGCATATTACTATCCGGCGCGCAAACCAACGGCTCCTGCGCCATCATATCTATGATGGTGCCACCCGGCGGTGGTCCCGGTCCCCATGCCCATAAAGACATCCAGGAGTCTTTCTACGTGCTGGATGGGGAAGTAGTAGTACGTTCCGAACCACAGACGTACACAGCCCGCAAAGGCGCGTTCATCAACATTCCATTTGGCGGTGCCGTACATAATTTCAAAAACGAATCAGGCGAAACGGCACATCTCCTGTGCATCGTCACACCCGCCGGTATGGATGAGCTGTTTCGCGAAATAGGCAAGCCGATCGCTGCGGGCTCCACTCCGCCATCACCCACTCCTCCCACGCCCGAGGTATTGGCGCAAATGAAAATACTAGGCGCAAAATACGGCCAGGAGTTTTTCCCGCCGGACTATTTTACGAAATAGTGCCGGTGGTGATTACGGTTGCCGGCGCACAAATAAAATGACTAAGATCATCTCGGATGTTGTCCAAGATCATCTTTATACCGTGACGGCATAGATAAGTTTGTGGTGCAAAAAATGAATCAATGCCATTTTACCACAAATTAGGGATCGTACCGGAGAAACGTCACATCGTCAGCCGTCAGAATAATGGAAAGCTTTACCAGGAAGAGCTTGTAGGAACGCAAGGCTTTGCTGGGCTTTCCTCTTTAGTTTATCATTTGCACCCGCCTACAGGCGTAAAACAAAAAGGAAAGCCATATTCTGTAAAACCTAAGATCGCCATCGAGAATGGGCTTAATGCCATGAGCTTTAATGGCTTTGATGTAAAGCCCGAAAAGGATTACCTCGAGAGCCGGAAGACATTGTTCGTTAATGCTGCAATGCACATCGGCCTGGCAGCGCCAATGCAATCGACCAGGTATTTCTATAAGAATGCCGACGCCGATGAATTGCTGTTCGTGCATAAAGGCAGCGGAGAGGTTCATACCATGTATGGTATCCTAAGTTTCAAATATGGCGACTACATTTTGATCCCCAGGGGTACCGTTTATCAGATCAGGTTTGACGATACGGATAATAAATTGTTGTATGTAGAATCATTTGACCCCATCTTTACTCCACGTCGTTACCGCAATGACTTCGGGCAGCTGCTGGAACATTCTCCTTTCTGCGAGCGCGATATCAAACGCCCGGAAAACCTGCAGACAAACGACGAAAAAGGCGAGTTTGAGATATTCATCAAGAAGAAAGGAATGATGTTTCCTTACGTTTACATCCATCATCCCTTTGACGTGGCCGGATGGGACGGCTATCATTATCCCTACACATTTTCCATCTTCAACTTCGAGCCGATAACAGGCAGGGTACACATGCCACCGCCCGTACATCAGACATTTGAAAGCAGGGATTTTGTGATCTGCTCATTCGTTCCCCGGCTATATGACTACCATCCGCTCGCCGTTCCAGCCCCATATCATCACAGCAATATTGATAGCGATGAATTGCTGTACTATGTGGATGGTGACTTCATGAGCCGTAATAACATAAAGGCAGGGCAGATCACACTGCACCCGGGTGGCATTCCGCACGGCCCTCATCCCGGCGCTATTGAGCGCAGCATAGGCCAAAAGGAAACAAAAGAACTGGCCGTGATGATAGATCCGTTCAATGCGGTCAATATCACAGAAGAGGCGATGAAGATCGAAGTAGATGGTTATTACAAATCCTGGTTAACAGAATAAATACATTTTTTATGGAAACAAATGATCTGAAGAATGTTAGCAATTATAACTACGGTATCGAGAAGATATTTAAGGATGCACAGGACTTTCTGCCCATCAACGGTACCGACTACGTGGAACTTTATGTGGGCAATGCCAAACAGGCGGCACATTACTATAAGACCGCATTCGGTTTTCAGTCGCTGGCTTATGCCGGCCTGGAAACAGGTGTAAGGGATCGGGTATCTTATGTGCTCGTACAGGATAAGATCAGGTTGGTACTCACAAGTCCGTTGCAGTCAGGCAACACCATATCAGACCACATTGCAAAACATGGAGACGGTGTCAAGGTGATCGCTTTGTGGGTAGATGATGCCCGTAAGGCTTTTGAATTAACTACCTCGCGGGGTGCTGAGGTTTACTTCGAGCCGGTTGTGGAGAAAGATGATGATGGGGAGGTTGTGCGGGCAGGCATCCGTACTTATGGAGATACCGTACACATCTTCATAGAACGGAAGAACTATAAAGGTGTTTTTATGCCTGGTTACTCGGCATGGACTTCCGAATACAATCCGGGGCCAACTGGCCTGAAATATATTGACCACATGGTGGGCAATGTGGAACTGGGCGCTATGAACAAATGGGCCGGTTTCTATGCTGATGTCATGGGATTTGCAAATCTCGTTACGTTTGATGATAAAGACATCTCTACGCAGTATACCGCGCTGATGAGCAAGGTAATGACCAATGGCAACGGTCGGATCAAGTTCCCGATCAATGAACCAGCCAAAGGCATCAAAAAGTCGCAGGTTGAAGAATACCTTGATTTCTATGAAGGCCCCGGCTGCCAGCATATTGCGGTAGCTACCGATGATATTGTTTTCACTATATCAGAGATGAGGAAGAGAGGTGTTGATTTCCTTTTTGTGCCCGGTAAGTATTATGATACGGTACAGGAGCGGGTAGGGGAAATAGCCGAAGATATGTCTACTCTGAAAAGTCTCGGCATCATGGTAGATAGGGATGAAGAAGGTTACCTGCTACAGATATTTACAAAGCCCGTGGAAGACAGGCCAACGCTGTTCTTTGAGATCATTCAGCGAAAAGGTGCTCGCTCCTTCGGAAAAGGGAACTTCCAGGCCCTGTTTGAATCAATTGAAGCTGAGCAGGCTCGTCGCGGAACATTGTAAAGGAATAGGAGAAAAAATTAGAATACCAGCATCAAAACATAAACATATGGAACTGTTGGAAAAGACGGATAAGACTGATAAGATCCATGACGACCTGTTGAAAAGCTTTGAGGAGAAGATAGATCGTGACGATACCATCGAGCCTAAAGACAGGATGCCCGACGGTTATCGCAAACACCTCATCCGCCAAATGCAGCAGCATGCGCATTCGGAAGTGATTGGGATGCAACCCGAAGGTAACTGGATAACGCGGGCCCCAAGCCTGCGCGCAAAGCAGATATTGCTGGCAAAGATACAAGATGAAGGTGGTCATGGGCTCTACTTGTACAGTGCCGCAGAAACACTAGGTATCTCCCGCGATGAGATGATCAGTCAGTTACATTCCGGCAAGGCTAAATACTCTAATATATTTAACTACCCTGCATTGACGTGGGCTGATATCGGAGCGATCGGCTGGCTGGTCGATGGGGCTGCTATTGTCAACCAGGTTTCGCTGCAACGTACCTCTTACGGGCCGTACTCAAGGGCAATGGTGAGGATATGCAAAGAAGAAAGCTTTCACCAACGCCAGGGGTACGAGATCATGGCAAAAATGATGAAGGGTACTAAAGACCAGCAGGAAATGGCGCGCGACGCGATGAACAGGTGGTGGTGGCCCTCAATAATGATGTTTGGCCCGCACGATACTGAATCGCCGCACACTGGTGATGCCGTAAAATGGAAGATTAAGCGACACTCCAATGATGACCTTCGTGCCAAGTTCATTGATAAAACAGTACAGCAGGCTGAAGTGATTGGATTGACCATACCCGATTCGGACCTAAAATGGAACGAGGCAAGAGGGCACTATGATCACGGCCCGATCGACTGGACGGAGTTCTTTCGCGTGATCGGAGGCCAGGGGCCATGTAATAAACAACGCATGGCGCACCACCTGAAAGTGCATAACGATGGTGCCTGGGTTCGTGAAGCAGCCGAAGCCTACCGCGAAAAGAGAGATAAACAATTACTTCATTTATAAAAATCATAACGATGGCAACAGATTCACAGTTAGCGACGTGGGAAGTGTTTATACAATCAAAGCCGGGAGCAAACTACATACATGCCGGTAGCGTACATGCCTCCGACAAACAGATGGCATTGCAAAACGCCCGGGATACTTATACAAGGCGGGGCGAAGGCACCAGTATATGGGCGGTGCCTACCAGTGAGATCGCCGCGTCTAATCCTGACGACAATGATATGTTCTTTGACCCCGCAAATGATAAGATGTATCGCATGCCCACATTTTATGTAATGCCTGAGGGAGCAAAAGCAATATAAAAACTTGAGACCATGACCGAACAACAATCATTATTCAATTATTGCCTCCGTCTCGGAGATGATGCATTGGTGCAATCCTACAGGCTGTCTGAATGGTGCAGCAGTGCGCCGATCCTCGAAGAAGACCTCGCCCTCACTAACTTCGCGCTCGATATGATCGGCAGGGCGCAGGCGCTTCTTTCCTATGCCGGTACAATAGAAGGGAAAGGAAGGACGGATGACGACCTGGCATACAAAAGAGGGGAGCGCCAGTTCTATAATCACCTGATCACAGAGCTGCCAAACGGGGACTTTGCTTTTACAATAGCCAGGATATTGTTCATTTCTGCTTTTGAATACAGTTACTATAACGCACTGCAACACTCCTCCGATGCTACATTGGCTGCAATCGCCGCGAAAACCATCAAAGAGATCAAATATCATCTGTCCCATGCATCGGAGTGGGCAATTAGATTAGGCAATGGTACCGACGAGAGCCATGGCCGATTGCAGCGCGCCATAAATAGCCTTTGGATGTATACCGGCGAGCTATTTGAAGCAGACGAAGTAGAAGCCTCTCTGGCAAAAGTAAATATATGTCCCGATGCACCGCAATTGCGCACGAATTGGAAGCACCAGGTAGAAAGTGTGCTTAATGAAGCTACTGTAACGATACCCAAAGACGAATATATGCAGACAGGTAGCCGCCTGGGTATTCATACCGAATATCTTGGGCATATCCTGTCTGAAATGCAATACCTGCAACGCGCGTATCCCGAAGCAACATGGTAAAGTCAACTCATAGTAAGGACGAGGTTTTGGAAATTCTTTCTGTAATTCCTGACCCGGAAATACCTGTAGTAAGTATTCGGGAAATGGGCATGCTACGCGATGTACTGATCACTGATGAGGGCTATGAGGTAATACTTACCCCTACCTATACGGGTTGTCCGGCAATGGGTATCATAGAACAGGATATCAAAATGACCCTGGATAGTAAACATGTTTTCCCCGTCAAAGTAAAGCTGGTTTTCGATCCGGCATGGACCACAGACTGGATGAGTAGTGTGGCGAAAAGGAAGCTAAGGGAGTATGGTATCGCTCCCCCGGTGCATTCCTCTTGCAACCTCGGGGTATTTGAGTACAATATCATACAGTGCCCGCAGTGCAATTCTTCAGATACGGTACTGCTCAGTCGGTTTGGCTCTACTGCTTGTAAGTCATTGTATAAATGCAACAGTTGTAAGGAGCCGTTTGAATATTTTAAATGTCATTAAAAATATAGTGTATGTTCATCAAACAAATTTATACAAACTGCCTGGCACACGCCGCTTATTATATTGAATCCGGCAACGAAGCCGCTGTGATAGACCCGCTTCGCGATCCGGCTCCATACATACAACTGGCAGAAGAACGAGGCGCAAAGATCAAATATGTATGCGAAACGCATTTTCATGCAGATTTTGTTTCCGGGCATATTGACCTTGCCAATAAGACGGGGGCAAGTATAGTTTTTGGTCCAAACGCCACCCCTGCATACAAAGCGTACATAGCCGAAGACCGCGAAAGGCTGCAGCTTGGTGATGCTGAGATCCAGGTGGTGCATACTCCGGGTCATACGATTGAATCCACATGCTACCTGCTCTACGGAGAAAATAAAAAGATGGTTGCCATTTTTACCGGCGACACGCTTTTTGCAGGCGACGTAGGCCGGCCGGATCTTTTGAGCGGTAATTTGGCCAAAGAGGAGTTGGCTGCAATGCTGTTTGATTCCCTGCACAATAAAATAAAGACACTGCCGGACTACGTAATAGTTTATCCCGGCCACGGAGCAGGGTCGGCGTGCGGCAAAAATATAGGGCCTCAGAATTTCTCAACTATCGGAGAGCAGAAGGCCACTAACTATGCCTTACTTACCAATAACAAGGAGGCCTTTATACAGCTTGTTACCAACGATCTTCCGGCCATTCCCGGCTATTTCTTTAAAGATGCGGTCATCAACAAAACAGGATATGCATCGTTTGACGAAGTATTGAAAAAAAGCATGAATCCCCTTTCTGTCGATGAGTTTTTGATTCTTAAACACAAGAATTCTGTAATATTAGATACCCGCGACCCGGTTTCGTTTAGTGCAGGCTTTATAAGCGGCGCATTGAACCTTGGCCTTAATGGAGACTTTGCCGTTTGGGCTGGCACACTAATAGATGCAGACATGCCTGTATTGCTGGTAACTGAACCGGGTAAAGAGAAAGAGGCCATTGAGCGCCTCGCCAGGATCGGATATGACCACGTGCTGGGATATATGCAGGGTAGCATGAGCGAATGGATCATTGACAAATATCCATTTGAAACCATTATGACTTTTGATAGCAAGGAATGCGCGTTGCTGTTAGAACAGGAAGAATATAACCTGCTGGACGTGCGGAACCGCCTCGAGGTTGCTAAACACAGAATGGCCGGATCGATACATATACCACTGAATGAGCTGAAAGGCAGAATGAGTACTTTAAATAAAAATAAAAAATGGCTTATTTATTGTGCAGGAGGTTATAGGTCTATGATAGCGGCGTCGCTGCTGAGGGCAAATGGATTTAAAGAAGTAGCAAGTGTGGAGGGAGGTATTAATGAAGTGGCCAAAACTGCACCTGAACTATTGGAGATGGACCTGGAATAACTGTTCATCGTTGGCTCTTGTCATATCTGGGCTACGTTAACCTCAGGTTAACGGGAAGTAAAATGGGTATACTATATATTTGACTCACAATGAAAACGATCCTTCTCATTTCCGCCGCCACATGCCTTTTTTGTTCTGCTTCTTACGCGCAGAAGGATGCCGTACGTAATACCGATAACGGCTACAACGATACTCATTACTACAACTACCTCGACAGGTCGTCCTCTAATTATTACACCCCTGTCTTATTTGGCCCAAACGGCTTCAGGTCGGTAAGTGAAGAGAATATCCTCATGGATCAGATGCTTGCCGAGCGCAGGAAAAGAGAAAAAGAAGAGAATATGACGCCTGAAGAGCGTGAGCAAGCCCGCATCCGTCAGGAAGAAGCAATTGCGGCAAGTAAAAAGGCTGCCGATGCAAGAAAAAAGCCTGTTGCGAAGGCGAAAAAGTAGATCATTTATTCCCTTGATGGATTTAACTAACCTGCATTAAACACGGGTTATATTTCATTATGATATTTGGGAAAAGTTTCGGATATTTATGGCGAATTATATACGCACTTATCCCTAACTGAAAATATGCAGTTCATTTACCGCAGGATATTTTCAATATTGTTGTTGACCTTGTTTGCTTACGGTACACAAGGACAAGTAACAGCAAGTTTCACCCAAACGTCCATTGCGGGATGTCCGCCACTTGTTGATACGTTTATAAATACAACCACACCTGTTTCTGGTACTACTTATGTATGGGATATGGGCAATGGCACCGGCCCCATCACATTGATCAACCCACGTACAAGTTACCTTTCCACAGGCACATATACCGTTACGCTTACCGCTACAAATGGTGGCAGTACCAGCAGGTATTCAAAGGTGATCACAGTTTATCCCTTGCCTGTAGTCGACTTTACAGTTGACGACACCGCTATGTGCCCTGGTGTACCTGCTACCTATACCAGCACCACTGTTCCAGGTGTGGTAGGGCCTGTTACCTACCTGTGGTCGTTTAGTGACGGCACCACTGCTACTACGTCGCCGGTTACACATGCCATTACGTTTCCCGGGCGCTTCAATATCAGTTTGAATGCCACCAATGCAGATGGCTGCCCGGCACTGCTCACGAAATCTGCCTACGTACATGTGTTTACTCCGCCTGTTCCACATATATCTGCCAACACCACGTTGATATGCAAGCCGTCTGGTACTGTTGTATTCACCGGCACACCAACAGGTACAGCGCCCTTTACCTACCATTGGGATTTTGGAGATGGTAGTGGCTCCTCGTATGCTGCCAACCCGTCTCATCTGTATTCCTCGCCGGGTGTCTATACCGTAAAGCTCATTGTTACTGATGCCAAAGGCTGTGAAGACAGTATTTCCATGCCCGACTATATAACGGTAACACACCTTCATGCGGCATTTACGGCACCCGATACAGGTTGTGTCAATACGCCCGTTGCCTTCACCAACACCAGTACAGCATACACCTCAAGCAAATGGTATTATGGTGATAGGGATTCTGCTATCACAGCCAATGGAAACCACACTTATACCGTAAGGGACAGCTATGCCGTTAAGCTCATTGTAGGTGACGGGTCCTGTTTTGATACCGTGATACACGGCATTGTTGTTCCGGTTAATAGTACTCATTTTTCCATTTCTCCGATCCACCCTTGCCCTGCTCCGGTAACCACTACATTTACCGCAAGCGTGCCTTCCGGCTCTGTTGTATCATGGATATTCGGAGATTCGACGTCCGGTGCGGGGCACATAGCTGCTCATACCTATTTAAGTGATAAAATTGATACTGTTACTATGTTCGCTACAAGTGACCTGGGATGTAAAGATACCGTATCGACAATTTACACCATTTATGACATTGTACTCAGCCATGCAATTACACCAAACAATAATTACAATTTTGGTGGCTGTGTACCAACGCATGATACGATCGCGGTTAATGTTCAGGCAGACATACCATATTCCCCATATGTAATGCCTTATCCTTATGGCGAAACGTTTGTATGGAGTTTTGGTGACGGTTCGCCCAATAGCACAGATGATCAGCCTATTCATACTTATACCGCAATAGGTGTTTATACGATCACGGCTACAATAACTACTGGCAATGGCTGCATTGTTACTTATCATGATTATGCACGCGCGGGTGTTGCGCCTGTAGTCACTTTTACAGCCACACCGCTTCATGAATGTTACAGGAATAATAGTATAGGATTTACCCGTATCATATTGTCAGGTATAGTAAATACCAATTACTGGCGTTTTGGTGAAGGCAATCTCGACGGGGGTGAGACGGACACTGCAAGCACCACCATAGCACACGCAGAGCATCATTTTGTGGAGCCTGGCCTGTTTTCTGATACGCTGATTTCGTATTATAATGGTTGCCCCGACACTTTTATCCGGCACGACTATGTACTCATTGATTCGCCGATGGCTAATATCTCTGATGAAGTGGTGTGCTCCCCTCCAAAAACAACTAGTTTTTTGGACCATACATTAGGCGCTACTACGCATGAGTGGTATTTTGGTGATGGCGATAGCTCGTCCCTAAAAAACGTTATTCATACGTATGACACTACTGGATTTATCACCGGTGAGTATGTATGCTATAATGCCACAAGCGGTTGCCGCGATACTGAGGCATTTACGGTTAGTCTGCATCCGCCGGTAGCTACGTTCTCTGCCGACGATACTGCTATTTGCAAGGATGGACATGTACTTTTCTCGCCAACTGTAGGCACTCCTGCTCCTACATATTATGGATGGATAGCCGCGGGCATTTCAGGGAATTATGCCGATCGTTATTTTACCGATACTTTCCATGTGCCCGGTATTTATACGATTAAGATGGTAATTTTTGACGAACGGTTTTGTCCGGATACCATTACCAGGTTAAATTATATACACGTAGCCGATCCCGCTGTGCATTTCAGTGTATCTCCCGTAAACGCATGCTGGGGACGTAATACTACCTTTACAGATGCCAGCACCGATATACCGGGTACAACTTTCTCTAACTACACATGGGCCTTTGGCGATGGCACTACGGTCAGTACCGGTTCGCCGTCTGCTATTCATATTTATACCGCCACAGGATTGTTTGCCACCACCGAGATCGTAACGGATAACATCGGTTGCCGAGACTCTCTGAAACAATCCCTTGTCACGGTCTACCATCCGGTAGCTGCCTTTACCGCCAGCGCTACACATGTGTGTGCTTATACAGCCATACATTTCACCAATACTTCTACCGCAGGTACTTACATGTGGTATTTTGGGGATGGGCATACATCTTCGCTAACAAGTCCCACTTATGCTTATGCAGATACGGGGCATTACACGGTTACGCTGGTGGTTAGAGATGCACATGGCTGCCTGGATACTGCTATTCACACTGCCTATATTGTTGTCTTGAGTCCGTCTGTATCATTTACTATGGATGATTCTGTAGCTGTTTGCCCTCCGTTACTGGTACATTTTACGAGTACCGCCAGCAGCGGTGTCAGGTACAGTTGGGATTTTGGCACAGGTGGCCCTCAACCCCGGATACCTAATCCCGACAACCTATATACACTACCCGGCTATGATACCGTAACCCTTGTGGTTACCGACTCGCTCTCCGGCTGCACAGATACTGCCGTCAGTCACGTAAAAATATTCGGTTATCCGGGGGCATTCAGCTATGATGTGGATTCAGGTTGCGTGCCATTGTCGGTTTTCTTTAGGGCCGATCTTACAGGCGTCTCCTCATCTGCTACCATCATCTGGGATTTTTCAAACGGCGTTACCCGTACTACGGCTGTTTTAGACACAACCACTTATGCCTACCCATCTGCCGGTTCATTTATTCCCAAATTGATCATCCGGGATGCAGGTGGCTGTGTAGATACCAGTCGTGGCGCCACACCCATCAGGGCTGATGCAGTTACTCCCGGCTTTACAGCAATACCGGATCCCGTTTGCTCCGGCGATACGGTGCATGTAGTGGACACCTCTCACAGCTTTTGGTCAACTATTACTACTCGCAGTTGGGCATATAATGATACCTCAAGTATCCTTACTTCGCCGTCTGTTATCTTCGCCACGAGTGGCATAGATACCATTGTGCTGCATGTTGCTGATGGGTGGGGATGCACCACTTCAACAATCAGGATAATTACCGTTAACCCTTCGCCTGATGCAGGAACAATAACCTCTAATGTGGTCAACGGATTTTGTATCGGCGAACAGTTTACTGTGCATGATACAGTAGCGGGTGGGGTATGGAGTTTCAGTAATGGGTCTGTTACTATTTCCGGCAACACCATCACTGCCATTGCTCCCGGTAAAGACACTTTGTATTATACGGTCACCAATGGATGCGGCACAGCTGTGGCTATTGATAGTTTCACAGTGCTGCCGCCATTGCCTCCGCTCATGGGTAGGACAAGCATTTGCGTCGGCGACACCACCATTCTCAGCGATTCGGTTTGGGGTGGCATGTGGCGAGGAGGCAATGGGCACGTAACGCTTAACGATAATGCCCTTGATTCAGGTGTCGTAGTAGGCCTGTCGGCAGGTACGGCCATTGTCACTTATGTCATGGATCTGGGCTGCTTTACTACAACTGTGGTTACGGTCAACACTTTGCCCGTTGTTACCGCAAATGTTTGGCCTTTGAAATGTTTTGGTGGAAATGATGGTAGTATTACCATTCTGCCGGGTGGGGGAGACTCCTCATTAAAATATCTGTGGTCTGACAGTGCGGTTACAGCAACGATCTCAGGGCTGGCTCCCGGCACTTATTCGGTTCACATAAAAGACACTATATCTCAATGCGCCGTAACAGATAGTTTCACCATAGTCTCACCCGATTCCTTACAGATCACGGCAGACATCACCAATGTCCTTTGCCTGGAGCCAAACGGGGCTATCAGCTTATCTGTATCAGGTGGTACGGCTCCTTACAAATATGAATGGTCTGACAAGTCCACCGCCAGCAGCATTAGCGGCTTGGTGGCCGGATCATATTCGGTAATCGTTACGGATGCCAACGGCTGCACTCAAAAGTACGCCACCTTGCTGCAAGACACTGCCTGCCACGACATCGTTATCTTCAATGCTATATCACCCAATGGTGATGGCATCAATGATACCTGGGAGATACAGGGCCTGCAACATTATCCCGATAATACAGTACAGGTATTTGATAAGTGGGGTGATGAGGTGTTCCAGGAAAGCAACTACAAGAACGACTGGGGCGGCATGGGCAAGGGCGGCAAAGAGCTGCCCGACGGCACCTACTACTACCTCGTAAAAACCAATGGCCAGCAAACACCCGATGGCCACGATGCTTTTACGGGTTACTTAATGATAAAAAGGTAAAATTGTTTTAACTTTATAATATATTCATTAATTTTAGCCAAAGCAAAACAAGCGCTGTAATGAAATTATGCAAACAACAATATTGATACTAAACCGTTAAAAAATAGTTAAAATAATGTTAAAATTATAAAACATTGACGTTTTGTTTTTTTTCAATTCGTTTTACGTATTTTTAGTGTATTAATTCATCTCTAAAACACAAGCACATGAAAAAAAAGCACTATTTGCATCGTTTTTATTTGTACTGTTATTGGGTAGTAGGTCAGTTTTTGCGCAGGCAGGGGCGCTCACAATTGATAACACTTTCGGTTTATGTGACGTTAATATTGTTATGGACGCTATTTGTAACGACTGTGGACCAAATTTAGGTAGTTGTTATATCATCAGCAACTCGTTTGTAGTACATGCAGGAACTTCAACAAGTTTTACAAGTCCGGATGATTTTATGTCCACGGTTGGATGGAGTTATGTAAATGCCCCAATTACTCTATTGTGTTTAAAAACTAGTACAGAATTCCAATGGACAGATTGTAATTTTAGCTGGACATCATCAGGTTATTGCACTCCGAATTGCCTAAGCCCATATGTTGGAGGTTCATCTGTGAATGATAATCTTACAGCAATATGTAGCCCTGGTTATATTTGCAACCCTCAGCAAACAGTATGGGTCGCGCCTCCAGGGTATTGTTTAAGGTATGTAAAATGGACACCCGCTGCCGGGTGCTATATGACAAATGTGGACGTGATCATTCATGATTAGAAGTATGTGTTTACGGTTTCAAACAAAGAGAAGGAAAAAACGTTTCCTTCTCTTTGTTTAATTTTTGTATTAAGCGGTTATTTGTTAACTTTCATAAAAATACAGCATCGCAATGAAATTATTCGTCTTGATTCTTTTGTGCTTTATTATACCGCAATGCTTGCATGCACAATACAACACTCCTCAAAATAAAGTTTGGACATTCGGTTTTGATGCTGGTATAGACTTCACTTCCGGTATACCTATTCCATTTACAACAGGTATGTTTGTCGGAGAAGGGTGCGCCTCGGTGAGCGATGCGCATGGGCACCTTTTATTTTATACCGATGGTAAGCAGGTATTTAACCGTACTGGCTTGCTGATGCCTACCGGTTCGGCTATCGTTCCGTTTCAAACAAGCAGCACCACACAGGCCGCAGTTATAGTGCCGGTAATCGGCAATCCAAATCAATATTATATATTTTCATTGGAAAATATTACAGGCACTATCATTAGTGCAAATGCAGATCATCTGGCCTATTCTGTAGTGGATATGACGCTTGATGGTGGCTTGGGCGATGTGTTGCCTTCTTCTATAGATATTGTTATAGACAGTCTATTGGGCGAATCTATGATCTCTGTGCCCGGCAATAGCTGCGATATGTGGGTGATGGTCCATAGGTTAGATAGCCCGGTATTTCATGCTTTTAATATCACCGTCAGCGGTGTTAGTCCCGTTCCTGTTGTGTCCGCTGTCGGTACTCTGTCCGGGCCATATGCTTATGGAAGGGGTGTTATGAAATGTACTCAGGACAGAAGTAAGATAGTACAGGTAAAGGATTCCGTAATTGGCTGGCCGGCGATACATGGTATAGAATTGTTTGATTTCAACCCCACCACCGGCATCGTATCTAATGATCGTTTGCTGGATAATACATACGGTGCTTATGGCGCTGAATTTTCCCCTGATAATACTAAATTATATACCAATTCGTATGATAATTATATAACACAGTATGATATTACATTATCTACAGTATCTGCTATCCGAAGTTCGGCATACATCGTGGCTGCTTCACATGCCGATGTCGACATGAGATTAGCCCCAGATGGTAAAATTTATTTCGGTACCAATACAACCCCGTATAGCGCTTACCTCGATTGTATAGCTAACCCCAATTTATCTGGCGCATCCTGCGGGCTGAATAGCCATGCTGTTTCTTTAGGCCATTCGTCAGTGGCAGGCTTGCCAAATCTCGTATGGAGCATAGACTCAATAGATAAAATTACTGGCCCCACAGAGATATGTGCAAGAAGCACGGCCACACTCACAGATTCCACACCGGGTGGCATATGGAGCAGCGGTAATGTATCTGTGGCTACCATAGGCAGTAGCAGTGGCCTGGTAAGGGGCATCAGTGGCGGCATCAGCATCATCACCTATGCGCCACCATATGGCTGCGCTGTATATATATCTTTTACCGTAGATACCGCCTTACCACCCGTAGGTATTACCGGTGCATCATCTGTATGCACCGGTAATACTATCGCGTTAACAGATACACCTGCCCGTGCCATTGGCGGCGTATGGGCCAGCAGTGATACAAGCATCGCTAAGGTAAGCGCAGTAGGTGTAGTTACAGGTGTGTCGGTCGGGGCGGTTAGCATTAGTTACACACTCAGCAACACCTGCGATACAGTATATGCCACACACATGGTCACAGTGAATTTAGCGCCCGTTGCGGGCAGTATCAGCGGGCCTTCAACATTATGCGCAGGCTTGTCTGCCCCATTAATTAGCACTGCTGGTGGCGGCGCATGGAGCAGCGGGTCTTCTGCTATAGCAGCAGTAGGTAGCACCGGTGTAGTAACAGCAGTATCGGCAGGCACTACAGTTATTTCTTATTCTGTCACTAACAGTTGCGGTACGGCTACAGCCACGCATAGCATAACGGTATTGCCACAACCCGATTCAGGATCAATAACCGGCGCTACTGCTGTTTGCACCGGCAATACCATTACGCTTACAGAAAGCGTTACCGGCGGCACATGGGGCAGCAGCAATACCCATGCATCAGTTACCTCAGGTGGTGCAGTTACGGGCATCTCTCCGGGCATAGATACCATCAGTTATACCGTTACAAATTCTTGCGGCTCGGCCACCGCAGTGCATATGGTAACAGTGAACCTGGCGCCGTTTGCCGGTAGCATCACCGGGCCATCCTCGCTATGCCAGGGCGACTCTGCCTCCCTAACTAACAGCACCGGCGGCGGCCTGTGGAGTAGCAGCGCAACCGGCATTGCCACCATAGGCAGCGCAGGTAGGGTAAGGGCAGTATCGGGTGGTACAGCTATTATTTCCTATACCGTAACCAATAGCTGCGGTTCTGTTGCCGCCACACATACGTTAACAGTAATACCTACACCCGCTGCAAGCCCTATAACCGGCCCATCGGCTGTTTGCCCCGGCAATGCCATCCTCTTATCAGACAGCATTTCAGGCGGTGTATGGGCTTGCAGCAACAGCCATGCCTCTGTTACTTCCGCTGGTGTGGTATCGGCTATCTCTGCAGGTATAGATACCATCAGCTACAGTGTTACCAACAGTTGTGGCAGCGCCACGGTCATGCACATAGTTACTGTGCAGCCGCTTCCCGCCGCCGGTACTATTACCGGGCCTTCATCCGTGTGCGCAGGCGCCACAATTCCGCTTACCGATACTACCGGCGGCGGTGTTTGGGGCAGCAGCGCTCCCGGCATAGCGGCAGTATCTGCTACAGGGGTGGTTAGCGGTGTGTCCGTCGGCCCTGCTACTATTTCTTACAGTGTCACTAACAGTTGTGGCACTGCCACTGCCACACACCCTGTAACGGTAAACCCGTTGCCGGCCCCAGGCGCTATTGCCGGCCCATCGGTGGTATGTGTGGGGGCGGCTATCACGTTATCTGATGGCCCTGCCGGTGGTGTATGGAGCGCGGCCAACGGCAATGCTGCTATTTCAGGCAGCTCTGTGCGGGGTATCTCGGCAGGTATAGATACCATCAGCTACACACTTACTAATTTGTGCGGCAGTGCACCTGCCATAAAAATTATTACTGTTGATCCTTTGCCATCGGCAGGTGTTATTACCGGCTCATTTACCATTCATTTATGTATAGGCTCTACCATCAGCTTATCGGATGCTGAGCCCGGCGGCTTATGGAGCAGCAGCAATGCCCGTGCCACAGTTTCTGGCGGTATAGTTACAGGGCTATCACAGGGAAGGGATACCATTTTTTATACCGTTACCAATAGCTGCGGCACAGCCGCTGTTTCGCACGTAGTATCTGTCAACCCCACGCCTCATGCCGGTGTTATAACCGGGCCTTCATTCCTGTGCGCAGGCAGCACAATTATGCTTACAGATACCAGCAGCGGCGGTGTATGGGGCAGCAAAGACACTTTAATTGCATCCATAAACGGGCTTGGCTCCGTTACTGGTTTATCTGCCGGAACAGACACGGTCATCTATACCGTGACGGATACGCTTTGTTTCGCAACAGCTATTAAAGTTATAACAGTAAACCCCTTACCTGATTCAGGTATAATCACTACCAGCCTCATCAACGCATTTTGTGTCGGAGATACCACCACCCTCCGCGACAGTGCAGCCGATGGCACCTGGAGCATAGCCAATGCATATGCTGTGCTGGCAGGCAATGTGTTGGCTGCGCTATCGCCCGGTGCGGATACGGTATATTATACAGTCACCAATAGCTGCGGTACCGCAGTTGCTAAATATGCCGTCAATATTTCTTATATGCCACCTATACGAGGCAACCTCGCTCTTTGCGTAGGCGATACCACCTATCTCTCTGATTCTTTATCGGGTGGCAGGTGGAGTGGTGGCGGGAGCCATGTTTACATTGATGGTAATACGCTGGATCAGGGTGTTACAGCAGGTTTATCTGCCGGTACTGCTATAATCACTTACCAGATGGTCCCTGGCTGTGCTACATATGCTACGGTTACTGTAGATCCGCTTCCCGATCCAGGTTATATCAATGGCACTTCCGAAATATGTACAGGATTAACTACACTGCTTACAGATAGTATTGCGAACGGCAAATGGAGCAGTAACAATGCTGCGGCAACCATTAATAGGTCAGGTGAGGTACATGCTGCAAGCGCTGCCGGAACGGCACTTATTACTTATACGGTTAAAAACGGCGCGACTGGCTGCATGGGCGTAGCCCTGTTTACACTGAATGTTGTATCACCTGCATTCCATATAAGCGATAGCCTTACTCAGCCTATGTGTTATAGAGGTACTGATGGCGCTATAGCGGTTAGCGTTGCCGGCAGCAACGGTCCCTACCAATATTCCTGGGCCAGTGGCGATACTTTGTCTGCGATCAGTAATATAGGTGTCGGTAGCTATACGCTTATTGTAAAAGACCTTTCTTCCCTATGTGTCGAAACTGACACCTTCCGCATCACCGCTCCTGATTCCCTCACCGTCACAGCCGAGGTGAAGAATGATTATTGCAAAGAGAATAAAGGGAGTATTACAGTTACGGTATCTGGCGGTACGGCGGCCTACAGCTATCTGTGGTCCAATAAAAGTACCACCAGTGAATTGTCTGATCTTGCCGCAGGCACTTATACGCTTACCGTCACTGATAATAACGGTTGCCTCAAAACCCTTGTCGTAGCCCTTGCCGACAGTAATTGCGATGGGGTGACGATACATGACGCTATATCGCCTAACGGTGATGGCATCAACGATACCTGGGTCATAGAAGGATTACAGAGCTATCCTGGCAATACAGTGCAGATTTTTGACAAGTGGGGCGCAGAGGTGTTTTCTGAAACAAATTATAAAAATGATTGGTCTGGTACGAATAAAAATTCGCTTCTCCCGGACGGAACTTATTATTATCTTGTGAAACTAAATTCGGATAGTACTATAGCAGGTGGCAAGAATTCCTTCACCGGCTCATTAATGATCAAAAGGTAAGTGTGTTATGAACAAGAGGACCCTACTTCTGCTATTTGTTTTTCTGCTGCCATTATTGGCCGCAGCGCAGAGCGACCAGCACTATACCATGTTCATGTATAACAAGCTATTGTACAACCCCGCCTATGCCGGCAGCAGGGATGTGACATCTGTAAACGCCGACTACCGCGACCAGTGGGACCACATAGATGGTGCGCCCAAAACTGCAACAGTCTCCATTGATGCTCCTATAGGTACTTATATGAAGTCCTTTCGTAAGATAGCGCTTGGCTTTAGCGTTACAGATGAAAAGCTGGGTGTAGAACACAACTCAGTAATAAAAGCATACTACGCCTATCGCATACAACTCAAAAGGTCGGTGCTTTCATTCGGGCTCAGTGGCGGTGCAGACCTGTACAGCGCCAACTATGGAAAGCTCAATATATTTCAGCCCAATGACCCCAATTTTGCGTACAATATCAACAATGCCATGCTGCCCAACTTCGGGGCAGGGGTGTATTGGTCGTCGGACGATTGGTACTGCGGCTTCTCTGTGCCCAACATGCTGCAGGATGCCTACGACAAAAAAGAAGTGATGCTCAATAACCGCATCGCCGAGCAGATACGGGGCTACTACCTGGGTGGCGGCTATGTATATACTGTGAACGAAACGGTGAAGGTAGAACCGCAGCTTCTGTTCAGGTATGCCGGTGGTGGGGGAGTGCAATTACCTTTTAGCGCCGACATCAACCTCACAGGTATTTTCTACGACCGGTTTTTGATAGGGGCTACCTATCGCACCGACAAGTCTTTTGAGGGTATTGTACACATGCAGGTTACGCAGAAGCTCAACATTGGTTATGCTTACGATTACATTCTGTCAGGCCTTAATGGCTATAACGGAGGTACACATGAACTAATGGTTGGTTACGATTTCGTAAGGGACAACTCCAAATACCTAACCCCCCGATTCATCAAGAAGTTTTAATGATAGCTGAACGACCCTTTATGAAATTGACCCGGTTGATGCTGATAGCAGGCATCCTGTTCTTTTGCTTTGCTATCGCCTCGGCAAAGGAAAATAAGGACCTCATCAGGGCCAACTTTTACTACAGTCATTTCGCCTATTTCGAGGCCATACCGTACTTCGAGAAAATTGCAGGTGAGCTAAATAATCCCATCGTTTATTCCGAACTGGCAGATTGCTACTCAGTGACCAACAACCTGCAAAAGGCATCTGCCGCTTATACAAAAGCAGTGAACCTGCCGGGGTGCAGCAGTGCAGTGGTGCTGCGTTATGCGCAGTTGTTGATGCAACTCACGCAATATGACGAGGCTGCCAGGTGGCTGCGGCAATATCAGAAAATCGTACCAAACGATAAGCGGGCGGTCAACCTCATAGCCGGCTGCAACAGCGCGAAAGAGCTGTTAACCGCCTTTCCGAAAGGTGTAGCGAACCTGCTGCCTTTTAATGCTGACGGCTCTGAATTTGCACCCACTATATGGAATGGCCATCTTGTATTTGCCTCCGATACCAGTATTGATGTAAAAAAGAAAACCGATAACTGGACCGGTAAATCCTATTATAACATCTATTCTATTGCCTGCGATAACAAGGGGCATTGCGGCAATGAGTTCAATAAGCTCACCGAGACAAAGCAGCTCAATAACAAATACCATGATGGCCCTGCAACATTCAGCGCAAACGGCAAGCAGATGTACTTTACCCGCAGCCGTTATTCCGATCATTTCCTCAGTCACAAATCTGTATCGAATAAAGACAGTATAGTGCTGCTGGAAGTAATGATAGCCAGCGACTATGATACAACCAGCAAAAAGTTCAAAACCGTTGAACCGTTTCAATACAACAGTAAAGAATATGCAGTTGCCCACCCAACGGTGAGTCCTGATGGCAAGCTGCTGGTATTCTCCTCAACCATGCCCAAGGGCGCTGGTGGCTCTGACCTCTATATCTGTAAGAAACTGGGCCACACCTGGATGAAGCCGAAGAGCGTGGGCAACATCATCAATACAGAAGGTGAAGAGGTATTCCCTTACTGGGCTGATGACAGCACCCTGTTCTTTTCATCAGATGGCCATGAGGGCCTCGGCGGATTGGATATATATAAGTGTACCTGGCAGGAGGCACACAACACATTTACCCAACCCGAGAACATAGGTGCGCCCATCAACTCCTCCTACGATGATATTTCGCTGGCCCTTTTCAGTGATGGCCGTAGTACCTACTTCTCTTCCAACAGGCCGGCTGCGAAAGGTGGTGATAACATCTGGTTCTACAAAAGAGAAAAGATATTCCTTCAGTTGAATGTATTTGATTCCATTACCCGACAGTACCTTGCCAATGTTGGTGTAGATCTGAATACTTCTGCAATTAATAAGGACACTACAACCAATGATGCGGGCAAACTCTTTACACGCTTGTATCCGGAAACTGAGTATAATCTGACGATCAGTAAAACTGAATATACATCTGCCAGTCTTCACTTTGTGGCGATTACCGACAAAGAGGCCGATACCATCTACAGGGACGTGTACTTGTATAAAAGGCCTCCACGCAAGCCCGATACAATGGCTGCGATGCCTACCGACCCGCCCGTGGTGAATGCTAATGTGATGGACACACCGGGTATACAAACCTTTCAGCTCAATGAAGTATACGAGATCGGGCGATTCTATTACGATTACAACAAAGCAGACCTGAAGCCAGAGCATAAAAGATTTATGGACACCATGCTGGTGCAGTTGCACCGCCATCCTACGATGCGTATACAAATACGCGCGCATACAGATTGCAGAGGGTCGGTTGAATTTAATGCAGACCTGTCTGAACGGCGCGCCCTGGCCGTAGTCAATTACCTGGTGAGCCACGGCATACCCCGCAAACGGCTGGAGTATGTGGGGTTGGGTTTTTCGCAGCCCACGGTAAAATGTCCTATATGTGAGCAATGCACTGAGCATCAGCATTACCTGAACCGGGTACTGGATTTCAAAGTGTTGCAGTTGTAGCGAAGCTCTGGTATTCAGCCCTGTTTCTTCGCTATTGCTTTGCTGGCATGATATTGGTGCTTGAAATAGCAAAAATCATCATGATAGAGCAATTAAAAGACCTGCCGGCAACCGTTGTTGGCTTTCGTGCTTCAGGCCATGTGACCAAAGAAGAATATGACACCATATTGATACCGGCTGTAAAGAAGCTGGCTGACAATACCACCGGCAAGATCAATTACCTTTTTGAACTGGATACAGATCTGTCCAATATGAGCGCGGGCGCATGGTATGATGATCTGAAGATAGGCCTGCAATATTTAAGCCATTGGCGCAAGATAGCTATTGTAAGTGACCAGGACCTGGTGAATAAATTTGCAGTCTTTACCGGCCACATAACACCCGGAGAGGTAAGGTCCTTTAAGATCGGAGAGCTTGCCGCAGCTAAAAAGTGGGTGGCTGAATAACTGTTGTTTCGCTTTGATATACTGTTCCCTCATTACCATTACCACAAATACAAGTGATTTATTATGCCTTTAGCAATCGCTTTAAACAAAGCTATGGAAAGGTATTATACCAATTAGACTAAATAATTCGGCATGATTTTTGCTGTGGTTAAGTATGGCAATCTTACTAACAGTTACGGTCAAAGAGACCGAAGAAGAACTGACAGCGTTACTTCGCAAATCAACCGCTGCAACCAAACCAAG
>CAIRES010000003.1 GCA_903877645.1 uncultured Bacteroidota bacterium | reverse complement strand
TTTGTGACCTTTGTGACCTTTGTGACCTTTGTGACCTTTGTGACCTTTGTGACCTTTGTGACCTTTGTGACCTTTGTGACCTTTGTGTGAACCTTTGCTTTGGCTGGTATTCTTTACAGGCCAACCAAAAATGGAAGAAAAATTAGCCTTCATCGCCCGCCGTAGCTATTTCAGCGCAGGAGGGTTTTGTACAGAATATAACCTTCCGTACGCCGTAGCCATAGCGAAGGAGTATTTATGGAAGTTTTCTGGTTGTTTTCTTAACCTTTTAGTGTGTGGTATGTGTGCAAGAATCGCGCAAAAGTGAGCAAAAAGTGAGCAACTTTTATCCACAGAAAACCACTTAAGTCATTGATTACCAATAAAAAAGTGAGCAATAAAAAATTTCGTTGCCAACTGGGCAAATAGCATGCTTAAGGTGGCACCAAACAAAAAAACGCAAAGCTTTCGCTCTGCGTTCAGTATTAAAATTGTTTTCGTGCTATTATAAACCTGTGAGGCAGATACCTACTGATATTGGTGTTATTGGCGGGCCGGCGCTTTCTTTAAATACGTTGGTGAGGTTGTAAGAGCCAAACAGGGAGAAATTGCCCCAGCCTACGCGGGCAGTCGCAGCAAAGTTCCATGGGGTTACATAGCGCTTGGTGTCTACTTTGTACTTTATATTGGTGCCATCCACAGATGTGAGGGCCTTGGTATGCGCGCCCAGCAGGGTGCCTATTTCCATGCCTATAGCTGCCTTGAAGCCTTTGTTGCGGTTATTGCTGTTGGCAAAGTAACGCAGCTCAAAGGGCGCAGTAAGGTATGTTGTTACAAACTTGTACCTTTTGTAGTGGTTGGTATCGGGCAGGAAGCGCACAGCCGAAGAATAGGCCGCTGCTGTGTCATTAAATGACATTACCTGCTGATCGAGGTATACCACGTTCACATTAACACCCAGTCCGGCAGCAAAGCTCAGCTTTGTCTTCTTAATAGGGAAGTCGTAGCAGAGGTAGCCATTGAAGCCATAGCCAAATGTCTTGGTCTTGACACTATCCGGCTTTGTGGCCCAGTTAATATAATTGAGCTGCAGCATCACAAAATCCCTTGAGGGCTTTACAATAGGAGCGGGAGCGGCGCTACTGTTCATTTTTTCTGTTTTATCAGTGGCATCCTGCGCCATTGCAAAGCAGGCGGGAACCATCAACAATGCCAGTACGGCAAGGAATTTACGCATAGGTGGAAATTAGTGTGCAAATATAATGGCTGAATGATGGATAATTTGTTAAAAAGTTAATTATTTAGATAATGCCTGCGTATAGGAAGTTAAGGCGAGATAATTCGGCTACTCAAATTCCTTGATTGTCTGCCCTGCGCGAGGGCGTTGGTGGGGACACCAACAGTTGCGGAAAAGGGGGAGACTCTCGAGAAACACACAAAAACTCCCCGCTGATGGGCGGGGAGTTCTGGTATGAGGTGTATTAAATACTATTGTTTTACGAATGTGCGTACTTGTGTACCAAAATCCTGTTCACTTATAGAATAACTCATTGTGGTATCTGACGGTACTAAACTAAGCGATTCCAGGGAGGAAGATAAAGGCCCGCGAGTGGTCACTTGCGACCCAAATGTCAATGATGCAGGAGTAGTAACTGCAAATACAGCGCTTAAACGAGGGCCTGTAGTAGAGTCTGTAATATCAGCCCCGCCTACGTTATCAGTCCTAAAAAGCCCGCGCGCTAATTTTGTAACATTTGCTATCCTGTGCGGATCTGAAAGGCGGAAATAAATACCTGCAAGGTTTAGCGTATCTGATATATCAGTCACGGCTACATATACATAAGAAGAGCCTTCAAAGCCATACTTATTTTTTGCCGTATATGCGATCACATACAATCCCGGTGTTGTATTATCCAACGAGCCGAGGTTTTTTACAACCGATTCTGTTTCCCTGTAAAAGGAATCATAAGCTGTGGCATTAGGTGGTACAAAAGTGCCGCCAACCGGTATGCTTACATACGGAGAACCGGTAATTGTGACCTTGGGGTATGAAGCAGTAACTACATTTGAGATGGTAGTATGTTGCTTTTTGCACCCTGCAATAGCAATAACAGCAGCGAACGATAATATTATTATTTTCTTCATTTTCATGCCTTTACATTAATTGATTAGAATTGATCCCACCACATTTTTGTACCTATCGATGCCTCGCCAGGGAAATGTGCATTCCTGGTGCTTTCAGACGTAGGATAGAGGAACCTCTTAGGTAAGTTGGTACCGGTGAGGCTGTTCTTTGACACTACAAGGAAATCAGGATAGCCGGTACGGCGCAATTCGCACCAAGCCTCAAAGCCCTGGTTGCCACACATTGCAAACCATTTCTGCGTAATGATAAAGCGCAATTTTTGTGCCGCAGTACCACCGGTAGGATAAACAGTCCAGTAACCGGGTGTACCCGTCATAGCTCCTGTTATGTAGTCGTTATAAATACTTGTGGTTGCTGCCGATCCATAACCTGCTGCCAACGCTGACGTATAATAATTAAAATTAGCTTGTATACCAGTGTAGAACAATTGGTCGTCAGTAAGCCCTGAGCTGGCGCCTTCCCATCCTTTCGCTACAACCTCAGCCTGCAGGAAATCACTTTCCCAACTTGTGAGCAGGTTTACTGGAGCATTTGTAGAAGCTGTATTGTTAGCATCTCCGGCTACATAAACGCTGGGTATAGAGAATGCAGTAGAAAGTGTTGCCGTTCCGTAATTGCCCTGGGCTATACCGGTAACTGTGCCGCCGCCACTTGCTGCTGTACCCTCATAAAAGGCATACGCCCTCGGGTCGCCATTGCTGTTCATACTGTCTATGCAAGTGCTGCTGCCTACGAGGTTTTGAATACCACCAAGTGTAGTGGAGCTTGCTTCGGCATACAGCGGGCTTTTATTTGCTGTAGAATAGCCGAAGCCGATAAATGCATCATCGCCGCTGCCAATGAAAGCAACACCAGGAGTGCTGTATAGTTTCAGAATACCTGCTTTTGCAGTTGCAGGGTCTACCTGGCTCATGCGCATGTAGATGCGCAGCTTGAGTGTGTAGGCAAATTTCTGCCACTTGTCCATTTTGCCACCATATACGAGGTCGTCGGTACCGGGTGAAGCAGGATCGGAAGGGTTCATCAGGCTGAGGGCGGAATCAATATTTACCAATATACCATTGTATATCACCCTTTGAGAATCGTATTTAGGGCTGGTGATATTGCTATCGGCAAACTGGCCATTGAGCGCCTGTTTGTATGGCGCATCTCCCCACGCATCGGTGATGAGCTGGAAAGTATAGGCTTTCATTACCAGCGCTATCGCCATGTATTGCTTCTTATGCAGCGAATCGGCAAGTGTATATAATTGTTTGAAATTTTCGCCGGCGGCATAGAGATTAGTCCATGGCGTAGAGAAGTTGTCAGGCCCCGGAGCATATTGATCTAAATCACGGTATTGGCTGGCACCGGGGTCCTGTGTCCAGTATTCAGCCCAGAAGGAGCCATTGATCTCGAGATCAACACCTACTGTAGAAGCCACATATAACTGTGCCGCAGGCAGTAAGGTTTGTACAGTAGCCGTAGGTGAAACATTAGGATTCTGATTCACGTTGAGGAATTTGCGGCAAGATACCGCGCCCAACGCAAGCCCTATGGCAACTGTAATGATGACTTTTTTATTTATCGACATAACAAATTCGTTTAAAAATTAAGGTTTAGAAAGTAACTTTTAAGAATGCGCCATAGTTCCTCAAAGAAGGAGCTGCGGTGAAGTTAAATCCTTGTCCGTTTCCTGTAGCGCCTGCTGAAGTTTCAGAAGGGTCGTCATATTTGTTGCTCTTAGCCGTCCAGATAAGGAGGTTATTACCAAAGATACCTGCCTCGAGCGAACCGAATACAGTATTCTTATAATACTTCTGTGGAATCTTGTAAGACAGTGTAGCCTCCTGCAATTTCACATAGCTGGCATCTACAAGGCCCTGCGCAGGGAGGTTAGTACCTTCTATGCTGGTGTAATACTGGTATGGAGAGAACGGTGTAGTGTTCTTCAGGTAGTTGTTGGTAGAGCCGACCTGGTAAACAGAGTTTGCCCAAACATAAGGGTTACGTCCATTAACCGTTGTTTCAGTAGATGTTCCGTTGAAGTCCATATCGAGTTTGTTGCGGCTAAAGAATACGCCACCCTGCTTGGTAGTGAAGAGCAAATGCAGCTTGATTCCTTTGTAGGTAAGATCAGTTCCCCAGGATGCCTGGAACTTAGGGTTGAAGCTACCGAGGTAAACAGGATTTTTAGTGGCTATCGGTAAACCGGTCGTTGCATCAACTACCGGATGGCCCTGATAGTACTGGATATCGGCAGCATAGAAAGTACCATAAGGATGGCCAACTGCGGCGACAATATCCATACCGCTATAACCGCCCAAGCTCACATGATCAAGGCCGCCTGTAAGGCTTTCTACATTGCTTACGTTGTGTGTGTAGGTACCAAAGAGGTCCCATTTAAGGCCCCATTTAGTAGTGATAGGTGTGCCTCTTATTGTCAACTCCTCACCTTTGTTGCTGATGTCGCCAATATTCTCATATTCGAACAGGAAGCCTGAAGATGGCGGCAGTGATACCGCAGTAATGAGATTTTTGGTAGTAGAGTTATAATATGTGAAAGAAAGGCTGAGGCGATCCCTGAGGAAAGACAGATCAGTACCTACTTCAAAATCATGTGTCTGCTCCGGCTTCAGTGTTTGTTGGCCAAATGTATTTGATATCTGGTAAGCAGGAACACCATTGAACGGAGGCACGATAGAACCGAAAGCACTTGATATAGGACTTTGTGAATAACCTGCGCTGTTGTTGGCATAAGCGATCGCATCGTTACCCACACCGGATACACCCATACGCACCTTACCAAAGTTGAGCACTTTTTCTTTAAACTTGCCCTTCAGCCTTTCTGTGAATACCCAAGATGCATTGGCACCGGGATAGAAATAGGAGTTGTGATCCTGTTGCAATGTAGATGACCAGTCGTTTCGGCCGGTAAGATCAAGGTAAAGCTCCCTCTGGTAATTGAGGGTCACATCGCCATAAACCCCAAACCTTCTTGCCTGTGTAATGGGGTTAGCTGCCTGGATGGGGCCGGTGTTGTTGGTGAAATAATAGTAGTTAGGAATAACAAGGCCGCTGGTACCGGGGTCTATGGTAGCAGAAAGCGATGCATCGTTCTGAACAGTCATGTTATGGCCAACAAGTACATTGATGCCAAAGTTATTGCTCAGGTCATGCTTCCAGTTTGCTATCAGGTCATTATACAACCTTAAACCCGCATAATTATTCTGAGTAAGCCCACCGGGGTTGGCGTAATTATTTCCTGTATAAAGTGGATCAACAGGAGTAGAGTTGATCTGAGGTATTTTATACGTAGAACGGTCGGAAGTCATATCCACACCTATACGATCAAAAACATTTACCTCGCCTTTTTTATAGCCCAATTTCACATCACCCAACAGACGGTCGGTACGGTCACGATTGTCATAATTGTCCGCTACCCAATATGGATTTTTGTAGTATGCGCCATAATAGCCATAACGCTCTACACCATTCTTATCGTTGAATGACATGGAGTAGAAAGGATTGTTATAGTTCTTCAGTTCCCAGATCGGAATGTCGCGCGCTGTTTCGTACAGGTTATCCATCACAGAACCTGAATTCTGGCCACCTGCAGCAGCCCTTGAATAAGAGTTGATGTAGTTTACATTGATCTCAGAATAAAAATTGTTGCTAAGCTGTGTGGTACCATTAAAACGAATGCTGTATTTATTGTAGAAAGTGCTTGGTATCACCCCGCTGCTGTTCAGCGCATTGATAGAAAGAAAGTAAGTAGAAGTTTCTGTACCGCCTGAAACAGAGACAAAGTTGTTGAGGTCTTTGCCGTGGTTGAAGAAGCTCTTGATATTATCGGGCTGTGCAGAATATGGTTTTACCAGTGACTTGCCATCGATCACCTGGCCCCAGGGACGCAACTGATTGTCGAACGGTTCGCCCCAACTGAAATTCTCGCGGCGGTCGTTTGCTATACCCGAGTAAATATTACCCTGGCCATAGCTATTTTGCAGGTCGGCATACTTGAGGATGTCTGACTGTGTGTAGGTAGCCTTGTAAGTGATGTCCATTTTAGAGGGCTTCTTAGAATTTGTTTCTCTGTGCTTGCCTGCTTTGGTGGTGTATAAGATAACGCCGTTGGCACCGGCAGCGCCGTATAATACGGAACCTGATGCGCCATTCAACACTGTTACAGATTCTATTTCTTCAGGATCAAGATCAGTGCCACTGTTGCCGAAGTCAACCTGTTCGAGCTGATCTGTTTTTGTACGGTCATAATTATTAGTGATGATACCATCTACTACTATGAGTGCGTTATTGTCTTTAAGGATAGATTTTTCGCCCCTCAATACTACGCGGGTAGAGCCACCAGGGCCACCTGTAGAGCTTGTTATATTAGCGCCTGCCACTTTACCTTCGAGGTCTGATAAAGCACTTACACCGTTGCCTGATGTAAGGTCTTCGCTGTTTAATGTTGTAGAGCCGAAACCGAGTTCTCGTTTTTCTCTCCTGATCGCTTGTGCTGTAACGATAGTGCCTTCGAGCTCACGTGATTTGGTGTGCAGCCTGATGGTCATCGTCTGGTCTGTTTCTTTTACTTCCCTGGTGTTATATCCCAGCGCCTGTATGAGCAGGATATTACCGGAGCCATCCGGAACATCGAGCATGAAGTCGCCATTGACATCCGTGACGGTACCGATGTGCGTACCCTTTAAAGTAATGGAAGCACCGGGGAAACCTACACCGACTTCATCAAGTACCTTACCTGTGACAGTATGGGTATTTTGAGCGAAGGCCTGTATGCCAAACATGAGCAGTAATACAAATAGCGAACAAACTCTTTTCATATCTTTCTATTTAAAAATGCGCTTAGTGATCACAATAAATTAACCCCCTTCCGACTCAAGAGAACCAGGGTAAGGTATAATTGGAGGGTGAATTTATTACAACAATGTGAATTAACAAAGCTTTCTGAGGATTATTCTTAACAAATAGGGTTTGGAGCCGGCTATTGTAAAATATGTGTATTAATGATGTTGTGTGAGTATTGCGCCCCTTCAGGGCTAACCGGACGGGTTCGTTGCCGAGGGGCTTCACCCCTCGCTGATATATTTCGCCCATTCAGGGCTTGTTATATGGTGTACCATGAATACCCAAGGCGTTGCTCCGGGCTTAGAGATTTCGCCCCTTCAGGGCATTTGTTGCGTTGTATCGCGCGGGTACCCCAGAGCGTTGCCCAGGGCTATGGGATTTTGCCCTTTCAGGGCGTTCTGTACTATTTAAAAATAATAGGGCTTTGCCAGTGTCCAAAATATTACGCCCTTTCAGGGTATTCCTATTATTCCTTTCCATTTTATATTGGAAATAATACAGCCTATCGCAATATTCATATTATAATTTCATAAAATTAGCCATTATGCTGTTAAAGAAAGGGGAGAACATGTAGTGAATATCTTCAATCGAACAATTTGTCTAAAGTTTTTTTGCTTTATTTTTATTGATAATCAATTAGTTACAAAGCCACTCTAAAAATTCTTAATGAATTTCTTGGTGGATAGGTAATGTGTGTTTACCTTCGCCGTCCCAAAAAAACAGGAACCTTTGGGTTTTTACATTTAACCTTAGTAATAAAGAAATGAGACACTTAAGCTTTAAAACACAATCGGCTAACGAGACCATCGTAAAACGCGACTGGCATCTTGTAGACGCAACGAACCTGACGCTCGGACGTATGAGCTCATCTATCGCGGCAATACTGCGCGGTAAGAATAAGGCATATTTCACTCCCCATTTTGATTGCGGCGACTATGTGATCGTGATCAACTCCGGCAAGGTAGTCCTTACCGGCAACAAGATGGATGAGAAAGAATACCAGACATACTCAGGCTACCCCGGTGGTCAGAAGATAGAGGTAGCTCATGAAATGAACAGCCGCCGCCCAAACCTGATGATAGAACGTGCTGTAAAAGGCATGCTTCCTAAAAACCGCCTGGGCCGTGCGATGTACAAGAAGCTTTTCGTATACGAAGGCGCTGAGCATCCGCATAAAGCACAGAACCCAAAGGTTTTGGTACCAAACAAATAAGTTAACAATCCCCAACCCCTTTAATAGAGGGCTTATACTTAAAATTTAAAACCATTCATATAATGGAAAAACAGAAAAATGCCGTTGGCCGCCGTAAAGAAGCAGTAGCCCGCGTATATCTGAGCAAGGGCACCGGTAATATCACGGTGAATGAAAGGGAGTATAAAGAGTATTTTCCGATCATGTACCTGCAGAACCAGGTAGAACTTCCTTTGAAAACACTTGATCTGCAAACCTCATTCGACTTTGTGATCAATGTACAGGGTGGTGGCCCGAAAGGCCAGGCAGAAGCGATAAAGATGGGCATTGCCCGCGTATTGTGCGAAGTAAACCCAGAATATCGTCCGTCTTTGAAGAAAGAAGGCCTGATGACCCGCGACAGCCGCATGGTAGAACGTAAGAAATTTGGTAAAGCGAAAGCCCGCCGTAGCTTCCAGTTCTCTAAACGTTAATCGCAGGTTTGCACAATTTATTTTTTTAACCAACAAGAAATTATTCAAATGGAAGATAATAAAACATTGCACCAGCAGCTTCTTGAAGCAGGCGTACATTTTGGTCACCTCAAGAAAAAATGGAACCCAAAGATGCTGCCATACATCTTTGCTGAAAAGAATGGTATACACATCATAGACCTCAATAAAACAATTGATGGCCTTGATGAAGCATCAGCAGCATTGAAATCTATCGCGAAAAGCGGTAAGAAGATCATGTTCGTAGCTACTAAGAAGCAGGCTAAGGAAATAGTGGCAGAAGCAGCAGCAAGGGCAAACATGCCTTTCGTTACTGAGCGCTGGCTGGGTGGTATGCTGACCAACTTCCAAACCATTCGTAAGAGTGTAAAGAAAATGTTGAGCATCGAAAAGATGTTGCAGGACGGTACAATGGACAGCGTAACTAAAAAGGAGCGCCTGACCCTGACCCGCAGCAAAGAAAAAATGGAAAAAGTGCTTGGCGGTATCTCCCAGATGGGCCGTACACCAGCCGCTCTTTTCATGGTAGACATCAGCCATGAGCACATTGCGCTTGCAGAAGCAAAACGCCTCGGCATTGCCACTTTTGCAATGGTGGATACCAACAGCGATCCTACTAAGGTAGACTACGCTATACCGGCTAATGATGATGCAACGAAATCTATCTCTATCATCGTTAACTACCTGACAGCTTCTATACTGGAAGGCCTGCAGGAGCGTGCGATGGTGAAGGAGAACGAAGACGAGAACGGCAATGACGACCAGGCTGAAAGGGCCCGTGGTATGGAAATAACTGAAGAAGACGAAGCACGTGGACGTGGTGGACGCGGCCGTGGACGTAGCGCAGCAGGTGCTGGCCCAGGCGGCGCAGCAGGTGGTGGCCGTGGACCAGGTGGCGGCGGTGGCCGTGGACCAGGTGGTGGCAGCGGTCGCCCGGGTGGTGGTGCCGGTGGCAGCAGGCCAGGTGGTGGCGGAAGCCGCCCAGGCGGACCAGGTGGCCGTGGACCAGGCGGTGGCAGCGGCAGCAGGCCGAGCCCAGCCGGACGCTAAGCTATAACAGCCCGTCTTTTGAAATAAAGATAATACTTTATTAAAGCCCCACAGTTGGGGCTTTAATGATAAAAATAAGATTTTTGCACCCTAGTAAAAAAGGAACATAAAATGAGCACAGTAACAATATCAGCAGCAGATGTGAACAAGCTGCGTCAGCAAACAGGTGCAGGCATGATGGATTGCCGCAAAGCCCTGATGGAAAGCAATGGTGATTTTGAGAACGCGATAGATTACCTGCGCAAAAAAGGCCAGAAGGTAGCTGCTAACCGCAGCGACCGCGACGCAAAAGAAGGCGTGGTGATCGCAAAGGCATCGGCCGATAATACTTATGGTGTATTGGTGAACCTGAGCTCTGAGACCGACTTCGTGTCGAAGAACCAGGAGTTCATTGACTTCGCAAATGAGCTGACCGACATAGCACTCGCTAGCAAGGCAGCAACCATAGATGACCTGAAAGCAGCCAAAATGGGCAATGCCACTATCGGTGATAAGCTGATGGAAATGGTAGCTAAAATAGGCGAAAAGATAGACATCGTTCGTTATGAGCTGGTAAGCGGCGCATCGGTAGTTCCTTACATACATTCAGGCTACCGCATAGGTGTACTGGTGAGCATGAACCACCCCGCAACTGAAGCTACTGTAGCAGCAGGCAAGGATGTGGCTATGCAGATAGCAGCGATGAACCCAATGGCTGTAGACGCAGAAAGCGTATCGGAAGAAATGATAGCCCGCGAGAAAGCAATAGCTGTAGAGCAGGTAATGGCTGAAGGCAAGGCAGCCGATATGGCTGAGAAGATAGCCGCAGGCAAGCTGAACAAGTTCTTTAAAGACAACACCCTGCTTCCGCAGGCGTTTGTAAAGGACAACAGCAAGACTGTAGCTGACTACCTGAAATCAGTTAGCAATGGATTGACTGTTACTGCCTTCAAGCGTATAGCTGTAGGTTCGTAATTAGTTTTGAATATTTTTTGAGGGACGCCCGGGCATTTGTCCGGGCATCTTTTTTTGTGTGCCTGTTGCGAGTCGAAGGGCGATGCCATTAGCAGAGGTGTATTTGCCCGGCTCAAACCTGTATGCCCGTGCGTGGATCTCATTCTTTTATATTTTGGATAAATCTACTTCAGTTTATTTATTTTTAGCCACATGAACCGCTGGCCGTTACATAAAGCCTACTTCTGGGAGCAGGCACCCTTCTTCAGGGTGGCGCTGGCTTTTGCTGCGGGTATAGTGGTGTATGATAAGGGATGGATGCCGGGCATGGGTGGTATTGTATGTGCGGGTATTGCTGCCGGTTTGCTGTTGCTATATGTGGTGGTGGCGTTTAGTAAAAGCGCTGCATTTATGCGCCGGGCTTTTGCGCTGGGTATGTGTGCTTTGTTCTTTTGCGGATATGGAGTGGGCTGCTTTAGTGATGCGCTACAAAATGCCAGATGGATGGGACGAGCGATAGATAGCCACACAGCTTACCTGGCCATTGTAGCTGATGCACCTGCCGATCGGGAGCATACGTGGAAGGTGCCGGTGCAGGTGGTGCAGGCCATTGAGAACGGGCATACCAATGTGGTAACGGGCAATGCCTTTATGTATGTATCAAAAGAAGGTGCGCCGATGAACCTGCATAAGGGCGATAGTGTGCTGGTGCCGGGCAGGTGGGAGCCTATTAAGAACATGGGCAACCCTTTTGAATTTGACTATGCTACCTACTGCCGCAGAAACAATATACTGTACCGGCAATTTTGCCGGGCAGGTGAGGTGAGGCTGTATGGGCAGGGGGCAGCAAAGGAGCTTTCCTTTACAGACCGGGCGCACAACTGGTGTATGCTGCAACTGGCCACCTACCTGCCCGATACCAAAACGCAGGGACTGATACAGGCCATGCTGCTGGGTGACGAGGTGAACCTGGATGAAGAACTGCGGCAGTCGTACACGGATACGGGTATAGTGCATATCATAGCCATATCGGGTGGTAATGTGCTGATCTTCTTTGGGCTTATATCTGTGCTGCTGTGGTGGCTGAAGGATAAGCAACATTTTTGGATAAAGTACCTGATGGCGCTGCCCCTGGTGTGGTTCTATGTATTGATGGCGGGTGCCGGACCATCGGCTGTGCGGGCGGCCATCATGTTCTCGTTGCTGGCAGGGTCTATTATTTTTCAGAAGAATAACAACAGCCTCAATACTTTATTTGGCACTGCGTTCGTATTGCTGTGCGGGCAGCCTATGTGGCTGTTCTCTATAGGCTTTCAGTTGTCATTTGCGGCGGTTCTGTCTATTATTATTTTTTACAGGCCGCTATATAAATTACTCGCCCCATCAAATAATATAGCGCGCACAGTATGGAAGACCATAGCAGCCAGTATAGCAGCCGAGCTGCTGGTAGCGCCTATGGTCATCTATTATTTTCACAGCTTCCCGCTGCTGTTTATTGTGGCCAATGTGGTGGCGTTCATGTTTATGGAGGTGGTGCTGTGGCTGGGCATGGGTATCATTGCCTTCGCCTGGCTGCCTGGTGTTGCAAAAATAATAGGATGGGTAACGATATGGTGGGCTACTTACTTTGATAATATAGTAGTGTGGCTGCAACAGTTTAATCCCCATTCCTTTCGCAGGCTGTCGCTGAGTGGTTTTGAGGTGGTGGCGGTGTACATCTTCATTGCGGGTATTGCCACTTTTTTAATGAAGAAGCAGAAAGCAGGACTGTATACCGGGCTGGCCGCTTGCTGTGTATTGGTGGCATGGTTGTGTGCCGATCAATGGGCCTCGTTGCACCAGCAGCGGCTGGTAGTATATAACATTGCCAAAACAAACCGCATAGAACTGATAACGGGGAAGACAGGCCATGTACTGAGCAACGATACCTTAAGCATGAAAAAGATGCAATATGCTACTGATCCGGCACACATCAACTGGCGGGTGAGCAAATGCGATAGCAACGCGTATCCGCATATATTCCATGTGGCAGGAAAGACTGTATTGGCATTGGATAAAGAAATTGATGCCACTACAGATGTGCTGCATGTGGACTGTGTGATCATTAATTATACCGGAAATATTGTAGCGGCAGATTTACAGCGGGTATTCACTCCGTCAGTAGTAGTCATTGGCAATAACTATAGCGAGAAACAGCAGGGGGCTTTTGCAGAGACCTGCAAGGCGGCGCATATTGATTGTCATACCGTTGCGAAGCAAGGGGCCTTTATATTGAACTAGCATTTCGATTTTCTTAAAGTATTGTCAAAAACGCGGCCATTAAGGTTTTGATGACGTTTGTTGTTTAGCTTTGAATACAAAAACCGGCCTTTGCGAACAGCGTTACTTTCCTGCTTATTATTCTTATCTGTGTATGCACCGGGGCAAATGCTGAAAGGAATTGTATTGAGCGCCGACAGCCTGAAGCCTTTATCCTCGGTTATTGTACATGAAATGGCCACGCAGCAGTCGGTAGTAACTGATGAACAAGGCTATTTTGCATTGCCGGCAAATGCGGGCGACCAGATTTCCTTTTCTTTACTGGGTTACCGCCCGGTGCAAAGAATGACACCTGCCGATATGGAGGTGAAGGTGGAATTGGCCCCGCTGGATATACAGCTAAAGGAATATGTGGTGCATAATTATACTCCTTTTCAAAGAGACTCGGCCGAAATGGCCAAATTGTATGATAAGGAATTGAATACAAAGCGAATAAAACCCAAAATGGGGACACCGGATAATAATGCAGGCGTTGGCATAGCTATGAACGGCCTGATAGGCAGCGCTGTGCAAAAAATGTCGAGAAGCTATAAGCAGAACAAGAAATTCAAAGAGAACTTTAAACGGGATATGGAGCAGAAATTCATCGATACCCGTTATACCCCAAAACTCGTCACTGCATTAACCGGGTACGAAGGCGATAGCTTAGCCGTTTTCATGAATAGCTATCCTATGGAATATGCTTTTGCCCGGGCCGCCACAGAGCTGGAACTGAAAATGTGGATACGCGACAATTATAAAGACTATGTGCAGCGGCCAACCACAGATACTTCTGCTACCAAAAAGTAGCGCAAATGCGTTTAAGTATCTTCTATAATATTTTTATCTGTTTAAAATTTAATACCTTAATCACAGGCGCACAAAAGCGTAATAAATAAGAGATGCCCGCCATCTGTAAAGACCCGTTATGGTTTGGGGTTACCCCTTGATTATCGTACTTTTGCGCCCCTTAACCATAATATATACAGCATGTGGCATAGCATAGCCGCTTTCATTATAAAATTCCGTATTGCCCTGCTTATCATCCTGCTGGCGTGTACGGGTATTATGGGCTATTTTGCCAGCCAGGTGAAACTCAGTTATGAGTTCACGAGTGCGGTGCCTACGGACAATGCCAAGTACATAGAGTACCAGGCTTTCAGAAAACAATTTGGTGAAGACGGCAACCTTATGTTCATAGGGGTGCAAACCAAAGATTTCTTTTCACAGAGTTTTTTCAGCGATTATACAGCACTCGTAAAGCAAATCACCAACGTAAAGTCGGTAGAAAATGTGCTGAGCATACCCGGCTCTGTAACACTGGTAAAAGACACTGTGACGCAAAAGCTGAAAGTGCAGCCGCTGGCTCCAGAAAATACTATTGTTAATACAGACAGCTTTAAAGCCGCGTTCCTGAACCTGCCTTTATACAGAGGCCTGCTTTATAACCTGCCTACCGATGCCTATGTGATGTATGTGCGCATAGATAAAAACGTACTGAACTCTAAAGACAGGGCGGGTGTGATCAACCAGATACTGGACCTGGGCAATGCTTTCGGGCAGAAGCACAATATAGAAATGCACTACAGCGGCCTGCCACTGATACGCACACAAATGGCGATGAAAGTGCAGGCAGAAATGAAGCTGTTCCTGATCCTGTCGTTTGTGCTCACAGCTGTGATCCTGGTGTTGTTCTTCCGGTCATTTACGGCAGTGCTTTCTTCTATGCTGGTAGTGGCGATAGGCGTGGTGTGGTCGGTGGGTACCATAGTATTGCTGGGTTACAAGATCACATTGCTCACTGCATTGATACCACCGCTGGTGGTGGTGATAGGCATACCCAACTGCGTGTACCTGCTGAACAGGTACCACTATGAATATTACCGCAACCCCAACAAGATGAAATCGCTGCTACGGATGGTGGACAGGATGGGGATAGTGACACTATTCACTAACCTTACCGCTGCGATAGGTTTTGGAGTATTCTTCTTTACCAAGAGCGTGCTGCTTAAAGAATTCGGGCTGGTTGCGGGCATCAATATACTGGGGCTGTTCCTGATATCGCTCATCTTTATCCCGGCATTCTTCAGCTTTTTGCCACCACCCAATGTGCGGCATACGAAGTACCTAGAGAGCGGCTGGATCAATAAGCTGCTGACGAGGGTAACAAATTGGGTATTCAGCCACAGGATATGGATCTATGGTTTTACTGTAGTGGTGTGTGTGTTCTCGGTCATCGGACTGACGAAGCTGCGCAATGACGCCCATATAGTGGATGACCTGCCGAAATCGGACAAGGTATATGTGGACCTGAAATTTTTTGAGACCAACTTCAGGGGAGTGATGCCGCTGGAGATAGTGGTGGACACCAAGAAGAAGAACGGTGTACTATCGCCGGATGTGCTGGGTAAGATAGATAAGGTGACGCAAACACTGCAACAGTATCCTGAGATAGCCCATCCACTGGCCATAACCGAAGGTGTGAAATTTGCCAACCAGGCCTACTTTGGCGGCGACAGCACCAACTACGAAGTGCCGGGCGATATGCTACAGTTTGCCTTTATATTACCGTACCTGCATACCAGTAAAAGCGACAATAACGGCATACTGAACAAGCTGCTGCACTCCTTTATAGACAGCACCAAGCAGAAAGCCCGCATTAGTGTGAATATGGCGGATATCGGGTCGAGAAGATTGCCTCTGCTACTGGACAGCATACGCCCGCAGGTGAATGCGATATTTGACAGCAATAAGTATACTGTGACCTACACAGGTACCAGCATTACCTTCCTGGAGGGCAGTAAGTTTATTGTGAACAGCCTGCGGGACAGCCTTATACTTGCGTTCATTATTATATTCGGTTGTATGATCGCTTTGTTCCGCTCGTGGCGGATACTGCTGATGTCGATAGTGGTGAATATAGTGCCGCTGCTGATCACTGCAGGGCTGATGGGCTGGATGGGAATCCGCATCAAGCCATCGACAGTACTGGTGTTTAGTGTGGCGCTGGGCATTACCATTGATGTAACCATACGCTTCCTGGTGAACTTTAAACAGGAACTGGCACGGCACGACGACAGCATTGCTGATACTGTACACCGTACGATACATGATACAGGGCTGAGTATTATTTATACTTCCCTTATCCTGATAGCCGGATTTGCAGTATTTATGCTGTCCCAGTTTGATGGCACGAAATCTTTAGGCTATTTAACTTCCATTACTTTGCTGCTGGCCATGGTCACTAATCTAACCCTGCTGCCGGCCCTGCTGCTGTGGATGGATAAGGTAATAGAGAAAAAGAATGATGCCGCTGCCTTCCTGATGGGAGAAGACGATAATGATGTGATCAAGTTGAATGACTAAATGAGTTATTTACTATTTTTGTTGCTGCTATGGAATTTGATAAGATAAAAAATAAAGGCCAGGCCCGTCTCTTCAAAAACGATTATATGGAGATGATGACCAAAACGCATCCCGTGGTCATTTATTCTATTTACTTCCCGGTTATTATTTTCATGTTGTATTACGGAGCTTCTTACAAGGGCTTATCGCCTTGGTATGAGCTGCTGATGTTTGTTGCCGGTGCGCTGTTCTGGAGCATCTTTGAATACATCATGCACCGCTACCTGTTTCATATGATCGTGGAGAGCCCGAAGGCAATGAAGTTTGTATATACGATGCACGGTGTGCACCACGAATACCCACGCGATAAAGAAAGGCTGTTCATGCCGCCGGTACCCAGCATAGTAGCAGCCTGTCTTCTCTTCCTGCTGGCACATGCTATTATGGGCTGGACGGCTCTTTGCTTCTTTCCCGGCTTCCTGTTTGGGTACCTGATGTATGGATCCATGCACTTTGCGATACATGCTTTTGCACCTCCGAAATTCCTGAAGGCACTATGGCGCAACCACCACCTGCACCACTACAAAGCACCCGAAAAGGGTTTTGGGGTGAGCTCTGTGCTGTGGGATATTGTGTTTAAGACGGTGCCGAAGAAGGAGGAGGCGTAAAAACCCCGACCCATTTTTAGAATATTGTGTGTTGTATCCTGCGCGAGGAGGGCAGGGGCAAGCCCGGCCCCTACGGCGATTTTTTATTTTTAATGGCCGATCAATTTACACGCATACACGAACATCATTATGGCCGTATCGTGGTAGGTGCTGGGCTTGCCCCTGCCCTCCTCGCGAAGGATAAAAAAACAGGGGCTTTTTTATCGTTTTTTGGTTTGGCGTATGTATTAGGTGTGTTGCGTATTGGCAGGTGTAAGTCAATACAGAATACGTGG
>CAIRES010000002.1 GCA_903877645.1 uncultured Bacteroidota bacterium | reverse complement strand
GAGTACCTGACATGTGTTACTTAGGGCCACCACATAGGCACATAGACCACATAGGCGGGAGTAATGAAGGACTATGTGCACTTAAATTCGTGGGAAGCAGACCACATAGGCTATGTGCTCTATGTGCCTATGTGGTAGAAGATCTCGCGTTGTTCACTTGGGATTTGGAATTTTAAGACCTGGAATTTAAAAATGTTATGCGCATACTGATGGTATGCCTCGGGAATATATGCCGCTCGCCGATAGCGGAGGGCGTGATGAGGCACAAGATCAAGGAACATGGACTGAACTGGACTGTGGAGTCGGCAGGCACGGAGTCGTACCACATAGGGGAGGCGCCACACCGGTTGTCGCAAAAGGAGTGCCTGAAGCATGGCATAGATATAAGCGACCAGCGCGCCAGGAAATTTACCAAAGCCGACCTTACTGCCTACGACCATGTGTATGCCATGGCCACAGATGTGTATCGCGAGATAGAAGCCATAGGCGGCCGCCATGCGGATATGAGCAGGGTAGGGTTGTTTTTGGATGAGTTCCCCTCGGCGGGGCTCGGGATGACACCAAGAGGACAGTCGGTGCCGGACCCGTATTATGGCGAGGAGGACGGGTACAAGATCGTGTATGATATAATCGATAAGACGTGTGATGCGATCGTGGCGAAGTATGGTCGTTAGTAGATAGTAATTAGTAGATAGTCGAGAGACAACCCCGACCCTAAAGGGAGGTGTTATTTAAACTGAATATTTTTTAGTTTTATCTTAGCCGCGAAGTCACTAAGGAATTACGCAACGACCATGTACTATCTACCAACGACTACCTACTAAATACTAAAAACCTATCTTTGCCCCATTATGTCTAAACCATCGATACCGCAGGGTACGCGCGATTTTTCGCCGGCCGAGGTGCGGAAACGCCAGTATATATTTGATACACTCCGGGTGATATTTGAGCTCTATGGTTTTCAGCCATTGGAGACACCCTCTATGGAAAACCTGGTGACGCTCACCGGCAAGTATGGCGAGGAGGGCGACCGCCTCATCTTCAAGATACTAAACAATGGCCTGCACGAGAAGAAGGAAGAAGACAAGGCCAAACTACATGCCGAATGGGAGAAGGTGGTGAGCAAGCCATATTCTACGCCGGTGGTTACGGAGCGTGCGCTGCGGTATGACCTCACTATACCTTTTGCCCGCTATGTGGTGATGCACCAGAATGAGCTGGCGTTCCCCTTTCGCCGCTACCAGATGCAGCCCGTGTGGCGCGCCGACAGGCCGCAGAAGGGCCGCTACCGAGAATTTTGGCAGTGCGATGCCGATGTGGTGGGCAGTACATCGCTGATCAATGAGGCAGAACTGCTGTGTATTTACCAGAGCGCGTTTGCAAAGTTGCAGGTGCCGGTCACGATAAAGATCAATAGCCGCAAGCTGCTGGCCGCACTGGCCGAGCTGTGTGGCATGCCCGATAAGATGATGGACATCACCATAGCTATGGACAAGCTGGACAAGATAGGCTGGATAGGTGTGGCCAATGAGCTGAAGGAGCGCGGCATCAGCGACGACGGCATATGGCAGATAGAGAAGGTGATCAATGTAAAGGGGACGAATGACGAACAGCTTACTGCCTTCAGCGACATCATGCAGCACAGCGCCGCAGGCATGGAGGGCATCAATGAACTGAGTAAAACGCTGGCTTATTATAAAACGCTGTTCCCCGAGGCCTCATCGGTGGTGGTGGACATCAGCCTGGCGCGCGGGCTCAATTACTATACAGGTGTGATCGTAGAAGTAGTGTGCGCGCACCCCGATGTGAAGATGGGCAGCATAGGTGGTGGCGGCCGGTACGACGATCTTACGGGGCTGTTTGGATTAAAGGGATTATCGGGGGTAGGGGTGTCGTTCGGCATAGACCGTATCTATGATGTTATGGATGAGCTGAAGGTATTCCCCGAGCAACTGGCAGAAGGCACGCAAGCCATGCTGGTGAACTTTGGCGGCGAGAATGAAACCTATGCGCTGCAACTGCTCACGCAATTGCGCAATGCCGGTATAGCCGCAGAGATATACCCCGATGCTGCAAAGTTTGACAAGCAAATGAAGTACGCCAATAAGCGCGGCATAGTATACGTGCTGCTGCCCGGCGACGAAGAGCGCACAAAGGGCATGGTGAGTGTAAAGAACTTTGTAACCGGTGAGCAGAAGATGGTGAGTGTGGCGGAGGCGGTTGCTTTGTTAAAGGGTTAATTGGTTAAAGGGTTAATTAGTGGTGTATTGCAATAAAATAATGATAGTGCCGTTATAGTTATATAACTTCGACTGTATGAAACCTGCTTACCTTGCTTTTATTGCTGTTGTGTGTCTTTGCTATGGCTGCGAGAAGAAAAAGAATGCTGCGCCTGCAACAGTGACGACTACTACGCATCCTATAGACACTACGAAGGTAGCGAGTATTTATCCCTATACAGATACTTTTTATGGGGCTTATTCGGAGAATAACAATGGTTCAGATTACCCTCCGAATTATTCAGGCTATTCAACTGTGTTGATAACGCACACAAGTGTGGATAGTTTTTCTCTTTACTCTCTTTCTATAGGCATTCCTGTTTCGGATACACTGAGTTTTTCTTTTATTACAAATGATTCCGCTTTTTACACTTTCGGCAGAAATAGGTTTGGGGGTAATGATCATTATAATTGCAATCTGTATAAAGACTCTATAATATGCTGGATGGAGCAAGAAGGCGATGATCCGGTACATAGTGATTATACTGGTACATATAAGGGGTTTATAAAGTAATTTCAAAAAATTAAAGTTTATGAAACTCATCTGCACTTTCTGTATTATCGCTGTTTGTCTTTGTTACGGATGTGAAAAGAAGAGGACTACAACACCTTCCACTGCATTAAGCTATCCTTATACAGATACCTTTTATGGGGTATTTAATGATACTATTCACGATAACGTCAATAGTATATATGGAGTTCATAGAGATACTTCTTTTCCTGCGGTCTGCTATGTGAGCCATGTTACGGCAAGTATTGTTGACATTAAGGAGTTTGTTTCAAGGTATTCTGATTTTTTCACATCCAATAGTGGTATATTTAATGTGTTTCCTTTTGAAATTAGGTTTGAATACGATTCAATGAGGACTTATAGTTTTCATGAGTCGATGATTGAATACTATGTCGATTCTGTGTACGTTTTTAAAAGCGACAGCTTTTACACAATGAACTATATGAGTGGGGTAGTCAACGAAGAAGTGGCTTCTTTCGCAGGTAAAGGCCATGTTCATTAAACCATAGCCTTAAATTACTGTTAAGAAAGGGCGTTTGAGGGCGGATTTGAGGATTGCCATATTACCAATTAATACTTTTCTCATTTATTTGGCTTACCTTCGCAGCCGCTTTGCCAATTAAGGCAGGGCATATTTCATAAAAGTTCTTTTTAATGTTAGATTCTTTTTCATCCTTCCCATTGAGGGAGGAACTTACGCGGGCAATTTCTGACCTTGGCTTTGAGACTCCTACTCCTATTCAATTAAAAGTAATACCTCAATTACTTACTGAGCCGATCGATATCATTGGACTCGCGCAAACGGGAACCGGCAAGACGGCCGCTTATGGCCTGCCGCTATTACATCATGTAGATGTATCGCAGCGTCATGCCCAGTGCCTTGTATTAAGCCCTACACGCGAATTGTGTATGCAGATACAGGAAGAAATGACCAAGTACGGCGACCACATCCGTGGCCTGCGTGTAACGGCCGTTTATGGTGGTGTGCCTATCACGGGCCAGATCCGTGAGCTGAAGAGCCACCCACAGGTAATAGTAGCAACCCCCGGCCGTCTGATAGACCTGCTGGAGCGCAAAGCAATATCGCTGGAGCATGTGCAGTACGTAGTATTGGATGAGGCCGACGAAATGCTGAACATGGGCTTCCGCGAAGACATAGATGTGATCCTGAAGAACACACCTGCACGCGAGTACACGTGGCTGTTCTCTGCAACTATGAGCAATGAAGTGCGTGGCATAGCCAAGCGCTTTATGAAAGACTGGAAAGAGTTCTCTGTAGCTGCTGCCAACAGCACCAACGAGAATATAGACCACCAGTATTTTGTAGCCAACCATAGCAACCGCTTTGAAACACTGCGCCGCCTGCTCGACTTTACACCCGGCATTTACGGCGTTATATTTACCCGCACCAAGCAGGATGCACAAGAGGTATCAGAAAAGCTGATGAAGATGGGCTACCACGTGAGTCCGCTGCATGGCGATATGGACCAGAAGATGCGCAGCAAGGTAATGGAGCGTTTCAAAAACAAATCATTGCAGTGCATAGTAGCTACCGATGTGGCTGCCCGTGGTATAGATGTGAATGACATCACTCACGTGATCAACTATGAATTGCCGGATGACCCCGAAGTATATACACACCGTAGCGGCCGTACTGCACGTGCCGGCAAGTCGGGTATCTGTATGTCTATCGTGTCTCCTAAGCAGATATCCAATATCAGGCAGATAGAGCGCCTCGTGAAGCAGAAGTTCCATAAGAGTGATATACCTGATGGCGCTGAAGTGATCCGTAAAAAATTATTCTTTCACCTGGAGCAGATAGCTAAGGCTGAACCACAGGCTGACTTCGCTAAACTGTACCATGATATGATACACGAGCAGTTTGCTGATGTGGATAAGGACGAGCTGATCCGCAAGCTGATATGGCTGCAACTGCGCGAGACCATTGATGCTTACCAGGATTCGGATGACCTGAATGCCGGCTACGAGAGCAAGGATAAGGACCGCAATTTTGGCAACCGTTATGTGCGCCTGTTCATCAACCTCGGTGAGAAAGACGGACTGAATACGGCTAAGCTGGTACAGTTCATCACAGAATCTGTGGATGTACAAGCCAATGTAATAGACCGTGTGACTGTGCGCGACCTGAGCAGCTTCTTTAATGTGCCCGGCGATGCAGCTGAGTACATACTGGAACACCTGGGCCAGAAGAAATTCAAGGGCCGCAAGGTACGCGTAGACCAGGCTGAACAAAGCCAGGGTGGCGGCGGCAAGGGCAGGGACTTCGGCGGCAAGCCAAAGTTCGGTGGCCCGCGCTCATCAGATGCAAGGCCCTACAGTGGCGGCCGTGACCGTGATGGCGGCGGCTACAGCGGTGGCGGTGGTTATAAAGGAAAGAGGAAATAAACCCCCAACCCCTAAAGGGGAGTTTAATTGTTTGATATTGAAAAGCCCCGGACTTATATAGTTCGGGGCTTTTTGTAATAATGATTAGTTTATATGTTACGTCGATAAATTTATTTGATTTTGTTATGATTTTTCGTAACTTTATAGTATAAAACATATTATATTATGACTAAACAAGAACTCATTCACAACGTTACTCTAAAAGTTCAGCAAATTGAGATTAAGTGTAAAAACGAGGAAAGCTATTTAGGATACCTTACATTTGAATCCCAAACTCAATTACACAATGTCCGGGAATACTTAAGATTCATCTATAAAATAACTGCCGGTTCATTTTAGCTACTACCTAAGTTGGATGATAACGTTTAGTTGTCTTCCCAGAACTGGTTACCCTTTTTGTCTATATAGCCAGCAATACCATTTTTTTCTACTCTACTTATGCCTTTATGAAAATTATGAGGGTAATCATAAATAGGGGGAATTATTTCATTCCCAGTCTTGTCGATAGAGCCCCATTTATTATTGATTTTTACTGTTGCTAACCCTTCTTCAAAATTGCCAGCATCATCGTAAATGAAAGGTATGATTTCCTTACCCGTATTATCGATATATCCCCATTTGTTTTGTAATTTCACATTTGCTAACCCCTCTGAAAACTTTCTAGCTTCGCCATATTTAAAAGGTATTATTTGATTGTTTTTTCTATCAATAAACCCCCATTTTTTATTGAATTTTACATTTGCTAACCCTTCTGCAAAAATAAATCGCTCCAAAAAAGTCTCACATTTATCATATATGAACGGGATTATTTCTCTATCAGTTTTATCAATAAATCCACCTTTTTGATGCAATTGAACATGTGCTAATCCTTCTGAAAAATCTTCTGCTTTTTCATATGTACAAGGTATTACATAACCTCCGGTTTCTTTGTCCAGAAAACCATATTTTCCGTTTTCCCCCACATTTTTATACAATCCTTCGATAAAGTCATCACTAGTTATAGTCTCATTCATAGAATAGTTGCCATTTTTATCTAAATAGCCACTTTCTCCATCTAAAAAAACCCACAGTGAACTTTTACTATCAAACCAATTAATATCTAAAGCTACATCATAAATAAAAGGAGATATTATTTCATTTGAATTATTAATACATCCCCATTTCCCATTTAGTTTTACTAACGCCAAACCTTCTTTTATAAAATCGTGTGCATCTTCATAAACGCAATCAATTACTATTTTTTTTCCGATGTGCAAAATCCCCATTTGTTTCCTTTCCGATACGGTATTAAATCAGGTATTATGTTTTCGATCATAGCAAAATGGATGTAAAATTTAGCGAAAATAATAAAGTCTACTGAGAAATGGAGTTTTACAATACTCCATTCTGCCAATAGCCCCGAAGGCGAATTCGGTGTTACATGTAATTGCTGATTTGAAATCCACATCTCTCACGACTCATGCAACAACCATACTCTCATAGACAAAACACACTTCTGTCATCTCAGAAAGCCATGCAGGTTACCGTTATATCCTTGCTGCATCACCTATGATGTCTGATACCGGGTAATTGATGAGCGCTACACTGTAATCGCCTAATATTTCAGCAAAGGCAACTTTGGAGAGTTTCGATATTTCAGCAGCGTGGCCTAGCGAAAGCCTTCCGGCCTCGTATAACTTCGCTGATAGGAATTTAACTGTATCTCTCTCCTCAAGGTCTATACCTGCAGGTATTTGCAGTATTATATCCATATTGTAGTGTTGCGAATTTACTCATTCTCCCAATCATACACATTCTTCTCCCTGCTGCCATTGCCTTTACCGCCTCTTGCGGCTCGCATGATGAGGTTGACGACGATGACCACGATCATGGCACCGAGTGTGGCACTGATGATCTCGTTGATGTGGGGGATGTCGGAGCTGATGTTGATGAAGTTCTTGAAGGCTATGCTGCCGAGCCAGCCGCCTGCCATACCTATGGCAATGGTGACAAGGAAGCCATAACCGGGGCCGGGTACCAGGTATTCGGCAAGGTAGCCGGCAATAGCGCCGATGAGCAATGTAATGAGCAGGCCCTCGTTATTGACAATAAAGGCGGGAAGTTCGTATAGGAAGAGGTGTGTCATAAAAATGGATTTGCAATAAAAGTATAAAAGAAAGAGTGGTATAAAAATATTTGTTCATTAATTTTATCAACAGGGGTATGCACATTTGTTTTACCGCATAATTGCTAGCCAGCGAAGAACGCTTGTACAGATAGGTGTCATGGTGAGCCTCGTCGAACCTTGGCACCGTTGAGTGTTCTTGGTTATTGAGGTTAGGTATTGAATGTTGACTTATTGTCTGTCCGGTAACGGTGTCGCGGTTCGACGAGGCTCACCATGACACCTACCTGAGGCTCACCGAGACCTACCTATTTATATACAGACCAGTACCCTTTTAACGAATTACCATGAAAACTTACCAACTTATCAACTATTTTTGCAGCCATGACTGCAACACTTAGTGAACAGGAGATCGTTCGCCGCGAAAAACTGGGCGAATTAAGGGAATTGGGCATAGACCCATACCCGGCGCCATTATTTGAAATAACACATACTGCCAAACAGATAAAGGAAGAATTCAGCGAGGCGACCGCCGACCAATTTAAGGCGGTGTCATTCGCCGGCCGCATTATGAGTGTGCGGGACATGGGCAAAGCTAATTTTGCCGTGCTGCAAGACCACACCGGCCGTATACAGATATACATCAAGCGTGACGATATATGTCCCGATGAAGATAAGACGCTCTACAACACAGTTTGGAAAAAGCTGCTGGATATAGGTGATATCATAGGTGTTAAAGGTTATGGTTTTATCACCAAAACAGGGGAGACCTCTATACATGTAGAAAGCTTCACAATACTGACGAAGAGCCTGCATCCCATGCCGGTGACCAAGGAGAAGGACGGCGAGGTGTTTGATGCTGTTACCGACCTGGAATTCAAATACCGCCAACGCTATGCCGATCTGATTGTGAACCCGTCTGTAAGGGATGTGTTTACGAAGATCACCAAGATGAAGAATGCGATACGCACCTTCCTGAATGAGCGTGGCGCACTGGAGGTGGATACCCCTGTGCTGCAAACCATCCCCGGTGGTGCACTGGCCAAGCCCTTCATTACGCACCACAACGCGCTGGATATGCCGCTGTACCTGCGTATAGCCAATGAGCTGTACCTGAAGCGCCTGATCGTAGGTGGCTTTGAGTGGGTATATGAGTTCAGCCGCAACTTCAGGAATGAGGGTATGGACAGAACGCACAACCCTGAGTTTACGATACTGGAGTTTTACGTGGCCTACAAAGACTACCTGTGGATGATGGATACGACCGAGCAAATGCTGGAGCGTACAGCCATTGCCACTAACGGGGTGACAACTACCACCATTAATGATGTAACAGTTGATTTTAAAGCGCCTTATAAGCGCATCAGCATCTATGATGCCATAAAGGAGCATACCGGTATAGACATCAGCGAGATGGACGAAGACGGCCTGCGCGGTGCCTGCAAGCAACTGCATATAGAGGTAGATGCCTCTATGGGCAAGGGCAAGCTGGTGGATGAGATATTCGGTGGCAAGTGCGAAAAGCACTACATACAGCCCACCTTTATCATAGACTACCCGGTAGAGATGAGCCCGCTGACGAAGAAGCACCGCTCCAAACCCGGACTGGTGGAGCGCTTTGAGCTGATCATCAACGGCAAGGAAATAGCCAATGCCTATAGTGAGCTCAATGACCCGCTGGAACAGCGCGACCGATTTGAAGAGCAGGTGAAACTGATGGAGCGTGGAGACGAAGAAGCAATGTTCATTGATTACGACTTCCTGAGGGCGCTGGAATATGGCATGCCACCTACGGCAGGTATAGGCTTCGGCATTGAGCGCCTGGCCATGCTGCTCACCGGTCAGGTATCTATACAGGATGTGCTGTTCTTCCCGCAGATGAGGGCGGAGAAGATTTGATTAGCTAATTAGCTGATTTGATGATTAGCTGGCTGGGATTTGGGATTTGTTTTTTGGAATTTGAAGTAATATGCGTTCTGTTGTTTTCTTCTTACTGTTGCTTCCTTTAGCATTTAGTGCCAAGGGGCAGACATATGCCGATAGTATTGCCACTTATAGGGAGCAATATATTAAAGACCTGCTTGCTGAGCCGCGGAAACCTGTGCAGCCATCACAGATCAAGTACATTAGCTTCTTTAAGCCGGATGTGAATTATCGGGTGTGGGCTACGTTCACTCCAAAGCCGGGGAGTAGTCCATTTCTGGTGAATACGCACAGTGGTAAGCAAAAACCTTTCAAAGAATATGGGGTACTTAGTTTTACCGTGAATAATATGCCGCTGGAGCTGCATGTATACCAGAGTGTGAGTATGATCAATGATCCCAGTCACAAGGATGATCTGTTTGTACCCTTTAATGATGAGACCAACTATGAGACCACTTATGCAGGTGGGCGCTATATAGACATGAAAGTGAGTGACATACAAGACAATAGGGTGTTGCTTGATTTTAATAAATGCTACAATCCTTATTGTGCCTATACTGATGGGTTCTCATGTCCCATACCTCCTACAGAAAACAGGTTGCATGTGCAGATCAGTGCTGGGGAGAAGATGTTTCAGCATTGATGATTGAGAAAAGACAACGTGTTGCGTATGTGGGAGTGTAGATCTTTCCTTCGTCAGGATGACAAATATGAGTACGAAATCACTATTACCTAACAGAAACGACCCGCATGTAGCGGGCCGTTTTCGTTATAATGTTAGTGTTCTTAGTTTGATTTGGTGTTCATCATCTTTTTGGCTTCGATGCTGAGGGTAGCATGAGGCACAGCGCGCAGGCGTGCTTTGTCGATGAGCTTGCCGGTAACGCGGCAGATGCCGTATGTTTTGTTCTCGATACGTACCAGGGCTTTTTCGAGGTGGCCCATGAACTGTATCTGGCGGCTGGCGAGTTGTGCCAGTTGCTCGCGCTCCATAGCGCCGCTGCCGTCTTCCATGTTCATGTAGCGGTTCTCAGTATCTTCGGTACCAGCTTCGTCCTTGCGGGTGATGAGGCCCTGCAGGTAATTGAGTTCCTTGCGGGCTGCATCTATGCGGCTTACAATGATCGTTTTGAATTCGCCTAACTCTTCATCGCTGTAGCGGAACTGGGGGCCTTGTGTCTGGATCGGCTCGTCAAGTATAGAGCGGTAAGTATCGGGCTGATAATGCGTTGCAATGCCAACAGATCCTTTTACCGCGCGAGATTTATTCTCCAGCTTGCGGTGTGCAATGATCACGGTAGGTTTCTTTTCCAGGCTGCGTGCTGCAGGCGTGGCCATAGGCTTTGGCGCCGGAGGCCCTGCTTTTACAGGCATGCTGGTCAATATCTTCCTTGGCGGCTCTTTCTTTCCTTTTTTAGCAACAGGGGCCGGTGCAGCCTTTGCTACGACTACGGGCTTTGCCGGCGCTTTGGCCACCGGCTTAGCTGCTGGCTTAGCCGGTGCTGCTTTAGCTACGGGCTTTGCGGGCGCTTTAGCAACCGGTTTAACCGGAGCTGCTTTAGCTACAGGCTTAGCCGGCGCTTTAGTGGCAGGTTTGGCCGGTGCTGCTTTCTTTGCTGCTACTGGTGCTGGTTTTTTAGCTGCCGGCGCTGCTTTTTTTGCTGGCGCTGCCGGTGCTGCTTTCTTGGCTGGTGGTGGTGCTGGTTTGCTACTCTTCTTATTCACAGTCTTCTGGTTATTTATTTTTTCTGTTTTCTTAATTGGCGCTTCTTTCTTAGCCGGAGCGCTTTTGGCTACGGGTTTCTTCACGGGTGCGTTTTTCACAGTAGCCTTAGCTACCGGTTTTGGTGTTGGTTTCTTCGTTGGCGCGGCTGCTTTTTTAGCAGGTGCGGCTTTTTTGGCTACAGGTTTAGCAGGTGCTTTTGCAGCAGCCGGCTTGGATTTGCTATTGCTCATGGCTTTTTTAACAGGTGCAGCTTTTTTAGCAGCAGGAGCTGGTTTGGCATTTTTGGTTGGCTTGGCAGCCTGTTTTGTTTGTGTAGCCATGACTTTTAAGAGTTTTTTGATATTAATATTTTAAGCATTACATCGTTCACCTCTATCTCAGTAGCATTGTCCAGATCTGTTTGCGGTACTATATTAATAGTATCCGCCAAAATTTCCGCGCAAATATAGTCACTATAATTAATTATTGCACTTTTAAGCGGCTCATATTCCTGTACATCTACTTTGATCCGGTCTGTAACCTCAAAACCACTCTCTTTTCGTATCTTCTGGATACGGTTCACCAACTCACGCGCATTGCCTTCTTCTTCCAGCTCCGGTGTAATTGTCACATCCAGCGCCACTGTCAGATTGTCTTTATTTGCTATAGACCATCCGGGTATGTCTTCGGCAATGATGTCCACATCAGCGATACTTATCTCTACCTGCTCACCGCTAACGGCTAATGCAAAGACCTTGTTCTGCTCCAGCGTGCTGATGTCGTGCTGGCTCATCTCGCCTATGGCTGTAGCTACACTCTTCATTTTAGCGCCCATTTTAGCGCCAAGTGTTTTAAAGTTTGGCTTTAACTTCTTTTTTATAAAACCTTCTGTGTCAGTAAGATATTCTATTGATTTTATGTTTACCTCATTCTTTATCAGTTCCTCGATATGCTGTATTTGATCCTTTGTATGCACATCCATTATTGGGATCAGTATCCGCTGTAATGGTTGGCGTACTTTTATATTTACCTTCTTACGTACAGACAGCACCAACGACGAAATATCCTGCGCCAGGCGCATACGTTCTTCCAGATCAATATTGATGCAATCCTCACTTGCTATAGGAAAGTCTGCCAAATGTACAGAGCCAACCTTGTTGCGCTTAGTGATCCCGTTCAGGTTACGATATAGCCAATCTGCATAAAAAGGAGCTACAGGTGCCATGAGGAGCGATATGGTTTCGAGACACTCATATAATGTCTGGTAAGCACATATCTTATCCTGCTCATACTCGCCCTTCCAGAACCGGCGGCGGCAAAGGCGCACATACCAGTTGCTCAACTGCTCATCAAGGAAAGTCTCTATAGCCCTGCCTGCCTGTGTAGGCTCGTAATCTTCCATTGCGGCGGTTACTGTCTTCACAAGGGTATTGAGCGAGGAGAGTATCCAACGGTCTATTTCAGGACGCTGGGCTACAGGAATATAGCTTTCTTTAAACGTGAAGTTATCCACATTGGCGTATAAAGCAAAGAACTGGTAGGTGTTATACAATGTTCCAAAGAACTTCCGCTGAACTTCCTTAATTCCTTCTGTATCAAAGCGTAAGCTATCCCAAGGCGATGCGTTGGTGATGAGGTACCAGCGGGTAGCGTCGGCGCTATATTTCTCTATGGTCTCAAACGGATCGATGACATTGCCTACGCGCTTGCTCATCTTATTGCCGTTCTTATCCAGCACCAGGCCATTGCTCACAACGGTCTTATAAGCCACACTGTCGAACAACATCACGCCCAGCGCGTGGAGGGTATAAAACCATCCACGGGTCTGGTCAACTCCTTCAGCAATAAAGTCGGCAGGAAAATTTTTCTTAATATCAGTAGCTGCATGTTTCTCAAACGGATAGTGCAATTGCGCATAGGGCATCGCTCCACTATCAAACCACACATCTACCAGGTCAGGCTCGCGCTGCATTGGCTTGCCTGTATCAGATACTAATATGATCTGGTCAACAAATGGTTTATGCAGGTCGAGGTCTTCCTTTCGAGTAGGCTTAAAGGTAAGTGAACCAATAATGTTATGGTGTTCTATCTTATGTTCTTCTTCAAGTAATTGGTTCAAACCTAATGCCTTGTTGGCTTTCTGGGCTTCGGCTATCAGTTCTTCTATGCTACCGATGCACTTCATCTCCGTACCATCCTCACTTACCCATACCGGCAAGGGAGTACCCCAGAAACGGCTGCGGCTCAGGTTCCAGTCCACCATATTCTCCAACCAGTTGCCAAAGCGGCCTTCGCCGGTAGCCTTTGGCTTCCAGTTGATGGTCTTGTTCAGCTCTATCATGCGGTCTTTTACCGCAGTAGTGCGTATGAACCAGGCATCGAGCGGGTAATAGATGATGGGCTTATCGGTGCGCCAGCAATGGGGGTAGGTGTGTTCGTATTTCTCTACTTTAAAGGCATGGCCGCTGAGTTTAAGCTTTACAGCTATGTCCACGTCCACATCTTTATAGTCAGGGTCGTTTTTATAATCTTTTACATATCTGCCGCTAAATTCCCCGGTATAGTCGTTGAATTTACCCTCCTTGGTCACCATGGTGAGGATGCCGATATTATTCTTTTTACCTACGCGATAGTCATCTGCGCCAAAAGCAGGGGCAGTGTGCACTACACCGGTACCGTCTTCGGTAGTTACAAAGTCGCCGGTGATGATGCGCCATGGATCACCGCCGGTTACTTCGCGGGTATTGCCATCGAAAGGGAGTAACTGATCATAGCGTATGCCTTCCAGTTCACTGCCTTTGAACTTGCCTAATATCTTCCAGGGTAGCAACTTGCTTTCGCTCGTATATATCGTAAAATCAGACTCTTGCGCTTCCTGCTTGAAGTATTTGTTGAGTAATGCTTCAGCCAATATTACGTTGCACGGCTGGTGGGTATAAGGGTTAAATGTCTGCACCAATACATAGTCTATATTGGGGCCTACGGTCAGTCCGCAGTTGCTGGGCAGCGTCCATGGGGTAGTAGTCCACGCCATAAAGTAGACTGCACCTGCCTTCTCAGCTTCGATGAGCCCACCGCCTATTGGCATTTTTATAAATGGTTCCCATGCATTCCTTGCTTCAAACTGTAGCTTGAACTGCAACGGATTATTATATTCAATATTTCCGTCTCTTTCATCCTTTGCAGGCGTAAGGCGGAACATAGCGACAACGGTGGTATCCTTTACATCTTTATATGTGCCGGGCTGGTTCAATTCATGACTGCTGAGGCCGGTACCTGCGGCCGGTGAATAGGGCTGTATGCTGACGCTCTTATACAGAAAGTTCTTATCATACAACTGCTTGAGCGCCCACCAGAGGGTTTCTATATATTCATTATCGAAAGTGATGTATGGATCGGTCATATCCACCCAATAGCCCATCTTTTCAGTAATGTCTTCCCACTTATCCTTGTAGCGCATCACCACCTCGCGGCACTTCTTATTATACTCTTCTACGGTGATCTTTTTGCCTATGTCTTCTTTCGTGATGCCCAGTTCCTTCTCTACACCCAACTCCACAGGCAGGCCATGGGTATCCCAGCCGGCTTTGCGGGCTACCTGGTAGCCTTGCATGGTCTTGTAACGGCATACGAGGTCCTTAAGTGTGCGGCTGATAACATGGTGGATGCCGGGAAGGCCGTTGGCGCTTGGCGGGCCTTCATAAAACACAAACGGCTCCGCACCATCGCGCAGCTTTACACTCTCTTCAAAACAATGTTCTCTCTTCCATATAGCGAGGTAGTCCTGCTCTATGGAAGGCATATTCAATCCTTTATATTCGTTGTACTTAGCCATTGTGTAGTAGATAGTCGTTAGTAGGTAGTAGATAGCCGTTTTGTAGTAAAAAGAATATGCCGAAACCTACTAAAAAAACTGCGCAAAGGTATGGAGATTATTTTGGAATTATTGTTATGGATTTTATAACTGTGGAAAGGGTGGGGATTGCGGTGTTTGTAGCCCCCGGGGATTAGTTGATAGGTCGATACGGCAATATTTCGTTGCTATGGCCAAACAACACAATATCCCGCTATTTACTACTGATACACACTTTACTTTGGTAGATGGGATTAGTCTTGTAATATAGAATTATTGCTATCTATTCGGTACCTAGTTGAAGCCTAGACACATTCTGTAAGCGCCAAACAATGTCGGGAAGAAAAGCACTACCGGTCAATTGGTTACATAGACGCATATATTTTCTTTGAGTTGCAGCTTGAAAGTATAGCAAGCCGCTAGTACATTGTATTCCTAAAACCTCACTACTATGAAACTTTACAAAATCGCACTCGCATTAATGGTGTGTGTGCCTATGTGCATGACCTCCTGCAAGAAGAAAAGTACTACGCAGGTCGTTACTCCGGTTGTTGACTCTATAGACACCGTACACATTCTTTCTGCTAACAGATGGGCGCTGTACAAGATGTGGAGCGACCTCAACAGCAATGGAGTGATTGATTCCGCTCGTGAATGGATTGTACTTCCGCTAAGCACAGTACAGGTGTATACTTTTTTCACTAATGGTATCCTGGGCGATACCTCCTTGGGTACGGGAGCTATGGCCCGTAACGGGCTATGGCGTCATGTAACCGGTAGCGAATCTTCTTTATCCATTGCTGCTGACTCTGCGTATTATGAGTTGTTCACGATCAAAAGCCTTACGGATTCTACTATGGTATTGGATAGAACAGATGCCGGGCAGTATTGGTATTTGACAAAGTATTAAATGCAAAATCGGCTCCTATCAGGGAGCCGCTTTTCTTTTGTTTAACTATATCGTTTAGCCCAGGTACACTTTGAGGGCGATGCAGTAGCGGCTTTCTACATGCGTTTAATGACACTTTTCTTAATGGTTATAATTTCAATCCTTCCGGATTGCGCCGTGTATCCCAAAACAGCATTAATTCTACTTGTTGTTTTGAAGGACGTTTCCGATAGAATAAGACGACTTGTTTACTGATAACAGTTTTGTGAATATTCCTTTTGTTATTAGTCTTAATGAACAGATCAGGGTAAATAGCAATAAGGTATAGCTTTTCTTCAACAGTATTGATGAAGTTTATTATTTCCCGTTCAGTCCATTCTTGTTCCAGATAAGCTACAATATCCCCGTGACTATCTCTTGCTCTGGTAGTCCACCTTATTTCGTAAGCCATTTCTTGTATTTTTCCATGACCTCTTCATGCGAGTATAATTCACCGGCATCTGCCTGCTTTATTGCTACATCTATATCTGCTTTGACAGCATCGGGTAGTTCATCCCAAAAGTCATACTTGTGTTCGGCTTCCAGCATCGCAAATACCATTTGAACTGTCTTATCATCAGCATCATCGATGTATTCTTTTACATGCTTCCTCATTAAATCTGTCGGTGCCATGTTATCAGGTTTTGTACAAAGTTAGCAACAAAAACTATTCCGTATTCCATCACACACAAAAGCGGCTCCCATCCGGGAGCCGCTTCTCTTTTGTTTAACTGTATCGTTTAGCCCAGGTACACTTTGAGGGCGTTGCTGTAGCGTGCTTTCTGCAGGCGTTTAATGGCCCTTTCCTTGATCTGGCGGATGCGTTCCTTGGTGAGGTCGTATTTCTCGCCGATCTCTTCGATGCTTGGGCCGTTGTCGCCCTCAAGTCCGAAGTAGGCTGCCAGTATCTCTGCTTCGCGGATGCTCAGTGATTTGAGGATGCGGCGGATCTCGTTTCTCAATGAGTCCTTCATCACATCGTCATCGGTATCGCTGCTGCCGGCCAGCAGGTCGCCCATGGCCACGTCTTCGGCTTCATGCACGGGTGCATCAAGCGAGGTGTGGCGGGTATTGCTGGTGAAGATATTGGTCACTTCTGTTTCGCTCATGTCCAGGATGTCGGCCAGTTCTTCTGTCGAAGGTTCGCGCTCGTTCTCCTGTTCAAATGCTATAAATGCCTTATTGGCTTTGTTGTAGGTGCCTATCTTATTCTGCGGCAGGCGCACAAGACGGCCCTGCTCAGCAAGCGCCTGTAGGATCGACTGACGGATCCACCATACGGCATAGGAGATAAACTTAAAACCCTTGGTCTCGTCAAAGCGCTGGGCTGCCTTGATAAGCCCGAGGTTACCCTCATTGATAAGGTCACTGAGCGAAAGGCCCTGGTGCTGGTACTGTTTGGCCACGGAAACTACGAAACGAAGATTCGACTTTACCAGCTTCTCCAATGCGCGTTGATCGCCCATGTGAATTTTCTGTGCCAGTGTCGTTTCTTCTTCAGGGGTGATCATGGATATCTTGCTTATTTCCTGCAAGTATTTTTCCACTGCCTGTGAATCCCTGTTCGTGATCTGGGTGGCAATTTTTAACTGCCTCATAGAATATTGTTTATTGTTAATTTAAGTTTTCAGTGATAGAATAAGCCTATAAATGCTAATATGAATACATGTTGTTACATCATTTTAATAAAGACGTACTTTTTGAGCAAAAAGTTTAATGCAATCACGAAAATATATCTAAAATATACTGCACAAAATACGTTCCACGATTCATTAAATTATTTAACATATCGCAACTATATTTGTCTAATACCACCAGATGCCCTACAGTATTGCTTTGCAGGGGTTATGATTTATACTTATACGCCTATAAATGAAAGAACTAGTGCACACTTAACGCTTAGTGCGCCGCAAAATTATACCAATATGCCAAAAATGCTACCTTTGCGCCTCAATTTGATGCCAAATTTAACAAAACATGGAAAAAGACCAGTATCAGCACCCCGATTATTACCTTGTAGATGAACTTTTGACAGACGAGCATAAGCTGATCCGAGATACGGTACGGGCATATGTGAAAAAAGAATTGCATCCGATCATAGAGGAGTATGCCCAAAAGGCCGAATTCCCGAAGCAGATCATCAAAGGGCTGGGCGACCTGGGGTGCTTTGGCCCTTTTATTCCACAAAAGTACGGTGGCGCCGGTTTGGACTACATCTCCTATGGCATTATGATGCAGGAACTGGAGCGTTGCGATTCGGGTGTTCGCTCTACGGCATCGGTTCAGGGATCTTTGGTGATGTTCCCAATTTACAAATTCGGTACCGAGGAGCAGAAGATGAAGTACCTGCCCAAACTGGCTACCGGCGAATGGATGGGCTGCTTCGGGCTTACAGAGCCTGATCATGGTTCTAACCCGGCCGGCATGACCACCAATTATAAAGACGCAGGTGACCATGTGATACTCAACGGCGCTAAAATGTGGATATCCAATGCCCCGTTTGCTGATATAGCTGTAGTATGGGCAAAGGACGAACAGGGTGAGATACACGGCCTGGTAGTAGAGCGCGGAATGGAAGGCTTTACCACACCCGAAACGCATGGCAAGTGGTCACTGCGCGCATCGGCTACGGGTGAGCTGGTTTTTGATAATGTAAAAGTGCCGAAGGCCAATATATTCCCGACCATAAAAGGACTGAAAGGGCCGCTTACGTGCCTTTCCAGTGCACGTTATGGCATTGCCTGGGGTGCACTTGGTTGTGCAATGGACTGCTACGATACGGCCCTGCGATATGCCAAGCAGCGGGTTCAGTTTGGCAGGCCTATTGCCGGCTTCCAACTGACGCAGAAGAAACTGGCGGAGATGATTACCGAGATCACCAAGAGCCAATTGCTGAACTGGCGCCTTGGTGTGCTGCGTAATGAAGACCGCGCCACACCGGCACAGATATCTATGGCCAAGCGCAATAGCTGCGATATAGCACTGAAAGTATCGCGCGAAGCAAGGCAGATATTGGGCGGCATGGGCATCACAGGCGAATTCAGTATTATGCGCCACATGATGAACCTGGAATCAGTAGTTACCTACGAGGGCACCCACGATATTCACCTGCTCATTACGGGTATGGATGTGACGGGGATCAATGCGTTTCAGTAGTTGAATTCCGATACAAACGAAAAATGAGGTTCTTCTTTGTCTGAAAAATATTTAAATGAGAGTTAAAGCTATTTATTTGCCATGGATGTTTTGTGTTTGTCTATTGCTTACTTGTTGTAGCTCACAACCTAAAAAATCTTACGAAACAAATTGTATTTCATCGGTATCGAAAAAGAGTGAAATCTACAAAGAATTAACTGTGCTATTAAAATCACATGAAGCAGACATAGAAAAGCACTATCCACATAACGAAGAGAATCTTCTACAGAATGGCAATCAACAAGACAAAGATAATTACGATCGGTTAATCGCTGAATACAAAAAATATGATAAAGATGATGAAGATAATTGTAGTAAAATAATAGCTGAGAAATATAATTTGAGTAGGACGTGTTTATATTCAATTTGGTGGGAAGGAACTCAAAGAAAAGTGGAGGAGGCGAATTGAAAATTTTAGGAAATTTGTATTAATAGCCACGGCTTTTAAGCCGTGGAATGGTAAGTAACAATATCGGCTTTAGCCGAAAGGCGCGATAGGGTAATGTGATATACATAACAAAAGGTGAACCGTGAGGTTCACCTTTTTGTTATAGCACGGGGAAAGGATAATTATGGATTTTCGGCAGTAACGCTTTCTGCAGAGCGGGCATCGTCGGGTGTGCCGCCCAGGTCTTTGTCCAGGTTGTAGAGCGCATCTGTGGGTGCTTTTTCACCGCCGGCAATTTTTATTTTGCTGAGCAGGCTCATGGCCAGTGTTTCTTCTTCCACTTGTTCTTTTACAAACCACTGCATGAAATTCCAGGTAGCCCAGTCGCCCTCGTCAAAAGTCATTTTTACGATCTTGTAGATGTTGGTGGTGTTCTCTACTTCTGATTTGAATACTTTTTCAAAGCAGTCGTTTACGCTGCTGGGATCATCGCCCGGAGCGGGTACTGCAGCTACCTTCACTTTGCCGCCCCTTTCCAGTATATATTCGAGGAACTTCATCATATGATTGCGTTCTTCATTTGCATGGCGGAAAAGGAAGTTGGCAATGCCATCATATCCTTTTTCGCTGGCCCAGGAGGCGTAAGCCAGGTATATCTGTGAGTTCTGCGCCTCATTGGTCATTTGTTCGTTCAAAGCCGCCATCAGCGTTTTGGAAAGCCTGTTTGTATCCATGATGTGTGTTTAGTTTGAATAGTATAACATTGGTTACCTAAAAAATGTGCCATCAAAGTATCAGTTGTGCCGCCAGTGGGTCAGGTCCCTGTCTTTGCCGCCACGAATAAGGTTGATGATGACAGATAAGATCATAGTACCCGCAAGGGCCGAAGCTATCTTACGGAAAACATCATCCTCAATGAACATCATGTGATCCATCAGGAACTTATTGCCGAGGTAAGAGCCTGCAATGCCCAGGCCTATGGTAGCGATCATACCAAAACCGCGGCCCGGCAGTATGAGCTGCGATACTACGCCCACGGCAAATGCCATGATGAAAAACCAAATGAGGGTCTTATGCTCCGTATAGGCATTCATTATGAAATCGGATACGGCAAATAGCAGCAGGTGAGGCATACGAGCAGGTTAGATGTAAATCTATACATTCTTTATTATACCTTATATCTTTCGAAAGGATTTTTTCTGCAAGACAACAATTGGCAATAAAAGTCTGGTAGAACATAGCCCACGGTTTCAACCGTGGGGGAGGGGATAGTTAATGTCAATAACCGTTTCAACGGTTTAGAATGTCGAGGTAAACGGTTAAAACCGTTTTAGTAATACTTTTATTTATTACCCACGGTTGAAACCGTGGGCTATGCTTTTATTAGTGCTGCTTATTCGCCAGGTACTCTTGTAGCATCATCACCGCAGCGACTGTATCAATGAGTTCTTTTTTCTCGCGGTCTTTCTTTTTGAGGCCCATGCCCGATATGGCTTGAGATGCCATCATAGAGGTCATGCGCTCATCTGTTTTTTGTACCGGAATGTTTGGAAATACATTGCCAAATTTGATGATGAATTTGTCCACAAGCGGGGTGGCATCGGTAGGGGTGTCGTCGAAGTTGAGCGGGTAGCCAATGATGATCTTTTCGACCGGCTCGCGGGCGATGTATTTTTTGAGATAGCCGATCAGCTCATTAGAGTCAACGGTTTCTAATGCCGAAGCAATGATCTGCAACGGGTCAGTGACGGCGAGGCCGGTGCGTTTCTTTCCGAGGTCTATAGCTAGGATGCGAGCCAATGTGGTTTACTTATATTTAAGTGATTTAAAAACTACTGTGCCGTGCTTTTTCAATATCTCCCGCTCCAGGCCCCGCAATTCCAGGAATTTTTTTTGTAACACAGAAAGCCGCACGGGGTCTGTTTCATTGTTCAGCTTGCTCACCAGCTCGTTCTGGATGATAAGTATCTTCTTCAGCTCAAAATAGGATAGGGTGCTATCCACATCATTGAGGAACACCATGCCCGGCTCCTGCGATTCAATACTATATTTTTCCTTCCACCGGGTGCTGATTTCCTCACGGGGATGCAGCAGCGAGGCCATTTTATTGCGGATGTCCTGCTCCTGGTGGTTAATGAAATAATGATGTGCGGGTATAGACCCGAATTTATTATAGTGGGTAAAGTACTCCTCGTATAGATTGCTCACCATAGGGTTCTTCAGCAGTGATGGGTCCACGCGCTCTTCTATCAGCCGGGCTACCGATTCGTAACCCTCATACTGCTCATGGCCATGCTCTATGAGTACGCGTAATAACTGCCATTCCTGCAATTCGTCTGTAGATACCGGTGCGGTGGTAGGTTCCTGCTCCGCGGCCAGCATATCGGCCTCGGGTATGGCAGCATCATCTCGTCGGCTGTGCTTTTGCTCGCTCTCTACCCGGTCGCGGATGTATTTGTTGACGAGGTTGACCATGCCCGCCTCATCTACTCCCAGCTTGCCGGAGGCTGTGCGTATATAATGCGATTGCAGCGAGAAATCCTCTGCCTTATTGATCTTAGCGATGCTTTCCGCTATCTCGTTGGTGAGCTTGGAGCGCTTCACAGGGTCGCTGCCGGCATCGGTAAGGCCCACCTGCAGTCGGAAGCTGATGACATCCTGCTTGTGGTCTTTGATGTATTCATGAAACTTGGCTGAGCCTGATTTCTGTACAAAGCTATCCGGGTCTTCCCCTTCGGGCAATAGCACCAGTTGCACATTAAAACTTTGCGAGAGGGCCATATCCAGCCCGCGAAGGGCTGCCTTAATGCCCGCTGAATCGCCATCGTAAAGGATGGTCAGGTTTTTGGTAAGTTGACCTATGAGGCGTAGCTGGTCTTCGGTAAGCGATGTGCCGCTGCTCGATACCACATTCTCCACGCCGCCCTGGTGCAGGGATATGACATCGGTATAACCCTCCACCAGCAGGCATTCATCCTGCTTGCCGATGGCCTGGCGGCTTTGGTACATACCGTAGAGGACCTTGCTCTTTACATACAGCTCATTCTCAGGGCTGTTGATGTACTTGGGCGCCTTCTCATTGCTTTTGAGTATGCGCGCGCCAAAACCCAATATGCGCCCCGTCATACCCTGTATAGGGAAGATGACACGGCCTCGATATACATCGTAATAGCTGCCGTTGCGGTTCTTGGCCAGTCCGGCGCGCTCCATCAACTCGCCTTTGTGGCCCTTGCTGATAGCGGTACGGTAAAACGAATCCCCATTATCGGGGTTATACCCCAGCCGGAAACGGTCTATAATATCTTTACGAAATCCCCGCTGCTTGAAGTAAGACATACCTATGAGCTGCCCTTCTTCGGTATTCATCAGGGTATCATAAAAATAGGTAGCAGCATATTCATTGAGTATGCGCAGGCTTTCCTCTGCCAGTTGCTTTTGCTGCTGCTCTGGGCTGCGCTCGGTTTCTTCGAGGGTTATCTTATAATGATCGGCCAGCCAGCGTATAGCCTCCGGGTAGGTGAGCTTCTCGTGGTCTTGCACAAAAGTGACCACATTGCCTGCCTTGCCGCACCCGAAGCATTTATAAATACCCTTGGCAGGCGATACGTTGAAAGATGGCGTTTTCTCGTTATGAAAAGGGCAATTGGCAATATAATTCGTACCCCGCTTCTTCAGGCGCACAAACTGGCCAATAACATCGATGATGTCGGCACGGTTCATAACTTCCTGTATAGAGGCGGGGGAGATCATTTTTGCGAAGGTAAGAGATTCCATGACTTAACTTAGTTTGTAATTTATTATAG
>CAIRES010000001.1 GCA_903877645.1 uncultured Bacteroidota bacterium | reverse complement strand
CTATCAAACAGCAACAAACAAACTTAATCAAATAACTCAACCAAACTAAAAACAAACAAAATGAAAAACATCATCTCTAAAGTAATCGTAGCAGCAGCAATCATCGTAGGTGCATCATCTACTTCTTCTTTTGCACAGGCTACCGCAACAGCATCTGCATCTGCAAACATCATTACCCCAATAACAATCGCTCTTGTTACCAACATGAACTTCGGTAACATCGCAGTATCTCCTACATCAGGTGGTACAGTAGTATTGGCTCCGGCAAGCACTCGTACTTTCACAGGTGGTGTTACGCTGCCGGCTACTACAGGTACTGTTGCTGCTGCTAACTTTACTGTATCAGGTGCATCCGGTTATACTTACGCCATCACATTGCCTACTACTGCTACTTTGATCGACGGTTCTTCACATTCTATGGGCATGAGCGCATTCACCAGCTCACCTTCAGGTACAGGCGTACTGACCGGCGGTTCACAAACACTTACTGTTGGTGCTACCCTTACCGTATCTGCCGCACAAACACCAAATGCTTACACCAACTCTACTGCAGTTCCGGTAACAGTTAACTACAACTAATCAAATATACACCGATGAACATCGGTACAACATATCCAACTCGGTTTGAGTAAACAATGGCCTTCCCTCAGTCTTGGGGGAGGGTTTTTTGCTTTCATTTAGATGGCTCGTTCTTAAAATTGCTCCGTGTATTGATATATCATATCTTTCTCGGTATGGTTTTTTTATTGTTATTCCTGCTGTGTGTGGATAACCGTTGGTTGCTACTGTATATGTTTTGGGTAAATCCGTATAACTAATTAAATGGATGGTGTTTAACTGAGTTATCCCATACTTTTCCGATTTTCTAACAGTCTTCTACGATATTAAGAATCGCATTTTTACCAACACTGTCAGTAATCCACAATCCACACTTTTTTTGTGAGATTAGCTTTCTTATTGGTTTTTGCCTGTTGGTAATCGTAAGAGTATGTGTGGATAAACTACTTGTTTCGATATCTGCAATAGCTTCAGAAATATTTACTCCCCATTTCCACACCCTTAATAATAGTACTTAAAGTTTTTTAAAAAATAAAATACTATTAATAGGACTGTGGATAAGGGAATAATCTCATTGTTGTTGCTTTTAAGTATTTTTGCACAACTCATTTTTGTGTATGCATGTGGAGAATATTACAAAGGCTGGTTTTCTTAACGTGGAAATAGATCCATCTCTTGATATTTTTGCGGAGATCGGTAAATTGAAGAAAGAAAAGAATGCGGTTATACTGGCACACTACTACCAGGAGCCAGATATACAGGATGTTGCAGATTATATCGGTGATAGCCTTGGACTTGCACAGAAAGCAGCGAATACAAATGCGGACATAATTGTTTTTGCCGGTGTTCACTTTATGGCCGAGACAGCAAAAATATTAAACCCGCATAAAAAAGTTTTATTACCCGATCTCAGGGCAGGTTGTTCTTTAAGTGATAGCTGCCCACCGCCGTTATTCAAGGTATTCAAAGAAATGCATCCCGATCATCTCGTCATTTCTTATATCAACTGTTCCGCTGGTATTAAAGCCCTTAGCGATATTATTTGTACTTCATCAAATGCACAGCAGATCGTTGAAAGTCTACCTAAAGAACAAAAGATCATTTTTGCACCGGATAAGAACCTGGGCGGTTACATCAATAAAATGACCGGTCGGAATATGCTACTCTGGAATGGTGCATGTATGGTTCATGAGATATTTTCCACCGAAAAAATAATTAAATTAAAGAACAGGCATCCGGATGCTAAAGTTATTGCCCATCCCGAATGTGAAGAACCTGTGCTACAGCTTGCTGATTTCATCGGTTCCACTACACAATTACTAAAATACACAGAAACAAATAAGTCCAATTCTTTTATTGTAGCAACAGAGGCAGGCATCTTGCATAAGATGCGGCTAAATACCCCTGCTAAGACATTTATTGCGGCGCCACCTGATAATTCATGTGCTTGTAATGATTGCCCGCACATGAAGTTAAATACTCTTGAAAAACTTTATATCTGCATGAAATATGAGCAACCGGAGATCATCATGGATGAAGAAATAAGAATTGCTTCTAAAATTCCTATTGACAGAATGTTACAACTCAGCCATCAATTAGGATTAATTGGTTAAAGAATGAAATGCTACTTTTTTAGTTTTTATTATTTTTATTTCAAAATATCACCTAATTTAGCTCCAAATTAAAATTAAAATAACTTATGAAGCAAGTCAACATTATTAAAGCATTATTAATTCTTGTGTTGTTAGGTACTGTTGGTACTGTGGCTGCACAGGTGATACATCCTAATGCTTTCGGCGCTATTTATACAGGCGGTTTTCCTTCCAACTGGTATAAAGACTATGTCAATGTTAAAGTATCTGTGATCAGCCCTAGTGCTATTGCAGGAGAAAAAGCAGCTGATGCAGCAGAAGTTGGTACAGGTACCAGCCAATGGCCAGGCATTGTTTATACTCCTATTTACAACCAGCCGATAGTAATGCCGGCTTCTACAGATTCTAACGGATGTAGCCCTTTTCCGATTGGGTCTATGACCGGTAAAATTGCAGTTATCTGGCGTGGCCCTATTGGCTCGCCTTGTAGCTTCACAGAAAAAGCTTACAATGCACAAAATGCAGGAGCTATTGCCTGCGTGATCATCAATGAGTATGCGGGTGCTGCTCCATTTGTTCCCGGATATACTGCCGGTGTGGGTACTGTTACTATCCCGGTTGTTATGATCAGCAACCTTGACGGTATAGCTATCGCAGCTCAGTACGCTCTTGGCCCTGTTAATATGACGATCTCCCCATGGGGCTATGGTCTGGGTAGTGATCTTGGTTTTGTACCACAAGGCGCTAGCCGCTGGCAGAACTATGCAACTCCGCGTAACCAGATCATATCCAGTGGCAATCCGCTGCCATATCAAGGCGTAGATGGTGCTTTTATCGCCAACTACGGTACACATGATATTACGCACGCAAAGCTCACTACCGGCGTTACTTTTACCCCTACCGGCGGTTCTACTTCTACTATACATACTGATACTATCTCTACTGCGCTCTTTACAGTTGCTGATTCTATATTAGCTATGTACCCTCCGGCTTATGATATCTCTGGTATCACCGCCAATGGTGTAGTTACTGTTAACTACTCTATATCTTCAGACTCTGTCGATAATTTCCCCGGCAATAACTCTGTAAGTCAGTCTTTTTATCTCACAGACAGCCTCTATTCTAAAGGTGTATATGATTTTACGAATAACCGTCCTTCTGCAAGTCTTTACGAAGCCGCCGGTCTTCAATCAGGCGATAATTCCTATATATGGGGTAATATGTACTATGTAAATAAAGCAGGGTCTGCTGCATCAAGGGTGCAATGGAGCATGTCGGCCGCTACCGACACTTCAGGACCTATATCTGCAATTTCTGATATATATGTATATCTTTTTAAATGGGTGGAAGGTATGAATGGCGAGAGAGTTGATAGTTTTGTCGAAAATGGCGAATTAGAATTAGTAGGTCTTGGAATTAAGAGTTTTACTGGTCGTCCCGCTGATACATCGGGTGGTTATTTTGAAGTGTCTATGCTCGACTCTTCAGGAGGTGGTATCCAGCCATTACTTGATGCAAGCAGTTGGTACTATGTAGCTACTGAAATTCCTACAGGGTATTTCTTAGGTTGCGATGGTATATCAAACACATACCCGCGTATTTTCGGCCGTTGGGAGAATAACATCGTAGAGTACGGTTCTCCTGTTTGGCCTGCAGACAGGTATACAGATGCTGATGCCCAGGTAAATACGTTTGGTTCTCTTATGTCCCCGGCTCCTTTCGGTGGTACATACAAAGTGGATTCAATGATATTTAGCTCACAAAAAGGTTTGGTTCCGGGTGTTGCGATGATCGTCAACAATACACCGATCACTGATACTACACATACAGGTGGTGGTGCTGGCGTCAAAGCCGTACAATCATTTGCTAAGTTCAATGTTTATCCTAACCCAACATCTGATAACATTAACGTAGCGATCACTCTCGATAACTCTGCTAATGTTACCTACACCATCCTGGATGGCCATGCAAGAAAGATCAGCACAGAAACGCATAACAGCGTTACTTCTGAAACATATACATACAATACGAATAATCTTGCATCGGGCAATTACTATATCATCGTACATGCCGGTAGCAAAGAAATGTTCAGGAAGTTTACTGTGATCAAAAAGTAAGTTCTTGTTCCTCGTTTAATGACGGCTGCCTCTTATGAGGCAGCCGTTTTTTTGTACCTGTATATAGGCAATTTGGTTCCGGTATAGCAGGGATGTAAGTTTGAAAACAGGTTTTAGCTAAAATGCGCGCAGAGGCAATGTAAGAGTATGGGTGTATAATACCGATTATATAGTGCTGTGGTAGTGCGTTTATGACAAACGAGGTATATACAGATAGCGATCGGTGCTGAGGATTAGATCTCTCTTAGTTTGAACACAATAAATGGAATTGGGAATGGAATGTTAATTGGTTGTTCTTGTGTTTAGTCGGTTGGAGGGTACTACCTATGGAAGTTTATAGCCGATACCCACATCAAATCCCAGGTTCTTATTTACTGTACCCGGTATGAAATGTATACTTTCTTCCAGGCTTATTTTCGTACTGATCTCATAAGTTACCCCTTGTGTAAAGAGTATACTAATGTATTTGGTCCCGTTATTCTTAAAGCTGCTCACCTCGCTATTAGTAGCGGAGGATTCTGGGTTAAGGTTGTATTGTAATCCCATTCCGCAGAATGGATTTATTTTTGCGCCACAACACAGGGGATGATATTGCAGCGTAAGGGGTATGTTAAGTTTGGTGGTTGTAAATTTATTGAATCTTGGCAGGCCAGCATTAAGTGAAGGATATGAAACATCATTCAGCCGCATTTCTGTTTTAAAATGGTTGCCAATGCTTTTCCTTAAAACAAAATCCTTACTGATCCCATAATGTACTTTGCTTTGACGGCTATGGATCAGTGGAGATGAATTGAACAGCAATTCCCTGCCTCCCTGGAAACCAATAGTAATGCTGCTTTTCCTTCTTACTTCCTTTTTCTTGCTCTGCCCATAAGTATATGTGGCTCCGCTTACTGCAATCGCAGAAAGTAGTACAGCACAATATATCTTTCTCACCGTGGACATAACTTACTAAAACGTTGCTTACCCGATATTATTGTACAAAGCTAAATCTTTTTTGTTTCACGTGAAACATTTGCCTGCTACACTTTAGTCTTTCATATCAGCAGACCTTTGTATCTTTGCGCCCTATGTTTCCTGAGTACGATGTAATTGTTGTTGGGGCCGGTCATGCAGGTTGTGAGGCTGCTGCTGCCGCTGCCAATATGGGGTCAAAGGTGTTGCTCATTACTATGAACATGCAAACCATCGCCCAAATGAGTTGTAACCCCGCTATGGGCGGAATTGCCAAAGGCCAGATCGTCCGCGAAATTGATGCACTCGGCGGGTATAGCGGTATTGTCAGTGACAAGAGCACCATTCAATTCCGTATGCTCAACAAATCTAAAGGCCCTGGTATGTGGAGTCCCCGCTCCCAAAACGACCGCATGCTTTTCGCTTCCACCTGGAGAGACATGCTGGAAGCTACCCCAAACGTTGATTTTTGGCAGGATATGGTCAAGGGACTCATTGTTTCACGTGGAACAATTGAAGGGGTCGTAACCGGCATGGGACAGGAAATTAGGGCAAAAAGTGTTGTTTTGACCAACGGAACCTTCTTAAATGGCGTAATTCATATAGGAGAGAAGCAATTTGGCGGCGGAAGGATCGGAGAGAGCAGGGCGACAGGTATTACCGAGCAGCTTGTGGAACATGGCTTTGAAACCGCCCGGCTCAAGACGGGTACCCCTCCCCGCGTAGATGGCCGAAGCCTCGACTATACCAAAATGGAAGTACAGGATGGTGACGAGGAGGTTGTAGGCTTCTCCTACTTACCTGTAGAAAAAGTAAAACCAAAAGAACAGCGCTGCTGCTGGATTACCTATACTAGTCCCGAAGTACATGAAATACTAAGGACAGGTTTCGAGCAATCCCCTATGTACCAGGGCCGGATAAAAGGTAGCGGGCCCCGTTATTGCCCCAGTATTGAAGATAAAATAAGCCGTTTTGCCGAAAGAGACCGCCACCAGCTATTTGTAGAACCTGAAGGATGGAACACCGTAGAGATCTATGTGAACGGTTTTAGCACCTCCCTGCCCGAGGATGTACAGTACAAAGCACTCAAAATGGTACCCGGATTCGAGAATGTAAAGTTCTTCCGCCCCGGGTATGCTATAGAATACGACTATTTCCCCCCTACACAGCTTAAATTCACCCTCGAAACCAAGTTGGTAAAGAATCTTTTCTTTGCCGGGCAGATAAATGGTACCACAGGCTATGAAGAAGCCGCTTGCCAGGGATTAATGGCAGGTATAAATGCTCATCGTGCAGTGAAAGAACTGGAACCGGTAGTATTGAAGCGCAGCGATGCCTATATCGGGGTACTCATAGACGACCTGATCAATAAAGGCACAGACGAACCATACCGCATGTTTACCAGTAGGGCTGAGTTCCGCACCCTCCTCCGCCAGGACAATGCAGACCTCCGCCTCACCGGTCTGGGGCACGAAATTGGCCTTGCATCAGACCAAAGACTGGCATTAATGCAGGAAAAGAAGGAAAAAGTGGCCAAAGTAAAGAAAGCCATGGCCGATTATTCCTTTAAAATTGATGAAGCTACCCAATTCCTCACAGATATTGGTTCACCTGTTCTTACCGAGCGGGTAAGGGCAAATAAGCTGTTGCTGCGCCCCGGCATAGGTATCAAAGACATGATGGCTGCCATTCCTGGCCTGAAAGAAGCTGTAGATGAAGACAATGACCTCATTTTAGAGCAGGCTGAGATCCAGATCAAGTACGACATATACATAGAGAAAGAGCAGGAACTGGTCACCAAAATGGCGGCTTTAGAGGATTTAAACATACCCGAAAGCTTTAACTACGATAAACTCAGTGCCATTTCCACCGAAGCCAGGCAAAAACTGAGCAAGATAAAGCCCCGTACCCTTGGCCAGGCCAGCCGCATCAGCGGTGTAAACCCCAGCGATGTGCAAATACTCATGGTGTATATGGGTAGGTAGTAGATCAAGAATAGTCAAAAGCCGGCTCATTCATACAACATGGCCCACGGTTTTAACCGTGGGTATAAATAATACCGCCGATTCACAACCGTTTTAACGGTTTAAATTAAGTAGTAGGGGGTTTGTCATTGAGATTGCATCATTGCAACTGATTTTTTAATGGAACTAAAATCTATCCTTCATTACTGCAAATACCAGGAGCGTTGCCATTCAGAGGTGCGCAACAAACTCTATGAGCTCGGCTTTACTAGTGTAGATGTGGAGCGGTTACTCACCGAGCTGATCGCAACCGATGTGGTCAATGAAGAAAGATTCGCCCGGGCCTTTGCCCGGGGCAAATTCCGGATGAAACAATGGGGACGTGAAAAGATCAAAATAGAGCTGAAACAGCGTAAAATATCAGATTATTGCATCAAAAAGGCACTTACCGAGATAGATGGAGACGAATATGATGCCATACTCAACAAACTGGCAGCAAAAAAACTCGTGCAGTTAAAGAGCGACCGCAGTGAACTTTCTAAAAAAGGAAAGCTATACCGCTACCTCGTGCAGAAAGGTTACGAACGAGATATTGTTATTTCTGTTATCAATGACCATATTAAAAAGAAGTAACTTATTTTAGCATACTTAGTAAAAGTTTTTCCATATCTTTGCGCGGCTAACTGATCATTATGGTGCAACAGGTAACAGAAGGAGTAAAAATAATGGTAGAAACCTACTACCAGCCCGGCCAGTCAAACCCTATCAATAGCCAATACCTGTTTGCTTACCGCATAACTATTGAGAACCTCACTATCTATCCTGTAAAGCTGGTCAGCCGCCACTGGCACATCATTGACAGCAATGGCACGCACCGCGAGGTAGAAGGCGAAGGAGTAGTAGGTATGCAACCCGTAATAGGCCCTGGCGACACTTACCAATACACATCGGCAGCCAACCTGCAAAGCGATATGGGCAAGATGTATGGCAGCTATCTCATGGAAAATCTCTTCAATAAAAAGAAGCTACGCATTGCCATACCTGAATTTCAATTGATTACTCCGGCCAAAATGAACTAAATCCAATGGCAGAACAAAACTATGTCATTGCGAATAAATGGTTTGCTGCATTTAATGAACAAAACCTCGATGCCCTACTGGCATTGTACGACGACAACGCAAAACATTACAGCCCAAAACTAAAGATACGCCAACCCGAAACTAACGGAATGGTCACCGGCAAAGCCGCACTCCGCGCCTGGTGGCAGGATGCTTTCGACCGCCTGCCTACATTACGTTACATACCCACCACCCTCACCGCAAACGAAGACCGTGTATTCATGGAGTACATCCGCACCGTTGCCAACGAACCCGATATGCTCATCGCCGAAGTGCTCGAGATCAGCCATGGGCGCATCATAGCATCGCGCGTCTACCACGGGTGATGGTGTAAAGTCAGGCCACCTCATAGGCACATAGACCCAATAGGTGTGACTTACAATCTTTGCTATGTGTGCTTTAAAACGTGTAGTACAGACCACATAGACTATGTGCCTATGTACCTATGTGGTAGAAAATCTCGCGCCGGAAATTCCCCCTTGAGCGCAAGCCTTTTTGTGCGTGGGCGAAGGGGGCAAGGGGGATGTTAACTCGCGCATACTCACGCCTCATTGATCTCCTTTTTCTTCTGCTTCAGTTCATTCTCAAACACCTTCCATGTAATAGCCTGCTTGGCTACTTTAGTGAGTGTGCCCAGCGATATGATGTGCGCCGCAACAGTATCTATTAGCGGCTGCAATATCTTGTTGGCAAAATAATTCTTAGCAGCAATTTTCCGCTCATCAAGTTGTTGATGGTCATTCGCCGCAGCCAGTGCCCGCACTTGCTTTTGAAAATTCAGCGCATGTTTTTCAGCATCAGTCAAGGCCTTTAGTACATCTGCCTGTAGTTGCACATTTTGTTCCTTCGGCCCCGTCTTGCGTTTCAGTAATTCAGGTAGCATCTGCTCTGTGAGTGATACCAGCACTTCGAGTGAAAACACCCTGCAAAGCTTTGCTCCCTGTGCCTTTCGGCTGCTCTCCGCCAGCAGTTCTTCCAGTTCATCCTCATCATTTTCCATCTGCGCGAAGTCTATGATTCGCTTGTCCACGATCACATTGTCTATGTTCAGCTTGCTGCGCAATACCAGGCCTTCCAGAGTGGTGCATCGGCTCAGCGCTACATACACCTGCCCGTGCGCGAAAGACTTATTCAGGTCCACAGCCGCCTTCTCTAAAGTAAGCCCCTGGCTCTTGTGCACCGTTACCGCCCACGCCAGCCTTATAGGGTACTGAGTGAAGCTGCCGCTTTCTTCCTGTTCTATTTCTCCCTTTTGTGTGTTCAGTGTGTAGCGCACGTTCTTCCATGTTTCCAGCTCCAGCAGCAGGTCTTCAGGGTTCGCCGTTCCCGGGAAACTTATCCATATTCCTGCATCATCGATCGAGGATACCACACCTATTTTACCATTGTAGTACCTGCGTGGTGTTTGCAGGTCATTCTTTACAAACATCACCTGCGCGCCTTGCTTCAGGTGCAGCACTTCTTCTGTTGGCAGGTTCTTCGGGTTGAAGTCATTCGTGATTGTTCCACGAAAAACATGTGTGGGCGTGGCCAGTTGCTCCAGCTCTTTGCGGTTAATGTCATCCGCTATATGGTTGTGTGTGGAGAGCACTATGCGGCCCGGCTCTGTTTGCGGTGCAGGGTCGTAGCGGCCGTTCAGCACATCCACATCTTCTGGCCATGTTTGGCCACTGCGTATGCGGTTCAGTATATCTATAAAAGCCTGTTCTTTCTGTCGGTATATCTTCTTTAATTCTATATAAACAAGCGGCTGCTCCTGTAGCGCCTTGGCTTCAAAGAAGTAAGGGCTGGGGTAATAGTGGCGCAGTATCTCCCAGTCGGTATCTGTAGCCACCGGGGGCAACTGGAATAGATCGCCAATGAATATTACCTGCACTCCCCCAAAAGGTTGCAACCAGTTTTTGCGCACATGGCGCAGCACCAGGTCCATGCTGTCCAGCAGGTCGGCGCGTACCATGCTCACCTCGTCTATGATCAGTAGTTGCAGCTTGCGCAGCAGCTTCAGTTTGGTATCCCGCAGGCGCAGATTGGCCAGCAGCGAGTGTTTATCCTGCGCGCCACCTTCCTGCCGCCCGAACCCGCCAACTGTGCCGGGGACAAATGGCCCGAAAGGCAGTTGCAGAAAGGAGTGTATCGTTTCGCCGCCTGCATTAATGGCCGCAACGCCCGTAGGCGCCACCACCGCGCATTGCTTGCGGGTATGCGTGCATATATATTTCAGAAAGGTGGTTTTACCCGTACCCGCCCGCCCTGTCAGGAACAAATTCTCATCAGTATCCTCCACAAAAGCCACCGCCCGCCTGAATATGGAATTAGAAGTATCTAAGGCATCTGCCATCCGGTAAAATTATTGCTTTTTTGTCGGGCAATGCGTAAGGCAATTCTAGAAAATTTTGGATAGATTTGAATAGGCGGAATAAGCAACCCCGATCCGATATGACCACACAACAACAGATCAATGAATACATCGCCAGCCAACCTGAACCAAAGCGTAGTGAGCTGCAGGAATTGCACGAGCTCACACTAAAAGTCCTACCGGGATGTAAATTATGGTTTGAAGATGGTAAGAACAGCGAAGGTAAAATTGTCAGCAACCCTAACATAGGATATGGATCATACACCATAAAATACGCAGATGGAAAGACCCGGGATTTTTTCCAGATTGGTCTTAGCGCAAACAAAACCGGCATCTCCGTCTATATCCTCGGTATCAAAGACAAGACATACCTGGCACAAACGTATGGGGACAAGCTGGGCAAGGCCAGCGAGACCGGGTACTGCATAAAGTTCAAAACGCTAAAAGATATAAATATGGATGTACTTGAAGCGGCAATACGATATGGGGATAATGCTCAGCATGAATAAAATGGTAATGTCATAGATAAAGGTAGAGTCTATTTCATTTCTTCAAATGAATAGGCTTTATATGGAACTGGATCAAACCTCCACATTTTGCCATTGTCAAAAATCTCCCTGTCTGCTCTACGATAAATATTCAATGTACTATCAATAAAATAGAAACGAATTACAAAGTAATGGCCTTTTTTAGAAATTCTCTCATTCTCGATAAAAAACCAATTGCAAGTATCTTCGGCCAACGATATATCATACCTTAAATAATCAGGCTTGCTTTTAGTATTACCAGAATCTTTTAATGTGATAAAACAATTTACGTTAGGAGGATTTATCGTCTGTATCCCACGCCATTTTTCACCTTCGTTGGTTTTATACTTCTCATAATATTTTAAGAAAGGATTCCCAACGAATGTATCAAAGACGCCGTTGGTATCGTAATAAACTATGCATTTTGGATATTTATCTCCAAAATATTCTTTCCACTTATGTATCTTCCCATTTGGATAATAGTCAACTTCTATTTTACTATTTACGGTGTATGCTGGTTCGGTAATATTGCCAATGCTGTCACGAGATGGGCCTAAAATAAAAAGGCCTCCCCTAAATATTGTTGTTGAATCTTGCTGAACTATATTATCTGCTATTTTTTTTTCTCTGTATCTGCATTGTGTAAAAAAAAATACCGCAACAACTAACAATAAAACGATATTTAAAGGAGATTTCATCATATATTATCAGTGATAAAGATAATAAAAAAGGCTGCATATAGCAGCCTTACAATAGTATTAAAATTGTTTATTTTACCCACTGGTCGAAGCGTCTCGCTTCGTCCCACACTATGTAGAATAAAACAATTAATCATCTAAAATCTAATTTTATGAAACCAGAATTAACGCAAGAGCACAAAAATTCATTTGAAAGAAAATTCAAAGAATTACTAAAGGAATCACCTGAATTGGAGAAATTATTCATAGGAATATTCTGGCCAGAATCGTCTGGCGATTCAAGTATAGGGATGTATTTTATGCCAATAATAGAGCCGTCAGGTTTGATTGGGAAATTGCCACCACGCTTAAAAGACAGATACGAGATCATCATTCGGAATTTAAAGGATAGGGCTATTTAGTTTCGCTCGTTCCATTCGTGATATATCATTATTGATGATTCGATTAAGAATAGGGGTCTTTATAACAAGCCTGAATTTTGACTTTTCATCTATTCTTTTCCAAGAACGATAAATACGATTGTCATTTGATTGATGCAAATCTAACTTCATAAGAAACACGATAACTGTCAACGGCTATCGTGTTTCTTTTAACTTTGAATCAGCGTTAATCAGCTGATAATCGAGAAATCTATACATTTACATAAGTACGAGAGGGGATAATTCCGAAATGTGAGCAATAAAAAAGTACAGAAAAAACGGCCGCAATAAGCACATGCACACCCTGTTAGAAAATACATCAACCACATTACTTTACTTTCCCAATATTTGTTCAAAATCCCCCTGATGAAGAATACACTATCTATACTTTTTTTCCTGCTGTTTGTTTTTGGAGCTCATGCCCAAACGTACATACAGCTGGAGCCTGCCCTCACCAACAGCCCCGGCACCCTTGCCGGTAAATCGAACCTCTCGTTCGAAGTCGGCCGCCAATGGGATGTATTCAGCCTCGGCCTCGATATCGGCAAAACATCCCTGGAGAAAACCGTCGGCCGCGATACCACCATGTATTTTGAGCTACGGCCCAACCTCAACATATTTCAGCAAGGTAAGTTCACCAATACCATCACCCCTGGCATCGGCTTCATAGTAAATGGCGAAGAGAACTTTATGACGGAGCTCACCAACGGTATAGAATATGCCTATAGTCCGCTATTACACTTCAACATCTTCTTTGGTCAGTATTTCTACAGCGGCCGTTACTCCTCCAGCAACACCACCTTTTATGGCATATCGATCATGAAATACTTTAAACCCTCAAAAGCAAAGGCTTTATTCAGTAAAAAGGATAAGGAGTAGCTCGGGATATCTATCCAGAAAATGGCGCATACAAAACATAGTGCTGATAATACACCTGTTATGTGTCCTTGATTCGTGGTGGGCAGACCACATAGGCTATGTTTCGATGTGCCTATGTGGTGGAAAAATTAATGTTTAAAGTGTCTCAGCCCGGTAATAACCATTGCCATATCATTGGCTTTGCAATACTCAATGCTGTCATTGTCCCTCACCGATCCGCCCGGATGTATCACGGCAGTAATACCTGCTTCATGGGCCATCGTCACGCAGTCATTGAATGGGAAGAACGCATCGGACGCCATCACAGCGCCCTTAAGTATAAAACCGAATTGCTTTGATTTTTCCAGCGCCTGCCTAAGCGAGTCCACGCGGCTGGTTTGGCCGCAGCCCTTACCAATGAGCTGCCTGTCTTTTACGATGGCTATTGCATTTGATTTCAGGTGCTTGCATACAATGTTGGCAAACAGCAGGTCGGCTTTCTCAGCTTCGTTGCTATTACGGGTGCCTGCTTCTTTCCACTCGGCATAGCTTTGTGTATCGGCATCCTGCACCAGCACACCGTTGAAGATGCGCTTGTATTCTTTGGTAGGGTAAAAGTTCTTTTTTTGCAGCAGCAGTATGCGGTTCTTCTTGCCCTTCAGTATGGCCAGTGCGTCCTCCTCATAGCCCGGGGCTATCAGTATCTCGAAGAACAGTTCGTTGATCTTTGAGGCCACATCTGCGTTTATTGTCTGGTTGGTTACCAGCACACCGCCAAAAGCGCTCTCCGGGTCGCCGGCCAGCGCTGCTTCCCAGGCGTGGGTCACAGTATCGCGCTCGGCTATGCCACATACATTGGTATGCTTGATGATCGCAAATGTAGGATTGGTGAATTCAGATATGATCTGGCAGGCAGCGTCTGCATCCACCAGGTTATTATAGGATAGTTCCTTGCCGTTCAGCTTTTCAAAAAGCTCATCCAGGTCCCCATAAAAAGCAGCGTGCTGGTGCGGGTTCTCGCCATACCTCAGCGATTGCTTGTTGCCATAAGATAACTGGAAGTGCTGTTGCCTTTTGTCTTTATTAAAGTATTCGGATATGGCTACATCATAATGCGCGCACTCGGCAAATGCCGCAGCTGCAAAATGCCTGCGATCGGAGAGGTCTGTAACGCCGTTCTTTTTTTCCAGCAGTTCCAGCAGCTCGCCATATTGGTTACGTGATGCCACTATGCATACATCCTTATGGTTTTTGCCCGCCGCCCTGATGAGCGATACGCCACCAATGTCTATTTTTTCGATAATTGTCTTCTCATCGGTGGTCTGCTTTACCGTTTCTTCAAACGGGTACAGGTCCACGATCACCAGGTCCAGCAGGGGTATTTCGTATTCTTTGATGTGCTTTTCGTCTTCTTCATGCTCCCTGCGGGCCAGTATGCCGCCAAAAACTTTCGGGTGCAGGGTCTTTACACGGCCGCCAAGGATAGATGGATATCCCGTCACTGTTTCTACAGCGTTGCAGGTAATGCCCAGTTGCTCTATGAATGTTTGTGTGCCGCCGGTGCTGTAGAGGGTTACGCCCTGCTCATGCAGCTTACGTACTATAGCATCCAGTCCATCTTTATAAAAAACAGAAATAAGTGCGGCTTTTATCTTGCGGTCCATGTATATGAATTGAGCCGCGAAGATAACATGAGGCTTTCGAAAAATAAGTTAAGACTCCAAAAATATGGAATAGCTCATTTAAACAATGGGACTACTACCAATACCTGCCTGCCCTCTGGTAGTGACTGTGCTTCGGGAAGCGGCGGTCTGTCTGCACATGATGTAGTTGGCAACTGCTTATTTCTATAACTATCGCCAGTAAGGCTGCTATCTGTATGATCTTTCGTTTCATAAGAGCTTAAAATTAATATTTATTTCCTTTTCTTATAACTTTTTTAAAAGAAATCATATTCACGCCTTGGCGAGTTGATCCGGATGCCGAAATAGATATAATTGGTAGTCAGCGATCCATATACCGGGCCCGTGGTGGAGTACTCCATACTGCCCGCCGCTGCCGCATCTGTGTATTTGCGGTAAACCCCGCCGGCATCCAGGAACATATTCCTGCGGATCTGGTAAGAGATATTCAGGTTGATGAGCGCGCAGTGGTTTTTAGGGCCATTGATCATAGATACGCCGTACTGGTGGTCGGCAGTGCGATATGGGTTAAAGATGTCGTTGCCAAAGTTAGCACCCCCTGTATCCACGCCCTGTATATAATAAGTGCCTTTAAGCGTCAGGTACAGATTTTTTACCGGCTGATACTTTACAATACCAATGGTTTTTATAAAGCCCGAGCCGAGCGGATCTGCCAGCGGCTGGTTGTAATTGGTATAGTTGGCCAGTGTGTCTTTTGCCGAGTAAGTGTATGGGCGCACAGCATCTACCTCGCCCTGCAGGTCCAGGTTTTTGATACCGAATGCGTCGAAGTACTTCGCGCCACCCTGTACACCCCACTTATTGCCATACCAGCCTTTATTGCCAAAGAACTCCGTAGCCTTAAACTCATTAAATACAGCCTGGCCATATAGCTGCACATGCTTTGCCGCTATGATCTTGGTACTCATGCCCAGTATAGATTTGTCGCCCTCGCCATTGAACCGGTTAACTGCAGTAGAGAAGATGATCGGGTTCAGGTAGGATATTTCGTAAGAGTTGGGCCGGTCAAATACCTCAGCTTCAAAAAATCCGAGGTTGATCCATTTAGCAACATTCCAGGTGAGGTAGTGGATAGTGGAGTACTTATGCGCTACCAGTCCGTCTCCCATCAGCTTATTATACTGTGGGGTCAGCTCCAGGTACAGGCATTGATAGTTGATATGCCATATATGTGTCTGCAGTTGCAGGAAAGGCATATTCGATGAGTAATCAGTAATAAACAGGCCGCTCACCCCATCGCCTATAAAATGCTTACCCGATCCGAAAGACACATTTATATGATCTTTTACGGCATCGAAGTTGATGTAGCCACTGGCCTGCATATAGTCGTAGTGGCCTGTGCTGGGGTTCAGGAAATAATCTGCACCCGGCACTGCCTGGTGTGTTTTGCTTACCCAGTTGCCTACATAAGAGGGAAATTGCTCCTGGTTATCGGTTATGGAAGTATAAAAACCTACTTTTTTAGCTATCCAGCCCCTTATCTCTGCTCCATGACTGTTGTAAAACAGGGAGTTTTTAGACCCCGTGATCGCAGGGTCATTGTGCTGTATCGTTGCCATGCCGTTCAGTACGGGGTTCACTACTACAAAAAAGTCTTTTGTTTTTACGTATGCCAGGTCATACTGTCTTGTATAAAATGTATTGAACCACGATAGTTTTGACTTGATGGCCCCATCGCCATCCGGCGCCCATTCACCGCTTTCAGAGATCATCTGGTCGGCATTATACTTGTCTATATTGCTCCATCCTTTGTTGTTGGCTTTACCCGTCTCTATAAAGTTGATGGCATTCTTCCTCGTTTCGGGTCCGTCGCCAAGGGCTATGCTGTCGCACAGGCGGCCGCTGCGCGTTTCCAGCCTGTCCAGCACATGCTGGTCTTCAGAGCCTTGCGGCAAAAAGGTGGTTTGAGCGGTACAAAACTGGGCTGCACAGGTTATGGAAATGGCTAAGCACGCTTTTTTGAGCATAAAGTAAGTTTTTCAGATATGCAATTGGTAGATTTGCAAAAATAATAAAAGATAGGCTGCGGTATTTGCTGCAACGAATATAACTATATGTTTCCGATACTCATAAAAAACGCGACCATAGTCAACGAAGGTACACAGCTTGTAAAAGATGTACTGATCAAAGATGGCCTTATAGACAGGATAGACAATAACATACAGGTAGCAGGCAATTGCCGCGAGATAAATGCCGAAGGCCTGATTTTGATGCCCGGTGTTATTGACGACCAGGTGCATTTCCGCGAGCCGGGGCTAACGCAAAAGGCTACTATTGCTACCGAAGCACACGCTGCTGTGGCTGGCGGGGTTACCTCGTTCATGGAGATGCCTAACACCAATCCACCCGCACTTACCCAGGAGCTGCTGGAAGATAAGTATGCTATAGGCGCAGCCAGATCTGTAGCTAACTATTCGTTCTTTATGGGTGTATCCAATACCAATGCCGATGAGGTGCTGCGTACCAACAGCAAACTGCGCGACGTTTGTGGTGTGAAGATCTTCATGGGCTCCAGCACAGGCGATATGCTGGTGGACAACTACCTCACGTTGTCCAAAATTTTTTCGGAGTCGGAGCTGCTCATAGCCACCCATTGCGAAAACGAGAACATCATCAATGCCAACAAAGAAAAATACGCCGATGCGGATAATGCTTCTTATCATCCACTGATACGTGATGTGGAGGCTTGCTTCGCCAGCTCTTTCTCAGCAGTGCAGCTCGCCAAGCAATGCAATACCCGCTTGCACATACTGCACATTTCTACAGCTAAAGAGCTGCAACTGTTCACCAACATGATGCCGCTCACCGATAAGCGCATTACATCGGAGGTTTGTGTGCATCACCTGCATTTTACCGCAGATGATTATGCGCAGTATGGCAACCTCATTAAATGCAACCCCGCCATAAAAGCACCGGAAAACAAAGCAGCCCTTTGGGAGGCCCTGCTCGATGACCGCTTAGATATTATAGCCACCGACCATGCCCCTCATACCTGGGAAGAAAAGCAACAGCCTTACCAGAAAGCGCCATCAGGTGTGCCGCTGGTGCAGCATACATTATTGCTCATGCTTCAATATGTGAAGCAAGGCAAGATCAGCATCGAAAAAGTGGTAGAGAAAATGGCGCACGCACCGGCGCAGTGTTTCAGTATTTCCAAACGCGGGTACATACGCGAAGGCTATCATGCCGACCTCGTATTGGTGAACATGAATGATACTATAAAAGTGACCAAAGAAAATATTTTGTACAAATGTGGTTGGTCGCCTTTTGAGGGGCATACCTTCCCCGCAGCTGTGCATACCACATTGGTGAATGGTGAGGTGGTGTACGAGAACGGAAAAGTAAATGATTCAGTAAGGGGGCATAGGTTGCGGTTTGACAGGTAGTTTTTACGTGTTATGTTTTGCGCGAAATAATGCCACCCCTTCGGGGTTTTACAAAATATCTGAATTGATTTCTATAATAATATCACCCCTTCGGTGTTGAACAGGGAGGAGTGATTTAGAATTTTGATAAGTAAAATAGGGAAGCATTATTAGTCTAATTGGTAGCAATCTTATTTCGTTAGGAAAATATAACCCCGAAGGGGTGGCATTATTATAGAAAAACAAAAGCAGGAAGCACAGAACCCCGAACGGGGTGACATTATTTCGCGAGAGAAATACTCAACGGTGAAATTTCATAACAGGAGATTATTATTCCAGGACACGAAAAACATTAATGACAAAATAAAACAGCATCATGCCGGGTACTTTTTCACAAATTTATATTCACACAGTTTTTGCGGTAAAGGGTCGCGAAAACCTGATAGATAAATCATGGAAAGAAGACCTCCACAAATACATTGCAGGTATCATCAGGGCAAAAGAGCAAAAGTCAATTATTGTTAATGGCGTGGCAGACCATATCCACGCGTTCATTGGCCTGCGACCATCAATGCTCATATCAGATATCGTGCGCGACATAAAAAATAATTCTACCAACTTTATTAACGATAATAAATTGGTGCATGGTAAGTTTTCATGGCAGGAAGGTTATGGTGCATTTTCGCATAGCCATTCGCAAATAAAAACCGTTTACAATTACATTTTACACCAGGAGGAACATCATAAGAAGAAAACATTTCGCGAAGAGTATTTCGGCTTTCTAAAAAAATTTGATATCCCTTTTGAGGAAAAGTATTTGTTTGAATGGATAGAGTAACTGTTACAATAATGCCACCCCTTTGGGGTTTTACCAAATACCTGATCTGATCTCTATAATAATGTCACCCCTTCGGGGTTGAACATACTAAGGAGAAAATAATAGCTGAATAAACAAATGCAAAACGACAAAACCACGCTCCGTGATCTTTCAATGTTCCCGCCTGATGGGAGCGATGGTGTATTTTCTTTGATCGGCTATACCACCACAAAGGAAGGTAATGCGGCATTGCGCCAGCACATACAGCACCCGCCTGATACTTATGAGAGCCTGAAGGAAGTACAGGACACCGTTAGGTTTCTTTCCATTCATATCGATCTCTGGCCACAGGTCATATCGAATGGTACGTTGGTGATGCTGGAAAAATATTTCGACTCTGCCGATAGCGCTACTGCACCGGCAACCGGCGTTTCGTTGATGCTGGGCTCCTTCTTTCAAAAGATCTTCAATAAGCAACAGTATTTCTTCACACAGTTTTCAATATCGCACCTGGCTGATCTGCTGAGGGGTTGTACTGAACTGGTAAAAATAGCGGAACTGCCGGGTGTGCCTGCCCTATTAAAAAAGGAACTTGGCTCCATCAAAGAAGAACTGGGGCACCGGCTCACGGAGCGGGTGCTGGCTATCAATTCCAAAACCAAATACGGAGAGCTTACACAGCTCAATTATAAAGCCCGACGCGAGATGAAGAATATGGTGTTCCGCCTTATCCATAGCTATTCCCGGCTGGATGCCTGGCAGGCCATGGCGCGTGCCACCATCAAAAACGGCTGGACGTTTCCCGGGCTACTACCTGCCGCACCGGTATGGCTGGAAGCAAAAGAATTAAGCCACCCGCTATTGCAAACACCAGTGTCTTACGACATCACTCTGAATGGGGACCATAACTTTCTCTTGCTCACGGGGGCTAATATGTCGGGCAAAACAACTTTTATGCGTGCGCTGGGTGTAGGTGCTTTATTGGCCCACCTGGGTATGGGAGTACCCGCCCGTTCATTGCGCATTAGTTTTCTCGAAGGCATCATCACTAATATGCAGGTGGAGGATAATATACTGCGTGGCGAAAGCTATTTTTTCGCCGAAGTACAACGTATGAAACAAACCGCAGAAAAAATACTGAAACGCCAGCCGCACCTGGTGCTCATGGACGAACTATTCAAAGGCACCAATGTGCATGATGCTTTTGAATGTACCAAGGCAGTATTGGAAGGGCTGCTGCACCATCCCGGCCACATCATGATCCTGTCTACACATTTGTACGAAGTGGCGCAGCAGTTTAGCGCCAACAATAATATTTTGTTTGCCTACTTCGTAACACAGATGTCGGCAGATGGCAATTATGAATTTACCTACGAACTGAGACCCGGTATCTCCAACGACCGCATAGGCTACCGCATCTTACAAAAAGAAGGTGTTATATCTTTGCTGGAGCAAAAACAATAAAAAAATAAAGTAATGCCTAAGAATTATCAAAACAAGCTCATTGCCATTATCGTTGTCCTTCTCCTGATACTACCTGTTCTTTATGGGTTGATACGCCAGTATTTTTTCAGGTAGTTTTTACCTTGATTGCTTTAGCCCGCCGCTGTTGGTGTTCTTCACCAACAGCCTCGCGAAGATGAGGTAACACCCGAATCAGAAAATATTAATTCCACAACACGATTGTCCTGCACGAGCATGTTGGTGAAGAACACCAACATGGGCGACCGTAGCACACCTACCGCTCTCCGACCTGTTACTCCGCTCTCCCTTGTTACCTCGGCATCTTTCCCACAGCATCTACAAACGCCTGTATATCCTCCTCATTAGTATCCCATGAGCACATCAGCCTTACTTCGTGCGTACTGTCTTTCCATACATAGAATGGGTAATGCTCCTGCAGCGGCTCGTACCAGCTGCGGGGTATCTCCGCAAATACCGCATTGGCCTGTACCGGCTTGGTTATTTTCACATGGCGGTTGGGTGTGAGTGATTTGCACAGCAACTCTGCCATCTTGTTAGCATGCGTAGCAGTCTTGCGCCATAGCTCATTTTGCAGCATAGCCTCAAACTGCGCGGCTATAAAGCGGGTCTTCGATGCCAGTTGCATCACCTGCTTGTGCTTGTAGGCTATTTGTTTCGATAGCTCTTTATTAAATACTACTACTGCCTCGCCATACATCATCCCGGCTTTGGTACCACCCAGCGATAGTATATCCACACCGGCTTTACTGCTAATGTCTTTCAGGTCGCACTTCAGTGACGCTGCCGCGTTGAAGAAACGGGAGCCATCCATGTGCAGGTATATTTCATGCTCTTTGCATAGCGCTGCTATTGCTTTTATTTCTTCGGGCTTGTATACCGTGCCATACTCTGTAGCCTGGGTTATGGACACCATGGCTGTTTGCGCATAATGCACATCACCTTTACGGATCAGCCTTTCCTTTATGGTATGTACATCCAGCTTTCCTTTATCATTGGCAGGCAGCGGAAAAAACCGGCAGCCCGTGAATGTTTCCGGGGCCGAAGACTCATCATTATATATGTGTGAGGTGTCTGAACACAGTACTGCATTATAAGATTGGGTAGCGCTGCTGATACTCAACACATTTGCACCAGTGCCATTGAATACAAAGTAAACATCCACATCGGCATCAAATACCTCCCTGAACAGGTTGGTTGCCCTTTTGGTCAGATCATCTGCACCATACGAACGGGCATGGCCGGTATTGGCTTTTTGTAAGGCCTCCATTATTTCAGGCAACACTCCTGCATAGTTATCACTCGCCAGGCTTTTCATAGTATTATTCTTTAGGGCGATAAAATTAGTTGTTTTCCGTACTTTTAAACTATAAAAATATTCAGGAGATGAGAACGGTCTTTCTTTTCGTAGTAGCCGTAGCTTTTTCTTACACCTCGCTGGCACAAAAAACTATTGAAATGCACACGCTGTGGCAAAAGCCGCAGGTGCATGTCATTTTTGGCAAATACACTATTTCATTCACTATAAAAGATATAGACAAAGCACTGAAACTGCTGGCAGAAAGCGGCGACCATACTTTTGGCGCTTCATCAGGTCTCGATACCACTGAAGACCACACCATAGACCTGTTGCCTGATGTTACCCATACCGAATACCGGAGCAGCCTCCAGGTACTCATACAGGATGGCGTTGGTTCTTTCCTTATTTCTTCCGGCCACGCTTTTATTCAGAATGCAAAACATAAACCGGTAACGTCTATACTTGTTGATGAGCAGCCACCTATCGAAGGCAGCAAAAGGGTCTTTGTGGAGTTTTACGATAGTAAACATGAGCAACGCCTGTTTTCCGGTACCATGAAAATCGTACTGCAGAACAGAGACCTCGGAATAGACTAAACACACATTCATGAAAAAATTCCTTTTACTGTCCTTCCTTTTTGTTTCAAACCACCTGCTTGCTACCGACTATGTGCTGGAAGGCACCATCGGGAAATTTCCTATAGTAATGAGCCTGTCTGTTGATGGCAATACGTGCGAGGGTACTTATTTCTATAAGTCCTCATTGCACGATATTTATTTCAAGGGAAGCGCCATAGATAAGAATATAAAACTGACTGTTAAGCAGGATGATGATGATACAAAGGCAGGCGAGACTTTTTTGCTGACAATAAGAGATAAAGGTGTTTTCAAAGGGACATGGACAGGCAAGAATAGAAAGCCTTTGTCTGTTGAATTACGTTCAGTTAAGAGCAATGGTGAAGCGCCTGGTGATCTTTATTCCAATGTTCGTTGCTCCTTGTTGAAAATTGTGACAGACTCCATAGTGAAGTCTGGCATTTATACGCTCAGTTATATCCGCATAGACCAGACAGATATTAACATGGTGCAAATAAGTGGAGGTACTAACCCGAAAATAATACAACAGGTAAATGCCCGCCTGAAGAATATGCTATTGGCCAGCGCTGAGGAGAGTTTTGCCTGCGAAGTAGACAATTATAACATCTCCCGGCCATACCTCAATAATTCAGTGCTTAGCTTCGATGTATTCACTTCTGTATACTGCCCCGGTGCTGCCCATCCTGATTTTGGTGATGCCCCTGTGAATATCAGCCTGAAAACCGGGAACGACCTGGAATTCGATGATATTTTGCTGCTTCCCGAGCTGCCAGCTCCCGACAAACAGGCTCACTACGATGCCTGGGTCGACTACCAATCCAATACTTTTGCTCCCAGATTGCTTGTACTGCTGAGGGGGCTTTATCCTAAAGAGATGCACACAGCCCTCGACGATGATACTTCCTGCAATTACAATGATGCAGAGGTGTGGAAATTTGCCTCCTGGTACCTGACAGATAAAGGAATGTACCTTTCTCCTGATTTTCCGCACGTACAGGGCCCTTGCCGTAACCCGGATTGGAGCATTATTCCCTTCAGCGAAATAAAAAAACACCCTAATCCGCAATCCGGTATCCGTGTTGGCGAGTAGCTTTTTCAGGAATTCGTTTGCCTCTTTCCCGCCAAACCCCCTACCTTTGCCGCTCTTATGCATAACGACCAATTTCAACAGGTAGAAAAGACAATAAAGAACAGGCGCTCAATAGGCTGGGCGAAGATGAACGGGAAACAAATACCCAATGAAACCGTGAACCAGCTCCTCGCGCTGGCCGACTGGGCCCCCACCCATGGCCGCACCGAGCCCTGGTACTTTTTTGTATATGGTGGCGATGCGCTGAAACAATTTGGCAAAACCCATGCCGACCTTTACTGGCAGCACACTGCCGAAGACAAAAGGCAGGAAGCCACTTTTGAGAAGCTCGTCCACAACGTGGACCTTGGCTCCCACCTGATAGTGGCAGTAATGAAGCGGGGCACTAATGTGAAAATACCGCAGGTAGAAGAAATATCCGCGGCATCGGCTGCTATACAGAATATTTTGCTGGGTGCTACCGCCCTCGGGATCGCTTCTTACTGGAGTTCCGGCGGTATGACACATAGCCACGCGCTCAAGGAACACCTGCACCTGGGGGAACACGACATTATCCTTGGCCTCATCTATCTGGGCTATACCGATGAGCCTGCAAAGGATGGTGCAAGGAGCATTCCGCTGGCGGAAAAAGTAAAATGGCTATGATTTTTAATGTTATGAATGTATCTTTCCACTTTAAATCAGTTATATGAAGAAAGTAATTGTTTTGTTGCTGGCTATAGGCTCTTTAATGGCTTCCTGCCAAAAGCAGATAAAAAGGACTTTGGAGTACAATGTATCTAACGATACTTACGACAGCACTATCCAGGATATATACATACCCGATTCCGGCACTTACACTATGCCCGTACTGGTAAAATTCCTATCCGGTTTCCAGGGCGATTCTGTAAAACTTGTTATTTCCGGCCTGCCATCCGGTATCGTTGTGTCGCCAAACAGCTTCAATGGCATCCCTACTTATACTGAGAATTTCGTCTTTACTACTAATAAAATAGCTGAAGGCGTTTATCCGGTAAGCATCACTGCCTATACTTCTACGCAGGTGCCGCACACTTACAATTTTAATGTGAACGTGATACCACCAAACTGTAGTGATCTCTTTGCCGGCAACCTTAATGGCAGTAATATGTGTACCACAGGTTATGTGTATTCAGCCTCGGCTACTTCTATTGGTTACGGCTACCTTGCTGTGAGCAACTTTGGTGGCTATGGCAACCATGCTGTGGCTAATGTATCTTTCAACTGCAACAGCGATTCACTGTATATCTACAACCAGAACATAGGAAACGGAGTTTATGTGACCGGTGCCGGTACGTACACTGCCGATAAAATGGTGATCACTTATACAGCAGTGAACCCTGCCGGTGTTACTGATAATTGTGTAGCCACCTTCACCAGGTAAGGCTCGAAGCTTAATTTTTGTTTCAAATTCCAGATACATGTCCAGTCCTTCATTCTATACGCGCCTGCAAAAAGAATTGCAGGACATTAAAGACGCAGGCTTATTCAAGCAGGAGCGCATCATTGAATCGCCACAGGGAGCAGAGATAACGGTCAATGGTCGCACGGTACTCAACTTCTGTGCTAATAACTATCTCGGCCTGTCCTCGCACCCCAAGGTGCTGGAGGCAGCCCACCGCACACTCGATAGCCGCGGCTATGGTATGAGCTCTGTGCGCTTTATCTGCGGCACGCAGGACATTCATAAAGAGCTGGAGGCCAAGCTGGCCAAATTCCTGGGTACAGACGATACTATATTGTACGTTGCCTGCTTTGATGCCAATGGTGGTGTGTTCGAACCACTGCTGGGCGAGGAAGATGCCATTATCTCTGATGAATTGAACCATGCCTCTATCATAGACGGTGTGCGCCTGTGCAAAGCCCGCCGTGGCCGCTACAAGCACAATGATATGGCCGACCTGGAAGCGCAGCTACAGGCCAATGCCGATGCGCGTACCCGCATCATCGTTACCGATTCTGTTTTCTCCATGGACGGTACCATAGCCCAGCTCGATAAAATATGCGACCTCGCCGATAAGTATGATGCCCTGGTGATGATAGACGAAAGCCATTCATCGGGCTTTATGGGCGCTACCGGCCGTGGTGTGCATGAGCTGTGTGGTGTTATGGGCCGTATAGATATTATTACCGGCACACTGGGCAAGGCGCTCGGTGGTGCATGTGGTGGTTTTACCAGCGGCAAAAAAGAAATTATAGAAATGCTGCGCCAGCGCAGCCGCCCATACCTGTTCTCCAATTCACTTGCTCCATCCATAGTAGGCGCATCCATAGCAGTGCTGGATATGCTCAGCGAAACCACCGCCCTGCGCGACAAGCTGGAGGAGAACACCACCTACTACCGCAAGCGCATGACCGATGCCGGTTTCGACATCAAACCCGGTACCCATGCTATTGCACCTCTCATGCTGTATGACGCAGTGGTAGCGCAGAAGTTTGCAGCCCGTATGCTCGAAGAAGGTATTTACGTGGTTGGCTTCTTCTACCCCGTAGTAGCCAAGGGCCAGGCCCGCATCCGTGTACAGATCTCCGCCGGCCACGACCGCCATCACCTCGATAAAGCCATTGATGCCTTTATTAAGGTGGGCAAAGAGCTGGAGGTGATCAAGTAAAATAATAAGACAAACAATAGTTTAAAGAGGCTGTCTCAAAAGTCTGAGACTGCCTCTTTTTATTCGGGTATCTAATGGAGAAAATTTTCGTATAGACGGCCTCTTTTGCTTCAACTAAATACCATATCGTTTTATCAAACAAAACACAGATCATCATTTCGAGATTATAATAATCTGGCTCCATTTCTGTTGGCCGGTCACTGTTTCAATAAAGTACATACTAGGAGCTATTCCAAAATTTAAAGTAGTTTCCTCATTAGTTGGTATTTTGTATTGACCAACTTTTTTCCCAAGAACGTCATTCACAGTAACTGTTGTCTGGTCTTCTTTATCTGAAACAATGTAAATAGTTACGATGCCTGTTGACGGATTAGGAAATATTTTATTGCCAATCTCACTTTTCCCGATATTGTTTACGCCTGTATGGCAGGATTCATATGATAAGACAGTAAACGAAAATAACGCAGATACTACTCCGCATTCATTGGAAATAGTATAAATCACCGTATCAACACCAGGTGCAATGCCGGTTGCGACTCCTGAAGTGTTTACATAGGATATAAAACGATCGCTATAACTCCATATACCGCCTGGCACCGTTTCAGATAATGGCACTGAACTACCGGGGCACACACTGTCTATACCACTAATAATACCTGCGTAAGGCAATGGGTTGATCACCACGTTTATTGTTATCGTGTCTGTGTTAACGCCGTCGCTTACGGAGATTTTAAACAGATCACTTCCAGCATAGCTACCTGCCGGTGTATAGGTCAACCCGCTTGGTACAACTATTCCACCCGTGGAAGAAGTGGAGTAGGTGCCAATGACTGCGCCATGGCTTGGGGCCGTAACTATTTGCCATGTGAGTGTTCGTGAAGAACCTGAGTCAAGTACCGATAAGACAGAATCAATGCTCAATGCTGGAGCATCAGTACACATCGATATGGATCTTGAGGCTCCATCAATGAACGAGGGCAAATAACCCGTCGCGATCATACGAATGCGGTTTCCAAAAGCTTCAGCAATGTAGATATTCCCGGAGGTGCTTATACAAACTCCATCGGGGCCGTTCAATTCGGCAGCTGTAGAAGGCCCTCCATCACCGATTGATGCAGCCACCCCGTTGCCTGCTATTGTGGTAATAATACCCGAAGTGTTTATCTTATGTAATGTATTATTCACTGCGTCAACGAAATAAAGATTACCCGAGATATCCTCAAAAACATCTTCCGGTTGACTAATTATTGCAGCTGTGGCAGGGCCGCCTGCACCTGTAAAACCTGTTGTGCCATTTCCAGCAATCGTGGATATTGTACCTGCCGGGTTTATTTTACGCACGGCATGGTTTAAGCCATCAGCAATTAATATATTCCCCAGGTTATCTACCCAAATACCAGCCGGATAACTTATCCGTGCAGCCGTTGCCGGTCCGCCATCTCCCGTATAACCCACCGATCCATTGCCTGTAATAGTAGAAACAATGTTAGAAGTACTTATTTTTCTTATTCTTATGTTTTGATTGTCTGCAATATATATGTTGCCGGTTGCATCAAGTCTCACACAGGTTGGATTCCAGAATTGCGTTGCTGTAGCCAAAGCTCCGTCTCCATTAAACCCGGCAGTTCCGGTACCCGCTATTGTAGATATTATGCCACTTGTATTTACCTTTCTAATGCGTTGATTAAATGCATCTGCAATGTAGATATTACCCGCCGCATCTACCGCCACTCCATAAGGGCTGTTCAATTTCGCGCTTGTTGCTGCAATCCCGTCTCCGTTATATCCGGCTGTTCCAGTTCCCGCGATAGTAGTAATTACGCCTGTAGTGCTGATCTTTCTTATTGCATTATTTACGTTATCAGCAACGTATAGATTTCCGGCTGCATCAGTAGCTATTACAATTGGATGATCAATTGTCGCCGATGTGGCCGGCCCATGGTCGCCACTATAACCTCCCAAACCTGTTCCTACCACCGTAGATATGATACCTATTTGTGCATGGGTGGAAAGAGTAAAAAATAAGGTAGCAAGAGTTAACGAAGATCGTTCAACCCATTTTTTGAGATTTTGAAACATAGCGGGATATTTTAAAAGGTGATTAATATCACAAACCTACTATTTCTATTTTGTTTTTGTAAAAAATCCATTTAACAGAAATTTCTTCCACCTCATGGAATTTTGACACTATGCCAGAATTTTAATTTATTGATTATCAATGTTTTATGAGTTTGGCACGTCGTTGGTTATATATCTATCAAACAGCAACAAACAAACTTAATCAAATAACTCAACCAAACTAAAAACAAACAAAATGAAAAACATCATCTCTAAAGTAATCGTAGCAGCAGCAATCATCGTAGGTGCATCATCTACTTCTTCTTTTGCACAGGCT